>CAYUIT010000062.1:0-16534 GCA_964444835.1 uncultured Steroidobacteraceae bacterium
CACGTGGGTTCTCATCCCACCGGTGAGAACTGCACTGCGTAGAAATGGCGGAGAGGGTGGGATTCGAACCCACGTGCCCGTTTTACCGGACCATCCGATTTCGAATCGGCGCCGTTATGACCGCTTCGGTACCTCTCCGCACGCCTTGAATGGACGCCTTTTGATGCGGCGCGTCGAACGGAGCGAAATTAGACATAGTTCCGCACCGGCTGCAAAGCGGCGCGTATTCTAGCCGAACCTATTCCGAAGATGTGAGGCGGGATGCGCAAGCGCCCTACCCCCTGCACGGCTGGAGCCGTGTCGGTGGCCATTTCCGTGCTGATCACGTCGGCGGCGGCAGCGCAGAACGGCCCGACGGCCAACCCGGCGACCGAACCCATCGTGGCGCCAGCCAAACAGGCTCGCCTGTCAGCCCGCATGGCGGCCGACTTTCGCCAGCATGTCCGCACGCGCCTGCCCGCGCTCCGACCGTATTTTGAGGCCGCAGCGCGGGAGACGGGCTTCGACTGGAAGCTCTTGGCTGCGCTGGGATACCAAGAGTCGCGTTGGTTGCGTCGCGCGCAATCTCCGGCCGGCGCGCAAGGGATCATGATGTTGATGCCGGAGACAGCCGCCAAGATGCGTGTCACCGACCCTCTTGATCCGCAGCAGAACATCCTGGGCGGCGCCCATTACCTCGCGCTCATGAAGCGCAAGATTCCGAAACGCATCACCGATCCCGACCGCACCTGGCTCGCGCTCGCGGCCTACAACATCGGGCTCGGCCATCTCGAGAACGCGCGTGTCATCACGGACATGCGGGGCCAGAATCCCGACCGCTGGTCGCATGTCCGCGAGAACTTGCCGCGCTTGTCCGATCCGAACTGGCACACGCGCTTCGCACTCGGCTATGCACGCGGTGAAGAGACAGCGCAACTCGTCGAACGCGTATTCCAGTTCGCAACGCTCCTGGAATCGATCGAACGCGAGCCGGCAGCGTCAGCCGAGACTCGTTAGTACTGCGCTAGCGCGCCATGCGCTGCGGACCAAAGGTCCGGCCGAAGAAGTCGCCTTTGTTCCATGTCGGTGGCATGCGCGAATTACCCACCTCGCGCGCGATTCGCGCGTTGATGCGCGCAAGCCTCGCCAGCGTGGCGTAGTGGATCGGTTGCGCCAAATCGTCATTCGGCTGGTGATAGCGAGTGCGGAGAAAATCGCGGACGAGCGCCGCGCCGTCGACCGCGGGATCCATCGACTTCACAGCGTTGTCGATGTAGAGCGCAGGAATCCCGGCTCGCACGAACGCATACTGATCGCTACGCACGAAGATAACCTCCTCGGGATTCGGATCGGGCGCGAGTTTGCGCCCCTCAGCCGCGACGGCTCGCGCAGCGATCGGGCCCAAGGAAGAATGCTCAGCGCCGTACGCGACGAATTCGGCGAGATCGGTGAGCGCCACGGGCATATCCATGTTGATGTTGGCGACTAGCTGAGAAGCCGGCACCGGCGGATGCGCGACGAAGTACTCCGCGCCTAACAAGCCCTTCTCCTCGCCCGTCACGGCAGCGAAGATGATCGAGCGCTTCGGTCGCCGCGAGCTGTTAGCAAGCATACGGGCTGTCTCGATCATGATTGCGACACCGGAGGCATTGTCGAGCGCACCGTTGTAGACCGAATCGGTTCCCACCGTCGCCCCGCGCCCAATGTGATCGAGGTGGGCGGTAAACACGATGTACTCGTCGCGCAACTTGGGATCCGACCCACGCAATACGCCCACCACATTCGAACTCGTCAATTGCCGTAACGCCGTCTTAGTCGTCAACGTGACACGCACCGGCAGAGCGAACGCTTGCGGCTTGGAGGCCTCGGCTGCTGCAAATGCGGCGGCGAGGTCGCGACCGCCCGCCTGGAACATGTGCTCAGCGGCAGTCCGATTGATCGTTGCACCAATGCGCGTATCGCTGTTGACTGGCTGGCCTTGCGCGTCGAGCCAGCGCATGCCGGTTACCCACGACTGCTGCAACACGCGGTCCCACGAGGTGCGCTTTTCGTCGATCGGTGTGCGCACCGACAAAACACCCGCGACACCGCGATCGGCGAGCAGCGCAGCCTTGACGAGACCTGAACTGTGGTATGCCCGATGTGAGCTCGCGAACGTGGGCGGAGCGCCCGATAACACGACGGCAACTTTGCCTTCGAGGCTCGGGCCATTCGCGAAATCGTCGTAGCCGAGTTCGGGCGCCGACACGCCATACCCCACGAAAACGACCTCGGCGGTGACAGTCGCATCGGTCGAGTGATAGCTCGGGTTCGCAACGAAATCCTCGCCGGGCTTCGCTTCGAATCGACCACCCGGCCCTTCGAACACAAGCGACGCAGCGAGCGGAATGCGCTGCCCCTCGACGAGCGGCACACTTTGAAACCAAGTGCCGTTACCGGCAAACGGCTCGAGCCCGACACCGGCGAACTGAGCCGCGACGTATTTCGCCGCAAGATCATAACCGCGCGAACCCGTCAAACGACCTTCGAGCGCATCGTCCGCGAGCAGCGCCATGTGGGCGCGAATCGCTGCCTCTTCACGCGTCTCGGCCTGCACGAGCGGCGCAATGGCGCAAACGCCCAGCATGACGCCAATCTGCACTCGCTTCATACTAACTACTTTCACTGGCGCGGCGCGCCGCAAAGAACTCACTCAAGACCGCCCCACACTCCGCGGCGAGAACGCCGCCAAAAACATCCACGCGATGATTCATCGCCGGCATACGGAAGACATCGCAGGTGCTGCCCGCAGCGCCGGCTTTCGGATCCCAAGCACCAAACACCACACGTTTGACACGGGCGTGAATGATGGCCGAGGCACACATCACGCACGGCTCGAGGGTGACGTAGAGCGTGGTGTCAGCGAGTCGGTAGCTCGCGAGTCGACGACCACCTTCCCGCAGCGCTTCGATCTCGGCATGTGCCGTGGGATCGTGGTGCGCGATCGGACAGTTAGCCGCTTCCGCGATGATCTCGTGACTGCGCACCAACACGGCGCCGACCGGTACTTCGCCGCGCGCACGGGCTGCCTGCGCCAGCGTGAGCGCGCGCCGCATGTAGTCGACGTCCGTCAGTAGCATGCGGTACCTAGGGCGTGCACGGTGGCGATCATCAATGTGCAGTCACAGTCACGAGCAATGGCGAATCGAACATCACGCCAGGCGAGATCACCGGCTCATCGAGCGGGATGCGATCACCATAGCGCTCGCGCATTTTGGCACGAACGGCCGGATGCGAGAGATTGAAATCGCGCACCCGATCGAGGCGCCCGACTTGAATCCCGAGCGCTCGCTGATAGGCCTTCCAAACCAGCTCGGAGCAATAGACTCGCTCATCAGACCACTCGAACGTTAGGTCGTAGGGCTTGCCGAGCATCGGCTGATACGCCGCTTGTAGCTTGGCGAGCGCGGCCCGCGTCAAGACTCGGTCGGCATCGCGCAAGCGCTTGACGACATAGCGACCACCCTCGCCGCGTGCGATCCAACGCGCAAGCGGCGTCGTTCGTACCGTGCTCACGGCTTCAATGACGAACGGTTGGCCGTCACGAATCCAGATCAGACCCATGTGGCTGTACTGCGAACGCGTCGCGGCTTGAACGGCGGCCGACTGCGCTGAGCGTGAGGTATGAAAAATGATGTCGCCACTGCGAACTGGCGGCGGCGCGGCGTGCGCCACGTGCGCCGCTGCACATAGCGCGCAGAGCAGAAGCCACACGCAGAACGCGTGCCGCGTCATGTCGCGAGCCGCCGCAACTTGGCCGCGACGAGTGGTGTGAGGCCCATCGCCAGCAGGCCGAAGCCCATCAACCCACCGTGCCGCAAGTCGTAGTCGCTGAAGAGACGCGCCCAATCGAGCTCGAGGATGAATCGGCCGAGCGTGAACTCGAATGCAACCGTCAACAACACCCAGATGACGCCGATCGTCCACAGATGCGCGCGCCGCGCGGGCGCGATCCAACGAATCGTCGCGTAGGTGATCGCGAAAATGATCAACGATGCGGTGAATACACTGATCTGGCGGGCGCGAAAATCACCCAGGATCGGTGCTAAGTACAGTGTGCGCAGCACGCCGTGAACCGACTCCGCAAAAATGATCAGCAACCACACGGCAAGACTGCGACCCCAGGGTAGATGCGCATCGCGCTCCGAGTTCATGGCAATCGCTCCGCTAACCACTCGACCCAATGCCGGACCGGCACTTTGGACGCGGCTCGCAAATGCATGATGCAGCCGATATTGGCCGACAGAATCTCGCTCGGGCTCGCGCTGTCGAGGGCGGCGAGCTTGCGATCCCGTAACTCGCTTGCGATCTCCGATTGCAGCAGCGAGTACGTCCCCGCTGAACCGCAGCACAGATGCGCATCGGGAAACGGCACAAGATTACCTTGCAAGGCGACGAGTAAGCCTTCCACCTGGCCGCGCAGTCGCTGCGCGTGCTGCAAGGTGCAAGGAGGATGGAACGCGATGCGCGCGCGCTCCATGACGCGAAGCTGAGCCCGCAGGTGCTCCGACGCCGGCGCCACCACCTCCACGAGATCTCGCGTGAGCTCGGTCACTCGCGCCGCCTTCGCGGCGTACTGCGGATCATGGCGCAACAGATGCCCGTATTCGCGCACCATCGCGCCACAACCTGACGCGTTCATGACAATCGCTTCAGCTCCCGCTTCGATTGCGGGCCACCAGGCATCGATGTTGCGCCGCGCATTGTCCAAGGCGCCTTCCGGGTCACTCAGATGATGCCGGATCGCCCCGCAGCAACCGCTCTCCGCCGTTGTGACGACTTGCACGCCGAGCGCATCCAAGACACGCACGGTCGCGAGGTGGATGCTGGGCGCCAGCCCGGGTTGCACACATCCTGTTAGCAACAGCATCTTGCGTGCGTGCTGCGTTCTCGGCAGCGCGAATGACACGCGAGACTGCGCGAGCTGCGCGCGTAGCGTTTGCGGCAACAGGAACGCAAACACCCGACCGACGGCGACGAGCGCTGCAAACACCCGCGGTCGGCTCAGCACCGCGCGCAACACGCTGCGAGTCGCGCGTGCATGAACCGGCCGCGGGGCCCGTTCGTCGACCCACTTGCGACCCAGATCGGCGAGGCGCCCATACTCGACCCCCGACGGACAAGCCGGCTCACACGCTCGGCAAGTGAGGCAGCGATCGAGATGTGTCCGCGTCTCTTCGGTCGGCGCCTCGCCCTCGGCGATGCTCTTGATCAGATAGATGCGGCCTCGCGGCCCGTCGAGTTCATCACCTAACAACTGATAGGTTGGGCAGGTCGCCGTGCAAAATCCACAGTGCACGCACTTACTGAGGATCTCGTGGGCCTCGTTACCCTCCGGCGTGCCTCGCAAGAAATCGGCGATTTGCGTTTGCACCGTACTACAGCTCCGCGTACAAGCGACCGCGATTGAAGAGCCGCGCCGGGTCGAACTCGGCCTTGAGCCGCTGGTGCAGCGCCAACGCGGCCGGCGGCAAAGGTGCAAACACTCCGGCGCCGCGCGCGTCTCCGCGGAATAGCGTGGCATGACCGCCGACGGCAGCCGCTTGCGCGCGGATGGTCGCTGCGGGCAGCTCGGAGTGCACCCAACGCAGCGCACCGCCCCACTCGATGAGTGGCGCACCCTCGATGTCGAGCGGCGGCGCGGTCGTCGGAACGGAAATACGCCATAGCGGCTTCGACGTCGAGAAAAATGGCAGCGTCTGCTCACGCACATTGCGCCAGTAGTCGCCAAGCTCACCACGCTCGCCCCCGAGCGCGGCACACGCCGACTCCACCGCCGCTTTCGATCCGGATAGACGTACGCGCAAACCATCATCGTGCCACGCCGATGCGGAGATCGGCCAAGGCTGACCGCCCCACTCATTGAGCTTGCGCAGTGCCTCCGCTTGTGAGAGACGAAACTCGAGAGTTGTCTCGAGCAGCGGCGCCGGCAGCACTTTCAACGACACCTCGACGATGACGCCTAGTATTCCATGCGACCCGACCAGTGCACGCGCCATGTCGTAGCCTGCAACGTTCTTCATCACAGTGCCGCCGAATTTCAGTAGTTTGCCTCTACCGTCTAACAACTGCATACCGAGCACATGATCCCGCACCGCGCCACTCACAGGCCCCATTGCAGCGCGGCGCGGTCCGGCAAGCCCCGCTGCAACACATCCGCCGACCGTCGCCGCCATACCGAAATGCGGCGGCTCGAATGCCAAGACTTGGCGCTGATCGGCGAGCAGTTCTTCGACTTCGCGCAACGGCGTTCCAGCCCGCACGGTGATCACGAGCTCACTCGGCTCGTAGCTCACAATCCCGCGATACGCGCGGATGTCGAGCTCTTCGCCCGTCGTGGGATTCCCGTAGAAGCGCTTCGTATCGCCGCCGCGAATGCGCAGTGGCGTGCCTGACAAGGCTGCCGCACGCACACGCTCGCTCCATTCACTAACGACTGCGTCCATCAGAATCGCGGCAACTCGGGAAAAGGGAGCGCGCCGCCCCGAATACGCATACCACCGAGTTCGGCACAGCGATGCAAAGTCGGGACGGCCTTGCCCGGATTCAGCAGCTCACGCGGATCGAACGCGCGCTTGACGGCGAAGAACGCCGCGAGCGTCGCGTCGTCGAACTGCACGCACATCGAATCGATTTTCTCGACCCCCACACCGTGCTCACCCGTGATCGTGCCGCCGACACGCACGCTCTCTGCCAGAATCTCGGCACCAAACGCCTCGGCGCGCGCCACCGAATCGGGATCGGAGTCATCGAACATGATGAGCGGATGCAAATTACCATCACCCGCATGAAAGACGTTGGGACAGGCGAGCCCATACTTGTGCTCGAGCGCCTGGATCGTTTTCAGCATGGCACCCAAGTGCTTGCGCGGAATCGTGCCGTCCATGCAGTAGTAAGCAGGTGACGCGCGGCCCGCCGCCGGAAACGCATTCTTGCGACCCGCCCAAAATCGTTGGCGCTCGAGCTCGGTGGCCGACACTTGAATCCGCGTCGCATGTGCCGTGCGCAGCACGACCGACATGCGCTCAATCTCCTCCGCCACTTCCTCCGGTGTGCCATCGGACTCGCACAGCAACACTGCGGCTGCATCGACGTCGTAGCCTGCCTTCGCGTATGGCTCCACCAAACGCGTCGCCGCTTGATCGAGCATCTCGAGACCAGCCGGGATGATGCCCGCCGCAATCATCGCAGCGACAGCGTCTCCCGCCTGTGCCACATCGGCGAAGCTTGCCAAGATGCAGCGCGCGAGTCGCGGTACTGGCACCAATTTCACCGTGACTTCGGTGACGACTGCCAGCATGCCTTCTGAGCCAATCATCAGGGCTAACAAGTCGAGCCCAGGCGCGTCGAGTGCGTGACCGCCAAATTCGATCACCTCTCCCGCCATCGTGACGGCGCGCACACGCATCACGTTATGCACTGTGAGGCCGTACTTCAGGCAATGTACGCCACCGGAGTTCTCGGCGACGTTGCCACCGATCGTGCAAGCAACTTGGCTCGATGGGTCGGGTGCGTAGTAGAGACCATAGGGCGCAGCCGCTTCCGAGATTGCGAGATTGCGCACCCCTGGCTGCACCACCGCCAAGCGCGCGAGCGGATCGACACGAACGATCTGATTCAGCTTGGCTAACGACAACAAGATCCCGGCGCCGTGCGGTGTGGCGCCGCCTGAGAGCCCTGTACCGGCGCCACGCGGCACGACGGGAACGCGCGCCGCATGGCACGCCTGCAAGATCGCGATGATCTCAGCTTCGTTGGCCGGCAGCACCACCGCCAAAGGTTGCTGTTTGAAGAGCGTGAGCGCATCGCATTCATAGGGCCGAGTGGATTCCGCCGACACGAGCACGCGATCGTGACCGAGCAACACCGACAACGTGTGCAACAGTTCGCGACTCTGCGCAGCCTCCAATCCCGAATCACTCGCACCAACGGCAGCCATGCCGAGAGAATAGCGCGGCGCACGCCTCAGCGCGCAGGCGGCGGCGCGAACAGCTGACGGAATGCCGCGAGCGCGGCTGGATGGAACAACGTTGCGTGCGTCTCCTCGGGAAACGACTCACAACGGAGCTGGAAACGCGGGATGGGTGGCGCGGCCAGCGCAGCACAGAAGCGACGTCCGGCATCGCCAAGCTCGGCTTGACTGCTGGTGCCGATGAACAAGGATCGGCCCGCAAGTGCAGGCCTCACGACCGATTCGACCGCCGAACGCAACAAGCGCTCGCGGTTCCACCAAAGGCTCGGGTCGAACGCGATATAGGTATCGAACAATTCCGGCTCGACGGACAGCGTCTCGATGACGAAGAGCCCAGCGAGTGACTCACCGACGAGCGCACTCTCGGCCGTTACGCGGTACCGCTTCTGGATCTCGGACTTGAGCTCCGTACGCAAAAAGCGTCTGAACGCAGCCGAGCCGCCCACGCGCGGCGCGATCTTGCGATCCTCCGGATCCTCCGTCGGACCCGTCAAATCACGACGCCGCTCTGTGTTCTCAATGCCGACGAGTATGAACGGGCGCATCGTGCCATTCCCGACAGACACTTGGACGAGCCCCGCGATATGCAGAAAATCCTCGGCGATTCCGCCATCCAACATGTACAAGACAGGTAGCGCTGTGCTGCCCGCCGCATAACCCGGCGGCAAATACACATTGATGCGGCGAGGCTCAGCGAGCGCCACCGACTGCAACACGAAGGAGTCACCGATCGTCAACGGCGTCGGCGTGTCACGCTCAGCGGCGGTGAGCGGCGCGCCACACAGCAGCAGCAACAGCCCGCGAACACCGCAACACAGTGCGAACACGCCACGCGAGCAGCGGCTATTCTGCGGCACCGAGGCTAACAAGCGCATCGCACGAGTCTCCAGATCGAGTAAGATGGGCAATGTATCGGAGCGGCATCGAATCATGACAACAAACATGCCCGCAACCTCGACGCCGTCCGTGGGCTTCCCTATGGTTCCGCCCCTGACGCCGCAAGTGGCGAGCCGGTGGCGTCGGGCATTTGGCGTCACCATGATGCGGCTGACAGGCTGGCGCATCGTCGGCAACATGCCGAATTTGCCAAAATTCGTGATGATCGTTGCGCCGCACACGTCGAACTGGGATTTCTTCCACGGCGCCATGGCCTATTTCGCACTGTGTATCGAAACCGTGTGGCTCGTTAAAGAGTCTGCGATCAAGGGCCCCTGGCGCGCCCTCGCATTGCATTTCGGTGCCGCACCGATCGATCGCAGTCGCGCCGCCAATCTCGTGCAGAGCTATATTGAAGAGTTTGCGAAGCGTGACCGCATGATGTTGATGATCACACCGGAAGGCACACGCAAAAAGGTGGCCGAATGGAAGCGCGGCTTTTACCACGTGGCCGTCGGCGCACAAGTGCCGATCGTTCCCGTGGCTTTCGATTTTCCCAATCGTCACATCATCCTAAATGCGCCGTTCTTTCCGACTGGCGATATTGAAAAGGATCTGCCGCTCATCAAGGCGCACTTCCGCGCTGACATGGCCAAACACCCCGACCAATTCTAGAGCGCCGCTAGCGCGCGACCCCACCCGCTTCGCGACCGAGTAAGCACCGCCAATGTCACGAGAAATGCCGGCTAATTCCCAACAGACGATCGCGAGCATGCCTCGCCAGATTCCGTACATTATCGGCAATGAAGCGTGCGAGCGGTTCAGCTTCTACGGGATGCGCAACATCCTGGTGCAGTTCCTGGTTAGCAGCATCATCTTGGCCTATTTGCCAGAGTCTGAACGCCAAGGCATGGCCAAGGAGGTGTTCCATAGCTTCGTCATCGGCGTGTACTTTTTCCCGCTGCTGGGCGGGTGGTTAGCAGATCGCTTCTTCGGCAAGTACCGCACGATCCTCTGGCTCTCCCTACTGTACTGCGCCGGGCACGCCTGCCTCGCACTGTTCGAGGACAACCGTACCGGGTTCTACACCGGGCTTTTCCTGATTGCGCTCGGTTCCGGCGGCATCAAGCCGTTGGCATCAGCGTTCGTCGGCGACCAGTTCGATCAGTCGAATAAACATCTCGCCAAGGTTGTCTACGACGCATTTTACTGGACGATCAACTTCGGTTCGTTCTTCGCCTCGCTACTGATGCCCATCTTCCTGCGTGACTTCGGTCCCGCCGTCGCCTTTGGCATCCCTGGCGCGTTGATGTTTATCGCAACGGTGATTTTTTGGATGGGGCGGCATCGGTACGTGCAAGTTCCACCCAGCCCATCCGACCCTCATTCTTTTCTGCGCGTTGCACTATCTGCACTGCGTGGCGGCACGAGCGGCCGCCTTGGTACGGGCTCCGGCCTCGCCTTGCTTGGTGTGTTGTTAGCAGTCGGCATGTTGCTCGGATGGGCCATAAAGCCGTCTTGGTGGCCGCGCGACTTTGGCTTCGTGATCTCATTCTGCCTCGCACTTGGCGCAATCTTGTTGTTCGGCGGCATCGGCACATCGATGCAACTCGCAGCCGCACGCGGCGCCCACCCCGATGAAGCGCTCGACAGTGTGCGCGCCGTACTACGAATCATGATCGTGTTTGCAATCGTCAGCCCATTCTGGTCGCTGTTCGACCAGAAGGCGTCGACGTGGGTGCTGCAGGGCAAGACGATGATCGTGCCGCACGATGCAGCGTGGTGGCCGAGTTGGCTCGTCAAAGAGGCGGGGCAAATGCAGGCACTCAACCCTCTGCTCGTCATGTTGTTAGTGCCGTTCAACAATCTCGTGCTGTATCCGCTGCTCGACCGCGCTGGCTTTAAAGTCACGGCCTTGCGCCGTATGGGATTCGGCATCGCGTTCTCGGGCCTCGCTTGGGTGGTCGCGGGGATGATTCAGCTCGCGATCGATGGCGGCAGCGCAGTGTCGCTCGCGTGGCAGATTGCGCCATACGCCCTACTCACGTTCGGGGAGGTGCTGGTGTCCGCGACGGGCCTGGAGTTCGCCTACAGCCAAGCTCCACCGTCGATGAAGGGCGTCATCATGAGTTTTTGGTTCCTCGCCATCACGTTTGGCAACGTGTGGGTACTGGTCACGAACGCCCTCATCCGCAACGACAGCGCGCAAGCGCTCATCGCCGGCACGGGCCTGAGCGAGAACGCGTTCCTGATGTTCTTTTTCGCCGGATTTGCGTTTCTGGCAGCCGTCCTCTTTGCCGCCTATGCACGCGGCTACCCGATGCGCGACTACTACCGGCAGGCTTGAGGCAATCGACCCCTAACTACTGCCCCGGCGGTGGCTGCCAAAGCTCCACTTTGTTGCCTTCGGGGTCAATCACCCAACCAAACTTGCCGTACTCCGAGTCGTCCACTTTATCCATGACTTGGCAACCTTCTGCGCGCAACGCCGTCAGCAGCGCAGCGAGGTCGGCAACTCGGTAGTTGATCATGAAGGTCGCTTTGCTCGGCTCATAGTAAGTAGTGTCCGAGCCGATCGACCACACCGTCGTACCCTTCATAGGATTTCCAGCCGCGTCGGCCCATAGAAATACAGTGCCACCCCACTCCTGGACGTCGATCCCCAAATGTCGTTGGTACCACGCGCGGAGCGCCACTGGATCTTTCGCTCGGAAAAAAATTCCGCCAATACCCGTCACACGCTGCATAAAGCCCCCGTTTCATGCTGGGCGCCCAGCATAGCAGCGGCGATTACCGAGCAGGTAATTGCGACGATCCGGTACCCACCGCATCGTTGTTCTCGGTTTCACGGAGGCCCCGCCAATGCCTACGTCATTGCTGACAGTCGTCTTAATCGCATTCGTCGGGGTGACGGTGCGAGCACTGCGGGAGCACGGCTATCGGGGCATCCCGATCAACGGTAGAGCGCTGGCGAGAAAACCGCGCCATGCAGGGTCATGACGGCTCCAACGGCGTGCGCAGCAACAGTTGGTAGAAGGACACATCAAGCCAACGACCGAATTTGAAGCCCGCTTGCCGGATCGTGCCTGCGTGCACGAATCCGAGTGACTCATGTAAGGCAATGCTCGCTGTGTTGCTAGTCTCGATGCCACCCACCAACGTGTGATACCCCTGTGTCTCAGCCTCCTGAATCAACCGCTGCAACAAGCGACGCCCGATGCCTCGAGAACGATGCGCAGCGTGAACATAAACGGAATGCTCCACCGTGTACTTGTATGCCGGCCAATTGCGAAAAGTGCCGTAGCTCGCGAAGCCGAGCAGTTCACCACTCTCGCTCTCGAGACCCATCACCGGAAAGTGGTGCGCCTCTTTCGTGCGAAACCACAACACCATGGAATCGAGCGTGCGCGGTTCGTAGTCGAACAGCGCGGTCGAATTGACAATCGCATCATTCAATATCTCGAGTATCGGTTCCGCGTGCCGATCAAAGTTGCACTCCACAAATTGCATGGCCCGGTCACTCACCTGGACCGATCTCCTGACGCAGCGTATCGAGCTTTGCCAGCAAGCCCTCGTACAATTCCACGACGTCGACCGGTTCGCCGTCTTCGATCCGCTTCGAAATCATGGTTTGTGGGAACACTAACAGCGACGTCATCTGGAAACGCACGGCAGGGTCGCGGCCATACTCATCCTCGACCATCCACCAATCGAAGTCCTCATTGTGGTTGACGAACACCTTGCCAAACGCAATGCCGAGCGCTTGCAGTGTGTAGGTGGCCTCGCGCTCGATCACATTGGCGTCCAACGTCTGCTGCAGCAGTTGTAGATCCGTCAGGTCACCTGTTAGGGGCTGACCCAGCGCCGCGTGGACCACCGATTCCGCATGCAGGAGCTGGCGCGCGATCCGATCGATATCGGCTTCATTCGGTGCTTCGATGCGCTGCGGCTCGTTCATCGCGACGCGTGTGCGGCATCGACGGGACGCTGTATCCAATACACGTCGCGATCGAGTCCATCGGGAAATCGCTGGCGGCCAAACTTATGCCCGCCGAGTCTCTGTACTAATGCGCGCGCCGAATCGTTCGAATCGTTCATGTAGGTCTCGACACGTTCCCAGCCAAACGAGTCGTAGGCATGCCGGAGCACGGCGACTGACGCTTCATGAGCGAAACCGCGACCACGCATCTCTGGCAACAACCACCATGTGAGCTCACGCGGCCACCCCTTGCCTTGCCAATAGCCGCAGGTGCCGACAACCGCACCGTCCGCGCGGTTCACGACTGCCCACACGCCAAAGCCATGCAGATGCCAATGCCCCAAGTCAGCAGCCAAGCGCATGCACGCTGCGCTGGGCGTCAGCGGGCCGCCGTAAGCGCGCGACGCCGCTTCGTCCGTGTAGAAGCGCAAATACGCAGACTCACAGTCGCGATGCGGGGCGACCAAAGTGAGGCGAGCCGTTTCCAACGTGGGGATGATCAAGTTGCTAGCTCACTCTGTGTCACCGCAACTCCTTCCGGACGACGAGCTTCAATCCCGACCACACCTCTGTGACGGCACACACCTTGATATCGACAAAGCCAAGCGGCAATGCGAGCGCACGAATCGTATCTTCGGTGATGTCGGTTGCGACACGCGAGGCTTTCTTGGGCCACGAGATCCACAGCGCGCTGGACGGGCTCAGTTGCTTGCGCAGCGCTTTGAGCTGCTGCGCGAGGTCTTTCGACTGTGTCACGAACACATGCGCAAGCGACGTCGATGGCGTGACTTTCTTGTCGAACTTGACGCCCTGCGGTAATGGGGCCAGCAGCTCCGCATAATTCGCAGGCGCCGCGAATGTATACACACGCGCGTCTGCAGCGATGCCGAGCTTTTTCGCGAGCGGCGTTCCGCTGTATCCCGGTGTTGGCATCGGTGAGGCACCTCGTTTGCAACCCACGCCATTGTCTGCCGAAACCTCGCGAATACCAAACTGCGCTTCCACCATGCGGACGATGGGTCGCTCCACCCGCCGCACGACGTCAAGACTGCAATACTGCCAGCAGTCTGCTTGTCTCAGCGGAGCATTGGCATGAGCGTCACGCGTTGCTTACTTGGATTGTTAGTCCTGCTGGCATTGCCGGCGCTCAGCGCCGCAGATCACAATCGCTCGGTACGCATCGAGTCAGGCAAGCTCGAGGGTTCGGTTGCCGGCGAAGTGATCACGTTCAAAGGTATTCCTTACGCTGCGGCGCCTGTAGGCGCGCTCCGCTGGCGCGCACCGCAACCGGTTGCACGCTGGCGCGGCACACGCGCTGCGGCGGCTTACGGCAACGCTTGCATCCAGGAAAGCGGCCTCCTCCCGGCCGAGGACTTGGGCGCCCCGCAAGCGGAAGATTGCTTGTATCTCAATATCTGGCGTCCTAACAACCACGCTCGTAACCTCCCCGTCATGGTCTGGATCCACGGCGGCGCTTTTACCCAAGGCGCAGGCTCACAACCGATTCACGACGGTACCGAGTTTGCCAAGCGCGGCGTCGTCCTGGTGTCCATCAACTACCGACTCGGGTGGTTCGGAATCTTTGGGCACCCTGCACTCACTCGCGAGGCGGCCGATCAGGGAAGGCTTGCAAACTATGGATTGATGGATCAGATCGCTGCACTGCGATGGGTACAACGGAACATCGCTGCGTTCGGTGGCGATCCACGCCGCGTGACGATCTTCGGCCAATCGGCGGGCGCAGCGTCAGTCCTCGCACTGCTCGTCGCACCGGAGGCGAAAGGCCTGTTTTCCGGCGCGATCTCGCAGTCAGGTTATTGGCGGGGGCCGTGGGCACGCCTGACCGAAACGGCACCGGACGGCCGCTTGTCGGCTGAGGCTTCCGGACTCGCTGCGATGGCAGCTGCCGGCCTCGAAGCACAAGACACGCGCGCGCTACGTGCCCTAACAACCGACCAAGTTCGGAAGCTGCGCGCGCACGGCTTCGAAGGCGCTAACTTCGTTCGCGACGGCAAAGTGCTGCCAGACGATCTATGGGTCGCCTTTCGTGCCGGGCGCGTCGCGCCTGTACCCCTACTCATCGGTGCAACCGATTTAGAGACGCCGCTGGATCGCATGCCAGAACTGCGGCCCGTCATTGCCAAATTCATTGCGCCGTTTCTCTCAGCCGAGCAGGAGGCAAGCCTCGTGCCGTTGTATGGCGGTGCACA
Organism: uncultured Steroidobacteraceae bacterium; assembly: GCA_964444835.1. Lineage (GTDB taxonomy): Bacteria > Pseudomonadota > Gammaproteobacteria > Steroidobacterales > Steroidobacteraceae > CADEED01. Next base: position 15,056 of record CAYUIT010000062.1, read on the forward strand.
AGCATTGGCCGATCAACTCGCATCCGACTTTAGTTTCGCCGCCCACGCATGGAGCATTGCGCAGCTCCATCGCAGTCACGGACATCCCACGTATCGCTACCGCTTCGCCGCCCTCCCAGACGGCATGCGCGATCGCTACTCAGCAGCGCCGCACGGTAGCGAATCCGCCTACGTCTTTGGCACTCTCAATCATGCACGCTCACCGACGACAGCGCGGGATGCACGTGTTTCTGACTTGACCATGCGCTATTGGGTCGCCTTCGCCTACGACCGCAAGCTCGCGCCACCGGGTCTCCCCGCATGCCCATCCGCCGAAACAGATTTCATCCTCCGGATCAGCAACGATGGCACGTTCGTCGAGCTGGATGATCGAGCGGCGCGTTATCGAGCGCTAGGCGCGTTCATCGACCCGCGATCTTGATTGCGAGCGCGCGGCGCGTCGTTCGAGCACGTGCTCCGCCATTTGCAAGATGCTCGGGAAGATACGATCAGGACGCGCTACAGCAATCGCAACACCACCGTTGTAGCCATACGGGACGGCCCACGCTGCAACGCCCGCATTGCGCGCCGCCTGCACATCGATATGCGAGTCGCCGATGTGCGCTGCACTTCCCGCGCGCCCACCCAAACGCTCCAGCACATGCTGCAAAACGGTGGGATGCGGCTTCTTGTAAGGCAATGTGTCGCCGCCAATCGCGAGCTCGAAGTACGGCTCGAGCCCGGTTACGCGCAACACGCGGCGAGCGTGCCGCAGCTCCTTGTTAGTGACACACGCGAGTTTGACACCGTCCTGATGCAAACGCTGCAGGGCTTCGAAAACCCCATCGTAGGGCACCGCGCAGGTGCCCGTCGTTGCCGCATAGTGTTCGTCCATGCTCGCGAACAACTGCGCCTGTGTGACGGCAGAGGTGAGCGAGGGGTCGTCCTGCGCCGCTCGATTGAACAGCTGCAGGATCAGCTCGCGCGTGCCGTGGCCAATACACGTCGTGATCTCAGACACGGATTGGCGCGCAATCCCGTGCGCCTCGAGCACGCGATTCGCCGCCTCTGCGATCTCGTTAGCAGTGTCGACGAGCGTCCCATCGAGATCGAAACTAACGATTTCGTAGCTCAAAGCGCACCGAGTACGCGCTTGCGGCGCTCCCTCATGCGCCGGCTGAATGGCGTGAAGCTCAGCTGCATCGCGAGTTCCCTCTTCCCGCCGCGCACCACAGGGCGCTGGCGTGCGTCAGCAACGAGCCATGGATCATCGACAACATGCCGTGGAAGTCGACCCCCTTGCGGATTCGCAAAGCGAATCACGACCATGCCCTCGCTTGCAGCCGGAACATCGGGCGCGATGAACGGATTCGAGGTAGTAACCACCGGCACACGGCGGAAGTTGACAGGTGCATGTGCAAACTGCCGGCAATTGTCGTGCATGTAGTCGGGCATGCGATGCAAGATCGTATCAGTCACTGCCGCGGAGGAGTATCCTCG
>CAYUIT010000062.1:16634-18396 GCA_964444835.1 uncultured Steroidobacteraceae bacterium
CGATCGAGAAATCGGTACCGCCTGCCGCCAGGGTTCGTGAGGGCTTGTTAGGCGTGCTCGATGTCGAACACGATCGACCCCTGCTCGCGCGTCTGCCGGTAGTTTTCTCAGACGGGCTGATGCAGACTGTGGCACAGCTTTGAACCGCGTCGAGGAATCGCTATGTGCACCAAAGACACCCTACTCGCCGAAGCCCGAGCGCGCCGCACACTCGCTATGTCGCGCCGTGATTTCAATCTTTCGGCGTTGAGTGCCGCAGCCGTAGCCGCGCTGCCGCGAGTGGCCGAAGCGGCGCCGACGATGGAGTCCACCGTTGATGTGCCGACACCCGACGGCACCGCCGACTGCTTTTTCGTGCACCCGCGGCGCGGCAGATATCCAGGCGTGATGCTGTGGCCGGACTTCATGAGCCTACGCCCGGCGTACGAACAACTCGCGCGTCGCTTGGCATCGGCGGGCTACAGTGTCCTCGTCATCAATCAGTACTATCGCGGTGCGAAGGCCCCCATTGTGCGCGAGGCCAATCTTGACGACGCCGCCGCTCGCGAACGCATTTCGCAGTTATCGAAAGCGCTCGACGGCGACAAGATCGCGAGCGACTCCAAAGCCTTTGTAGCCTTTCTCGACCAGCAATCGCGCGTCGATACGCGCCGCAAGATCGGCGTGATGGGGTATTGCATGGGCGGCCGGTTCGCGTTTTTGTCGGCTGCTGCGGCGCCCGAGCGCATCGGTGCCATCGCCGCGTTTCATGCGGGTGGGCTCGTCACCGACAAACCTAACAGTCCGCATTTGTTGATTCCCACGATGCGAGCGCAGGCCATGGTGGCGATCGCCGAAGACGACGACGCGAAAGAGCCCGGCGCCAAGGCCACGCTGCGCACCGCATTCGATCAAGCAGGCCTCGCAGCCGAAATTGCGGTGTACGCGGGCACGAAGCACGGTTGGTGCACGCCCGACATGACCACGCGCTACAACCCCGAGCAAGCACAAGCGGCGTGGGCGCGCATGTTGGAGTTGTTTGGCAAGGCCCTCGCGTGACGGCGCCATGCTAAACGTAATTCGATGAGTTCGAGCGCAGTCACTATCGAGCGGGCCTTTGCGCGAATCGCTGAAGGCCAAGTGCACTTACGGCGTGCCGGAGCCGCGCGCACGGAGCGCCCAGTGCTATGGATGCTGCACGCATCGCCGGCCTCTTCCGCAACACTTACAGGGCTGATTGCCGAGTTTGCCGCCACGCGCGCTGTCTTCGCTCCCGACACACTCGGCAATGGCGACTCGGCAGCACCTGCACTGTCAGAACCCGACATTGCCTATTACGCTGGTGCCAACATTCGTTTGATGGATGAACTGGGCGTTGGCGTAGTCGACTTGTACGGGAGCCACACAGGGGCACACATCGCTGTGGAAATGGCGATCGCTGCACCACAGCGCGTCCGGCGCATCGTGCTCGACGGCATCGGGATGTTCACACCCGCCGAGCGCACCAACTTGTTAGCTCACTATGCACCGGCCATCGTACCGGACGCGATCGGTACTCAGCTCCACTGGGCCTGGCACTTCGTGCGCGATCAAGCGTGGTTCTTTCCCTACTTCGAGCGCGATCGCACGCACAATCGCGGTATCGGCTCGCTATCACCTGATGCCTTGCATCTCGTTACTGTAGAAGTGCTCAAAGCGATCCGGACCTATCATCTCGCGTATCGCGCAGCCTTTGCGCATGCCACACAAGACCGACTGCCGCTGGTTCAGCAGCCGACGCTCG
>CAYUIT010000063.1:0-18170 GCA_964444835.1 uncultured Steroidobacteraceae bacterium
CGACACCTGCAGCACGCGATCGAGGCCATACGGCCCTGGAATCACGTGATCGATATCTTTGATGCGGTAGTTGTTAGTGATCGCCTCACGAATGCGCTCGGTATAGAGCTGCGACCATGTGGGGTGCTCACCGGGCTTCGTGCCGACGGTGGCGCTTTCGGCCGTGCGGCCTTGTGCTGCGACGAACGCAGGATTGCACTCGGCCACGACCATGTTTTTGCGAAGCCACTCGAGTTGTTGCTCCATCGGCAGCGCGGTCGGCATTGGCGGATCAAGCTCGGTCCGAAAAATCGCTTCTGAGCTGTTAGCCACGAACGCACGATACCGATCTTCGCTTGCCTTGACGGCCTCGAGGGCGGCGCGGCGCTCGTGCATTGCGGCTTGCACGATCAGTGCCGGCAGCGCGCCGAGCGTGAGAAACGCCACGAGCTGATAGGCGCGTGCAACGGCGCTCTCGATATCACCAAATGGACCGAAGCCATTCACCGTAGCGAAGCTCGTGATGGCGATCACGGTGAGGATGGCCGCTGCTGTGCGGCGCGGACCACTCGTCATTGCAATCCAAATCAGCACGGGACACAGCAAGTACGGCACGTCGAGCGCAGACGCGCCCGAGCCCGTGACGCGCGAGAAGACGAGCATCAGGACCGCCAGTAGAGTGATGCACGCTAACAGCGATGATCGATTGGCACGCAGGGGGTTGCCGGGGCTGGCACGCAAGCCGTGATAGCCGAAGGTAAGGAGCAGCGGTGCAACCGTGAGCGCGCTCATGAAATCGCTCAGCCACCAAATCTGTTGATCCAACCAAAATGCGGTCCGGAAGTCGGCCGCGCGCAGCACGGCGCCGCCGACCAAACCACCGAGGAAGGTCGTGACCGCGACTGCGCCGCCGAACACCAACACGGTACGGATCCGCGCCAGTTGCAGGCGGTTGCCTAACAACTTGCGTACGACGGCTGCACCCAGCAGGGCTTCGAGTGCACTCACCACCGCGAGCCCAGCAGCGAATCGCAACTCGACCGCGGGGGCAAGCCACGTGTTGGCGGCAAGTTCGGCGATGACCGCCGCGGCGAGAATGGCGGGCCAGTAGCGTCGCGAGTACAGCAGGAGGGCGCCCAACAACGCGCCGGCCGATGGCCAGAACAGCGCGATCGACGGTGGATCGATCTGCAGCGACAGCCCGACCGAGACCGCGAGAAAATGTAAAACGAGGTATGCGCCTGCCACCGCAGGTACCTGCAGGCGGACACCGAACACCTCGTCGGCGGTCACGGTCATCGCTGCAAGCCTCGGCTGCGTCGATGCGGTCCGCGCATCGTACAATAACGGTGCGCTACGCCTATGCCTCTGTCATGAAGATCCAAGTAATTCCGGTCACCCCGTTCCAACAGAACTGTTCTGTGCTTTGGTGCGATGCAACCCAGCGTGCGGCTGTCATCGACCCGGGCGGCGATCTCGAGCGGATCATGGGTTTCGTCCAGGATGCGAAGCTCACGGTCGAGAAAATCCTGCTCACGCACGCTCACATCGACCACGCGGGCGGAACGGCTGAGCTTGCAGAGCGCCTGCAAGTGCCGATCGAGGGCCCGCATCGCGGCGATCTGTTCTGGATCGAGCAACTCGGCGCGCAAGCCGAGATGTTCGGGTTTCCACCCTCCAAGGCGTTCACGCCGAATCGGTGGCTCGAGCAAGACGATCGCGTGACGGTCGGGGAGGTGGAGCTTGCGGTACGCCACTGCCCCGGACACACCCCCGGCCACGTCGTGTTCTTCCACGCGCCGAGCCGGATCGCCATTGTGGGCGATGTACTGTTCCAAGGCTCGATCGGGCGCACCGATTTCCCGCGCGGCGATCACGCCGCGTTGATTCGCTCGATCCGCGAGAATCTCTTTCCATTGGGCGATGACGTGCGGTTCATTCCCGGCCACGGCCCGTTGTCGACTTTTGGCGCTGAGCGCCGTAACAATCCGTTCGTCGCTGACAAGTTGTTCGCAGCCTGATACGGTTTGCGAAATCCCTGGAGGAGAATCCGATGCCAACTCTGGTTAAGTTGTTAGTGGTTGGAATGGCCGCCACCACTCTCATCGCGTGCGGCAAGAAGGCCGAAGAACTCACTGCCGAAAAGATCATCGAGTCGCAAACGGGTGCCGATGTCGATATCACCAACGACGGCGCAAACATCTCCATGAAAACCGAGAGCGGTGAGATGTTTTCGATGACGACGGGCGACAACACCCAGATGCCGAAGGATTATCCGGCCGACATCTTCACGCCGCGCGATGCCAAGCTGAACTCGTCGGTGATCACCGCCGACGGATCCATGCTGAGCTATCTCGCCGACGGCACGACAGGCGACGTATTCAAGAAATTGCGCGCCGAGATGGGCGAGAAGGGTTGGAAGGAAGAGGTTGCCAGCGAGTCGCCGGGCTCAGCGATGCTGCACTATCGAAAAGACAACCGCACGGTGCAGTACATGGTGCTGGACGAAGGGGGCCGCACGGCAGTGACTCAGGTGTACGCGGTCGAGGCACCCGCGAACCCAACGCAGTGAGGCGTTAGAGCGGCACCTTGATCGGCAAGTAGTGATCGACGAGTAGCGCCGCGAAGATCCACATCAACCACGTGATGGAGAAGCGGAACACCTTCATCGGCAGGTCCGCACGCGCGGTCACCTTCAGCGCCCACGCGTAGTACAAAAACATCGCGTTCAACACGACGGCCGCTACGGCATAGATGGCGCCGCCCATGCCCGTCAGAATCGGCAACACCGTCACGACAGCTAACAACACGGTGTACAGCAAGATCTGCAAGCGTGTGTATTCCACGCCATGCGTCACGGGCAACATCGGAATGCCAGCGCGCGCGTATTCATCCTTGCGCGCGATCGCGAGCGCCCAGAAATGCGGCGGTGTCCACACGAAGATGATCAAGAACAACAAGAGCGCGTTCGGGTCGATGGTGTTCGTGACGGCTGCCCAGCCCAGCACCGGTGGCGCCGCGCCGGCTGCGCCGCCGATCACGATGTTTTGTGAGGTCGCGCGCTTGAGCCACACGGTGTACACCACCGCATACCCGATCAGCGAGGCACCGGTGAGCGCCGCCGTGAGCGGGTTGATGCACAGTGCTAACAACAGCATCGACGCGACGCCGAGCACCGCCGCAAACGTCAGCGCTTGCCGCGGAGCCATTTGACCGGTTGGCAACGGCCGGTGACGGGTGCGCGCCATTTGCGCGTCGATACGCTCGTCGAGCACGTGGTTGATGGCAGCGGCACACGCGGCGGCCAATCCGATCCCCAAGTTCCCGATGAGCAGCGCATCGAGCGGCGGCCAGCCGGGGCTCGCCAACAACGTACCCACGATCGACGTGAAAACGATGAGCGCGACCACCTTCGGCTTCGTCAGCTCGTAATAGCTCCGCCATGAAACGGCAGCGGGCAGCTCGATGACTGGCTCAGGGGTGGACACGATAACGGGCCGGCAACGGCAATTTCTGGGGGTGGCAGAGGTTACCAGATTGGGGCTCGAATCGCCCCGCCGAGACGGGCCGCGCTGTGGCCCCTACGGCGTGCAGCCGGCTGGTTTGTAGATGCGCTGTGTCGAGGCCGGGTGGCGCGCAAGCGCTGCGGCGGGCCGTGTGGGCCGCGTGACCAAATCGCCGCCACAGTTTGGACAACTTCCACCGAGCCTCTCGGCTGCACACGCATTACAGAATGTGCACTCGAAACTGCAAATCAGTGCGTCGGGCGAGCCGTTCGGCAGATCTCGATTGCAGCACTCACAGTTGGGGCGAATCTCGAGCATCGGCGCTTCCTCACTCTCGCGGCGTGACAGGTCGCAAGGAACGATTCAGGTAGACGATCCCAATGATGAGCAGCGCCGCACCGGCATTGTGTGCGGCCGCCAAGGTCAGCGGAAACGCCTTGAGCACCATGGTAAACGCAATCACGAGCTGCAACACCAGCGCGCCTACCAAGAAGAGCGCGGCCTTCCGGGCACGCGCGAATTCGAGGCGCCACGCGGCCCAGGCCGCGAGCAATATGGCAATGGTGGCCACGATGGCGCCGACGCGATGCGTGAAATGAATCGCGACGCGCGCCGGGTGATCGAGCACGCCGCCCGCGTAATTGATGTCGAGCCCGCGCCACAGCACGAACGCTTCGGAGAAGTCCGCCTCGGGAATCCACGCGCCCTGGCATTTCGGCAAGTCGGGGCAGGCGACGGCCGCGTAGTTCGTGCTCACCCAACCACCCAACACAATTTGGAGGCCGAGCGCCACGAACGCCACCACCGCCCAACGTTTGGCTGCTGTCGTGCGCGCCGGCGCCACCACGGCTGTGGTTTGCAGCGTCACGCTCTGGATGTCGCTCGCAAACTGAATGCGCCGGCGAGTAGTTAGCCACAACCACAACAGCAACGAGAGCGTGGTGAGGCCGCCAATCAAATGCGCCGTGACGATGAGCGGCTTCAACAGCCATGTGACTGTGAGCATTCCCAGCATGCCTTGCAGCACGACGGTGACGAGTAGCACGATAGTGAACGGCACGCTCACCAAGCGCTCGCGGCGCGATACGATCGCGAACGCGGCGATCAACACGATCACGAAGCCCAGCGCCGTCGCGGCGTAGCGGTGGATCATCTCGATCCAGGCCTTGCGCGACTCGAAATCCCAGCCTGGAAATAGCGACTCGACGTGTGCTTCGTTCTTCGCAGCGCCTGCTGGTGTGACGTGCCCGTAGCAACCCGGCCAATCGGGGCACCCGAGGCCGGCATCCGACAACCGCGTGTACGCACCGAATACGACGACGCACACACACAATGCCGCGCCAAACAGCGCGAGCTTGCGGATCCACACCGCGTACGAGGAAGCAGTAGCCATGATCAACCGATATGCGAAAGTTTGAGGAGTTTCTTGAGATCCGACTGCAGGCCTTTCGGCGGTTGGCGCGTGTCATAGCGCATCATCAAATTGCCTAGCGGATCGACAATGAAGAGTGTGCGCGCACGCTCGATGTCGGGAAACTGAGCTAACAGCTTCTCACCATCTGCGCTCGTGAGGTCGCGTACGAGCAGCCCCGGATGCTGGCTCTGCAGATAAGCCGTGTTGCAGCAGTTGCTCGTCGCCAAAAAGATGCGCTGTACGCGTGTCATCTCATTGTTCAGCGTCAGCCGTACTTGGCGGCCGAATACCAGCGTGTCTTGGCAGGCTGCATCACAAGTTCCATCGCCGATGTACACCAGCGACCACTTGCCTTGCAGTGGCAGGTCGCTCGGGATGCCTTGCAGCGGCACGACCGGCGTGATCAACACGCCGTGATTGCTCGTTTGGCTCGGTCGCCACAGCTTGCCGTAGTACAGCGCAAAGGACAGCGCGACCGGCAGGAAGAACAGCGCCGCGATGATGACGAACTTGCGACGCCCCTGCGCGCGCGCCGCTGCTTCCGTTGCCGTAGCCGCTTCCACTTACTTCACCTTCCGTAAATTCAAACCTACGAACAAACCTAACAACAGCACTGCGAAACTCCACCACTGCACCGCGTAGCTCGTGTGCTTGATCGGCGCCATGCCCGGTGGCTGCCACCGACGCACATAGCCGTTGGGCTCAGTCGCATCGAGCAGTAGCATACGCGGCTCGATGCGGCCGCCGAACGCACGCTCGAGTTCGTCGGCGGTCGGGTAGTTAGTAATCCGCGGCCATGCTCCGTCGGTCGCTGGCGCCTGCCGGCCCGATGCCAAGCCCGCCCGCGGCAGCTCGTCGAGGCGGCCCTTCACCGTCAGCTCCGCAGGCTGTGCGAGCGTGACATCGGGTAGCCGGTCGCGAAAGCCCGTGAACGGCACCCAGCCGCGATTCACTAACAACACGCGTTGGTCGGGCAAGCGCAGCGGCGTCAGTACCTCGTAACCTGCGCGCCCGTCGAGCGTGCGGTTGTCGAGCAAGAACTGCCGCTCGGGCTCGTAGCGTCCGAGGACGCTCACGTGCGCGTAGCGGTCGAGCTCGGTCGTCCGTCGCGAACCGAGCGCCATGAGTGCATCGGTACCGCGCGCAAAACTGTCCCACAACGCTTGCTTCTCAGCGGCTCGGTGCCACTGCCAACGCCCAAGGCTCAAGAACGTCGCCAGCAACACCACTGTGACGATCGTCATCAACCAGGAGGGCGCAAAAACGCGGCTCCCTATCTGCAGACGAATCGCCATTCCCGTCGTAACACCACAGCCGAATACGCCCGCAAATTGTACCGCTCGGCGCGCGTGCCAGCCCTATAATCGCGCGCTCATCATGGATCTCGTCAAAATACTGATTATCGTCGCCTTGATCGCCATCGTAGCGAGCCTCGGCAATGCACTGTTCCACCTGTCGAGCGGCAAGGGCGATTCGAAGAAAATGGCACGCGCGCTCACCATCCGCGTTGCGCTGTCGGTCGGCTTGTTCATTCTGCTGATGATTGCTTGGTACAACGGGCTGATTGCCCCACACGGCTTGCCGCCGGGGCGCTAGCTCAAGTCTGCTGAACTGGACACGCGAACCAAGAATTGGCGGACGAGCCTGGCGTAGTCTGCTGGCCGATCCAGCACCGCCAAATGACCGGCACCCGTCAGTACCACGCGCTCCGCGTTTGGAATGCTGCGCGCGATCTCCTCACCGTATAGGACGCGGGCCGCGGAATCCAAGGCGCCGTTGAGCACCAGTGTGGGGGTGCGGATTTGCCTGAGTGCCGGAACACGGAGCGCATCATCGCTCGCCGCGAGATCGTCCATGAATTGCAAATCGTGGCCCGCGTACTGCGCGATCATTGCGCGCAGCGCATCGCGTACGGCCAAGTCGCGAGTCGCGAGCTGCATCACGGCATGACGCGAGATCGCGCGCTGCATCGCGGCAACGCCCTCGGTGTCGAGTATGCGGCGAAACTCGCCGAGCGGGAGCTCGCGGACTTCTCCTGGGGCCGGCGGCTTTGCGGGTGCGCCATCGAGAATCAGTGCAGATAAGCGCTGCGGCGCATGTTGCGCGGCCAGCAACGCGACCCGCGCACCTTGCGACATGCCGAGCACCGCTGCGCGGGCGATGCCAAGATGATCGAGCAAACGAAACAGATCCTGCGTATCGGCTGCCAGGTTCGCAGCGCCGCTCGACTCACCAAAGCCCCGTCGATCCCAGCGAATCACGCGGAAGGAATCGACCAGCACTTGGGCTAACGACTCCCATAAGTCGAGCGTCAAGGCCCAGCCGTGCACCAACACGATAGTGGGACCCGCGCCTTCAGCGCAGTAGCGGAGCGTGGCTCCGTCCGGTGTCGCGAGTCTGTCGCGCGCGCTACACATCGGCACTCTGGACACGAGGCCGTTAGAGCTGCGCGCTGAGCGACAGCCCTTGCACTTTGGGCAGCTCGGCGGCGATTCGTGCGCTCATTTCCCGCAGCAGATCGAGGCGTTCGCGCACCAACTTGGTTTTGCTGATGCGCTTCGAATGGCTCGAGCTATTCAATGCAGCAACGATACGACCGCGCGCATCGAACACCGGCACGGCAACCGCAACCACGCCATAGGCGAGTTCGTCCTCGACTGCTGCGTAGCCCACACGGGCCGCATCCGCGATCAAGGCGCGCAGCTTTTGCGGCTCGACGACAGTGCGCTCGGTGAGCGCCGTGATGTTGGCGTTCGCAAAATACCAAGCAAGCCGATCGGGCGAGAGGCCAGCTAACAACACGCGTCCCATCGAAGTCGGGTACGCTGGGATGCGGCTGCCGATATGGGCTTCCAAGCGCATCAACGTGCGCACCGAGGCACGCGCCACGTAAACGATCTCGGTGCCGTCGAGTACGGTGAGTGCAGCTGAGTCGTTAGTCTGTCGTGCCATCTCTTCGAGATGATTGCCGGTCAGCGCCTCGATGTTCATCGATTCGAGATAAGCGGCGCCGAGTTCCAGCACCTTGGGACGCAACAAGAACGAGCGGCCATTGCGCATCACGTAGCCGAGTTCTTCGAGCGTGTGCAGGCAGCGCCGCGCGGTGGCCGCCGGCAAGTCCGTCGCCGCGGCAATCTCGCTCAAGGTCTGCGCGGGGCGTTCGCGCGAGAACGTCCGCAGGACCTCCAAGCCCTTGGCGAGTCCGCCCATGACCTCGCGGCGACTGGGCCGCGGCGTATTGCGATGCGTGTCGAGCATGATGTTTCGGTATGCGAAAGAACGCCGAAAAGCGTTGACAGTCCTCGGAAGTGTACGCACGATATTCGCATTACGAAATAGATTTCGCATAGCGAAATCACGCGGCATCGAGGGACCCCGCTTCGCATGAAGATCGGACGCCAAGAGAATCGTTCGTCGGCCATCTGCGCCTCGAACGCCGAGACCATTGTCGTGCGCGGCAAGGATCTGTGCGGCGAGCTCATCGGCCACGTCACGTTTACCGATCACGTGTGGTTACTGATTGTGGGGCAGCTACCGAGCGCCGAGCAGCGTCGCGTGCTCGATGCCACGTTGGTTGCGATTGCCGAACATGGTTTCGTGCCGAGTGTGCAGGCTGCGCGCATGACGTTTGCGGCTGCACCGGAATCGATGCAAGGCGCCGTCGCGGCCGGCTTGTTAGGCTGCGGCTCGGTCATCCTGGGCGCGGCGCAAGATGCCGGCCGATTCCTCGACGAAATCGTCACGCGGGCTGCGGGCGGATCGCTCGAAGATGCGGCTCGAACGGTGCTCGCTGAGTATCGCGCGGCCAAGAAAGCCATTCCAGGCTACGGCCACCCATTGCACCGCGACTACGACCCGCGCGCACGCCGTTTGTTAGCCGTGCTCGGCGAGACGCAACTGCCGCAGCGCTATTCCACAGTGGCGCATGCCATCGTGCGCTTGATGCCCGAGGTGGTCGGCAAGCCGCTGGCATTGAATGTGTCGGGTGCCATCGCGGCTGTCATGCTCGATGCCGGCTATCCATTGCTCGCGCTCAAGGGTGTGCCGCTGTTAGCCCGAACAGCGAGCTTGATCGCTCACTTGTTAGAAGAGCAGCAGCGGCCCGTAGGCTTCGTGCTCTCTCATGCGGCCGTGAAAGCGATCGACTACGACGGTGTCCGTCCAGACGGCTTCGAGCCCACCACCACCTGAGCCGCACGCATGAGCATGGGCAAAGTACTCGCTGGAATCCGCGTCGTAGAGCAGGGGACGTTCATCACGGGCCCGTGCGCCGGCATGATGCTCGCGGACTTGGGTGCCGACGTCATCAAAGTGGAGAGCCCCGACGGCGATCCGTACCGCGCCTACCAAGGCGGCCAGTACTCGCCGCACTTCCAGGCGTACAACCGCAACAAACGCAGTGTCGCGCTCGACCTCAAACAAGCGGCGGACCGGCGCTTGTTCGACGATTTGATCCGCGAAGCCGACGTGTACATCCAAAACTTTCGGCCCGGCACCGCCGACAAGTTAGGCGCCGGCGCCCAGCGCTTGCATGAACTCAATCCACGGCTTCTCTATTGCTCCATCAGCGGCTTCGGTTCGAGCGGCCCCTATGTCGACCGGCCCAGTTACGACTCGGTCGCACAGGCCTTGAGCGGCTTTTTGAGCGTCGTCGTCGATCCCGAACGCCCGCGCTTCTTGGGTCCCGCATTAGCCGACGCCATCACGGGGATCTATGCGGCTTACGGCGTGTTAGGCGCGCTCTTCGAGCGGACGCGCACAAACCGTGGCCGTGTCGTTGAAGTGTCAATGCTCGAGGCGATGGCGCACTTCGCGGTAGAGCCTTACGCCGCTTACTTCGCGCTGGGCGAGGTGCCGAAGTCGAGCGATCGTCCGAAGCTTGCGCAAGCACACATCCTGCGCACCGGCGACGGCGGGCTCATCGCGATTCACTTGTCGTCGCTCGAAAAATTCTGGGAAGGCCTAACAGCTGCGCTCGACGCGCTGACACTGCGCAGTGACCCGCGCTTCAGCACGCGGCTCAAGCGTATCGAGAACTACGCGGAGCTAGGCGCGGAGCTCGATCGACGCTTCCGCGAGCAGTCGACCGCGCATTGGGTCGAGCGGCTCGGCGGCAATGACGTGCCGTTCGCGCCGATCAACTCGATCGCAGCGGCCGTCAACGATCCGCAAGTAAAGCACCTCGGCCTCATGGTTCCGGTCACCGCGCCTCATCAAGCGACGCACGCCGTGCGCCCTGCCGTGCAATTCGACGGCGAACGCGCGAGCAGCGTTACGGCGGCGCCCACACTCGACGAACACGGCGCCGCAATTCGCGCCGCTACCCAGCGTGGCGAACGCTGGCCTGGCACGAAAGGCGATTGAGCATGGCACTGTTGTTCCCCACCACCTTGGTTGGTAGCTACCCACAGCCGGAGTGGCTGATCGATCGCAAGAAACTCGCCGGACGCTTTCCGCCGCGCGTGCGTGCGCGCGAGCTGTGGCGTATACCGCCTGAGCATCTCGTCGAAGCGCAGAACGATGCCACGGTGCTGGCGATTCGCGCGCAAGAAGCCGCGGGCCTCGACATCGTCAGCGATGGCGAGATTCGCCGCGAAAGCTACTCGAATCGATTCGCAACCGCGCTCGAGGGCGTCGACCTCGACAATCCCGGCTCGGCGCTCGATCGCAGCGGGCACCCGAACCCGGTACCGCGCGTCGTCGGCACCATTCGTCGCAAGCACGCTGTCGAAGTCGAGGACGTCAAGTTCTTGCGCGCGCACACCGACCGCATGATCAAGATCACCGTGCCCGGGCCCTTCACGATGGCTCAGCAGGCGCAGATCGACTACTACGACGGCAGCCGCGAACTCGCTGCAATGGATTACGCCACTGCCGTCAACGCCGAGATTCGCGACTTGTTCGCAGCCGGTGCCGATGTCGTGCAAATCGATGAGCCTTACATGCAAGCACGCCCGAACGAAGCGCGTGCGTATGGCCTGCGCGCGCTCAACCGCGCGCTCGACGGCGTCGTCGGCACTACCGCCGTACATATCTGCTTCGGCTACGCCGCCATCATTCATGAACGGCCGTCTGGCTATTCGTTCCTACCGGAGCTCGCTGAATGCCGCTGCGGCCAAGTGTCGCTCGAAACGGCCCAATCGAATCTCGACTGCTCCGTACTCGCCCGCCTGGCTAACAAGAAGATCATGTTGGGCGTCATCGATCTATCGACAGCGGATATCGAAACACCGGAACTCGTCGCACACCGCATCCGACGTGCGCTGGAGTTTGTGGCACCGGAGAACATCATTGTCGCGCCTGATTGCGGCATGAAGTATCTGCCGCGCGAAGTCGCCTTCGGCAAGATGCAAGCGATGGTCGCCGGCGCCAAGTTGATGCGCGAGGAACTCAAAAAGCATTGAGCGCTCGGCGCTCCATGCGATCACTGTGGAGGCAAGATGAAAATCAATCGAGGGGTTGGAGTACTAACGATCGGCACCGCGCTCGCGTTTGGTGGCGTCGGCAGCGTGCAGGCGGCCGAAGATGCCTCAGCGCAAGCGCTCGAGGAAGTCACGGTCACCGCCCGCAAACGCGACGAGTCCTTCCGCGATGTTCCAGTCACGGTGAGCGTGTTCACCGAAGCGGCGATTCAACAAGCCGGCATCGAACGGCCCGGCGATTTCATCGCGCTCGTGCCGAACATGACGTTGGTCGAAACGCAGAATGCGGGCAACGCGTTCGTGGTTGTGCGCGGCGTCTCGCAAGCGCGTAACAGCGAACCGTCCGTGGCGGTGCTCGTTGACGGTGTGCTCGAGACGAATCCCGCCGAGTTCAACAAAGAACTGTTCGACATCCAGCAGATCGAAGTGTTGAAAGGTCCGCAGGGCGCGCTCTACGGCCGCAACGCCATCGGCGGCGCCATCATCATCCGTACGAAAGACCCCGCAGACGCACTCGAAGGCAAAGTGAAGCTCGGCTTCGGCAACGGCTCTTCAAAGCGCGCCCAAGTGGGCGTGAGCGGGCCGGTTGGCGGATCTGACACGCTGAAGTTCCGTGCATCGCTGAACTACACCGACACGGACGGCTTTCTCGACAACGTGTTTCTTGGTGGCAAAGCCGATCCGTCGGAAGACATCTCGGGTCGAGTGCGGCTCACGTGGAAGCCTAACGACACGTTCACCGGCGATCTGCGAGTCGCGGCGAGCAAGCTCGAAACGCGTGCGCTGTACTTCGTGATTCCGCGCGATGTCGAAGCGAATCCGTTCTCGAGCTTCACGACACCGCCGAATGCCAACGACGTGACGTCGCCGATTCAGCTCGACAATCCCGGGCAGAACGATCGCGATCTCGTCACCGCCTCGCTCAAGCTCGATTTCGAAACGGCACTCGGTACCGTCACGTCCGTGACGGCTTACAACAAGACCGAGGAGGTTCTGACGGGCGATGCCTACGACTTCCGGCCCGCTGCCACATCTGTGTTCCGCGCCTTGTTTGGCACGGATCTCAATCAAAGCCAGTTTCTCGATCTCGATTCCTTCAGCCAAGAGTTGCGCATCGCCTCGCCGAGCGATGGGCGCTTTCGCTGGATCGCGGGCGCGTACTACGTGCAAACCGATAGGTTCATTTCGACCGGCAACATGGTCGACACAGGCGCTGGCGTGTTCCCTGTGTACCGCGAACCGCGTCTAACAGGTAACAACCCGAACAGCACGTTCTTGGCGGACTCGCAAGACAACACGGCCTGGGCCATCTTCGGTAACGCAACGTTCAGTGTGAACGATCAGTTTGAGATCGATGCCGCCCTGCGCTACGACGAAGACGAACGCGAGAACACCACGGAGACGCCGACGGCGTTCCTACCGCTCGGCTCCACGTCTGGCACCGGCGCGGTGCGCAAGAACAAGTGGGATGAGTTACAGCCCAAGTTCACGCTGCGCTATAAGCCGTCACCCAACGTCACATTCTTCGGCGGTTGGAGTCGCGGCTTCCGCAGCGGCGGCTTCAATCAAACGGGCGTGGGTGCCGTGGCTGACGCAAACGGGATTGCTGGCGTGAACGACTTGTTCGAAGCTGAAGTGGCCGACACGATCGAGCTCGGCGTCAAAGGTGAGTTCCTCGATCGTCGACTCAGCGCCGGGTTGAGCGCGTTCAAGACCGAATCGGAGAATGGCTACTTCTTCGTGTTCCTGGCGGCGAACTCCACGCAGAACCTGGGCAACCTGGATGCGGATTATGAGGGCGTCGAGTTTGACGTCACCGCCAAGGTCACCGAGCACCTGAGCTTGTTCGCGAACTTCGGCTACACGGACAGCGAGATCACGCGGATGGAAGACCCATCTGTGATCGGCAACCAAGCGCCGCTCGTGTCGAAGACCACGATGAATGTGGGTGCGCAGTTGAGCTACCCATTGGCGAACGGCAATCGCTTGACGATGCGCACGGATCTGCAGCGCATTGGACGCACCTGGTGGGAGCCGTACAACACCACGTCCCGTGATCCGGTGAGCTTGCTGGATGCGCGCGTGGGCCTCGAGGGAGACAACTGGGCGGTCACCGCGTGGTCGAAGAATCTGGCCGACGAGAAGTACAATGCGGAGTTCTCGCCGGGTGGCTTCTTGTTCCGCGCGCTACCGCGCCGCTACGGCGTCGAGTTTCAGTATAACTTTTGATTGTTAGGGGTTCACGATGGCAACGGCAACGGCAAAGAAACTTCCCTCGCGGCTGCATCACACAGCGTATGTGTCGCGGGATCTCGAGAAGACACGGCAGTTCTACGAAGACATCATCGGCCTGCCTTTGCTCGCAACTTGGTGCGAGTCCGATGAATTGTTCGGTGCCGTTCGCACGTACGCGCACTGCTTCTTTGGTTTGGCGGATGGCGGTGCGTTGGCGTTCTTCCAGTTCGAGAAGCCGGAAGATGCCGAGTTGTTTGGCCCGAAGATGCCCTTCACGCCGTTTCATCACATCGCGCTGAACGTCGATGCTGAAACGCAAGCGGGGATCGAACAGCGACTCAAGGCGGCCGGATACAAAGAGCCGCAGTCATTCATCCTCGAGCATGGCTATTGTCGTTCAGTTTATGTGACGGATCCGAACGGCATGATCGTCGAGTTCACCCTCGATCATCCCGAGGCCGAGAAGATCAACGCGCAGCGACTGAAGGACGCGCACAGCGAACTGAAGCGCTGGTTGGCGGGCGATCATCGTTCCAACAATATGTTCCGCTGAGCGTGCTGACAGGGCCCCATGAAGCGTAGCGACGATCGAATACTAACAACGCACGTCGGCAGCCTGCCGCGCTCGCAGGCCGTGGTCGATGTGCTGTTCGCGCGTGAGAACGGCGATGCGTTGCCGGCCGATCACGCGAACGTCATCACGGCTGCGGTGCGCGACGTCGTTGCGCGGCAAGTTGAGGTGGGCATCGACGTCGTCAGCGACGGCGAGATGAGCAAGATCAGCTACGCCACGTACATCAAGGATCGGTTGACAGGCTTCGATGGGGACACGCCGCGCGAGCCCGGCCAAGATTTGGTGGACTTTCCACGCATCTTGAAGAAATTGGCGGATTCGGGCGCCACAGCGAAGTACCGCCGTCCGCGCTGCGTCGGCGAGATCCGCGTGAAGAACCTCGAGCCGCTCAGCGAGGATTTGAACAATCTCACCGCAGCTGTGGCAGCGGCGCGGCCGCGCGGCGAGTCGTTCATGAATGCGGCGTCGCCAGGCACCATCGCGTTGTTTCAGCCTAACGACTTCTACAAAACGCCTGACGACTACTTGGAAGCCGTCGCGGAGGGCATGCGCGCCGAATACGAAGCGATTGCGGCCACGGGCACGCTGCTGCAAATCGATGCGCCCGATCTCGGGATGGGGCGGCATACGATGTATCGCGATCGAGCCACGGGTGAGTTCCTCGATTTGGCAGCCAAGCATGTCGAGGTGTTGAATCATGCGCTGCGCAACGTGCCCGCCGATCGCATTCGGATGCACGTGTGCTGGGGCAACTACGAAGGTCCCCATCACCACGACGTACCGATGGAGCAATTGTTGCCGGTCGTGGCGCGTGCCAAGCCGCAAGCGTTGTTGTTTGAAGCCGCGAATCCACGCCACGCTCACGAGTGGGTCGTGTTTCGCGATGCCAAACTACCCGACGACAAGATTCTCGTGCCAGGCGTGTTGAGCACGACGACGAATTATGTCGAGCATCCTTTGCTCGTGGCGGAGCGCATTGAACGCTTTGCGAACATCGTCGGCCGCGAACGAGTGATCGCGGGTACGGATTGCGGATTCGGCACCTTTGCGGGCTTCGGCCCCGTTGATCCAGACGTGGCCTATATGAAGCTGCGCTCGCTCGTCGAAGGTGCCGCGATCGCGACCCAACGTCTCTGGCGTCGCGCCGCGTAAGAGCTATCCCCAAATTCTTGGGGGTCGGCTACGCCGGAGCCGATTTGACTGCGACAATGCAGCCGATGGCGGCTCAACGCAACTCAACTTGGCGAGTGCTCGTTCCCGTAGCGTTGATGACGCTGCTGGCGCTCGCGATCTTGGCGGCGCTCTACACCGTCGTCCCGCGTGAAGGCGCGATCACGGAATTACGTGCGCAGGTCATCGATCGGCCGCGGCTCGAAGCGATCAACGAAAACGCGTGGCAGCCGTACAAGCTACTCACTCGCATGCGCGGGCTCGCGAATGGCAAGCAAGCGACGTACGTCGTCGTTCGCTTCGAACTGCCGGCGCCCACGTCGCCTGACGAACCCATCGCGATCTTCATCCCGACTTACGACAACAGCGTGGCCGCCTATCTGAATGGCCGCTTCCTCGGTGAAGCAGGTTCGATCCATCCACCGATCGCGGTGAACGGCTATCACCCGGCGCTATTCCGCGTGCGCCCCGAGTATTTGCGGGCCGATCACAATGTGGTCGATATCATCGTCGCGCAAACCATACCGGGCTTCGGCATCGTGCACGCGGTGTATGTCGGCCCGCAAAGTGCGCTCGACCGCGCCTATCGTTGGGTCACGTTTGCGAGTGTCGATATCTTGCGCGTGTACAACGGCTTGTTCTTGGTGCTCGGCGCGTTCGCGCTCTATGTGTATGCGCAGTTGCGTCGCGAAAGCGTGTTCTTGTGGTTCGCACTGCTGATCTTTTTCTGCGGCTTGCGCAACCTTGATTTGCTCTGGACGCAGTGGCCCGAGTCGCAGCGCTTGCGCGCATTGTTAGTCTTCAGCTCGAGTCTCGGCATCCTGCTCGCGTGCTCCGGCTTCGTGAATCGGTTGGTCGATCGCCGCGCCGCGCTCGATCGATGGATCATGTTCGCCATGCCGCCGCTGATGCTGCTCTTCTGGTGGCGCTCCGGCACCGATCTGATGCGAGCGTACAATGAAGGCTACGCAGTGCTGCGCGTTGTCTTCGCCCTCGTCGCGCCGCTGATGCTGTGGCGTCTATGGGGCGCGGCGCGCAGCCTGCCGAGCTGGCGTTCGGGTTGGATGTTAGGTTGCTTGATGATGGCGGTGGCGTTCGTGTCGCACGATGTCGTGCTGATGTGGACCACCGGCGCACTGAACTACCAATACTCATTGCTCGCGAGCTTGCCGATGGTCTCGGCGTTCGTCGTCGGTGTTGCGCAAAAATATGTCGAGAGTGCGCGAGCGCTCGAACAAAGCCACGCCACGCTCGAGCGCCGCGTGCAAGAAACCGAGCGTGCCTTGAAGACGAGCCACGAGTTGCTGCGCCAACTCGAGCGCGAGCAAGCGCTCTCGGATGAACGCCAACGCATCATGCGCGATATGCACGATGGCGTGGGCGGGCAGCTCTCGAGCTTGGTGATGACGCTACGCCGCAAGGAGCGCGCGTCCGTCGAAGTCGCGCAGTTGATCGAACAAAGCCTCAACGATCTGCGGCTCATCATCGATTCGCTTGATGATGTGCTGTCCGCCGACTTGCGCACCGCACTCGGTATGTTTCGCCACCGGATCACGCCGTGGCTCGAACAAAACGGCTTGTTCGTGGACTGGCAAGTGAATATTCCGCCCGTGGGCGGCTACAGCCCGCGTGAAACACTGCAATTGTTTCGCATCATGCATGAGGCGTGCAGCAACATCGTCAAGCATTCCGGCGCGAACCATGTCTCGATTGCCGCGCGGATCGATTCGACCAACGGACGGCTGCGCATCGAAGTGGCAGACAACGGCCGCGGCGGCGTCATCGAATTTGCCGCGCTCGTCGATGGCTTTAGCGTCCATCGCGGTGTGAACAACATGACGCAACGCGCGAAGGAACTGGGTGGACAGCTCACGATCGACTCGACGCCGCGCGGTACCACGGTATCGCTCGACGTGCCGGCTCCCGGCGCGAGCGTGGCCGCAGGTATTAGTGCCGTTGCATCCGAATCAAGCCCGCCTGCACCGCCTCGAACACCGCTTGCGAGCGCGAGTTGACGGCGAGCTTGCGGTAGATCGTCTTCACGTAATCCGCCACCGTATGCGTGGACAGCGACAGCTCGGCCGCCGCTTCGCGGTAACTCAGCCCACGCGCAAAGCAATCTAACAACTCGAGCTCGCGTGGTGCGAGGCGCGCTGTCGGCGGCGATGCGGCGTGAGCCGCCAAACCCTCGGAAGGCCCGTTCGCGCGCCGAAAGCGACGCAACAAGTGCACTGCGATCGCGGGGCTCATCGGGGAGCCGCCCTGCATCACATCGAGGATCGAGTCGGCGATGTTCGGCGCGTCCTTGATGAGATAACCGTCGGCGCCCGCCTCAATTGCGCTCAGCACGCTGGCCTCATCACCAAACACGGAAATCACGAGCGAGCGCGCCGTTCCGCGGGTGGCGATCTCGCGAATGAGCTCGACCCCGCTGCCATCGCCCAGCCGCAAATCAACTAACACGACGTCATGTGGTACGCCTAACAACACGCGAGCGGTCGCGAGAGAGGATGCTGCACCGGCGAGCGTGAGCTTCGGATGTTGCTCGACGAGTGCCGCTAACGCTTCGCGGATGGATGCTTCGTCCTCGACGATGAGGATGCGAATTCGTTGACCCCCATGAACATGGGGATTCTTCAAAACTGTGTTCATGTGATGCAGATAGTCGCGAATCGAAGCTGTTAGGTCAAATTGCGTGCGCTGCGTCGCAAGGCGCATGAGTTCCCCGATTTCATGGGGTTATCGCACTTTCGTTGAACTTATCTAATCCGCCCGCGCTTCGCTTGTTCATTTCACCGGGAGGATTTCATGCGCATGTCTCGAATACTGGTGTCGGCTGCCGTTGCGGCGGCGCTGGCATCGCCTGCGGC
>CAYUIT010000064.1:0-16210 GCA_964444835.1 uncultured Steroidobacteraceae bacterium
CCAGCCGCCGAGTAGGTAGAGCGCGATGCCTACGGGGAGTTGCTGCAGCATCCAAGTACGTTCAAGAAACTGATAGAACCGATCGCCGGCCACTTCATGTTCGATGCGCAAGATCGGCGGGTGGTCGAACACGAAGCGGCAGTTGAGCTGCCAGAACGCATCCTTCCACAGCGGCTGTCGATGGGAGAAGAAGTCGTGACAGCGCGCTTGCCGCTGTGCCCAATCTCGAACGTCGTGCACGCGGATGAGCCCGAACGGACCGGCCATACCGACGATTACGCCGAGATACACCAAGCATCGCTCGACCCACTTCGGACAATCGTATGTACGGTGAATCAACTTGCGGTGCATGCCGATGGAATGGCCGAGCAACAATGTCGAATACGTCGCAACGACAAATACGACCACTGCAGAGACCGTCGTCGCAAAGAACGCGCCCACCACGAACGCGAGCAGACAGCCATTGATCCAAAGTGATTTCGCCGGCGCCCAGACTACGCGTCCGCGCTGCGCATCCGCGCCAGCACCATCTACTCGAACGACCGCAGGGCGCATCGCGCCTCACCTACACCGTGAGCGTTGCCACGAGCAGTAGCGTGCGGGCCGCACCGACACCCCCAACAGCTGTGCGAACTGCGACAAGCGCGTGCGCCCGCCCTACTTCGCCTGCTCTTGGCATTGCCCCGGCTGGCACAAGTGCACGCCATCGACCGTTGGGAACAGCAGCATGCCGGGCTTGCCATCGAGCCGATACACGGAGACGCCGTCGCGCTCGGTGATCCGAACGCCTTTGAATGCCAGCCTGGCTTTGCCGAGCGGCATCATGAAATCCGAGCTCACAGCCACCGGAACCGACTCGGTGAACGCCCCGCGCAAATCGTCGAGAATGATGTTCGTCGTAACGGTTGTCGCGCGCTCGAGCTCGCCACGCAACGCCGCTAACAAGGCCGCGCCGCCATCGGCTTGAAACTCGGCTGCGTCTCCCACGTGCGCGAAGTGGTAGAAATAGCCCTTGGACCAGCCCTTGCGTGTGCTCGAATCCGTGACTCTAACAACAAGGGACGAGCGCATCTTGTTATCCAAGTCGGAGCGGATGAGCAGTGCGCCCGCGAGCGTCATAACAGGCGTAGCATCCGCAGGCAAGCTTACGCCCGCTGCCGCCAGCTGCGCCTTGATCATGCCTTGAATATCGAACGCATCGGCAGTCGATACATTACTCGCCATTTCAGCGCTCTTGTTAGCCACAGCCTTGGCATTGGCAGCGACGCCAAGCGGGCCGAAGAGCAGGCCGACGCCCGCGCTGCCACCGCGCGTCTGGAGCAAAAAGATTTGGGATTCACCGACGCGAGCGATGGCTTTGACTTCCTTGTCCCACGCATAGGGCGCATCGCTCACCACGATGGAGCCTGCGACGGGTGGCGCTGGCACTTTGGGCGCTGCAAGCACGGCAATCGGCGCGAGCAGCAGCAGGCCCATGAGATTCATGCGAAAACGCGAAGTCATTTTTCCCCCTCACTTCGACCGACCAAAACACGCTGGGCGCGCAATGCGCGGATGTGGCCCAGCGTTGGACTACATCTCCACGCGATACACGCGCTTGTCCTTGTCCCACGCCGACGGCACTTGCCGGACTTTGAATTTTTCTTCATCGCTTCGGCCCACTGTTTCGCCGTCGTCGACGACGGGGCCGCGTATCAAGAGGTACGTGCACATGCCGAGAATCATGTCGAGTACGTCGCCGGGCTCGCGTTGGGAGTTCTCAACTTCAACTTCCAAAAGCCCGAAGGCGTCCATCCCGGATGTCGAAAGCGAGACGCGCTGGCTCGCGTCGCGCGACACCTGAAACGACACCCAGTTCAAAATCGGTAACGATTCGCGCGACGCGTCGCGCACTTGTTTGCGAAAGTCCGTGGTTTCGCTGAGCGCCGTTCCCCAGTACACCGCCGTCGCCTGCGTCTCGACGACATCGACGAGGGCAGCGACAATCTTCGAGGCTAACAACGCAGCTTCGACAGGCTCGAGATCGGGGAGCAGGACCGCGACGAGCATGTGGGCGCGATGCGCCTCAGCGACGTCGCAGGCTGCTTCGAACCAGATCGTGACCGCGCGGCAAGTGCTGCGCAATTCGTCCTTCGGAACAGGTACGTCCATCAGCGACACGATCACGCGCCCGTTTTGTAACGGCAGAATCGCAGCAATTGGGCTGTCATCGATCGTGGCCGCGTCGAGCGGCTTGCCGTCCGGCATTTTCAGTTTCGGTAGCGCGCGCCGCAGCGCTTCGCCGGGGCTGGTATTGGGCGGCAATTCCTTCAACAGAACGCTGGCCACAAACGAGCTGCGCTTGTCGTTAGGTTGCGCCGGCACTTCCTCGGCAACGGCAACCGCCGCCACCAATGAAAACAAGACAAGTGCCAGCAGGATTCTCATGTTGCAACCCGAGGAGCTGCGCGGCTCAGTTGTTAGTTCGCATCGATCAGCCTGTGCCGCCGACGGTGAGCCCATCCACTCGCAGCGTCGGCTGCCCCACACCGACGGGCACGCTCTGCCCTTCCTTGCCGCAGGTGCCGATGCCATCGTCGAGCTTGAGATCGTTCCCCACCATCGAGACTCGCGTGAGCACATCGGGCCCGTTGCCGATCAACGTGGCGCCCTTCAAGGGCCGACCGAGCTTACCGCCTTGAATCTCATACGCCTCGCTGGCCGAGAACACGAACTTACCGGAGGTGATGTCGACTTGGCCGCCGCCGAAGTTCACGGCGTACACACCGCGATCGACCGAGGCGATGATCTCTTCAGGAGAATGCTTCCCAGGACGCATGTACGTGTTAGTCATACGCGGCATGGTGATGTGTGCGAACGATTCGCGCCGCCCGTTCCCGGTGGGTGCAACGCCCATGAGCCGCGCATTGAGCTTGTCTTGTAAGTAGCCCTGCAACACGCCGTTTTCGATCAGCGTGGTGCACTGTGTGGGCGTGCCTTCATCGTCGATGTTGAGCGAACCGCGCCGACGCGCGAGCGTGCCGTCGTCGACCACCGTACACACATCGGAGGCCACGCGCTCACCTACGCGGCCTGCAAACGCCGACGTTCCTTTGCGATTGAAATCGCCCTCGAGCCCGTGGCCGATGGCCTCGTGCAGCAAGATGCCGGGCCAGCCTGGGCCTAACACCACGGTCATCGCGCCGGCGGGTGCGGGCACCGATTCGAGATTGACGAGCGCTTGGCGCACCGCCTCGCGTGCGAGCGCGAACGGCTTGTCGTTAGCAACGAGCTCGGGCAGCGTGATGCGCCCGCCCATGCCGCCGTAGCCTTGTTCGCGTCGGCCATTCGACTCGACGATTACGGAGACATTCATGCGCACGAGCGGGCGAACGTCGCCGGCCAACGTGCCATCGCTCGAGGCGATGAGCACCACTTCATGCACCGCCGTCACGCTCGCCATCACTTGTACGACGCGCGGATCGAGCTTGCGCGTCTCGCGGTCGATGCGCGCGAGCCAACCCACTTTGTCGTCATCGGAGAGCGTTGCCACGGGATCGATCGGCAAATACAACTGATGCCCGGCGGACGGATGCAGCGCCTTAATGCGATGTTGCTGGCCGGAGGTGGCGATGGCGCGAGCCGCACGCGATGCCTCTTCAAGCGCCGGCAGAATGATCTCATCCGAATACGCGAAGCCCGTCTTCTCACCCGACAGTGCGCGCACACCCACGCCTTGCTCAATGCTGGCACTGCCGTCTTTGACGATGCCATCTTCGAGCGACCAACTCTCTTCGCGCGCCAGTTGGAAATACACGTCGGCGAAATCCACCGACGAAGTCATCACATCGCCTAACACCTTCTCGATCCGGTTGTCGTCGAGGCCGCCGGGCCGCAGGATGAGGTCGCGGGCGATCGTGAGTGCGTCTTTCGTATCGGTCATGAAACTCTCGTGCGTGTTCAGAACACGCGATGGCGTAAAGAGGGGAAATTCAGCCGGGCCTCAGCCCGAGATGTGGGGTCGATATCGGCGACCGCAATGCCCGTGCCGCGTGGCAGCCGTGCGAGAACGCGACCCCAGTGATCGACGATCATCGAGTCGCCGTACGTTTCACGGCCATTGGGGTGCACGCCGGACTGCGCGGGCGCGATCATCGCGCACTGATTCTCGATGGCGCGCGCTCGCAGCAGTGTTTCCCAATGTGCGCGGCCCGTGGGCGTGGTGAACGCGGACGGCAGCACGAACGCCTCGGCCCCCGCGGCTGACAACTGACGAAACAACTCTGGAAAACGAATGTCGTAACACACGGCGAGGCCGAGCTTGCCGATCGGTGTATCGACAACCCGCGGCTCTGTGCCCGGCGCCACATGCGCAGACTCGCGGTAGGTCTCTTCGCGCTTGCCCGGAATGTCGACATCGAACAAATGGATTTTGTCGTAGCGCGCAACCTGCGAGCCAGTGGTGTCAAAGACGAGCGACGCGGCTGCGACGCGCCCGTCGCTGTCGGCCGCATCGCGCTTCATCGGCATCGTTCCGCCGACAATCCACAGCTTGTATTCGCGCGCACTGGCGGCCAGGAAATCTTGAATCGGGCCGCGACCCGGCAGCTCACCGACTGCGCGCTTGTCGATGTCTTTGAGGCCCATGAATGCGAAGTTCTCGGGCAGCGCCGCGAGCACGGCACCGGCCTCGGCCGCTTGGCGCAGCAAGCCCTTCGCAACAGCAAGATTGGTGGGCACATCGGGCCCGGTTGTCATCTGGATGGCAGCAACGCGATGCATACCGCCATTGTCCCTGGGGGACGTACTCAAAGTCGAGCCGAAAGCCCTACTCTTGCGCCACGAGGTCGGGGGCGATGAGGACGGGCTCGCTCCACGTTCCGCCGAGCCGCATTTTGGCTGGGAACGGCGCGTCGCTTGCCTCAGACGACCCGGCCATCCGCGCGCGCATCGCAGCCCACGCGGCCGCGAGACGCGGTCGCGACGTCAAATCGTCGACCGATGCCGGCAAGGGCCCTGTCGGGCGCCAGTCGAGCTCGAGGTCTTGCCGCCGATCCGCAATCGAGAGCTGGCCGCGTGCCGCGAGATCGCCATCGGCCAGCGCCATATTCCACTGTTTGAGTTTGGCCGCACCATTCGCGAACTCGATGCTCGCGCGGAACCGCTCAAACTCCGCGCCCTGCGGCTTCAGCGTTGCGACTGGCAACAGCGTGGCATCTGCGAACGACGCACGCACGGGGCTCGCAGCCGGTGCCCACGCGCCGCGCCAGAGTTCCACGTCAGCGCGTCCGTTCAAGGCTGCAAGCGCAGGCGCCTGCGCCGCACGCCACGCCAGTACACCGGAGCTGCGGAACTCGCTCGCCGTGAGCGCTGCCGATATGCCTAACAACTCAGACAGTGCAGCCCGATCGGCCACCGCGAACTGCCAATGCAACTGGCACTCCGCGCGGCATTCGAGGCGCACGTCGTCGCCGCGGTAGAGTTTCGGCACCGTGATTTGTTCGACACTGAAGCCATCCTGACCGCGCGTGAAACGTGCCGCGACGGGGCCCAGACCCCGCGTCGGCGTCCGCAATTCGTTCGCTGCGAGATCGAGGGTGATCGCTGTCGGCGCGCGCGCTGCGGCGTTGGCCAAGCCAAGCCACAACGGGACTTGCTCCAGCGCGAGCGTATCCACCGACACCGCCCAACGATTGCCTTGCGTAGAACCGACGAGCGTACCGGCCACGTTGGCCACGTCGAACTTCGCCTCGAGCATTTGCTCGCGGACGGTGCCGCGCAGGATTGTTTGGCGATTTGCTTGCAACTCGAAATCGTGCAAGCCCGCTGTGTCGAAACGCACCCGCGCAACAACGGGCACCGCGCGCGACGCACGCTTCGCAAAGGGCTCCGGCAGCGCACTCGACAAGCCAGCCAAACTACTCTCGATGATCGCGGCGCCCTCGCCGCGCTGCGCATTCCAATCGACCGTGCCGGTCCAGGCGACATCGCCCGTGAGCGCGCCGACGTCATCCACACCCGTCCAGCGCGCCAGCTCGGCCGCGCTCGCGATACCGCGCAAGGCGAAATACCGCTCGGAGTCGTTAGCGCGCGCTTGCCGTGCGCGTGCCGACCGCGACGGCGTTTGCAAGCGTACGTCGCCGCCTAACCACTGGCCGACGAGCGAGGAGCGTGTCAACTTGCCGTCGTTGAACTGGATCGTGCCGCGCACTCGATCGAGGGCCGGCATGCCAGGCGCCAGCGCGAATCTCGCATCGCTCAAGCGAGCGGTGCTGCGCCACGCAACGGGCTTGCTCGCATCGAGCGGCAGCGTCATTTGTAGTTCGAGCAGCGCATCGCCTTGTGCCTGCAACTGCGCGAGTTCCGGCAGCGATTGGCGCAGCGTCGCGGAATCGAGCGATGCGAGCGCATTCGCGCTCACACGCACGGGTGCATCCGGCTCAATGGCAACGTCCGCCGCGACGACTCGAATGTCTCCGACACTGCCGCCCTTGACCGAGGCACGCGTCTTGCCGCCCTCGTGCCGAATCTCGACTGTGGAGCCGACGAGCGGCTCCGCGCGTCCGCGCAATGCCCAGCTCACGTCCATGATTTTGGCGCTCACCGCCAGCGATGAATCAACGCCGACGAGTGCGCCGTTCGAATCGCGCGTACCCGACAGCGTGGCGCGCGCTGCGTCGATCCGGCCTGCGCGCAGCGGCTCGAGCGCTGCGGTGAGTGCTGCGTTCGGCACCACGTCGGCAAGATACTGGCGTGCCGCCAACGCATCCCAACCCGCGAGGCGCGCATGTAAATCGATCACACCGCCTGGCCGCGATTCCACTTGGCCGCTCAAGCGCACATCGAGCAGACCACTCGTAGCGCGCACATCTTCTGCATGAATCGTCATGCCATGGGCATGCTGTTCCACGACGACCGCGCCTTGCAGCCGCGCCACGCCGGCACTCGCGTTCTGCGCCGTGCGTACGACGCTGACGGCCGCATCGGGCGCGAACTCGAAGCGCCATTTACCCGCAGCGCCGCTCAGACGCCCGCGTACCGCCTCGAGCTGCAAGTCTGCGTCGGCGAGTTGCACGGCGCCGTTCTCAACGCGCGCCGTGAGCTTCGTTCCCGACACACCGCCAGGCTGCGTATTCCACGAAAACTTCACATCGCGCAGCACGCCCGTATCGGCGGCGAGTTCGCGCGGCCATACGTATTGATCGGCACTCGAACTTGTTGCTAACAAGAACTGGAGCACGGGTAGTGGCACCTCCGCACTCGTCAACACGCCCGAGGCACCATCGGCCGCCGCATTCAGCGCGAACTCCGCTGATCGACCGGCGCCTTCGGCCGGCGCGACATGCAGATTCTCGATGGCCACTTGCCAGCGATTTTGCGCACGCTTGATCGTGCCATTGAAATCGGCGCGCTCGAATCGCAGCGGCAGCGTGCCCACGGCTCGATCGAAGACGGCCATACGGCGCAGATTGACTTGCCAACGGCCATCGGCGAGCACGCCGCGCACGACATGGGCGCGCGCATCGACCGTGGCAAAGCCATCCACGCGCTGATCGGGTGCGATGCCCGCCAATTGCACTTGACGCGCGATGATGCGTGCGTCCGCATCGAATGCGTCGCCGCGCGAGAACAAGCCCCGCGCTTCGACCGACACGAACGCCATTTTGCCGAGTTCCGCCGGTAGCATCACCGTGGCATATGCCGACGCCGAATCCGCGTCGCGGCGCACGACGGCGCGCGTAATCTGCAATGCGCCTTGCGCGAACGGCTCCGCGCCTTGCAGCCGAACCGTCGCGGCTTCTAGTTCAAGCCGGCCCGCTGGCAAGGCACGCAGCGCTTGCGCCACTTTGGCGAGCGCGTCGCGCTCGGTGGCTGACTGCTTCGGCTGGTTGGGAGAGTTGTTAGGCGCTATAGCGAGCGGCGGCCGAACGCCGCGCTCGAGGCTGGCCAAGTCGACATCGATGACCGGTGAGACGAGCGTTACACG
This sequence comes from uncultured Steroidobacteraceae bacterium, assembly GCA_964444835.1. GTDB lineage: Bacteria > Pseudomonadota > Gammaproteobacteria > Steroidobacterales > Steroidobacteraceae > CADEED01. The sequence continues at coordinate 7,967 of CAYUIT010000064.1, forward strand.
CCCCAACGCCAACTCGCCACCGCGGAACAGGCCCCACGTATCGAACGTGACGAGCACGCGCGGCGCCGTGGCGCGAAAGCGTGCGGACTGCGGATCGGAAATTCTGACGTCGCTGAGTTCGGCTTGTGCACCGCGGAAACCCCAGCCGACGTGCATCGACGCGAAGCGAATCTCAAGACCGGTGTGTTTGCGGAGCGCTTCCTCGATCGCGGCGCGCTGCTGCGGCACGCGAGCGATGACAATTTGCGCGAACATCGCGCCGACGATCAGGGTGACGATCAGACCGGCTACAAGCACCCCCGCGCGTCGCCAGATCGGCGTGACGCGCGAAATCTGGGCATGCTGGGCCGCTATCTCGCTCATCGCATCGCTATATCAACACCACGTCGTACTGATCGAATCCGTACAAGGCCTCCGCCTGCAGCCGGATGGGCCGCCCCACCTGCGCTTCGAGCTCGGCCAAGTGGGCCGAGTCCTCGTCGAGCAAGCGCTCCACGACCTCCTGGTGAGCCAGGATTATCAGCTCCTTGCTCGAGAACTGTCGGCTCTGGCGCACAATTTCCCGGAAAATCTCGTTGGCGACTGTCTCGGGGGTGCGCACGAAGCCGCGGCCTTCACAGGTAGGACAAGGCTGGCAGAGCAAATGTTCCAGACTTTCGCGCGTTCGTTTGCGCGTCATTTCCACCAAACCGAGCGACGACACGCTCGCAACGTGACATTGCGCACGGTCTGCCGCGAGCGCCCGCTCGAAGGCGGCCAACACTTGCTCGCGATGTGTGACGTCCGTCATGTCGATGAAGTCGATGATGATGATGCCGCCGAGGTTGCGCAGCCGTAGCTGCCGCGCAATCGCCACGGCCGCCTCGAGATTGGTCCGAAAGATCGTGTCCTCGAGGTTACGGTTGCCGACATAGGCGCCGGTGTTCACGTCGATGGCGGTCAGCGCCTCGGCTTGATCGATCACGAGATGTCCGCCCGACTTCAATTGCACTTGGCGCTCGAGCGCGCGATCGATCTCCTCGTCGATCGCATGCAAATCGAACAACGGACGGTTGTTCAGGTGCAGATCGATGCGCGTGGCGCTCTCCGGCATGAACGCGCGCGCGAACTCGCGCATTTCTGCGTGCGTCGGCGCGTGATCGACCAGCACGCGATCGACGCCGCGCGCGAGCTCATCGCGCAACATGCGTAGCGGCAACGGCAGATCCTCGTGCACCAGCGTGCCCGCACGGGCTCGCGTCGCTTTCTCGCGCACGTGCTCCCACAGCCGCTCGAGATACAGCATGTCGGCTCGCAGCGCATCGAGCGTGGCGCCTTGCGCCGCAGTTCGCAGGATGTAGCCGCCCGCTTGGTTCGCGGGCACCAGCGAGGCCATGATCGACTTCAAGCGCGCGCGCTCCGCCTCTTCCTCAATGCGTGCCGAAACCCCGATGCCATCGCCACGCGGCATAAACACCAGAAAGCGCGACGGCAAGGCTACGAAGGTTGTTAGCCGCGCACCCTTGGTGCCAATCGGGTCCTTCACCACTTGCACGAGGATCTCATCGCCCTCGGTCACGAGCCGTCGAATGTCGTCGACGGCGGCGACACCGACGAGTGTGTCCTCGCTGCGATTCGTCGCGATGTCACCGACATGCAGGAACGCCGTGCGCTCAAGCCCCGCCTCGATGAACGCCGCTTGCATTCCGGGCAATACGCGCTGCACTTTGCCCTTATAGAGATTGCCGACGATGCCGCGACGGCTCGCGCGCTCGACAAACAACTCCGCGAGCATGCCGTTCTCGATAAGCGCGGCGCGGGTCTCGCGCGGCGCAATATTGATCAAGATTTCGGTACTCATCCGTTGCTCCGATCAACGTGCTGTCGTGACAGCGTTGTGCCAGTACGGAATCGCAGCGGCGCGCAGCAGCTCCGCGGTTTCGAATAGCGGCAAGCCCATCACACCCGAGTAACTACCGGCGAGCGCTTCGATGAACACGCTCCCCAAGCCCTGGATCGCGTAGGCACCCGCCTTGCCTTGCGGCTCGCCCGTATCCCAATACGCCGCACACTCAGCCCGCGTCAGCGCGCGAAACCGCACGCGGCTCGTCGATAAGCGCTCGGTCACCGCCGCTGCCGTTACGAGGCACACTGCGGTCAGCACGCGATGTTCGCGACCCGACAAGCGCCCTAGCATCTCGATTGCATCGTCGCGGTCGCGCGGCTTGCCAAGAACGGCATCATCGATGACGACACTGGTATCGGCGCCGAGAATCGGTAGCGTCGTGCCACGCCGCGCACCGACGGCAAGCGCTTTTTCCCGCGCCATCCGCATGACGTACGCATCGGCGTGCTCGCCCTTGCGCCACGTTTCATCGATATCCGCGACATCCACCCCGAAGCGCACGCCGATTTGCGCTAACAACTCGCTCCGACGCGGCGAGGCCGAGGCTAGACACAGATCGGGCGCAATGCCTGACGCGAGCTTACTCATCGAGTTCACTCACGGTGGTAGGGATGATGGGTGAGCAGCGCGTGCGCGCGGTAGAGCTGCTCGATCAACAACACGCGCACGAGTGCATGCGGAAAGGTGAGCGCCGAGAGCGACCACGTGGCGTTGGCGCGCGTGCGCACCGACGCATCGAAACCGTCGGGGCCACCGATCAGGAAGGCGACGTCGCGCCCCTCTTGGCGTCGCTCGCCAAGCCAGGTGGACCACTGCACGCTGGTGAGCGACTTGCCGCGCTCATCAAGGAGCACGACGAAATCGTCGGTGGTGACGGCGGCGAGCAGCCGCTTACCCTCGTCCGCCATCGCGCGTTCAACGCTGCCACGATGCCCGGGCGGCAACTCGACGAGCTCGGGCCGCACGGCTGGCGGGAGCCGCTTCGAATAGTCGTTGTACGCCTCGGCGACCCACGTTGGCATGCGGGTCCCGACGGCGAGAATGCGCAAACGCACGCCGCGTAATCCTTACAATCTGGCTCAAGCAACGTCCGCCGGAGGCGCGAACGTTACTGCTCGATTCAGCGTCGCGCGGGGCGTCGTGAGCCGGCCTTCTTGGCTGGCGCTCGCTTTGCGGGAGCGGCCTTGGCTGGGGCGGGCTTTGCCACCGGTTCGGCGGGCTCCCACAATTGCTCGAGCCCGTAGAACTCGCGTGTGCGCGGCAGCATCACGTGGCACACGACGTCGTTCAAATCGACCAACACCCACTCGCCTTCGCGGGCACCTTCGACGCCGATCGGGCGATAGCCGGCTTCTTTCGCGCGCAGCAGCACGTTGTCGGCGATCGAGCGCACGTGGCGATCGGAATTTCCCGAGGCGATGAACACCGTGTCGGTGACGTCGGTCAAGTCGCGCACATCAAGAGACTTGATGTTGACCGCCTTCATGTCTTCGAGCGCGGCGTTGACGATGGCGGACAGGGTTGCCGGTGCCTTGGGCTTGGCTGCCGCTTTGCGGCGCGTCTGGGTGCGCGTGGTCATGTCGCCGAACGATCTCTCCGAAGGGGCCAGTGGCCTACGTTAGTCGCGAGCATAGCACCTCGTCTCGCGGATGATGTCACACACGGCATCTGGCACGAGATAGCGTGGGTTTCGTCCCGCATCGATGATTTGGCGCAGTTCCGTTGAGGAGATTTCCAATTGCGTCACCGCCTGGATGTAGATTCGACCCGCCTTCGCGCGATGTAACTCCTGGACGCTGCCCGTGCCGCGATCCACCATGAGCTCGCCGAGCGGCCCTTGCGTCGGTGCTTTCCAGCCCGGGCGATGCGCGACGACGACGTGCGCCAAATCAAACAGCTCACGCCAGCGATGCCAGTTCGGCAGCCCCAAGAACGCATCCATGCCAAGCAGCAGGCACAAAGAACGATCGGGATACTCGCCGCGCAGCTCGGTGAGTGTGTCGACCGAATAGGAAACGCCCGTGCGCCGCACTTCGCGATCGTCGACGATGAACCCAGGCTGATCGGCGACGGCCGCCCGCACCATCGCGAGCCGCAGGTTGGCATCGGCGAGCGGGTGATCGCGATGCGGTGGATTGCCGGTGGGCAAAAACCGCACTTCGCTGAGCCCCAGCGTCTGCTGCAACTCGAACGCGGTGCGCAAGTGACCGAAGTGAATCGGATCGAACGTGCCACCGAACAAGCCGATCGGACGCATTGGCAAGCTGCAACTCCAGCGATTAGTTAGTCAGTAGTGATTAGGACGCGCGCCGCGCGCTCACGAGCGGCAGCGCGCGAATGCCGCCAAACTCGGCGATCAATAATTGCATTTCGTCCCACGGATCGCCGGGCAACAGGCCCTTGATCATGCGGTCGGCGCGGGTGACGCGCTCGCCCAAGCGGGCGTAGGGCAACTTGCCCGCACGACGCTTGCCACGCTCGAGCGCCGGCGTCGGGCGATACCACGAGCGATTGCCGGCGCCGGCGCCGCTCGCGGTGGTGCCCCATAGCGATTTGACTTCGCGCGCGAGTGACCACAGCACCAATGTCGGTTCGACGCCCTCGCCGCGCAGACCGGCGAGAATGCGCCACGCGCGTGTCACATCGCCTGCGAGTGCGGCCTCGCCGAGTTGGAACACGTCGTAGCGAGCGCTGTCCGCGACCGCAGCACGTGCGGCTTCAAGAGTGACCGGGCCACTGGGCTGCATCATCCGCAGCTTCTCGAGCTCTTGATGCGCCGCCAACAAATTGCCTTCGCAACGCTCCGCGATGAACGCGGCCGCGTCTTGTGCGAGATCGAGACCGATCGCTCGTGCGCGCGCTGCGAGCCACGCTGGGAGACGCGCGATTTCGATCGGCCACACCGGCACCCATGCGCCGTGTTTTTCGAACGCCTTCACCCAGCTCGCATTCTGCGCATCGCGATCGAGCTTGCCGGTGATCATCAAGATCAAGTTGTCGGGGTTCGGGGACTCGAGCAATTCGACGATCGCATTCGAGCCGCCGACACCGGGCTTGCCCGACGGGAGCCGCAGCTCGATGACCTTGCGTGAGCCGAACAACGACAAGTTGTTAGAGCCGGCATGCACGCCAGCCCAATCGCCGACGCGCTCGATGAAATGCACATCGCGTTCATCGAAGCCCTGCGCGCGGGCGGCCGCCCGAATAGCGTCCGCAGCCTCGCCCACCAACAGCGGCTCATCGCCGCTCACGAGATAGGCGGCCTGGAGCTTGCCGGCAAGGTGGGTGCGAAGAGCTTCGAGCGTGACTTTCACTGGCTTCGGATTTCTCGGGCGTTGCGCGCTGGATTATGGCGACTCGGCGCCGAATCCGCAGCAAATCCCGCGCTTGGCTTGCCTGTCGGCCACTTCGGCCCGTACCCTAGCGGCCGTGTCGCGCCCCATCGTCAAATGGTCGATTGTGCTCTGGGTGCTGGTGTCGCTATTGGCGACCACCAGTCATTACCTGGCGCATTACCATTTTCCAGGGGAAACGCGGACACTGCCCGCTGCCGCGCTCGGCTACGACGAACCGGATCTCGGTCATGAGGATTCGGCGGGCGAGCGCTGCGGCTTGTGCTTGCAGCTCGACCGTCTGCCGGCACCGCCGGTTGCGCTCACGGTGCCTGCGCCGTCACTCGTTCTCATCGCCACGGCCGAATCGTTGCCGGACGCGCAAGCGTACGCGCAAGTGGCCGCCTGGCAGCCTCCATCTCGCGGCCCACCCGGCCAACACACCTTCAGCTAGTCGTTAGTTCGCGAGCTCCGCTGTGAGCTCGCGTGGTGTTGTTTGTCGAGGATTTCAGCATGTCGCATATGAAGTGGCGCGGCTTCGGCCGCGTGATCCAGGTTGTTTCATCGGGAGCATTCACACTCGGCTGCGGCGTCGCAACGCTGGCGGCGGCCAGCGAGGCGCAACGCGCACCGGAGTTATCAGAGGTTGTGGTGACGGCATCGCCATTGCGCGAGAGCGCTTTGGAGATTGCGCAGCCCACGACCATCGTCCAAGGGGACACGCTCGTACGCGAGCGCGGCGTAACGCTCGCCGACTCGTTAGCAACTGTGCCCGGTGTGAGCTCGACGTGGTTTGGGCCGCAAGCAAGCCGCCCCGTAATTCGCGGCCAATCGGGCGAACGCGTGCAGATTTACGAAGATGGTGGCGAGTCGCTCGATGTCGCGGCGCTGTCGAACGATCACGCGGTGACGGTCGATCCCTTGATTGCCGATCGGCTCGAAGTGCTGCGCGGCCCCGCGACGCTGTTGTACGGCAATGGCGCCTCTGCGGGCATCGTCAATGTCGTGAGCGAGCGGATTCCGCAGCGCGCGCTCAACGTGCCTTTCAAGGGCGCCATCGAGATTCGTGGCGATGAAGCGCTCGAAGAGCGTGCCGTCGCGGCCAAGTTCACCGGCGGCAACGAGCGCTGGGTGTTCCACGGCGACGCCTTCAAGCGTGACACGGACGATGTGCAGGTTGCGGATTTCGGCTTGTCGAAGGCGGCGCGCGAATCGGGCGATTTCACGGACGAGGAGATCGAGGCTTCGCGCGGCAAGATCGCAAACTCGGCCAGCGACCTGCAGGGCGGATCTTTCGGGATTTCGCGCGTCGGCGAGCGCGGTTTCATCGGCGTATCGGTGAGCCGTTTCGAAACGGCGTACGGCATTCCGGGCCCTGGCGAGGAGGAAGCGGAGGAAGAAGTACCGACGGTCGAGAAATCAAACGAGCGCGTGCGCGCTGCCCTTAGCAGCGGCGAGGCCGGCGGCGTGTCGATCGACATGTTGCAAACGCGCTATGACCTTGCGGCGGAGTGGCGCCCCGAGTCGGCGGCGATCAATGCGGTGCGTGTGCGCGCGACGCGCAACGATTACGAGCACGCTGAGGTGGAACCGAGCGGTGAGATCGGTACGCAGTTCGATCAGAAGGGCTTCGATGCGCGGGTCAACATCGATCACGCCGAGTGGTTAGGCTGGCGCGGCACTTTCGGCTTCCAAGTACGTGACATCGATTTTGTCGCCGAGGGTGCGGAGGCGTTCGTGCCCCCGTCGAAAACGCAGAACTTCGGCGCGTTTCTATTCGAGGAACGCGACTTCGGTCGCCTGACACTCGAACTCGGCGCGCGCTTCGAGCAGCAAGAAGTGGAGCCCGACAATGGCGCCACGCCGTACGACGACAGCTTCGTCAACTTGGCGGCCGGCGCGATTTGGCGGCTCACCGATACGTGGCGCACCGCCGTCAATGTCACGTCCACCAAACGTCACCCGTCTGCCACCGAGCTCTATGCCGACGGCCCACACCTTGCGGTGCGACGCTTCGAAATTGGCGACGAAACGTTACGGGAGGAGCGAGCCAACACGCTCGACGTGTCGCTGCGGCACCAAAGCGCAGGCTCGCAGTTCAGTATCACGGCCTACGTCGCGGACTACTCGGACTACATCTACGCGAATCCGACGAGCGAGGTGGAGGACGGGTTGCCCGTCGTCCGTTTTGTGCAGGAAGACGCACGCTTCGTCGGCCTTGAGGCGGAGTGGCAGCTGCCCTCGGTCGCATTCGGTACTGGGAAGCTCGAATCGCGCCTCATGGCCGATCTGACACGCGGCGAGCTGGATGCGGGTGGGGATCTCCCGCAAATTCCGCCGATGCGATTCGGCGCGGAGTTCCGTTACGCGTTGGCACGGCTGTCGGCTGGCATCTCGGCCGTCTACAATGCCAAGCAAGACGATGTCGCTAACAATGAGTTGCCGACCGACTCGTTCACGTTACTCGGCGCCGATGTTTCGTTCCGCACGCCGCTCGCGGATCGAGAGTTGTTGGTATACGTCCGCGGTAGCAACTTGTTGGACGAGGACGCGCGGCGACACGCCTCGCCGTTGAAAGAGTTTGCACCCCTGCCCGGCCGCTCGGTGGGGCTTGGTGTTCGATTCGAATTTTGAGGCATTCTTAGGAGAACCTTCATGAAGAACAGCATTGGCTCGATTTCAATCTGCGTTGCACTCGCTCTCGGCGCGAGTGCAGTGCTTGCGCAGGAATTCGAACAGCGCGGCACGCACGAGCACGGCAAGGTCGCCGTCAACATCGCCATCGATGGCAACATCTTCTCGGCGGAGGTCACCGCGCCGGCGATCAACGTCGTCGGTTTCGAGCGTGCGCCGAAAAATGACACCGAGAAGAAGATGGTGGCGGATGCTGAGAAGTGGCTGACGTCGGGGCGCAACGCATTCGGCGTCGCGCCTGCCGCGCAGTGCAAACTAAAGAGCACGCAGGTCACGACTCCGAACTGGGCGGAGCATAGCCACGATCACGACCACGATCATGACCACGACCAC
>CAYUIT010000064.1:16310-17979 GCA_964444835.1 uncultured Steroidobacteraceae bacterium
CACGACCACGATCATGACCACGACCACAAGCACGATCACAAGCACGAGGACGAAGGCCACGCGGACTACCGCGCGCGCATGACGTACGAATGCGGCAATGTGGCGGCGATCGATGCCGTTGAGCTGTGGCTCTTGAAGCGTTTGCCGGGCACCACGGAAGCCACGGTGAACGTGGTTGCGCCGGGCGTGCAGACCAGCACGACGGCAACGCCAGCCGCTCCGCGCGTGGCTTTGCGCTAACGCCGCCATGAGCACGCCCGCGATCGAGTTGCGGAACATTGAGTTTGCCTGGCCGGGTAAACCGCGCCTGCTCTCGATCGCGGAGTTCTCCGTGCCAGCGGGCGAGCGTTTGTTCTTGCGCGGGCCGAGCGGCAGCGGCAAAAGCACGCTGCTCGGCATTTTGGGCGGCGTGCTCGCGCCGCAACGCGGTTCGGTCAAGTTGTTAGGGCAAGATCTCACCACGCTGTCGGCGAGTGCGCGCGATGTGTTTCGCGGCGAACATGTCGGGTTCATCTTTCAGATGTTCAATCTGATCCCCTATCTCAGCGTGCGCGAGAACGTGCTGTTACCGTTGCGTTTTTCGCCAGCACGCGCGCAACGCCTCACGAGCGCCCCCGGCGGCGCGGTGGACCCGGCCGCCGAGGCTGCACGCTTGTTGGATGCGCTCGGGCTCAAAGGCCAAGACTTGCTGGATCGGCCGATTACACAGCTCTCCATTGGCCAGCAACAGCGCGTCGCCGCCGCGCGAGCGCTGCTGGGCAAACCGGAGATCATCGTCGCGGACGAGCCCACCTCGTCGCTCGATCACGACTCGCGCGAAAACTTCTTGCAGCTGCTGATGCACGAATGCCGTGCGCAAAACTCGACATTGGTGTTCGTCAGCCACGATACGTCTCTCACCTCGCTGTTCGATCGCACCGTTTCGCTCGGTGAGCTCAACGCAGCCGCAGCCGAGGCCGCGTGACCATGGGTACATTGAGTTTGGCATGGCGCAGCTTGTGGAATCGTCGCGTGACGGCGCTGCTCACCATCTTCGCAATTGCCGTGAGCGTGGCGCTGTTGTTAGGCGTCGAGAAGATGCGCACGGCGGCTCGCGAAGGGTTCACGAGCACGGTCTCGGGCGTCGACTTGATCGTCGGCAGCCGCAGCGGCCCGCTCAATTTGCTGCTGTATTCCGTGTTCCGAGTGGGCGATGCCACGGCCAATGTCACCTGGGCCAGCTACCAAGTCGTCGCGAAGCATCCCGACGTCGCGTGGACCATCCCCATCTCGCTCGGCGATTCGCACCGCGGATTTCGCGTAATGGGCACGACCAGCGGTTACTTCGAGCACTATCAATTCGCCGGCGATCGCAAGATGACGTTCGCGAGCGGCGCACCCTTCGCGGATCTTTATGACGCCGTGCTCGGCGCCGACGTGGCCGAGTCGTTAGGCTATCGGTTGGGCGATTCAATCGTAATTGCGCACGGTGTCGGCAACGTGAGCTTTGCCGATCACGAAGACAAGCCGTTCAAAGTGGCAGGCATTCTGGCCAAGACGGGCACGCCGATCGACCGCACGGTCCATGTGAGCCTCGAGGCCATTACGGCCATTCACATCGATTGGCAGAGCGGGATGCAGGCAATGCCGGGCATGCGCGTGTCGGCCGATGAAGCGCGAGCGCGCGACC
>CAYUIT010000065.1:0-16332 GCA_964444835.1 uncultured Steroidobacteraceae bacterium
CGTTCGCGCCGTTGGCTTGGTGGCCGCTCGCGATCGTGGCCCCAGCGATCTTGATGCTGTTGTGGGACGACGTGACGCCGCGCCGCGCAGCTTCGCTGGGGTTCTGGTTCAACGCCGGCACCTTCAGCGTCGGTACCTATTGGCTGTACATCAGTATCGCGGGATTCGGCGGCGCTCCCGTGTGGCTCGCGTTGATCTTGATGCTCGGTTTGGTGTCGATCATGGGCGCTTACCATGCCGCGTTAGGCTACGGCATCGCCCGCTGGCTGCCTGCGCGGGGCGCGTTGCGCTGGTTTGTTGGTATCCCGGCCGCCTGGTTGTTAGTGGAGTGGTTGCGAAGCTGGTTTCTGACGGGTTTCGGCTGGCTTGCGCTCGGCTACTCGCAACTCGATTCATGGCTCGCGGGCTTTGCGCCGGTCGGTGGCTTGTACCTGGTGAGCGCGCTCGTGTTGGTGTTGGCCGCTGCCCTTGCGCAGCTCGTGCGTGCTCGGGGAGCTGCGCCGTGGTACGTGTACGTGTTGTTAGTCTTGCCGTGGCCTGCGGGCTGGGCGCTGCAGAGCGTCGAATGGACACGCTCGGCAGGCGCGCCCGTGTCCTTCGCCGTGGTGCAAGGCGCGATCCCGCAGGATGAAAAGTGGATTGCATCGAACCTCGAGACCACGCGTGAGCGCTATCGCACGCTGACGCAACAAGCGTATGGCGCGCAGGTGATCGTGTGGCCTGAGTCGGCCATTCCCGATCTCGTCAATAACTATTTCGACTATCTCGTCGCGATCAATCGCGAAGCGGCCAAGCACCAATCTGCATTGATGTTAGGTGCCATCCGCGTGAGCGACGATGGCGAGAATTACTACAACTCGGTACTCGCGATCGATCGCGAGATTGGTTGGTACGATAAGCATCACTTGGTGCCATTCGCCGAGTTCTTTCCGGTGCCGAGCTTCGTACGCAAGTGGCTGCGGTTGATGAACCTGCCGTACTCCGACTTCACGGCGGGAGCCGGGCGGCAGCCGCCACTCGCGGTCGCCGGGCAGAAAGTCGCGGCGAGCATTTGTTATGAGGATGCATACGGCAGCACGCACCTGCCTGTGCTGCGCGAGGCAACGTTGCTCGTCAACGTGACGAACGATGCGTGGTTTGGGCGCTCGAGCGCACGCTACCAACACTTGCAGATTGCGCGCTTTCGGGCGCTCGAAACCGGGCGTTACATGGTCCGCGCCGCGAACGACGGCGTCTCGGCGATTATTGATGGCCGTGGTCGCGTGGTGTCGCAGGCCGCCGAATACGTGCCGCAAGTGCTGCGAGGGCAAGCGCAGCCGCTGACCGGCCTCACGCCGTACGCGCGGGTTGGGAATTGGCTCGCAATTGGCCTCGGTGCGCTGGCGTTGGGCGGCGCGCTTGCAGTAGGCTGGCGACGCCGTTCGGCCGCGTCATAACGCGCCGAAGCGAGCGTACTGGACCGCGCACCGTGTGAACTTTAGGTGGAATGCCATGGTCTATTTAGCCGCGTTTCCTGCAGAGCTGTCTGCGTATCAACAAGGATTGAGCACCATGTCGGAACTTCGGGTCGTGCGCCGCCTCGTGGGCGTCGGCGTCATTGCATTGTCGTTGTCTGCCTGTTCGCCGCAGTCGTCCACAGCCGCGGAGCCCGCGCCAGCGCCCCCTGCTGCCGCAGTCACCGCACCCGCTGCCGCCGTACCGGCCGCCGCGCAAGTGGCTCCCGCCTTTGCGGGGCGCGGCCTGCTGCCGGACTTCGCCGGGCTCGTCGAAAAATTTGGGCCCGCTGTCGTGAACGTTCAAGTGGTCGAGCGGCGTGAATCGGCCGACGCAGAAGGTGGCGAGGCGGATCCGTTCGGTGAGTTTTTCCGCCGTTTCGGTATGCCGAATCCTCGCGGCCGCAACCAGCCGGCGCGCGGTCAGGGTTCAGGCTTCATCGTAACGAGCGATGGCTACATTCTGACGAATGCACACGTCGTGGCGGATGCGTCCGAGGTGACGGTGCGCATGACAGATCGCCGCGAGTATCAGGCGAAGGTGGTCGGCGTCGATACACGCACGGACGTGGCGGTCATCAAGATCGACGTCAAGGGTTTGCCGGTCGTGAAGATTGGCGATGCTAACAAGTTGCGTCCGGGCGAGTGGGTCATCGCTATCGGTTCGCCGTTCGGCTTCGAGAACAGCGTCACGGCGGGTATCGTCAGCGCCACCGGGCGCTCGATGCCGGGGGCCGACAACTCACCGGTGCCGTTTATTCAGACCGACGTCGCGGTCAATCCGGGTAACTCGGGTGGTCCGCTGTTCAATCTCGACGGCGAGGTCGTCGGTATCAATTCGCAGATCTACAGCCAGAGCGGCGGCTACATGGGCTTGTCGTTCGCGATTCCGATCGACGTGGCTAACAACGTGCGCGATCAGCTCGTGAAGAACGGGCGGGTGTCGCGTGGCCGTATTGGCGTGCAGATCCAAGAAGTGAACGCGCAGCTTGCCGAGTCGTTTGGGCTTGACCGTCCGCGCGGCGCGCTCGTGGGCCGCGTCGAGCCGGATGGGCCGGCCGCAAAGGGCGGCGTGAAGGCGGGCGACGTCATCCTGAAGGTGGATGGCCGCATCGTCGAGCGCTCGAGCGAATTGCCGCTGCTGATCGCCAATGTTCGGCCCGGCAATAAGACGAATATCGAAGTGTGGCGCGATCGCGGCACGAAGCAGCTCACGCTCGTCACGGATGAGTTCAAGGAGCCCGTGCAACGCGTGGGCTTGCGCGAAGGTGGCGCGGAAGCGCCCGCCGAGACGGACAAGTTAGGCCTGGCGGTGCGGCCGCTGCGTTCCGATGAAAAGAGCGCTGCGGAGACGAGCGGTAGCTTGATCGTCGAGCGCGCGTCGGGCGCTGCTGCCGATGCGGGCGTGCAGCCCGGCGACATCATCCTGCAAGTGAACAGCAAGGCTGTGAACTCGCTCAAGGAGCTGCGCGAAGCGACGGCCAAGAGCGGCAAGACCGTGGCATTGCTGATCGAGCGCGACAAGTCGCAGATCTTTCTGCCGATTCGCGCCGAGTAGCGCTTGGCAGACGCGACTCGCGTCGATGGCCAAGTGGCCATCGTTACTGGCGGCGCGGGTGGCATTGGCTCCGCGACGGCGCGCCTGTTGGCGTCGCGCGGAGCGCGCTGCGTCATCGCCGATATCGATGCGGCCCGCGCGCAAGCCGTCGCGGGCGAGATCGCGGGTGCGATTGCGCTGCCGCTCGATCTCGAACGTGAGCCGTCGGTGGCCGCGCTCATCGCAGATACCGTCGCTCGTCTCGGCCGCCTTGACATCTTGGTGAATAACGCTGCATTTCTCGGTCCCGAGGTGGCCCGGCGCGACGGTAATGTCGAGAACATGGATACGGCGCTCTGGGATCGCACTTTCGCCATCAACGTTCGCGGCACGATGCTGGCGTGCCGCTTCGCGCTGCCGCACCTGCGCACGACGCGCGGCAATATCGTCAACGTGGTCAGCAATCTCGCGTTGCAAGGGCACCTGATTCAAGCGGCTTACAGCGCTTCGAAAGCCGCACTCATCCAGATGACGCGTTCCATTGCGGCGAGCCACGGCATTCACCATGTGCGCTGCAACGCCGTCGCGCCCGGTATGACGATGACACCAGCCTTGCGAGAGGCTTTCCCGCCGGCGTTGCGCGAGTGTGTCGAATCGGAAACGCTACGGCCGCAATTGGGTGAGGCGGAAGATATCGCCGAGGCGATCGCATTTCTGGCCGCGCCCGCTGCGCGTAACATCACCGGGCATGTCCTCGTGAGCGATGGGGGATGCTCGAGTCACGTGCCGGGCATTGCAGGCTTTCGGGCGTTCTTCGAGGGTCAGTCGTGACCGACTCGGCTGCGGACCAGCAGCCGCCCGTCGCAGTGCCGCACGCGGCGCTCGACCGCGACACCTTGTGGCGCGTCGTCGAGGCGTTCGTACTACGCGAAGGCACCGACTACGGGGCAGTGGAGTTCTCGCTTGAGCAGAAAGTGCAGCATGTACTGCGTCAGCTCGAGCGCGGCGAGGCGCACATCGTGTTCGATCCGAACACCGAGACGGTGGATATCGTCACCGAGCGCGCGGCCGCGCAGATCGAGCGCTAACGACTCGCGCTGGCAGCCCGATAGGGTGTCATGCAGGCTGCTAACAACACGGCTGCAAGCGGCGCTGCTACCCCAATCACCCACGCGATCGAATCGCCCACGCGGTTCGGGTCATGGAACACGGAGTCGTTGAGGATGCCGGTGGCGGCGGACCCGAGACCGATACCGGCGAGATTCACGCACAGGAGGTAGACCGCCGAGATCTGACCGCGCAGCCGGTTTGGACACACCAGCGACAAGGCCGACGCGGCGGCCGCGAACGGAAAGCTGGAAAAGAACATGAACCCCGCGAACAGTGCGAGCGACGCTGTGCCCGACGGTGCTTGCACGCTCGCGATACCAAAGGGGAGCACGCCGAGCGCACTGATGATGCCGGGCCACAATTCTGCAGCGCCGACTTGTCGGCGACGCAACCAATCGGCGCACCAGCCGCCAGCGAACACGCCGAGTCCGCCCCCGATCGCGAGCGTGAGCCCGAGTTGGCTGCCGAACTCGGCGCTCGTCAGGCCGTGTGCCCGCGTGAGGTAGGGCGCCATCCAAAAGACCGTTGCATTGAACAGCAGCGTCAGCATCGAAAAGCCGATGAAGTGTGTGGCGAACAGCCGACGATTGCGCTGCAAGACAAACTGCAACACTTCGCGAATCGGCACGCTGTCAGCGCGCGCGGCGACGCCGCGCCGCTCGGGCTCCCGCAGCGTGGCAACCCACAGCGCTAACAACACGCCGGGCAGGCCGACGATGAGGAACGTCAAGTGCCACGCGGCGAGTTCGCCCACCCAGGGCAGATGAATCGGCGGCGATTGCGCGAGCGCGCCGACGACCTGCCCGCCGATGATCGCGGCCAGCCCGATCCCGAGGTACACACCCACGGAATAGAAGCCGATCGCGCGACTGCGCCGATCCGGCGGGAACGAGTCTGCCAACATGGAATACGCCGCAGGGCCGAGCGCCGCCTCGCCCACGCCCACGCCGACGCGTGCCAAGAAAAGCTGCCCGTAGGTTTTCGCGAGGCCGCAAGCGGCAGTGGCGAGACTCCAGAAGAACACGCCCCAGGCGATGATGCGCTTACGATTGCCGCTATCGGCGAGGCGCCCCATGGGGATGCCGACGAGTGTGTAGAACACCGCGAAGGCAAAGCCTTGGAGCAAGCCGATCTGGGTATCCGTGATGTCGAGGTCGGCTTTGATGGGCTCGACCAGCATCGACAAGATTTGCCGGTCGATATACGACAGCGTATACGCCAGCATCAGCACGACGGTGGTGTACCACGCGTACGTTGCCGACGGCCACGGTTGTTCCGTGTTAGTAGTTAGGGACACGCGGTAACGGTTGCCCGTAAGGGGCGAGTTCCGGCGGCAGCACCGGGCGATGAATGGGGTCCCAAGTGTGCGGCTTTTTCTCGGTCGCGAACACGTTCACGAGCGGGCCACCGATGGTGCGGACGAACAAGTGATAGCCCGTGTCGGTGCCCGACGGGCCGTGATACACGTTCTCGCGCCACCAGCAGTAGCCGCCGGGGCGCATGCGACCGACGTCTGCCCAAACGTAGTCGCCCTCGAGGACGTAGAGTTCCTCGACCATGGGGTGCGTCCACTGGGGCTTCGCCATTCCGGCCGGTACACGGTGCGGCGGCGAGCAATAAAGGAACGACACCTCTTGTGTGTAGGGGTCGGTCCGCAGCGGCTTGATGGCTACTCCTTTGGCGAGTTGCGGGTCGACTAACGATTCGTCCCACGGCATCAAGAGCGGATTGACGTACTCGACGAGCAGGCGCGGATCGTGAGCCGCCGCTGCCGTGCCGGGACGATACGCGGGCTCTCCGTAGAACATGGTCAACAACACGGCGCCGTCACTGGCGCGCGCCTGCTGGCGCGAGTAGTTAGCCGGGAGGAAGCCGTAGCATTGCCGATCGTAGCGTCGACCGTTGATCTCGATCCAACCATCGAGCACCAAGAACTCTTCGTGCGTCGTGCAGTGTTCTGCACTGCTGCGTTGCCAACCCGCCGGATACCGCACGATCGAGGTGCAGCTCCCGTCGAGATCGTCGAGCGAAAGCACTTTGCATTCGACGTCGCGTCGGCCGGAGCCGCGCGGGCCAGGCCGCCACGGCAGCATTTGCGCTTGGACGAAGCAGATGTGTGGGCGAGCCATGGCGTGTTAGGAGCGGTCGGCGGCGCGAACACCGCCGCCGACCGATTCAGTGATGCCCAGATGCTTTCAATTACCGAAGCGGTACGTGATCTCGATCCCAATCTGTCGGCCGGGCGCGGGATAGCCCAGCGCATGGCCAATCGACAGCGGGTCCGTGATCGTCGCACCGACGGCTGGCAATGCCGCGGCCGGGGGCGGCAAGCTCGTCGACGTGAACTGCACGATGTTGTGGAAGTAATCCTCGTCCGTGAGGTTCTTGCCGCTCAGCGACACTTCCATCGCGCCATTCGCGCTGGTGTACGCGATCCGCGCGTCGAGCAACGTGAACGCGTCTTGCGTCGCCGCTGCGTCGTTCGCCGCGTTGAAGTACACGTCGTCTTGATGTGCAAGCTGTCCGAACAGCGTCACCGTGCCGCCGCCCGCAAGCTTGATGTCGTACGTGGCGGAAACATTGCCCTTGAACTCAGGCGCATTGTTCAAGCGATTGCCGTCGGCGTCGATGAAGCGCGGGCGTCCCGGTGTCGTACCGACCGGGCAAGAGGCATCGCCGATCTGAATCGCGAGCGGCGAGCACACGCCGTAGATGGCCCTGAAATCGTCGTACGTCGCGTCGATGTACCCGAGCGATGCGTCGAGTCGCAGCGCCTCGAGCGGACGCCACGACACTTCGACCTCGGCGCCTTGGATGGTAGCAGCCGCGGCATTCGTCACCGCGGTCAGGCTGTTGATGAACCCCGAGACCTGCAGATTGCTGTAATCGTAGTAGAACAGCGATCCGTTCAAGCGTAGGCGGCCGTCCAACCAATCCGACTTGACGCCTGCTTCATAGGACTTGATGAACTCTGGCTCGTACACCGGGTTGCTCGGCTGGAAGTCGTTATAGCCACCCGACTTGAAGCCCTTGGTGTACGACGCGAACAACAACAGATCGTCGCTCGCGCGGAAGTTCACGCCAATCTTCGGTGTCCACGCTTGCCAGGATTTATCCGCCGTGCGCGTGTTGGCCGGTGTCGCGACGAAGCCGACCGGCGTCAAATTGCCAAACAAGCCTAACAAGATGCGCTCGCGCGGATTCGTGGCGGATTGGAATATGTTGATCTGCTGGTTGAAGTCTTCCTTCTTTTCGTCGTTGAAACGCAATCCCGCAGTGACACTCACACGATCGGTGATGTCGAAATCCACTTGGCCGAAGGCGGCCCAAGCTGTGCCGTCGTTTTGCGCGGGAATCAAGAACGCGCCCGGCGTGGCGAGATTCGCGCGGACGAGACCGAGCGCGCCAAATTTATCTTCTTCGATGTAGTACAGACCGCCGATCCAGCGCACGCGGTCGAAGTCGCCGTTGATGCGCAACTCGGACGACTTCTGCTTCGTGTCGTACACCTGCGTCGTGCGGGTGACTTCGATTTCAGTGCCGTCGGTGTTGAACAAGAAGTCGCTATCCCACGAGCGGTAAGCCGTGATTGAAGTCACGGTGATGTTGTCGGTTGCGGCCCATTCGAATGTCGCCGTGACACCGCCCGTCTGCCAATTGAAGAACGACGGCACGTTGTTTCGCGTGTCGCCGAATTCAGTCGGCACTGCACCTAACACGCGAGCCGCGCCCAAGTTGTCGATCGGCCGAATGCTGGTGTTACCGCCGTCAAATTCGCTGTAGTCGCCGATGAACGTCGCGGTGAACCCTTCGTTGCGATAACGACCGATGAGGCGCACCGCCTTCATGTCGTTATCGTCGATCTTGTCGCCACCACGGCCGTCGAGATCATCGGTAAAGCCGTCATCCTGCAAGCCACGCAGTGCAAGGCGGCCACTCCAGCGCTCGCTGATGGGCCCCGAAATGGCGGCTTTCAATTCGCGACGATTGAAGCTACCGAACCCGAGCGAGCCATAGCCTTCGAGCTCGTTGGTCGGCATGCGCGAAATGATGTTGATAGCACCGCCGGTGGCGTTGCGCCCGTAGAGGGTGCCTTGCGGCCCGCGCAGCACTTCGACGCGATCGACGTCGAGGAACTGTGTTAGGCCCATGTTGCTGCGGCCGAGGTACACGCCATCGAGCGTCGTGGCGACGCTTGGGTCGGCACCGACCGTGAACAAATTGCTGCCGACGCCACGCAGATAGATTTGTGCCTCGCCGCCGGCTTCGCTGTAGGCGAGTGCCGGTGTGCTGATGGCGATGGCGGCCACATCGTCGCGACCGAGCTTTTCGATGCTGTCGCCGGTGATGGCCGAGATCGCAATGGGCGTGTCTTGCAGGGACTCCGAGCGCTTCTGCGCAGTAACGACGATTTCCTCGAGGCCCATGTCCGTGGCGGTGTCTTGCGCAACGACAGTGCCGGAGGTCAGCAGAGCAGCAACGGTGGCCGATACGAGCCCATGTCGCTTGTGGCGAAAATGCATCGCGAGATCCCCTGTATTGTTTTGGTTCGAGAGGTGATTTGTACGGACATTCCCGTGCAGCGTCAACGCAGACACGGCGCGGGAACCGCTCCGGCCAGCGTGTTGCGTATGGGACAATGCGGCATATGCTAAGTCGGATTGATCATGTCGGTTTCGTCGGGCCAGACCTCAGCGCGCTGCGAAATGTTTTCGCACGGCTCGGGTTTTCCCCGACGATGCCGCAGCCTTTGATGCGTTTTGAGCCGTCGAACCAAACGCTGCTGCCACTCGACCAGTCGAGTTGTCACATCGTTTTCAAGCGTACCTACATCGAGCTGTCGGCCGCGCACACGACGGACCCGCGGCAACACCTCCAGGCTTATTCCGGCGGCGTCGATCGTCTGCAGATCGTGGCCTTCGCGAGCGCTGACGTGGCCGCGACTCGCGACGCGGTCGTTAGTGCGGGCTTCGGCGCGAAGGACTTACAGTGGGCCGCGCGCGAGGTCGTGTACGGCGAGCGGACGGGTCAGGCGCGCTTCCATTGGTTCATGGTCGAACCTCGCGATGCGCCCGAGGGGCTGGTTTGCTTTGTGCGCAACACCACGCCCGAGCTGATCTTTCAGGACATCGTGCAGCACCATCCATTGGGTGCGCGCGAAGTCACGGGCCTTGCGATCGTCTTGCCGACGACAGAAGCCGCAGCAGCATGTGCCGAGCGCTATGCGCGCTATCCCGCAGGCCGAGACCCTGGGATCACGATACTCACGGCAGCGGACGCGGAGCAGCGGGTGGGGTCGGCCATTCGGAGCGCCCGAAGTGCGTTCGCAGCTCTCGCCGTGGAGGTCGAGGATCTCGGCCGTGCGGCGGCCGTGCTCGCGGCGCGGTCGATCGCGTTCGAGACACGTCCAGCCGGTCTCGTCGTGTCGCCCGGTGACGCCGGCGGGGCGGCGCTGTGCCTTCACCCGCCGGGTCGTGTATTCTTCTAGCCTATCCCGTTCGAAAAAATCCCGAGAAAACAAGCTTTTGCCGATGGAAGAACGATACGACCCGGCGGCCGTTGAGCGCGCCGCGCAAACCTATTGGAACGAGCATCGCGTGTTTGAGGCACGCGAGGGCGATGCCACGCAGCGGCAAGACAAGTTCTATTGCTTGTCGATGTTTCCGTACCCGAGCGGCCGCCTGCACATGGGCCACGTGCGCAATTACACGATTGGCGACGTCCTCACGCGCTTCCAAAAGATGCAAGGCAAGAGCGTGATGCAACCGATGGGTTGGGACGCGTTCGGCTTGCCCGCTGAAAATGCAGCGATCAAGAACAACGTGCCGCCAGCGAAGTGGACCTACGACAACATCGCTTACATGAAGCGGCAGTTGCAGTCGTTAGGCTTCGCGCTCGACTGGAGCCGGGAGATCGCGACCTGCGATCCGAAGTACTACCGCTGGAACCAATGGCTGTTCCTGCGGATGCTCGAAAAGGGCATCGCGTACCGCAAGACGGGCGTCGTCAATTGGGACCCAGTCGATCAAACGGTGCTCGCGAACGAGCAAGTGATCGAGGGGCGCGGCTGGCGCACCGGCGCGCTGGTCGAAAAGCGTGAAATCCCGATGTACTACCTCGGCATCACTTCCTACGCGGACGAGTTGTTAGGGGATCTCGAAAAGCTGCCGGATTGGCCCGAGCGGGTCAAGACGATGCAAGCCAATTGGATTGGCAAGAGCGAAGGCTGCGAGATCGCGTTCCCGTACGCGCCGGACACTCGCGCATTGATGGGCGCGGATGGCGCTTTGAAGGTGTTTACGACGCGCGCGGACACCGTGTTTGGCGTCACGTTCATGGCGATCGCCGCCGAGCATCCGCTCGCGTTGGCGGCCGGCGCACGCGATGCGAAGCTGCAAGCCTTCATCGACGAATGCCGCCGTGGCAGCACGATGGAAGCGGATATCGCCACCCAAGAGAAGAAGGGCATGCGCACGGGCTTTGCCGTGTTGCATCCGTTCACCGGCCAGCCGGTCGAGGTGTGGGTCGCTAACTACGTGCTGATGGGCTACGGCGAAGGCGCCGTGATGGGCGTGCCGGGGCACGACGCGCGCGATTTCGAGTTCGCCACGCAGAATGGGCTCGAGATCAAAACGGTCGTGAAGTCAGCGACAGGCGCGTACGACGTGGTGCGAGCGCCTTGGATCGATGCGTATGGCGAGTACGGCATCACAGTGAATTCGGGCGAATTCTCCGGGCTGGAGTTTCGCGCGGCGGTCGATGCCATCGCGCAGGCGCTCGAGAAGCGCGGACTGGGTCGCAAGCGTATCCAGTTTCGACTGCGCGATTGGGGTATCTCGCGGCAGCGTTATTGGGGTTGTCCGATTCCGATCATTCACTGCGCGAGTTGCGGTGAAGTGCCCGTGCCGGACAACCAATTGCCCGTCGTGCTGCCCGAAAGTCTCGTGCCCGATGGTTCGGGCAATCCGCTCAACAAGACGCCGAGCTTCTACGAGTGCACCTGTCCGAAATGCGGTAAGCCTGCGCGCCGCGAAACGGACACGATGGACACGTTCGTCGATTCGTCGTGGTACTTCCTGCGATTCGCTTGTGCCGATAGTGCTAACAAGATGGTCGATGGGCGGACGCAATACTGGTTGCCAGTCGATCAATACATCGGCGGCATCGAGCATGCGATTCTGCACTTGCTGTACTCGCGCTTCTGGACCAAGGTGATGCGCGACTTGGGGCTCGTGAGCCTCGACGAGCCGTTCAAGAACCTGCTGACCCAGGGGATGGTGCTGCACCACATCTACTACCGGGAACCCGCGCCCGGTCGGCGTGATTACTTCAATCCCGCCGACGTCGAGGTGTTGTTAGGCGCAGATGGGGAGCGCAAGGGCGCCATCCTGCTCACCGACAATCAGCCGGTCGAGTGGGGCGGTTTGGGCACGATGTCGAAGTCGAAGAACAACGGCGTCGATCCCACCGATCTCGTCGAGAAAATGGGGGCCGATACGTCGCGCCTCTTCATGATGTTCACGGCGCCGCCCGAGCAAACGCTCGAGTGGTCGGAAGAGGGCGTGCAGGGTTCGTTCCGGTTCATTCGTCGCCTGTGGAAGGCTGTGTTCGATCACGTGCAGGCGGGTGAACATGCGCCGCTCGATGTTGCGGCGCTGAATGCGGCACAGAAGGACTTGCGGCGCATCGCGCATCAAACGCTCGCGAAGGTGAGTGACGACATTGGGCGGCGGCGCACGTTCAATACGGCCGTGGCGGCGACGATGGAGCTGTTGAACGCGATCACACGCTTCGACGACCGCACACCTGCGGGCCGCGCCGTCGTACACGAAGCGCTCGAGATCGTGGTGATGTGTTTGTCGCCGATGATTCCGCACGTCACGCACGCGCTGTGGCGCGAGCTGGGCCACACCACAGCACTCGCCGAGGAGCGCTGGCGTGAGCCCGATCCCAAGGCGCTCGTGCAAGACAGCATCGAAGTTGTCGTGCAAGTGAATGGCAAGCTGCGCGGCAAGGTTACGATCAGTGCGTCGGCCGACGAAGCGGCAGCACGGGCGGCCGCGCTCGCGGATGCGAACGTCACGAAATTCATCGAGGGTAAGCCGGTCAAGAAGTTCGTGTACGTGCCGGGGCGGTTGATCAATATTGTTGTGTAGAGGGCTTTTTGGGCGGTAGCGCCAGTCGAAGCCCCGGGCGACGGCTGGATCGGGCGCGCTTCGAAAATCTTGCTCGCGGACTCGCGGCGATTTTCGGCGTTCCCCGCGCCTGGCCGCTCGCGACGCCACGAGTGCGTGAGTGGTGAGGCGGAATGTCGCACTGGGTCGCGAGAGACGGCCAAGCGCGGGCGCCCTCAACAGCCGTCGCCCGGGGCTTCGACTGGCGCTGCCGCCGAGTGGACCACTGTCGCGTACAATGTGGATCATGACGAGAAAGAGTTCAGTCCGTCACTTGTCGAGATCTACTGTGCGGCTGTCGCGCGGCGTACTGGTGGTCGCTGTGGCCTTGATGTCAGTCGTTGGCTGTGGATTCCAGTTGCAAGGACGCGCGGCACTGCCGAAGAACATCACGGCGGTGTATGTCGAGACCGCCGATGAGCAATCCGATTTCGTGCAAGCTTTGCGTAAGTCGTTAGTGGCCTCGGGCGTGGCGTTGACCGCGCAGCGCCAAGGCTCACCCCAAGTGATCGAGATTCTTGAGGACGTCGTCGAAGAGCGCGTGTTGTCGGTCTCGGCGCGCAACGTGCCGCGCGAGTACGAGCTCACGCACCGCGTTCGCTTCAACGTGCGCTCGGGCGACAAGCTGCTCGTCGATGACGAGGAAGTGCGGGCCGTGCGGGATGTCACTTTCGACGAAGCCCAGCTCCTGGCACGTGAGCGGGAGCAGGAGATTCTGCGCGATGCCCTGGCGCAGGATATTGCGGCGCTATTGTTGCGGCGCCTCGCTGCGCTTTGACCGACGTTCTACGCTACGGCGACGCGGCGTTCGGCGCGCGCGGTGCCGCGAGTCTGGGCGAGCTGTTGCAACGCTATGGCTTGCAGCCGGTCGCAGTGCCTAACAACCAGCCGATTCCCGGCAGTTACTGGGGCGAGAGCGAGGCAGGGCTCGTGGGCCGCGAATTGCTGTTCCGCACGGATACGCCGTTGCACTCCTTGCTGCACGAAGCCGCGCACTTCATCTGCATGACGGCAGCGCGCCGCGCCAGCCTCGAGCGCGACGCCGGCGGCGACGATGCGGAAGAGAACGGCGTCTGCTACTTGCAGATTGTGCTAGCCGATTATGTTGCGCATTTCGGCCGCGAGCGCGCGTTGGCTGATATGGACGCCTGGGGCTACACCTTTCGGCTCGGCTCGGCGGCGCGCTGGTTCCACGAAGATTCTGCGGATGCGCGCATCTGGTTGCTGACCTGTGCCGTATTGGATGCAGACGGGCGGCCCACTTTCCGGTGTCGCGAGTGAGCGCTTGAGGCAGATCGTGAAGTACTGGAAGTGGTGGTCGCTTGGGTTGGTAGCCGCAGTGGTCGTCACGATCAGCTCGTGCGGCGGGCTCGCCTTCACCGTGGCGAATGCGCCGACGTTGTTGGGCGACTACGAACGGCAAGCGGCGGTGCCATTTGGGGACGATCCGCGTCAGCAGCTCGACGTGTACCGCCCGCAAGCGGCGGACGCTCGGCCGATCGTGGTGTTCTTCTACGGCGGCAGTTGGATGCGCGGTTCTCGCACTAACTACCGGTTTGTGGGTGCCGCGCTCGCCGAGGCCGGGTACGTCGCCGTGTTGCCCGACTATCGTCTCTATCCGCAGGTCAAGTTCCCGGCATTCGTCGACGACGGTGCGGCGGCCGTTGCGTGGGCTGTCCGTAACGCGCGCACGATCGGTGGCGACGCCACGCGCGTGTTCGTGGCGGGGCATTCTGCCGGTGCCCACACGGCAGCGATGCTGGCGTACGATCCGCGCTATCTTGAGCGGGTCGGTGTTGATCCGACGGCAATCCGCGGCTTCATCGGCCTCTCGGGTCCGTATGTGTTAACACCCGATACGCCGGCACTTCGCGACATGTTCGGCGCTCCGTTCACACCGCAAGACTATCGCCCGATCGAGTTCGTCACGGCGCGTGCGCCACCGACACTGCTGATCCATGGTACGAGCGACACCATCGTGTGGGCCCAGCATAGCGAGCGCCTGGCCGAGGCGTTGCGAGCCGCAGGCGTGTCGGTCGAGCTCAAGTTGTTAGCGGGCAAGGACCACGCGGATCCCGTGGCCGCCTTGTCGCAGCCGGCCCGTCGCCGGGCATCCACGCTGGGCGATATGCGCGCTTTTATCGACGCGCAAAGCGGTCCGTTGCCGCCACCAACTCGCGAGTGATCCCGGGCTCGAACGCCGAATGACCGGCGTCTGGCACGATACGCAGCTCAGCCTCGGGCCACACCCGGTGTAAGTCCCACGCGCTGCGAGCAGGGCATACGATGTCGTATCGGCCTTGCACGATCACGCCTGGGATCTTGCGGATCTTGTGCGCGTCGGCGAGCAGTTGGTCGTCTTGCCGCATGAAGCCGCGGTTGACGAAATAGTGGCACTCGATGCGAGCAAAGGCGGCGGCGTAACTTGGGTCTTCGAACTTGTCGACATAGTCGGCCCGCAGACGCAGAAAACTCGTGGCACCTTCCCAAATGGACCACTCGCGAGCGGCCTCGTGTAGCACCACGGGATCGGCGCTCGTGAGGCGGCGGTAGTAAGCCTCCATCATGTCGTGGCGCTCGTCGGGCGGAATCACGCCGACATAGCGCTCCCACAGATCGGGGTAGATTTGTGCCGCGCCGAGCGGGCTTTGGTAAAACCACTCGAGTTCCGAACGGCGCAGCAAGAAAATGCCGCGTAACACCAGCTCGGTCACTCGCTCGGGGTGGGTTTCAGCGTACGCCAGTGCGAGCGTCGAGCCCCACGAGCCACCGAAGACTTGCCAGCGCTCGATCCCTAACAACTTACG
The DNA here is from genome assembly GCA_964444835.1 of uncultured Steroidobacteraceae bacterium. GTDB lineage: Bacteria > Pseudomonadota > Gammaproteobacteria > Steroidobacterales > Steroidobacteraceae > CADEED01. Next base: position 15,122 of record CAYUIT010000065.1, read on the forward strand.
TAGCGTTTCGATGTCTTCGACCAAATGCCACGTGGTGTTGTCTGCCAAGCTCGCATGCGGTGTGCTTTGGCCGCAGCCGCGTTGATCCATCAGGATGATGCGATAGCGCTTCGGGTCGAAGAACTGCCGCATTTTGGCATCGGTGCCGCCGCCCGGTCCGCCGTGCAAAAAGATCACGGGCTTGCCACGCGGATTGCCGCTCTGCTCGTAGTACAGCTCATGCACATCGGATACGCGCAAACGACCGACGGCATACGGCTTGATGGGCGGATAGAGCGGGCTGCGCTCAAGCTCGCGCGCTGTGCGACGCCCGGCGACTTTACGTTCGGCGCGCTTCTCGGGTGCGCGCTTCGCGGCTTTCGCGCGCTTGATTGGTGTCTGCGCTTTTTTCTTCTTCTTGGCCATCGGAATACTCCCCGGAAGGTGTTAGGTGGGCTTCTGTAGCAGCATCGGGCCGAGCGGCGCGCCGCCCACCAAGTGCATATGCAAGTGGTACACCTCTTGCCCACCGTGACTATTGCAATTGACGATCAGGCGAAACCCATTCGCAGCGATGCCCTCCGCCTTGGCGAGGTCGCGGGCGACGATGAACATATGCCCGAGCGTATTCTCGTCCGCTTCGGTCACGTCGTTAGCCGTCGGAATGGGCTTGTTCGGCACAATCAAGATATGCACAGGCGCCCGCGGATGGATATCGCGAAAGGCCGTGACGCGCTCGTCCTGATGCACGATCGTGGCGGGGATCTCCTTCGCTACGATCTTTTCAAACAATGTGGGCATCGCTCGAATCTCCGGTGACTGCGTTGAGGCGTGCATATTTTGCGCGCCTCGGCGGTTGACCGCCACGCACAATTGGCCGACAGTTCCGCCCCTGTTTCGGCGTTGGTTCGCCGCTTCTAGCGTGACCGGCTTTTAGATGCACAAGATCTTGCTCGCGTTGGTAGGGGGCCTTGCGATCGCGAGTTTTGCGCCCGCCGCACGCGCTGATATCCGCCTCGATGGCCGCCTGGACGAGCCCGAGTGGCAGAAAGCGCATGCGCTTGGCGAGCTCGTCGTCGTCGATCCCGAAACACGCGCCGCTGCACCGCAGCCCACCACCGTTCGAATTGTCGCAACGCCCGAGGGCCTTGCCGTGGGCATTGAGGCCTTCGGCCCTCGCGAGACGCGCACCTACGGCCGCTCGCCGCGCGATGCGCCGATCATGGATGCCG
>CAYUIT010000066.1:0-13056 GCA_964444835.1 uncultured Steroidobacteraceae bacterium
CCAGACGGCTACGACCAACCGCATCGCACTCGACTGGCAGCTCGAATCGCTAATCGCGTTTGCTCTCGGCAATGGTGTTAGCAACGCGACGCAGATCTGCGGCCAGATCGGCGGCCCCCATCCGCGCTTTGCCATCCGCTTTATACAGTATCTCTTCCACCGCATTCCGGCCCTCGAGATTTCGCAGCTGCGGATCGGCGCCTGCGGCTAACAACAGTTTCGCGATCGCAGGGTCGCGGCCTTGGTCATACATCAATGGGGTGCCCCTGTACACATCGCGCGCGTTCAAATTCGCGCCGAACTTGAGCAGCAATTCGACCGTCGCGCGCGACCCAAGACTGACTGCGAGCATTAACGCCGAGCGCCCATCTTGCGCATCTTGATAATGGACATCCGCCCCGCCTCGTAACAGCGCATCCATCAACTCTACGGGGGCTGACGCAGCGGCGGCGACGATTAAAGGCACCGTCCCCCACGCCGTGCGGTGATTGACGTTCGCACCACGATCAACAAGGCGCTGTGCGAGATGCCATTGCTTATTGAGCAGCGCATGGTGCAGCGGCGTCAGCCCATCCGCATCGACTGGATCCAGCGGCTCGCCGCGTGCCATCGCTTCTTCAAACAGCGCTCTATCCCCTGTGCGCGCAGCGCGAAACAGTACAGAGCGTGGCTTTGGCGGTTGCATGCCCTTCGCCTCGATCTGCGACGCGACGATGGTCCATGGGCGCTCAACGCTCGAAAAATCCCAAACCGTCACTTTAAATGCTCGCCCACCTTGTTCAACTAAAAAACCGTTTTCGCCGATGCCATCGCTCCATTGGCCCGCAGTCTGCTCGCGCACTTGGGCGATTTGCATCTCGGAAAGGCGCGCAGCCACTCGGTACTCGCTAACTACCTGGAGCGTCCCTTGGTTTGCATCAAACTTGAGGCTAAGTGCGCCGCCTTCGATTCCTAGGTCTTGTAGGTCATCGTCCAGGTATCTCGCGATCTCCTCTGGATCTAGAATCTTGCCATGCAATGCTTGCAGATCGCCGCGCGTGGCCGCGCGTGCGGTCTTAACCTCTAGAACATCGGTGGGACCTGCTATTCGAACCAGATAGGCGACACTTTGCTCGACCGGCGCAGAGTGAGTCGCAGAGGAAGACGCGCGATCCTCAGCCACCGCGGTTCCCAAGATCGAAAGAAGAAGCACAAAGATCCAGCGTGGAACGGACATCGCCAACTGCACAACGGTCTCCCCCGAAGCATTCGCTGTGAATCTATTCTCGCTCACGACTTTCCAAACAGAAATCCCGTGGAGGGAGTGTGCAGGGCGCGCAAACAGCTGACGCAACGGTAGCGATCCCGGATACGCCCCAGTTGATCCAATGGAGTATGGGCTCGACGTCGCTTTCCGGCCGAATAGGTTCAAGGGGCACCCAGATCGCAACTACCACCGCTAGCACCGTCAGGAATAGTTCTGTGACCCACGCCCAGGCGGCGCCGCGCGAAAGATTCACTAACACCCATCCCAAGATGCCATATAAAAGCACCGCGAAAATCACATATCCGATCAGCACGCCCTGCGAGCGCTCGTACTCGAGGTCAAGCCAAACGCTGGGCCACTCCAACACCAATGACAGCGCAAAGAGCACCACAGCCAGCGTAACCTCGGGCGGCCGCGGCATGGCCGCGCGCGGCGCATCTACATCGTTCACGCTCGCAGCGGGTGGTGCATAGCGTTCATCGCTCATCTCGCAAGCATAGCGACAACCGCAACGCGTCGTTTCGCTGTCGAAGGATGCGCCCGCCAATCCCCTTACTGGTCGTTTACCACCAGTTCTAGGCCTGGCATGTTTGTTTGGCTGTTCTGGCTTTTCATTTTCCAGAAATTGTCGCGCTTGTTGCGAATGTTGCGCAGGGCATGCTCGCGCATCAGCATTTCCGCACGCAGGCCCTGGTGCGTCAGAATTGCGTCCAGAATATCGACATGGTCCTCGTGCGCCCGCCTGAGGCGCGCCAGTTGGTCGTCGTGTGCGCCGGCCACGAGCGGAACCGCTTGCGGGGACGCCAACGGTATCTTGTTTAGCTTATCGATGATGTCTCGGACAACACTCGTCAGCGGGCCCGACACCAAGGCTTTGTGAAAGCGCGCGTTGGCACTGATCCAGGCCTGCTGCATTTCGGGAGCTGCGACACCCATCGTCAATAGATGCTCGCACTCGTTGATTGCTGTACGAAGCTCCACCTCGATCGCGGGATCAATGCGACCTTCGGCCAGTTTGCGCGCCGCGAGGCCTTCGAGCGCACCGCGCGTTTCGATCGCTTCGAACACCTCTTCAAGATTGAAAGAGCGCACGTAAAAGCCGCGCTTTGGCCCGCTGGTCATCACGAGACCCTCGCGTTCCAGCGCGCTCAGCGCCATTCTCACCGGGGTGCGCGAAACGCCCAGGTCCTCTGAAATGGGCACTTCCATGAGCCGCTCGTCAGGCTTGATCTGCCCGGACATGATGCGAGCACGCAAATTCGCGATGACTTGTTCTATTTGCGACATTGGCCCTCTGCGCTAGTGGATACCCCCGACCCCCTCTGGCAAAAGTCTCTTGCTGCTCTTCTCCACGATCAAGAAACGATTGCCGGACACCATGATAATGTCATTGCATTCCATGATCATCACCAAACGGCATGCGTCTCGCTCGCTATTGTCGTATACCGATAGGCAGTAGCGCGTTGCCCAACCTCCGTCAGGATGGGCGCTAGCGTAGAAGTTGGAAATGAGATGGACGGTGCGACGGGACTCGTCGCGCTTGGCAAGCGCCGCGGCTACGGCCTCGGGCCCAACCAATCTTTCGCCTTTGCGACGCCAAATACCGTGTGCTGCAAAATGCGCGGCACCGACTGCCACATCGCCGCTATCCAGCGCGTGGTAGAAGCCCGCCACGAATTGCATTAAGGAGGCGCTGTCCCCCGTCATTTGCGTTCCAGGCAATAGTCCACATGCGAGGACTTCACGCAGGGGCCCTCAGTCGCCTTTCGGCTTGACGTAGAGCAGCCCGTTGTCCACTCGCACCGCAAACGTCCTCAGTGGCTCAATCGCTGGCGATTCAACGGGCTCGCCGCTGCACACGTCGAACGATCCCTGGTGCAGCGGGCAGACCACGGTGTTCCCTTCCACCCAGCCTTCCGACAGGCAGGCGTAACCATGCGTGCATACATCGTGCACAGCAAAGACACCGCTGGCCGTTTTACCGAGACAGATCAATTCGCCAAACGCTTCGACCTGCTGCAGCTTGCTTTCCAGGTCGAGCTCATCGACTCGACCCACCAATGCCCAATCGTCACTCACAACTCACAACCCCATCGCCTGGCGGTAAAAGCGGTAGAAGCTGCGGATGAGCACCTCGCTCACCATGTAGTCGGTCTCCGCAATCTCGCGACCGCCCATTTCGACGATGCTGGACTCATGCGGATAGCCACTCACGCCATGCTGCACTTGGGCGAGCATCTCGCTGTCGTCCATTGATACGAAGCCCGCAGGGCCTAACAAATTCGCATGCTTGAGGCGCAGGCGCGCGAGTTCCTCGTCGTCATCCTCAAAGCCATAATGAGTGAAAACCAACTCGTGTTTGTTGGGGCCGCGCGGAATCAGATGGCGCATCTTGAGCGTGTTCGCCTGGATGCCCATGTACGCTGAGGGAAAAATCCAGCCGCCGCCCACGCGCTTTTGGTTGAAATCCTTGCGCGGCGTCACCGTCTCGCTATCGAGCACCTCGAGATCATCCCGGAAGCGCTTCATCTGCGATGTTGCGCCCGATGTCTTCTTGCCCTCGTTGTAGGAAATCATGACGCTGTGTCCGCGCTGCTGCGGCACGCATTTGGAGACATTGTCGGCGCGCCACAGACCAAAGGTGATGTAAAAGGAATGCAACAACGTGGCGTGATACGGATCCTTGAGATTTTCCAGGTACGTCTTCCAGTTGCTCGGGATCAGTTGTCGCGTATAGCCCAGCAAGCGCAACGGTTTTCCGGGCAGCATGTGACGAATTTCTGCCATGAGATCTGGACCGCAGTAGTCCTCGAAATCGGGCGCGTTGGCGGAAAACGTGGCCCAGATCGAGCCACCGACGTAATGCGTGCGCAAGCGTCGTAGACCGTGGTCCGATTTCTTGAAGTCCGTCGGCATGCCACCTTTGCCGAGCGCGCCGCGCAGAAATGGTACGCCCTGCAGATCGCCGTTCAACGCATAGTTCCACTGGTGATAAGGGCAAGTGAAATCACTGACCTTGCCGCTATTCTCCCAACAAATTTGCGCGCCTTTGTGCGCACAGCGATTTTCCAGCACAACGAACTCGCTCGCCGCCGCACGGACGAGGATCACGGGCCGTTCGCCGATGGAACTACGACGGAATGATCCTACCTCCGGCACTTCGCATTCCAGCCCGACATAGTGCCAAGTGTCGCCGTAGTAGAAGGTATCGAGCTCCCGCTGATAAATGTCTGGGTCGGAATAAACCCAATGGGGGATTTTCGCCCGGCCGTCATCCGGCCATTCATGGCGCTTGTTAGGCGATGCGGTGCTGCGTTGGTCTGGAATACTCATTGCAATCCCTCAAACGGGCATGATCAACGACGTGTTGATCCGATAGTTGTCGACGATGCACTCGCGGCGCTTGAACAGAAACCCGGCGCCATTCGGCACTAACACATCGAGATACTGCCCGGCGAGGCTGATGCTGGGCTCGCCGTCGCACAGGCATTCGGTGATCAGCACATTGGCTTGCGCGTGGATCTCCTCGCCTACCAGCGCGTTGACCCGAACGCCGCTGATGAAATGTCGCAGCACGCGCGGCTGGAACACCGTGGTTTGCCGCAAGGCCGTCACTCGGTCGCGAACCATATTCTTGTTCATGCAGTAGATCAGGCCGAGCGGCAGGCCCAAGCGGTGGTTCTCGCGGTGAATGACGCGATAGTGACAATCCTCGACGAAGTAATCGACCCAGGCTTCCAGTCGATCGTCATCGAGGCATTGCGCGTAATCGTCATAAAAATCGCGTAGCTGCTGCCGCAGCGAGGATAGGTCCACCGTGTTAGGCGCCACCGGCAACGTCGAGGCGGGAATCATGCCGCTGTCCCTGCAATCAGCGCGCGATTGGTTTCAAAACCACCGTGCGACGCGAGCGCAAGCAGCTTCTCCGCCATCCGCTCCTGCCACACGAGTGAATGCAGGCCGATGTGGAAAGGGTGATCCTGAATGGTGAGCGCCGACGTATTGTCGGCGAGCGAATGGTGTGAATGGGTCATCCAACTCGGTGCCGAAAGCAACAGGTCGCCGGCTTCCCATTCCACCTTGGCGCCGCCTACTTTGCTGTAGCCGCGACCACGTAGGTAGTAGTTAATCGCCGAGGACGTGTGGCGATGCGGAATGTAGTTGTTATTAATCGGCGAACAGGAGACCGTCGCAAAAAAACTCTGCGACGTGCCGAGCTTGTCGCGCGTCGCCGGATTGTAGAGCAGGAACACGCGCCGGCCGTTGTACTCCTTGCTGAGCTGGCTCGCGGACGGCAGGTATTCGGTAATCTTCTCCCACGGCCAATAGAGAGACCGCGACTCGACCGGATCGAGATCTATCAACCATTCGTAGCCGCGAATCTGCGCGCCGTCTTCGGAGATAGTGGCGTTGAGCGCAAGATCGCGAGCCCGCGGGCCCGACGACGGTGGCACGACCGGATCCCGTTTGCCCTCGTCCGAAGGCGGCGTATCACCGACGAACTCCTCGAAGAAACGCGCGTCGATCATCTCGAGAACCGGCGCATTCGAATAAGTGAGCCGCACCCACGGCTCGCTGCCGTTGTTGTGATATTCGAAGATGCTCATCGACGGGATGGTAAACACGCCCCACTTCGCTACCTGGCGCGCTGTACCGTCGACGATCAGCGTGCCGCCGCCCGACAGCGTGATCTCGATGTGGTTGCAGTTTGTGCGGCATTTCCAAGTGCGCTCGCCCGGCTTGAGCACGTTGATCGTCACATCCGTGCCCGGCGCAAAACCAAAGCCGGGCGCGGTCGCGCGCGGATGGACCACCTTGGCTGCGCGACGTCCGTTCTCGGGCGTCGCGATATCCAGGAGCCTTGCGATTTCGGCCTCGATGTCTCGCCTCGGTACCACGAGTGGCTCCCAGAGTTCGCGCGGTTGTGGCGCGAGACCGGAAACGTCGCGGAACACCGAGCTCGTGTGCGATTTGTCCATCGCTAACATCCCTTTTCTGTTGCGTTAGGAGAGAGGCTGTCAGCCTCAAGCAAGTTCTGCCGCGTTTGGGCTGGCAACCTGATGCCCGCGCCGCATTCAATCGCACGGGCATAGACGATCCCCGCCACCGCGAGATCCGATAGTCCCATGCCCATGCCCTTGAACAACGTCATCGGGGCATTCGCCGTGCGCTGGTGTTTCGCAGCAAGCAATTGATCGAGCGTGGCGACGTTGGCCCATGCCTCATCACGTTCCCCGAAACGCTCGCGCAGTTCGCGCGAGCCACGACGCGCATTGTCCATGTCGTCGACGACGATCATGCCGGTGTGGTCAAAGACATCCTGATGAAACTCGGCCGCCTGCGGCAGGATTGCACCCACCGCATTGAACAACTGACATTCGCGCAGCATCGACGCATCGATGAACGGCGCTTCAGCCCTGGTGATCGTGGTGACGACCCGCGCGCCGTGCGTGGCTTGTTCCAAACTGTTGCAGGGGCGCAGCGGAAAGCGATAGCGTCCAGCGTGTCGACGACAGAATGCCTCGCGATTGGCTTGTGTCGGGCTATAGACCCGCATTTCCGTAAACTGCCGCACGGCGGCCAGGGCCCGCAGTTGCATCGATGCCTGGTCCCCCGTGCCGATCAGGCACCCCACTGTCGCTTCGGCTGGGGCTAACAAGTCTGTCGCAACTCCGGTGATCGCCGAGGTGCGCAATAAACCCAACGCGCGCGCCTCGATAATGGCTTGTAACTTGCCGCTCGACATATCGAACAGCGTGAAGATCGAGCCGCCGCCGTTGTTAGTACGCACCCAGGTTTTGAATCCGGCCAATGCCGTTGCCTGACTAAAGGAGCCGAGTGAGTGCATCGAGCCTGCGGACCAAACACCGAGACTCTTGGCGACGTTACGAGCGCTGCCCGCCGCCTTATCGAGCAAGCGCGCGCGTACGGCCTCGATCGCCATCGATGGCGACACGAGGGTGACCACATCTTGTTCGGTCAAATACAGGACGTGGTCAGACAAGTGCGCCCTCCACTTCCGCAGCGACTCGGTTCGACAAGACGCCAACGCCTTCGATGCGAACAGTAAAGTTGTCGCCAACCTCGAGGTACCGCGGCGGCTTGCGTTTGGAACCGACTCCGTCGGGCGTTCCGGTGGCGATGATGTCTCCCGGCTGCAATGCCGTGAAGCGCGAGATATAGGCTATCAACTCATCGATTGGGAAAATCAATTCCGCAACCTTGCCGTGCTGGACGGTCTCACCATTCAACACGCCCTGCACGGTCATCGCGGCCGGATCCGGGGCCTCATCGACCGTGACGATGCACGGCCCGATGGCACCACTGCGATCAAAATTCTTGCCCGCCGTGACCTGGCGACTGTGCTTCTGAAAATCCCGCGCTGAATTTTCTGCGAGACAGGCATAGCCCGCGACGTGTGCCATGGCGGTCTCGCGTGGGATAGCCCGACCCGGCTTGCCGATCACCACGGCCAACTCAGCCTCATAGTCGAACTGGCCCGACGCTGCTGGCTTGATCACAGCCTCCTCATGGCCGACAAAACTGGCGGCGTGCCGCAGAAATACCGTTGGCCACTGAAGTGCAGGGTCATCGGCCCTGTCCTTGTTAGCCTCAGCCGCATGGTCGGGGTAGTTGAGGCCGATGCAAAAGATGCGATTCGGTGCCGCCACGGGCGGCAGAAAAGTGTCGATCTGATCGAACTTGATGAGGTCTCCAGGGCCTGCGCAGGCCGCCGATAGCCTGTCATGACCCGCCGCCAATCCAGCAGCCAACGTGGGATAGAGAAAGGACAACGGATAGATTCCGTCGGGCACGACCACCCCCCAATCGGCCTGGCGTGAGTGCTCGAAAGAAACAAGTCTCATGACCCCTTCCATGAATTCATAGTATCGCTTTGCATGCATAAAAGAGTATATTTCCGGTCTGAGAGGCCGTAAATGACTTTTTTGCATACATGAGCGGCCGATAGAAGCGAATCGGACTCAATTAAGGGGGGACTCACATGCGTATCTCGACCAGGAACGCTTTCTTGACGGCAGCGCTGCTGACAGCAACTGCTTTGGCGATGCCGGGCCATGCCCAGCAATCGGATGGCCAAACCGAACCGGTAGACACCGACGAGGTCATCGTCACCGCCGAGCGCACGGCTCGCAGCATCCAGACCACGCCCATCTCGATTACGGCCGTCGACGGCAATGATCTCGCCACGCGAGGCATCGCTTCGCTCGAGGGGCTCACTGCCGCCGTTCCCAACCTGACGTTCGGCAATCAGTTGGGCACGCCGAATGTCAGCATTCGCGGCATCGGCCTCTCCACCTTGTCGACGGGCCAGGAATCAAACATTGCCTTCAACATCGACGGCGTCTATCTCGGTCGCCCGGCTGCCGCGCAAGCCGGGCTGTTCGATATCGAGCGGGTTGAGGTTCTCCGCGGTCCGCAAGGCACGCTCTACGGTCGCAATGCCACTGGTGGATCGATCAATGTCATCACCAAGCGTCCGAAGCACGAAGTCGACGGCTACGCGACGCTCAGCTACGGCGAGGACAATCGGCTCGAAATATTGGGCGCGATTGGCGGCGGATTGAGCGACCGTGTCCGGGCCCGTATCGCTGGCCGCTTCATCAATCGCGATGGCTTCGGCACTAACATCACGACCGGCAATGATCTGTTCGACGAGCAGAGCTACGCGCTGCGCGGCTCTCTTGATATCGATCTAAGCACTAACTGGATGCTGGCACTAACAGCCGATCTTTACGAGCAGGACGATGCTTCTGGCGGATACAGCTATCTGCGCCCCGGCAATCCTGCCATCGTGCCGCTGGCAATCGTGCCAGCCAATCAGCCTGGCCTGTTCGGTGGCCTTGGCGGCAGCACGGGCGGCGGCGGCAGCGTATTCAACGGCAGCAATGTCTTCGACGAGTCGTTCGATTCTGATCCGCACAACGACCGCAGCTACACCGGCTTCCTCGCGCATCTCTCGGGCGAGCTCGGCGCTGCCAGCGTACATTCGCGTACTGCCTATCGCTCAACCGACTACGAGATCAGCTCGGACATCGATGGCGCAAATGTGCTTTTCGCATCGATCTCCCAAACCGAAAACGCGGACCAGTTCAGTCAAGAACTGCAATTCGACGGCTCGATCGGTCGCAGAATCGACTGGGTTCTGGGTGCTTACTACTTCAACGAGGAAGTCGAAGGCAGCACCGTGATTCCCCAGCCGTTCAATTTCCCCGCCTTCACGGGTGGCGTCGGCAACGTGTACATCGCGCGCGGTACGATCGAAACTGACGCTTGGGCTTTGTTCGGCAACGCACGCTTCGCCGTAACCGACACCATCAATCTTGTCGCGGGCCTGCGCTACTCATCCGAAGATAAGTCGCTCGACAATTTCGGCCAGGTCACGGCGTTTGGTCCGCCGGTGGTGGGCCAGTTCGACAAGTCCTTCGATGCCCTCACGCCGCGCTTTGTTGCGGAGTATCGGCCGAACCGCAACGTATTCGTCTACGCATCCGCGACGCGCGGTTTCAAATCGGGCGGGTTCGATCTCGGGTCTCAGGCACCGGATCCTTCGTACAACGCCGAGTACATCTGGAGCTACGAACTGGGCGGCAAGTTCAAGTTCGGCGACGGTCTTGGCAATCTCAACCTGACCGGCTTCTTTGGCGATTACTCCGATCTTCAGGTCGGTCGCATCACCGGCCTGACACTCGTCATCGAGAATGCCGCGCAGGCCACGGTGAAAGGTTTTGAGGCAGAGCTGAATCTGTATCCGACCGAACGTCTCGCGCTCTATGCGAACGCCACGTCTCTGCGGGCAAACTTCGATGAGTTCCTGACCGATGATGCCGTGACTGGCGCAACGGCCCTGAATCTCAAGGGCAATGCTCTACCGCAGGCACCGCGCTTCACATTGCAACTGGGCGCTAACTACTCACACCCGTTGGCTAACGGCGCGTCGTTGCAGTTTGACATCAATGCGCGCCACACGGCCAAGCAGTACTTTAGCCCGTTCAATCGCGCCAACGCCGAGGTGCAGCCGTCCTATGTCCGCGGCGACGCCAGCATCACCTATGCAGGTGCGGACGAGAGCTACTCAATCGGCGTCTATGCCCGCAATCTCGGCGAGAAGAATGTGCTGACTAACTCCTTCGTGTCCGCGTTCCTCTTTGGTTTCCCGGAGTTCGGCTTCTACGCGCCTCCGCGGCAACTCGGCATCACTGTTTCGAAACGCTTTTGAAGGCTTGAGGCCCGGGCCGCCGCTGCGCTCCAGCGACGGCCCGCGGCCATTTCCGGAGGAATCGAAGATGCAGCTCACCCTCGGCCATGTTCGCATCAAGCGGATCGAGGAAAGCCTCGGGCCCGGCGCTCCAATCCACATACTGTTTCCACAATTCGACGCTGCAGCATTTGCTCCGCACAGGTCGTGGATGGTGCCGAATTTCCTCGAAGCGACGACCGATTGCCTGATCACGAGCAGCGCAAGCTGGTATGTCGAAACCAAGCACTCGAAAATCATCATCGACACGTGCATCGGCAATTGCAAAGAACGTCCAGGCTATCCGCCGTTCGCTCATCTGCAGACCGACTACTTGGGTGAACTGGCGCGAGCGGGCATTGACCGGCACGCCGTCGATTATGTGGTCATGACCCATCTACACATCGACCATGTCGGCTGGAATACCACGCTAGTCGACGGAAAGTGGACTCCGACATTCCCCAATGCGAAGTACCTTTTCTCCGAAGACGATTTGCAGGCATGGAATCCGGCTAACGGCCCGCTGCCCCATGACGCCAATCTCAATGTCTTCGAAGACAGTATCCAGCCCGTGATTGACGCCGGCCTCGCCTTACGCTGGCAGACTGCCCTGCGGCCCGACCCCGATGTGGAACTCTATCTGACACCCGGTCATTCACCCGGGCATTGCGCGGTGAAGGTTTCCGGCGGCGGACAGACCGCACTGTTCAGCGGCGACATCATGCATTCGCCAATTCAGGTTGTGTTTCCACAGTGGAATTCGCTGTTCTGCGCGAACGCTGCCAAGGCGGCGGAAACCCGCCTTGCTGTGCTCGCCGATTGCGCTGACCACGGCCATCTGCTTGTGCCGGCGCATTGGGGTGCGCCGCACGCCGCGCATATCCTGCGTGATGCAACCGGCAAAGGCTTTCGTTTGCGCCTTCATGGCAGCGGCCGTGTTGTGCCGGAGGATGTGTGACACTCAGTCGCGACGAAATACTCTCGCTCGCCAAACAACATGATGCAGCCGAACGTGAGCGGCGGCCGATCAGACCGCATAGCCAATTCGCGCCTGGGCTAACACTCGAGGATGGCTATGCAGTGCAGCAGGCGTGGACTGAACTCAAGCTCGCGCGGGGGCAGCGGATCACGGGCCGAAAGATCGGCCTGACCTCGCGGGCCATGCAGAGCGCGATGCGGATCAACGAACCCGATTTCGGCACGCTGTTCGACAACCAGTACATTCCCAATGGCGCGCGGTTGAAGGCCGCGGATTTCTGCGATCCGCGCATCGAAGTCGAGCTGGCCTTCATCCTCAAGAAAGATCTTGCTGGACCCGATTTGTCAGTCGCCGACGTGTTAGCGGCCACCGACCGAATCGTGCCCGCACTCGAATTGATCGCTGCACGCTCCCACCGCATCGATCCCCAGAGCGGCTATGCGCGAACCCTTTTCGATACGGTGTCCGATAATGCTGCTGGCGCGGGCTATGTCCTCGGCGAATGCAGCATTCCACTTGACGCTGATCTTCCCTGGGTGGGCGCGGTGCTTAGCTGCAACGATACAATCGAGGAAACGGGCCTCGCCGCTGGCATCCTGGGCCACCCCGCACAGGGCATCATTTGGTTAGCAAGGCGCTTCGCGGCTCAGGGCATCTGTCTTCAGGCGGGGCAGGTTTTTTTGGCGGGTTCATTCACGCGGCCGGTCGTCGTCAAGGCAGGCGACACATTTGTCGCGGACTACGGACCGTACGGTCGCATCACACTCCACTTTGACTAACTACTAGCGATGAAACTTCCGCAAAATCGATTCAAGGCACAGTTGCAGCAAGATCGGGTCAGTTACGGCTTGTGGTGCGGACTTGGCAATGCCACGGCAGCGGAGATATGCGCGTGTGCGGGCTTTGACTGGCTGCTGCTCGATGCCGAGCACGCGCCGCTCGAAACCGATGCGCTGCTCGAAAGCCTACGCACCATCGCAGGGTATCAGGCCGCACCCATCGTGCGCCCAATCAGCGATCACCCCGACGGGTTGAAGCGACTGCTCGACATCGGCGTCCAGTCGTTGCTCATCCCGATGGTGCACACCGCAGAACAGGCGCAAGCCATCGTCACGGCCGCGCGCTACCCGCCGAAGGGCACGCGCGGCATCGGCACTTCCTTGGCCCGCGCTGCTCGCTGGAACATGGTCGACAACTACATCGCTGAAGCCAATGATGAGCTGTGTATCGTGGCGCAGGTTGAATCGCTTGCAGCTTTGCACAACCTTACGGCCATCGCATCGACCGAGGGCGTCGATGGGTTGTTTGTTGGCCCGTCCGATCTGGGGGCGGCTATGGGATTTCCGGGCCAGTCGGGCCATCCCGAGGTGATCGCCGCAGTCTGCGGTGCGATCGCAGCGATCCGGCGTTGCCACAAGCCGGCCGGCGTGCTGGCCACCGATCCAGTGATGATCAAACGGTACGTCGATGCAGGCGCGACTTTCGTCGGCGTTGGCACGGATACCGGCCTGTTAGCAAAGAGTGCGCAGACATTGCTCGCGAGTCTGCGGCCGCCAGAAGCGCCTCGAGCTTGAC
>CAYUIT010000066.1:13156-16203 GCA_964444835.1 uncultured Steroidobacteraceae bacterium
GCTTCTTGCTCCCAACTCTCTCGCAGTCTCGACCGCGTGCCTCAAGCGAGCCAGAGTCAGCCCCAGATCTTCTTTCGGAGTCTCGGCACCCTGCACAGCCTGAGCTGCTTCGCTCAGTACGCGCCCATGAAGTCACGTTTGCCGATGGCAAGACCGCTGTGGCGCAAAATCGCATAGGCGGTGGTGACGTGAAAAAAGAACTGCGGCAAGCCGTAGTTCGCAAGATACGTTTGCCCGGTGAGCTTCTTTTCTTTCGGTGTCCCGGGGCGCAATACGATCTCCGCGGATTCGCGGCCCATAAATTGCGGTGGGCTCAGGCCATCGAGAAATGCGAGAGTCTGTGTGAGCAGCGCATCAAGATCGGCGAAGCTCTGCTCCTTGCCTTCGTAAGCCGGAACATCGACACCCGCGAGGCGCGCTGAGACACCACGCGCGAAATCGGCAGCGACTTGCACCTGTTTGACGAGCGGAAACATGTCTGGGTACAAGCGTGCTTGCAGAAGCGCCTGCGGCTCAATGGACTTTGCCGTGGCATGCGCGTCCGCCTGAGCGAGGATGGTCTTGAGGGCCGTCAGCAATTGCTTGAAGACGGGCACTGAATTCGAATACATCGGGCTTGTCATAGTTGGCACACCGTTGAGAGGGGCTGCGATGATACTCCGAGCGTATGCCGGGTAAGCTGCAATACGGCGCTCAACGACGCCCTCATGTAATGATGCCGATCTATAGTCATTCTGCTTTTCGGAGGCATATCGTGACCACAACTCAAGCCAACAAGGCCGCCGCCTTTCGATCGCTGCATCGAGATCCGGGCACGTTCGTTATCGCCAACGCCTGGGACGGCGGCTCGGCGCGCGTACTGGAGGCTCTCGGATTCTCGGCCATCGCCACCTCGAGTGGCGCGGCCGCTGGTGTGCTCGGCAGGCTCGACGGCAAGATCACGCGCGACGAGGCGCTCTCACAAGTGCGGGTGATCGTCGCCGCCACGGATTTGCCGGTGTCGGCAGACCTCGAGAAAGGTTTCGGCGATACGCCCGAGATCGTCGCCGAGACTGTTAGGCTCGCAGCCGACAATGGGCTCGTCGGCTGTTCGATCGAGGATGCCACCGGACAGAGTGAGCGGCCGTTGTTCGATTTCGCGCTCGCAGTCGAACGCGTTGCGGCTGCGGCGCAGGTGGCCCATTCCCAGCCGTTCCCGTTTACGCTCACCGCGCGCGCCGAGAATTTTCTGCGCGGCAACCCAGATCTTGATGACACGATCAAGCGGCTGCAGGCATTTGAGAAGGCCGGCGCCGATGTGCTGTTCGCACCGTTGTTGCCGGATCTCGCCGCAGTGCGCGCGGTGTGCTCGGCGGTCTCGAAACCGGTCAACTTCATGGTGGGCGTACCGGGCAAATCTTTCAGCGTTGCGGAGCTCGCTGACGCCGGCGTGAAGCGCATCAGTCTTGCCACGTCATTATTTCGCGCGGCGATGACCGGGCTGCATGAGGCGGCCAAAGAGGTGAAGGAGAAAGGCACGTTCACTTACCTCGATCGTTTGATCGATGTGAACAAGGTCATGCGGCGATGAGCTGATTCTCCGCTCGTGTTAGGCCTGTCACGGACCGACCGCAGATCCTACTGTGGGGTTCGCCAAAAACGGGTCACGCCTGCACCAAACACGGTCAGACCGGTGTCGTATCGATGCCGACCGAACTGCGTGCCTCAGAGTCGTCTGGACAGTAAACGCGCTCTTCCGGTGTGTGAAGCCCAGCAAACCCATCGGCGAGCTGCGCGCGTTGCGCGGCCACGAACGGCGTGATGTCCTCAATCGAAAGCAACGCCTGCTCGCCATATCTCCGCAGTGCGCCCTCTCGCAAACCCAACTGTACGGCACGACGTTCTAAAGGTTTGCCAGATGGATCGTGATCGGGATCCCACTGCAGCCGCACTTCGGATGACGCGACAGCGGCCTGCCACGCCTCGCGTGTCGCAAAGCGACGCGGATCGAAAGTCGACGGGACTGCAAGTCGCAGCAACTCGTCAAAGAACGTGCGTCGCAAGCGGATGGCGAGGATATGTTCCTGCCCCTCCTTCGTCGCCCAACCTGCTCGATACATCATCCAAAGAAAATTGGGTTTGATCCAACTCATGCGGCTAAAGCTAAAGTCGCCGCCGAAGCGCTGGTGCTCGACGGCGAATCGCGCGATCGACGGTCGGTACGCCTGATAGACGTAGATTGAATCTGCGTCGAACTGCGCCAGAATGTGTCGGCCAGTCGTGGGCCAGACGCGAAGTTGGTCGAGATAGCGTTGATAACGCATGGCGTAATGAGCGTCCTACCGCCTCTGCTCCGCGCCGCGCGCGAAGCGATCTGGTTTTATCGCTTCATACCTCACGCGTCGGCTCAAGCGAGTTGTTAGGCCGCAACCTCCACGTACTCAACCTTGCTCGACGGAGGCGGAATAGGCGCGCCGTCCTCGCGTAACCCTTCCAGATGGAACCCAATAGCCTCGCGGATCGCGGCTTCGGCCTCCGCAAGGGTGGCTCCGGTGGCAACGCAGCCAGGCAGATCCGGAACATAGGCCGAGAAGTTCGAGCCCGCGTTTTCAATGACAACGGCGTAGCGCATCGCTGTTACCTCAACTTCGCTTTAGAGCGGCCTGCTTTAGAATTCTGTTGAGTGTGCCCGGAGCCAAATCGTCGCTGGGCTTTCCTGGAACAGTTAACCGGCCGCGCTTCGCCAAGTGCTTGAATTGACGATGACTCCCACGCGTTGCGACCAAGAACCAGCCGTCGGCTTTCAGAATTCGCAGCAACTCATTCACTTTCACCCGCCAACGCTAGGCTTGGCATGTCCTTCAGTGAACGTCCGAATCGATTGTGAATCGCGAGAACTGTCGCCCTAACGCCCAAGCTCAGCGCAGCGCGGCAGGGATGCCGCGCGGCGAAGGCACGTTATCTTTTCGATTTCGCCCATCCACCCTCTCCGAAGCTGCCCCGCGCGTGCGCGGCAGCTTGTTGTTAGACGACGAGCGGCTAACGAACGATAGTCAGCAGTATGTCTT
>CAYUIT010000067.1:0-15997 GCA_964444835.1 uncultured Steroidobacteraceae bacterium
ACCTATGCTGCGATTGCAGCGGGCGGTCGAGAGGCGTTCTACCAAGGCGAAATCCCGCAAGTCGTCGAGGCCTACGTGCGCGCCAACGGCGGCTATTTGACGGCTGCAGACTTCGCGGCACATCGCTCGACTTGGGTCGAGCCCATCTCGACTAACTACCGTGGCTACGACGTGTGGCAATTGCCGCCCAATACACAAGGCCTGGCCACATTACAGATACTCGCCTTACTCGAAGGCTTCGATCTGCAGAGCATGGGCTTCGGTTCGGCCGATTATCTGCATACGTTCGCGGAGGCGAAGAAGCTCGCGTTCGAGGATCGAGCGCGCTATTTGGCGGATCCGGATTTCGCCCGCGCACCGGTAGCGGCGCTCTTGTCGAAAGAGTACACGGCGAAGCGCCGCGCACTCATTGCGCGGGATCGTGCTGCGCAAGAGTATGCCGCCGGTGACGCACGGCTCGACCAGAACGACACGATCTATCTCACGGTGGCGGATCGCGATGGCAACATGGTCTCGCTCATCCAGAGTAACTACCGCGGCATGGGCTCAGGCATGACGCCAACCGGCCTCGGCTTCATCTTGCAGAACCGCGGCGAGTCCTTTTCGATGAACGCGGGCGACGCGAATGTGTACGCGCCCGGCAAGCGTCCCTTCCACACCATCATCCCGGGCTTCGTAACCAAAGACGGTAAGGCGTGGCTCAGCTTTGGCGTGATGGGCGGGGCAATGCAGCCGCAGGGCCAAGCGCAGGTGCTCGTGAACCTGCTCGACTTTGGCATGAATTTGCAGGAGGCCGGTGATGCGCCTCGCATTCGTCATGATGGCTCGAGTGAGCCGACGGGCGAGCGCATGAAAGACGGCGGCACTGTGGTGCTGGAACCGGGGTACTCGGCCGAAACCATCAAGGCGCTCGAGGCGCGCGGGCATCGCGTGAAAGTGGGCAACGACGGAGATTTCGGCGGCTACCAAGCCATCTTGCGAGATCCGGAGACCGGCGTTTACTACGGTGCATCCGAATCGCGCAAGGATGGCCAGGCGCAGGGCTACTAGCCCCGCTGGGTCATCGAGATTGCGTTACGAACGTCGCGAGACGAGCGCGCCGATGGCGATGCCCACTGCACCGGCGACGGCCATGACCGTCCACGGATTCGACCGAACGTAGTTGCTCGCCGATGCGGCCGCGTCGCTCGCAACCTGGCTCACGCGAGCTTCGAGCGAACGGACACGACCGGCCGTTTTGCTAGCGAGATCTTGCTCTGGGCTCACCGCTGCGTCTGCCGCGCCGTACTTCGTTTCACTGGTATGCATGTTCGTGCTCCTCGATGAATGGAGCCCGTAGCGTCTACTGATTCAGCGGGTGTCGCTGTCCGCGCACCGCCGAATCGTGGCGCGCGGTGGCTGTCAGCCCCCGCCTACACACTCGCGCAGGACGGCTGACAGACTGCGGCAGGAGCGGCGTGGCAGCCTCATCTGCGTGCCTGATCCACTCGACGCCGATCTGCAGCGCCGCATGCATGCTTATTGGCGCGCAGCTAATTACTTGTCGGTCGGTCAGATCTATTTGCGAGCCAATCCGCTGCTCGAGGAGCCGCTCGCGCTCGCGCATGTGAAGCCTCGTCTGTTGGGGCACTGGGGCACGACGCCCGGCCTCAACTTCATCTACGTACACCTCAATCGGCTGTTGCGACAGCATGACCTCAGCGTCTTGTTCGTCACAGGCCCGGGTCATGGCGGTCCAGGCATCGTCGCGCAAAGCTATTTGGAAGGCACCTATACCGAACGCTATCCGGCGGTCTCGCAGGATCGGACGGGGCTGCAACGGCTGTTTCGACAATTCTCCTGGCCCTATGGGATTCCCAGCCATGTCGCGCCGGAGACGCCGGGCTCGATACATGAGGGAGGTGAGCTGGGCTACTCACTCGCGCATGCCTTCGGCGCAGCCTTCGATAATCCGAACTTGTTAGTCGCCTGTGTCATCGGCGACGGCGAAGCGGAAACCGGTGCACTCGCGACGAGCTGGCACTCCAACAAGTTCTTGAACCCCGCGCGCGACGGAGCCGTGCTGCCGATCCTGCACTTGAACGGCTTCAAGATCGCCAATCCCACGGTGCTCGCACGCATCGAGCGCGACGAGCTTGCGCAATTGATGCACGGCTATGGCTACGAACCGCTGTTTGTCGAAGGCTACGATCCGAGCATCGTCCACGGGCAGTTTGCGGCCGCGCTCGAGCGCGCGCTCGCGGCGATTCAGCACATCCAGTCTGCGGCGCGACGTGCGCGCTCGAATGACTCCTCGGTGCGGCCGCGCTGGCCGATGCTCGTGCTGCGAACGCCGAAGGGTTGGACGGGCCCACGTTTCGTCGATGGGCGGCCAGTGGAGGGGACCTGGCGTGCGCATCAGGTGCCCATTACTGACGTCAGTAAGCCCGGCCACCTCGCACAGCTCGCTGACTGGTTGCAGAGCTATGCGCCAGGTGAGCTGTTCGATGCAGAGGGTCGGCTGGTCGCCGAGCTGGCGAGCCTCGCACCGCAAGGCGTGCGACGCATGAGCGCGAACCCGCATGCCAACGGAGGCGAGTTATTACAGCCCTTGGTCATGCCGAGCTATCGCGATGTGGCGCTTCCGGTAACGCGAGCGGGCGATATCGCAGCGGCCGCAACGCATGTGCTGGGGCTCTGGCTCCGCGAGGTGATGCGCCTGAATCTGGCGAGTAACAACTTTCGCTTGTTCGGGCCAGACGAGACGGCGTCGAATCGCCTGGACGCCGTCTATGAGGTCACCGGCAAAACCTGGTTGGCGGCCATCGAGCCCGTGGACACTGATCTCAGCGCGACCGGACGGGTGATGGAAGTGCTGAGCGAACACCTGTGCGAAGGCTGGCTTGAGGGTTATCTGCTGACGGGGCGCCACGGCTTGTTCTCATGCTACGAGGCGTTCATTCACATCATCGACTCGATGGTCAATCAGCATGCGAAGTGGCTGACCACGAGTAGTCGGGTCGCGTGGCGTCAACCGATCGCGTCGCTGAACTATCTGCTGACCTCGCATGTGTGGCGGCAAGATCACAATGGATTCTCGCATCAGGATCCGGGCTTCATCGATCACGTGGCTAACAAGAAGGCTGACGTGGTGCGGATCTATCTACCGCCCGATGCGAACTGCTTGCTGGTGGTTGCAGACCGCTGCTTGCGCAGCTCGCATCTCATCAACGTGATCATTGCGGGCAAGCATCCGAGTTGGCAGTGGCTCGATATCGAGGCTGCCACGGCGCATTGCGCACGCGGCGCGAGTGTCTGGCACTGGGCGAGTAATGATGCGGGCGACCCCGACGTGGTGCTCGCTTGCGCAGGCGACGTGCCGACTGTCGAGATTCTCGCCGCCGCGATGTTGCTGCGATCGTACGTTGCAGACATTCGTGTGCGAGTAGTAAACGTCGTCGACCTGTTAGCCCTTCAGCCTCCCTCGGAGCATCCGCACGGCCTGAGCGACGCGGACTTCGACGCCATGTTCACGCGCGACCGGCCCGTGATCTTCGCCTTCCATGGTTATCCGGCGATGATCCACCAGCTGACATACCGCCGGACGAATCACTCGAACATTCATGTGCGGGGCTACAAGGAAGAGGGCACCACCACGACCCCGTTCGACATGGTCGTATTGAACAACATCGATCGCTTCCAATTGGCGCTCGATGCCATTCGCCGTATACCGCGTTTGGCCGAGCGCGTTGCCGAGGCGACGGCGCGCTACCACAGCAAGATAGCCGAGCACCAACGCTACATCGTCGAGCATGGCGAGGACATGCCGGAGATTCGCCATTGGCGTTGGTCGCCATGAGTGTCGCCGCGGAGTCTGCGCGCACTCACGCCCCTGAGAGCGGCTTACTCGTACTCGTCATCAATGCGGGCTCGTCGAACGTGAAGCTGGCATTGCGGCAGGTGTACGGCGAGCGCCAAGTGCACCTCTGGGACGAGGAGTTACCGCTTGGATTGGCGCGCGAACGAATCGCGAGTCTCAATGCACTTTTCAAGTCACGGAACTTGCCGGCGCCCCAGGCGGTTGCTCATCGAGTTGTGCATGGCGGGCCAACAATACGCGCGCACGGCGTCTTGACGCCGACTGTACGGATCGCGATCGAGGCGGCGAAAGCACTCGCTCCTTTGCACAATTCGATCGCGCTCGAGTTCGTGGATCTCGCGCAACGGCAATTCGGCGCGCTACCGCAAGTGGCGTGCTTCGATACTGTCTTTCATCAAGCTCTGCCTGACGCTGCACGCGTGCTCCCTGTCGGCGAGGCCTCAGGCGCAGCAATAGTTCGTCGCTACGGCTTTCATGGCCTCTCGTGTGAATCCGTGTTGCGCCAACTCGAACCCGCGGTGCCTGAGCGGCTCGTCATTGCACACCTGGGCGCTGGTGCGAGCGTCACGGCCGTCCGGTCTGGCCGCTCGATCGACACGACGATGGGGCTCACGCCATCGGGTGGCCTCGTGATGGGGACGCGCTCCGGGGATATCGATCCGGGCGTGGTGCTCTACCTGCTGCGGCAACTAAATCTCGATGCAAACCAACTCCAAGATTACTTCGATCGTCGTGCAGGCCTCCTTGCGCTCTCCGGCGTATCGGGCGACATGCGCGAACTGCGCGAGCTGAGCGCGAGTAATGCGCGCGCACGGCTCGCGATCGAGGTGTTCTGCCAGTCCGTGCGCAAACAACTTGCTGCGATGGTGACGGTGCTGGGTGGCGTCGACATGATTGTCTTCACCGGTGGCATCGGCGAGCACGACGCGGCGACGCGGGCGGATATCTGTCGTGGCCTCAATTGGATGTCGATCGTGATCGACCCGGTTCGCAACGCCGCGGGCGACACCTCGATTGGTGCCCCCGAGTCGCGCTGCGCCATTCGCGTCGTGCCGAGCGATGAGAATACGCAGATCGCGCGCCACGCGTACGGCTTGCTCAGTAGTTAGGAGCGAAGCGGAGCGGAAGGAGTGGTGCGAAACCACACGGATTTCAGGGCTTCCAGTAACAACAGGCTCGCCATGCCTGCACCGGCTGCGACGACGAAGTCATCCCAATGCGGCCGGCCGAAGCGGAACAAGGTCTGGGCCGGCGGCCAAAGCACCGCGATTGCCAATACCACCGAGACGCTGGCGAACAAGATCCAGAGCGCCCGATTCGGCCGTAGAAATGCGCGCACGAGTGAGGCGCTGAACGAGCGATTCACGAGGATGAGGCCCATGTTCATGAGCACTAATGCCGTGAACACGAGTGCGCGCAGATCCGCCTCCGCTACTCCCATACTGTTAGCGCTTACTAACAGGCCACCCAGAATTGCGAATACGATTACTCCTTGCAGCACCGCCCACACGATCCTCTCTCGTAACAAAATCGAGCTCGACGGGTCGCGCGGCGGGCGTCGCATGACGTCGTCCTCTTCTGCCTCTGCCTCAAGCACGACGGAGCACGCGGGATCGATCACCATTTCTAGGAACGCGATATGGATGGGCGTGAGAATCAAGGGCAGATCGAGTGTGAGTGGAAGTACCGCAAGCCCCGCGAT
This sequence comes from uncultured Steroidobacteraceae bacterium, assembly GCA_964444835.1. Lineage (GTDB taxonomy): Bacteria > Pseudomonadota > Gammaproteobacteria > Steroidobacterales > Steroidobacteraceae > CADEED01. The sequence goes on from CAYUIT010000067.1 coordinate 5,562, forward strand.
CGGAATGTGCACGGCCACGATGTACTCGATGGCCTTGCGCAAGTTGTCGTAGATCCGGCGACCGAGCCGAATGGTCTTCACGATCGAACTGAAGTCATCGTCGAGCAGCACGATGGCGGAGGCCTCGCGGGCCACATCGGTGCCACGCCCGCCCATCGCGATACCAATGTGCGCGGCCTTGATCGCAGGTGCGTCGTTGACGCCGTCGCCCGTCATGGCGACAACCTCGCCATTAGCCTTCAGGCATTCGACCAGGCGCAGCTTTTGCTCGGGCTTGACGCGCGCGTAGATCGCGACGGTCTTCATCCGCTCTGCGAGCTCGGCGTCGGTCAGTGCAGCTAACTCCGCGCCGGTCAACACGGCGTTCGCATCGAGCCCCGCTTGCGCTCCGATTGCGAGGGCGGTGCTCGGGTAGTCGCCCGTGATCATGAGCACGCGAATGCCGGCTGCACGACATTCAGCCACGGCTGCTGCCGCGTTCGCGCGCAGCGGATCGGCAAATGCAATCAAGCCCAAGTAGTCAAACTTCAGGTCATTGATCTGGGTTGGCAAGTGGTTAGCATCGGCTGCGGCGAGCGGCTGAACCCGCGCAACGCCGAGAACCCGCATGCCGCTGGCCGCCAACGCTTCCGTTTGCGCGAGTAGTCGCGTCGCGCGTTCCGGTGCGAGTGCGCATAAGCCCGCGATCGCCTCAGGAGCGCCCTTGGCGAACCCCACGATCTCGGTATGGGCCGGGGTCCAGTAGAGATTCGCCATCGCGAAGCAGTCGGGTCGCAAGGGATAGTTGTGCAGGACCGCCTGCGCCGTCGTTAGGGCGGCGGGATCCGCCAGCCGTCCATCGTTAGCAAGCGCTGCGATCGCGAGCTCCATCGGATCCGTTGCAACCTGCGCACTGGCCAGTTGCGCGGCATCGAGAATCTCGCGGGTCGCCGCATCGGGGGCGCCGCCCAGGTCGCGTCGCCACTCGCACGCTTCTGCGACGAGTGCGACGACGGTCATGCGGTTCTCGGTGAGTGTGCCGGTCTTGTCCGTGCACAACACGGTCGTCGCGCCGAGCGTCTCGATCGCAGCCGCACGGCGTGTGAGTACGCGAGCACGCGAGATGCGCCAAGCTCCCATCGCCATGAAGACCGCTAACACCAGCGGAAACTCTTCCGGGAGGAGCGACATGCCGATGGCGATGCCACCGAGGAGCGCTTCGAGCCAAGAGCCGCGCAGCAGGCCAAAAAGTAGAACAGTGAGTAGGCCGGCAATCGCGCCGACGATTGCGAAAGTACGCACGAACCGTGCCATTTGCTTCTGCAAATGTGGCTGCTCGGTTTCAATGCCGCGCAGTGCTTTGCCGATCTTGCCCATTTCGGATCGCAGGCCGGTTGCGTGTACGCGCGCAACGCCGGTACCGCGTACGACCAGTGTGCCCGCAAACAGCTGCAGCTCACCGGGCGCGGCGCGCTTCGCGACGGGCAACGACTCGCCCGTCAACAGAGATTCGTCGAGTAGTAAGTCCTGGGCGGAGAGTAGGGTCGCATCGGCTGCGATCCGATCGCCCTCGTTGACGACCAGCAAATCGCCCCGGACAACTTCGCGCCCTGCCACGTGCAGGCGTTGTCCATCGCGGATTACGAGAGCGCGCGGGCTCGCGAGATCGCGCAACGCCTCCAAAACATGCTCGCTACGCGATTCCTGGACGAGCGTGATTGTGACGGACAGCGACGCGAACAAGAGCAACAGGATCGCTTCGATTCGATCGCCGAGCAGTAGGTACACGACCCCGCCGCCGATCAGCAGCACGAACATGGGCTGCCGAACGACCTCGAAGAAGATGCGTCGAAAGTTGCGCCGCTCGGGCGCCGGTAACTCGTTAGGCCCGTCTTGCAGGAGCTGCCGCGCAGCGTCGGCAGAACTCAAGCCATCAGGCGAGGCTGGCGGCGCCGCGGTGCTGTCGGCTGTAGTGCGATCTTCCGACGCAGTCATGATGCGGCAGCATACTCATTTCGCGGAGTGGGTGCCGTCCTTGGCACCAGAACCACGGTGATCCTGCCCGTGCTACTCCCGCGGAAGATCGCGCCAGCGGTCGACGAAGCGGCCAGAGGCTGGCGCTTCGTCCCGCCAATCGTTCACGGATTCTTGGCAGCCACGCGTGCTTGCACTGCGTCGAGTGTCGCTTGCGCGGCGCTCTTGCAGGCGTCGCGAGCCGCGCCCATCTGCGCTTCGCATTGCTCGATGGCAACTTTGTAGTCTGCTTGCGCTTGCTCGAGTGTCACGTCGGCATTCGCAGCCTGGATGTCGGTGGCCGCTTCCATCTTGACCTCGGCAGCATTCTCTTCGACCTTCGCAACATCCTCAGCACCTTCCGATTTCGCTTCTGCGACATCGTTGCGCGTCTCCATAGGCGTTTCTTGCTTGGTGCAAGCGCCGAGCGCGAATGCCATCGCGAGCACAATCGGCAGTAGTGTCGAAGTTTTCATCATCGTCTCCAAACGTGTCTGGTGGGGTTGTTTTGAACTTACGCGCTCGCGTGGCGCCAGCGTGTCAGGTGTTACAGGAAAAACGTGAACCCGGCGTCCGAATTCAAAGTAGGCGGTATCTGACTTGCGTCAGCAACAGCGCCGACCGCCGCGGCGCGCGCGCAGCTCTAGTGCTTCGCTTCCCATTCCTTGACGCGCTTTTCGGCTTCGTCTTTCGCGATGCCGTAGCTCTCCTGCAATCGACCCACGAGCTGGTCGCGCTTACCGGCGATCCGCTCGAGATCGTTGTCAGTAAACTTGCCCCATTGCTCTTTGATCTTGCCCTTGAGCTGTTTCCAGTTACCTTCGGTTTGGTCCCAGTTCATTGCGTACTCCTCTTTTCACGTCGGATTGGTCGACGCGTGGCAGTGTCGGACGTTTGGCGTGTGCCGGCTGTCCGTGCTGTGCAGAGGATTTCGTAGGACAGCGCCGACAACTGGCGGCGCTGGCGTGGCGCCGTTGTTAGCGGCGCTGCAGGAGCGGCGCTAGGAATCGACCGGTATGCGAGCGTGCGACACGTGCGACTTCTTCGGGCGTGCCGGTGGCTACCACTTCGCCACCGCCCGCGCCGCCCTCGGGGCCCAGATCGATGACCCAATCGGCCGTCTTGATGACATCCAGATTGTGCTCGATGACGACGATGGTGTTGCCCTCGTCGCGTAAGCGATGCAACACCACTAACAACTGGGCGACATCGTGAAAGTGCAGGCCGGTGGTGGGTTCATCGAGAATGTAGAGCGTACGGCCGGTCGCGCGTTTGGCGAGCTCGCGGGCGAGCTTCACGCGCTGCGCTTCACCGCCGGACAACGTCGTTGCGCTCTGGCCGAGTTGCACATACGACAAGCCAACGTCCATGAGAGTCTGCAAACGCGTACCCACGCCCGGCACGTTCTGAAAGAGCCGGAGCGCATCTTCGACCGTCATTTCGAGCACTTCGTGGATGTTCTTGCCGCGCCAGCGAATCTCGAGCGTCTCGCGGTTGTAGCGTTGGCCTTTGCAGACGTCGCAGGGTACGTAGACATCGGGGAGGAAGTGCATTTCCACCTTGATCAAGCCGTCGCCCTGGCAAGCTTCGCAGCGTCCGCCCTTCACATTGAAACTAAAGCGGCCCGCATCGTAGCCACGCGTGCGAGCCTCGGGCACTTCAGCGAACAACTCGCGCAACGGCGCGAACAATCCGGTGTAAGTGGCAGGGTTCGAGCGCGGGGTTCGACCGATCGGAGATTGATCGATGTCGATGACTCGATCGACGAGATTGAGGCCTTCGATGTCCTCGCAGTCGGCGGCGTCGAGCGTGCCGCCATTCAGCTTGTTAGCAACATGTTTGAAAAGCGTGTCGTTGATGAGGGTCGACTTGCCGGAGCCCGACACGCCGGTGACACAGGTGAGTAGGCCCGTTGGAATATCGACCGTCACGCCGCGCAGGTTGTTACCCGTCGCGCGCACAATGCGTAAGTGCGCGCCTTTCCGTGGCATCGTGCGCAGCGGCGGCACGGCGATCTGCTCTGTGCCAGACAGGTACTTGCCAGTCAGCGACTCCGGCGCGCGCATGATGTCTTCCGGCGTGCCCTGCGCGATGACGCGGCCGCCGTGGACACCCGCGCCCACGCCAATATCGAGTACGTGGTCGGCTGCGCGAATCGCTTCCTCGTCGTGCTCCACGACAATCACGGTGTTACCGAGATCGCGCAAGTGCTTGAGTGTGCCTAACAAGCGCTGATTGTCGCGCTGGTGCAGGCCGATCGACGGCTCATCGAGGATATACATGACGCCGGTGAGACCCGAGCCGACCTGGCTCGCGAGGCGAATACGCTGCGCTTCGCCGCCCGAGAGCGTGTCGGCACTGCGGTCGAGTGTCAGATAGTCGAGGCCGACGTCCTTCAGAAACTTCAAACGATCGCCCACTTCCTTGGCGATCTTGCCAGCGATCTGGCCGCGCCAGCCGCTGACGTCCAGCGTCGTGAACAAGGCATGTGCGTCGCCCACTGTCTGGTGCGCGATCTCGGGCAACGGGCGCCCAGCGACAAAGATGCTGCGTGCCGTGCGATTGAGGCGTGTGCCGTTACAAGCCGGGCAGGCGCGGGTGCCCAAGTACTTCGCGAGCTCGTCGCGGACCGCTTGCGACTCGGTTTCTTTGTAGCGGCGTTCGAGGTTCGGCAAGATGCCTTCGAAGGCGTGCTTACGCTTCGTCACTTTGCCGCGGCCTTCGGCATAGCGGAACTCGATCTCGGTGCTACCGCTGCCATACAGCACGGCGTCTCGAATCTTGTTAGTGAGCTCGCTCCACGGTGCCTCGACATCGAACTTGTAGTGCTTCGCGAGCGATTGCAGCATCTGGAAGTAATACGCATTGCGCCGATCCCAGCCACGGACCGCGCCTCCTGCGAGCGACAAACTGGGGTGCGCGATCACGCGAGCGGGGTCGAAGAACTCTTGCACGCCGAGACCGTCGCAGGTGCTGCAAGCGCCGGCAGGGCTGTTGAATGAGAACATCTTGGGCTCGAGCGTTGGCACGCTGAAGCCGCATACCGGGCACGCGTGCTGATTCGAGAACAAGTGCTCCTCGATCGCAGCGGCAGCGCGGCTCTCCGCTTCGTACGGCGCGAGCCGTGCAGTGCCACCGGACAAGGCAAGGGCGGTTTCGAACGATTCGGCGAGGCGTTGCGCAGCGTCGGCGCGAATGCGAAAGCGATCTACGACTGCTTCGATGGTGTGCTTGCGCTTCGCATCGATTTTCGGCAACGCATCGAGTTCGTAGACGCGACCGTCGATGCGCACGCGTACGAACCCTCGGGCTCGCAGGTCGTCGAGCACTTCGAGATGCTCGCCTTTGCGGTCGGCAATCATTGGGGCTAACAACATCACCGGCGCGGAATCCGGTAGCTGCAGCACCTGATCGACCATCTGACTGACGGTTTGCGCCGTGAGATCGATACCGTGATCGGGGCAGCGCGGCGTGCCGATGCGGGCGTAGAGCAGGCGTAGGTAGTCGTAGATCTCCGTCACCGTGCCCACCGTGGAGCGCGGATTGTGCGAGGTTGCTTTCTGTTCGATAGCAATCGCGGGGGAAAGCCCTTCGATCGAGTCGACATCGGGCTTGTCCATCATCGACAGGAATTGCCGCGCGTACGCGGACAACGACTCCACGTAGCGGCGTTGCCCCTCGGCGTACAGGGTGTCGAATGCGAGCGAGGATTTGCCTGACCCGGAGAGGCCAGTCACCACAACGAGACGCTCGCGTGGCAAGTCCACGTCGACATTCTTGAGGTTGTGCGTGCGTGCGCCGCGAATCTTTATGTTTTGCATGGGCTTAAGTCGATGTGTGAAACGGCGTCGCAAGAATTGATACGGTTTCGCGGTGCAAGCGCGGGCGTGGGGGCAACCGAAAAGTGTAGTCCGGGACGCCAGCAAGACCAAATCACGACGAACAGGCCAATTAGAGAGGTCTGCCTTTGCGTCGCTGCCGCGCTTACACTACGCGCCCACTGAGATCATTCACGAAGGCACACGGCCATGGCGCGCGGAATCAACAAAGTCATTCTCATCGGCAATTTGGGCGCCGATCCCGAAACGCGCTCGCTCCCGTCGGGCATGACAGTCACGAACATTCGCATCGCAACGTCCGAGAGCTGGAAGGACAAGCAGTCGGGCGAGATGAAGGAGCAGACCGAGTGGCACTCCGTCGCGCTCTTCGGGCGCCTCGGTGAGATTGCCGGCGAGTATCTGCGCAAAGGTTCGCAGGTCTATATCGAGGGCCGCCTGCGCACGCGCAAATGGCAGGACAAGCAAGGCAACGATCGCTACAGCACCGAAATCATCGCGAATGAAATGCAGATGGTCGGTGGCAAGGGCGGCGGCGGTGGCGGCATGCGTGAGGGCGGTGGTGGCGGCGAGTCGCGCGGCGGATCGCGTAGCGCGCCCGCTTCGGAGGAATACGCCGACACAGTTACGAGCTCCACGGAGAAGAGCGACTTCGACGACGACATCCCGTTCTAACGTTGCCGTGTGCGCGCATCGCACCAGGCATCGTATTGGCGCAGTAGGGCGCTTCGCTCATCCGGCGGCAGGCGAGCCCAGTGCGTGTTGCTGAGCGCCCCTGCGAGTGCCCACAGCAAGTTCAACGACACCTTCTGGCCCGATTCAAGGACGCGCGTGTACGCGCGCAACGCGCCGAGTCGCCGTAGCTGTGCCACGCTATTGATGCCGGCCGCATTTAACATTTTCTCGGACTTCGGGCCGAGCCCTTGGAGGGCCGAGATTTTCTCGGTTTGGCTATGAGGGCGCTTCATAAATATCTGATTTTTAATGATAAAATGGCAAAACGCTGAATTGCGTTACCCTATTGGGCTACACCCATGACTGGCCGTTACTACATCAAGACGTTCGGCTGTCAGATGAACGAGTATGACTCGACCCGCATGGGCGATGTACTGCGCTCAGCTGATGGTTTGGAGCCGACCGACGACCCCGCGCAAGCGGACGTACTCCTGATGAACACTTGCTCCGTGCGCGAGAAAGCGCAGGAGAAGGTGTTTTCGTTGTTGGGGGAGTGGCGTCGCTTGAAGCGTGAGCGCCCGCACGTGCTCATCGGCGTGGGTGGCTGCGTGGCGAGCCAAGAGGGCGATGCGATCACCGAGCGTGCGCCCTACGTGGACCTCGTCTTTGGCCCGCAGACCTTGCATCGCCTGCCGGACATGATCGCTGAGCTGAAACGCACCGGTCGACCGGTGGTGGATGTGAGCTTTCCGGAGGTTGAGAAATTCGACTCGCTGCCGGCGCCGCGCGCCGAGGGTGCCACAGCGTTCGTTTCGGTGATGGAAGGCTGCAGCAAGTACTGCACGTTCTGTGTCGTGCCGTACACGCGCGGCGACGAAGTGAGCCGCTCGTTCGATTCCGTGCTCGCCGAGGTGCGGCAACTGGCTGCGCAAGGTGTCGGCGAAGTCACGTTGTTAGGCCAGAACGTCAATGCCTACGCGGGCGCGATGGCCGACGGCTCCGTCGTCGATCTCGCCACCTTGATTCATCATGTGTCCGCGGTGCGCGGGATCGAGCGCGTGCGCTTTACCACGTCGCACCCGGTCGAGTTTTCCGACAGCCTCATCGAGGCCTACGCCAACGTTCCGCAGCTCGCGAATCATTTGCACTTGGCGGTGCAGAGTGGCTCGGATCGTATATTGGCTTTGATGAAGCGCGGTTACACCGCGCTCGAATTCAAAGAAAAGGTGCGCAAATTGCGCGCCGTGCGCCCCGATATCTCATTGTCCACCGACATCATCGTCGGCTTCCCAGGCGAAACCGAGCGGGACTTCGAAGCCACCTTGAAGCTGGTGCGCGACGTGAATTTCGATGCGTCGTTCAGCTTCATCTATAGCCGGCGTCCTGGCACGCCGGCGGCGTCGTTACCCGACGAGCTGGACTACGCCACCAAGCAACAGCGGCTCGCCACATTGCAAGCGCAGCTCGAAGCGCAAGCGCGTGCGATCAGCGAGTCGATGGTCGGCACGGTGCAGCGGGTGTTGGTGGAACGGCCGTCGAAGAAGGACGCGCGCGAGCTCGCCGGACGCACTGAGAACAATCGCTGGGTGAACTTCGCAGGCCCGGCGTCGCTCATCGATCATTTCGTCGACGTCACGATTACTGAAGCCAAAGCGCACAGCTTGCGAGGCCGTTTGGTTACCTCGCCGCGTGTTGCGGTTGGCGCCTGATCCCCGTGTCTACACCCGCGCCCGACATTTCTCGCGAATTTGATCTCGTGCCGGCGGATAACGCGCGGCTCGCGAATCTGTGCGGCCCGCTCGATGAGAACCTACATCTGGTAGAAGCGCGCTTGGGTGTGCAGATTCGCCGGCGCGGTGCCACTTTCCGCGTCGTAGGCTCTCGCGCTGCAGCGGCCGAAGACGTCGTTCGCGACCTGTTCGCCGTCACGCCGCGTGAAGAAGTCACGCTCGAGCGCGTGCACTTGGCGTTGCGCGATTCGCCCGATTTGCCGGGTGCCGTGCCGGCGGAGTCGCGCGACGAGGGTTCGGTGCGCACCGCACGCGGTGCCATCCGCGCGCGGGGCCGCAATCAAAAGCAGTATCTCGATTCGATCCGTGAGCGCGATCTCACCTTTGGCATCGGGCCAGCAGGAACGGGCAAGACTTATCTTGCGGTGGCGTGTGCCGTCGAGGCCCTTCAGGCGGAGAAGATCCGTCGCATCATTCTCGTGCGTCCTGCAGTCGAGGCAGGCGAGCGGCTCGGCTTCTTGCCCGGCGATCTCACGCAGAAAGTCGATCCGTATCTGCGTCCGATGTACGACGCGCTGTATGAAATGCTCGGCTTCGATCGCGTGGCGCGGTTCATCGAGCGCAATGTCATTGAAGTGGCGCCGCTCGCGTTCATGCGCGGCCGTTCGCTCAACGATTCGTTCATCATTCTCGACGAAGCGCAGAACACCACCGTCGAGCAGATGAAGATGTTCTTGACGCGCATCGGCTTCGGTTCGAAAGCCGTGGTGACGGGTGACGTGACGCAAACCGATCTGCCGTCGGGCAAGCTGTCTGGCCTTAAGCACGTGATCGACGTGTTGCGGCCGGTCGATGCCATCGGCTTTTGTTTTTTCGAAGCGCAAGACGTCGTGCGCCATCCCCTCGTGCAGCGCATCGTGCAAGCGTACGAAGCGCGAGGTGAACGTAGCCCATGAACGCTCGCGCCGCGTTGCACCTCGAGGTCACGCGGGCTACCGCTGATTGGTCGCCATCGTCCGCCAAGATTCGCTTGTGGGCGCAGGCCGCGCTGGGCGCTCGAGCCCGCGGGCGGGCGCTCGGTGTGCGCGTGGTCGGCGCTGCAGAGAGTCGCCGCTTGAACCGGCGCTGGCGCGGTAAAGACAAGCCAACCAATGTGTTGTCGTTTCCGGCACCGATGGCGCAGATCGCGGCGCTGCCGCGCTCGGAGCCGAAGCCGCTGGGCGATCTCGTCGTGTGTGCGCGAGTTGTTAGCCATGAAGCGCGCGAGCAGCACAAGCCGCTCGGCGAGCATTGGGCGCATCTCATCGTGCACGGTGCCTTGCATCTCGTTGGCTACGACCACGAATTGGGCGTACGCGAACAGGCGCGGATGGAGCGGCGCGAAATCCGTGTGTTGCGCGCCCTCGGCATAGACAACCCTTATTTGGCGCGGGAGTGACGCTGCGATGTCGAAAGACACTGCGACCACAGGACGCTGGCTGAAGAAAATCACGCGCTCGCTCGGCGGCGAGGCCGAGGATCGCGAGGATGTGATCGCTTGGCTGCGTGAGGCCGGTGCACGCGGCATCATTGCCGCCGATGCGCTCGCCATGATCGAGGGCGTGCTCGGCGTCGGCGACATTCAAGTGCGCGAGATCATGGTGCCGCGCGCGCAGATGACGGTGGTGCACCGCGACGATCCGCTCGACAAGCTGCTCGCGACGGTCGTCGAGTCCGGCCATTCACGCTTCCCGGTGATGAACGAAGACCGCGACAACATCGTCGGCGTGCTGCTCGCGAAAGACTTGCTGCGGCTCAATGTGGCCGAGGACGGCGCGCGTTTCGACATTCGCGAGTTCATGCGCTCGGCGGTGTTCGTGCCGGAGAGCAAACGAGTGAATGTCTTGCTGCGCGAGTTTCGCCACAGTCGCACGCACATGGCCATCGTCGTGGATGAGTACGGCGGCGTTGCAGGATGCGTGACGATCGAGGATGCGATCGAGCAAATCGTTGGCGAAATCGACGACGAGCACGATATCGACGAGGACGTGAACATTCGCAAGGATGGTGAGCGTCAGTTCACGGTCCGCGGCAACACGCCCATCGAAGAGTTCAACGAATACTTCGGCGCTGATTTGTCGGACGAAGAGTTCGATACCATCGCCGGCATCTTGATGAAGCAGCTTGGCCGCCTCCCGCGCCGTGGCGAATCTCTGCAGGTCGC
>CAYUIT010000068.1:0-10850 GCA_964444835.1 uncultured Steroidobacteraceae bacterium
TAATGCATGCCGTACCCTCGTCTGTGACTGACGCCTATCGCTCATGATAGGCGGCGCGGGCACCGCACATCTTCAACTGCACTTTATGTTTCACGCGTCCGCTCGTTTGTGTTGTTAGACGACAGCTCATTGCTCGTCCGGTCGAAATTTTGAAATGCGGCTGGGGGATGAGTACAGCGCGTACATTTCACTCGGGCATTTCCGCAAGAGCTTCTCGTGGGTTAACTCCAGTGTCTTGTACTGCTTCTCGATGGTAACTACATGCTTCTGAAGGGATCGGATCTTGCCATTGGCTTCAAGTAGACGAATCTGGAATCTCTTGGCTTCTGACTTCGCGGATTGTAAATCTCCTGCTAGCCGACTGTTTTCGATGCGCACACTCCTGACTTTGGCCGCTAGGTCGACGCTCGGATCTGTCGCTAGATCGAGAGCTTCTATTAATTCGTGAAGCAATGACTGGGCTCTTGCTGCGGCTTCTTTCAGGTTTGCGCGCTCGTGAGCGGTGCCCTTTTTGCGCACACGCTGTGCGTCGACACTTTCTTTCGCCTCAAGCAGGCGCTCAGTAATATTCTCGAACAGCGAAGCGTAAGCCATGGCTGAAACCGTCCTGCAGCTGTCGTCTAACAGGTAATGAGCGAATACGTCCTGCCAGCTTATCAACGGAATCACCTTTCCGCCAGAACGACTAAGACACGAAACATTTTGCGCAACACTAACCACCGTTGGCGGATGTTCCATGACCCGCCGCCGAACTAAGCACCGCGCCTGCTGGCACGCAAGGCGTGGAATACTCTGCACGGCGTCCAGAAGATGCGGGGCGAGGCACCCATGGGCGCATCTGGACGCCGCCGCCTACGCGTGCCAGGAGCGGGCCTCGGTGATTGCCGCGGAGAGTCGAATCCTGCGAACAGGCAACATTCCTTTTGCGCTAATCCCGCGTGCGTCTTGCACATGCTCAAGTTCGTGCAGGGGATCCCGACACACAAAGAATGCTACTCGGTAGTTAGGGCTTGCCTGGGCCGCTTGAGGGTATCACGCGGTTCTCGTGCGCAAGGCAACCGCTCGCGCGGCGAGCGCAGCGCTCGGCCTTGCGCACTTGCGCTGCCGCGTGACCGTTGGTGCGGTCGGCAAGCCGCCGACGCTCACCTATGGAAACTGTCATGAGAACCAATACTGCGACTGAGCCAGTGTCGGGCGCTTCGCCCATGCTTACGGATCATCATCAACCGATTTCGATCGCTTGCGAGGAGTTCACACATGATCACGTCTAACAATGCCGACGGCGTGTTCGTTGCTGAAGCCGGTGAGGGAGCGCGGGAACTTGTGCCGAGCGTTAGCATCGAGGCATTCCTCGCCCGTCGCGATGCCGTGATCAGTCTCGTCAATGACGCGATCGCGAAACTCGTTCAGGCCAGCGAGCTCGCACAATCGAACGGACTGGGCTTTCCTCACTTCTCGATGGCCGAGAACCTCGGGACTCGCGGCGAAACGCTGACCGGCGAGTACACATACCCCGAGCGGATCCCGAAGGCACTACAGACCATCGTCGATGCCGGCGGCTGGCGGTATTTGCTGAATCAGTCGGGCATGCGCTCGCTGATGTGCGCGAGTAAGCGGGCGGACTTTGAAAAGCAATTGCGCGCGGAGACGATTCCACCGCTCACGCGAGAGTCGATTCAGGGCACCTTCGGCGCGCTCTACGCGGGACGCGCTGACATGTTTGAGCAGGGCGTGATCGAGTGCTTTCGCAAACTGTCCTGGCACTATAAGACCAACCTGCCGCACAAGTTCGGCAAGCGCATCGTGCTCACGTATCTCACCTCCTATGGAAGTGCGCGCGAACAAACGACTGATCATCTTGATGATCTGATGCGTGTCTTCCATGTGCTCGATCGAAAACCGGAGGCGGATCATCGCCGCGGTTGCTTTCTGCTGATCGACCGGGCGATGCACGAGCGCGGTGCGCAGTGGCCCCGACATTGCGAGAACGACTATGTGTCGATTCGACTATTCAAGAATCACAACGGTCACGTCACGTTCAAGCGGCCGGACCTCATCGACGCGCTCAATCGCATTATTGCCAAGCACTATCCGAACGCGCTGCCGGCGCCACTCTAGGAGTTCCGCACATGCCAACGTTCAAAGTGTTCATTCGCGAATCTGTCGTGAATCGATTCTATGTGCGCATCCATGATGCGAGCGACGCGCGGGTCGCGATCGAACGCGCGCGCGTGCAACTTGCCACTGACTCATCGTGCACGCGACGGGAGCAGGACGAAGAGGTTACAGATCTCGCTGTATTTGCCGTCGATGAGGTCTGCGGATGCGACGAGGACCTCGTTCGCTCCTGGGAGCTCGAGGACGTGAGCGGCGCGGTCGGCGTGCCGTTTCGTATCGAATCGTAAGGAATTGCGTCGCACTACTAACAAGGGATGGGGCTTGATCCCGTCCCTTGTTAGTCTGCCACACCGTGCTCGCCGTCAAGGCCTGCGCGCCGGCGCTGGCCGGCGCTCGCGAGCGCGCCTCGCGGCGCGGCCTGTGACGGCTTGCGCTGCGGTGTGTCGTTTGCGGCGGGCCGGGAATCGCCCGGCGCACACTTCAGGAGCTTACGATCATGGGCTGGACTTACACCAAACAAACCCGCGAGGCGCTCATTGCCGACTTGCTGAGCGATCAGTTTCACCACACCGTTCAACACGCACTCATCGAAGATCATCTGTGGGTCGTCAAAGAGCACGTTCGCAATGGGGCACTGCGGCGCTATATCACGGTCTTTCTGCTCGATTGTTCGAACGGTTGGAATGGCTACAAAGAAATCGACGAATCGATGGGTCCGGTTGCACTCGACTGTCCGCTCGAGTTCATTGACTTGGTCGATTCACAGAAGCCGATCGGATACGCCGCAGCATGGCGCGCGCACGTACGCACGTTTCATGCGACGCGCGCGAGCGCTCGTGATCTCCTCGCGCCGTCAGGCCCTTCGGAGGTTCGCGAAGACCGCGCGATTTGGGCCCGCAGGTGGTTTGACGGCGACGCGAGCTGCCCGCGTTGTGCGTCCGATAGCGACCTCAAGCCGACGGATCTAGCGACCGGAGACAGTACTGTCGTGGAGACTTGGGCTTGTGGTTGCGGCGCGAGTTGGCGCGTAGAGCTGCGCGAACAAGCGGTTGCGATTGAGCCGCTCGATGGCCGGAGCCTCGTGCCGGCCGACTGGATCGAGCGCGACCCAGTCGAATGCGTACCAACGCGCACCGCCCCGGGTTGAGCGGCGCTGTGGATGGGCGGGCGGCCCGGTGGACCGCCCGCTTTCTCGCTATGACTCTTTCAGTTTGGACTCGACGAACTCGCCGCCGACTGCCTTGATGAGGGTATCGGCGTCCTTGGAACTCACGGATCCATTGCTTACGGATCTCAGGGCTGCGTCGACCGGCTTCATCGTGGAATCGAGGGCAAAGTTCAAGGCGCGGGTGACGAGATCAGGCTTCGGCTTGTCGCTCATGGAGGTACTCCAGTGGGGTGGGGGTGACGGACTCGAAAGCGACTAGACATTTGGAGTGCGAAGAATCGAAAAAGTTCGGTTGAGAGACGACGTGTTTCGGCTTGCATAGCGCTGATCGGGCAGCTCGGACCGATTGGACCGAAAGCCGCCCCGTGGCGTCCCCGAGGCCCGAGGCCTCGGGCGGGCTGCTACGGGTTCGCTCGATCGCTCATCCCGCCGGACGGCGGGACCGCTGACGCGGCCGCTGCGCATCCCTGACGCAAAGAGTGCTGGTCAGTAGTTAGGGCTTGCCTGGGCCGCCTGAGGGTATCACGCGGTTCTCGTGCGCAAGGCAACCGCTCGCGCGGCGAGCGCAGCGCTCGGCCTTGCGCACTTGCGCTGCCGCGTGACCGTTGGTGCGGTCGGCAAGCCGCCGACGCTCACATGAGGATACTGTCATGACCAACAACGTACCCAATCAACCCGCAGCGCTCACATCGAACCCTCTCCGAGACTACTATCGAGAGCGGGCGCTGCGCTGCGCAGCCGAGCGGCGCGCACTTCCCGATGAGTTACGCGCGGGCGGCGTGTGCCGCGTCACTGCCGAGTACAATGGCTGTGGCGACTCGGGGTGCATCGAAGACCTTCAGTTCTTCGACTCCGCTGCTAAACCGATCGCCGATGAAGTGTTGGGCGCACTCGTGACTCGCACGCAGTCGTTCTTTGACGACGTGATCGATCTGCGCCATCCCGGATGGGAAAACAACTCCGGTGGTGAGGGCAGCATCGAATGGCTACTCACCGAGGACAAGTTCCACCATAGCCACACGACTTTCTTCGAGGATTCCGATACCACGGAGTACAACGGCCTCGACGATGTCAGTCCGGCGGAGCAGGTGACGCCATGACCCATCCACTGCATCACGCGGAGTCCTCGGTTCGACGCTTTGGTGGATGCGCGGAAGACTATCTTCCGATCCATGAGTGGCTCGATGCCACCAAAGAGACGTTCTGTGATTGTCGGCATCGGGCGCTGCGACATCATTCGCAAGGCGTGTTTGAAGCGGAGCGCGTATTCGGTCACGCGATTACCAACAGTGCCGGGCGCAGTGTGCCGGTGCGCTACATCGCCGAACGCCATATCCAAGAAGATTGCGGCGGCATCGTCCCGAGCGTGAGCGATTGGTTGAGTCGCATTCGGGTCGAGACCTGGATGAGTCGCGGCTACACACTCGATGTGCAGGAGGACACATCGAGTTGACGTCGACCCGACGGGGTCTGTGATC
Organism: uncultured Steroidobacteraceae bacterium; assembly: GCA_964444835.1. Taxonomy (GTDB): domain Bacteria; phylum Pseudomonadota; class Gammaproteobacteria; order Steroidobacterales; family Steroidobacteraceae; genus CADEED01. Next base: position 4,765 of record CAYUIT010000068.1, read on the forward strand.
GGAAGGCCGCAGCGGCACGTTCGGTGCGGTCTTCCTTTCTTTGGGATGTTCGAACAGAGAGCCTGGGTGTTGTTGTTAGGGCGCTTGCCGGGTTCGCTGCACGGTACCACGCGGTTCTCGTGCGCAAGGCAACCGCTCGCGCGGCGAGCGAAGCGCTCGGCCTTGCGCACTTGCGCTGCCGCGTGACCGTTGCAGCGGTCGGCAAGCCGCCGACGCTCACATACAGGAATGTCTCTCATGTCACACGCAACGATTACCACTGGCCAAGACACGAACGATGAGCTCGGCGCGTACAGTCTGCGTACCAGGCCGCGCACCAAAGGCGTACGCGACTGCGAGCTGAAAGCGACGGCGGCCACCGCGCTCTCGCCCGAGGAGCATCGGAGCGTGCTCGAGGCGCTCGCCATCTTGCAGCGGCGCGTTACCCGCGGCCCGTTAGTGGAGAGTCCCGAGGCGACCCGCCAGTGGTTGAAGCTCGAGTACGGTTTTCTCGCTTACGAGATGTTCGGACTCCTGCTGCTCGATAACCGCCACCGCTTGATCGTCCACAAGCAGCTGTTTCGTGGCACCGTGGACAGTTCCAGCGTGCACCCTCGTGAGGTGCTGCGCGTGGCACTCGCATACGGCGCGGCGGCGGTGATCTTGGTACACAACCACCCGAGTGGTGTGGCGGAACCCTCGCAGGCGGATGAGCTCATCACGCGCCGGCTACGCGAAGCGCTCGGGCTCGTCGATGTGCGCGTGCTCGATCATCTCATTGTCGGCGGTGACAACGTCGTCTCGTTCGCAGAGCGGGGGCTCCTCTGACTCATCGGAATGCCCGGCACGGTGGGCGACGCCGTGCCGGGTTAACAACCTTGCGCTTCGTGCCATTCCCAAGCCACCAACGCTTACGGAGTGCGAGCCAAGTCACGGTTTGGTGGCGCTTTCGGCGACACACTTGAGAAAAGGATTTCCTGGAGGTCGCCGTGACCAAACTACTTGTTGTCGGACTCACCTTGCTCGGTATGACGGCTTGCACAAGCTACTCGTCGTTGCAGCCAGCCGCAGGCACGCCGGTCGTCTATGAGCGCGGTGCCCCAGTAATGGTTAGCACGGGTCAGGCATCCACCGTCCAACTCATGCCGAGCCATACCGAGTTTGAGACAGGTGAACGCGTCAGCATGTGGATATCAGTTGTCAACAATGCCGACGACGCGGTCGACTTTGACGTTACGAGTGTCTCGGCCTCGGATGCCTCAAAGACAATCAAAGTCATCCCGTATGAACAGGTTGTCAAAGAAATTCGCCGTGAAGCAGCGTGGGCAACGGTGGCACAAGCGATGAGTGCTGCTGGCCAGAGCATGCAGGCTGCGAATGCCGGAACGTCAACCTCGTACACCTCTGGCAGCGCTCGCGCCTACGGATCCGGCGGATCTGCCTACGGCAATTATTCCTCTGTGACAACTACGCACGATCCGGCGAAAGCTCGAGCTGCACAAGCCCAAGTGGACGCTAACAACCGTGCGAGAATGGCAGAGATCGCGGCGACTCAAGCCACCTCCATGGAATGGGCAGAGCAGCTTTTGCGAAGAACAACAGTACCGCCGGGCGAGTCACTGACCGGCGCATTGTTGTTTGACGCCCCGCGCGGCGAGCCGAAAGTCATGCGTATTCGCGTCGTCTTCGGTGCAGATACCCATGAGTTCCTTTGGAACTATGTGAGCCAGTGAAGCCATTGCGCTAGCGATTCGCGTCGGTTGCTACCATCGAAGTGCGCCGGCGGCCCTCGTGACCGGCCGTGCGAGGCATGACACTCCGGAGCGGCTCCTTACCATCTAGTCGATTCTCTTGCCCAGTGGCAACACAGCAGGGTTTCGTGCGTCGCTGTCACGTTGTTGCGCTACTGCTCGCTGGCCTGGCCACCAGCAAACGGTCGGTCGCGTGGCCAGCGGCGCACTTGCAGCGCGTTTCTCCTTGCCGGGAGCGCCGTGTGACGCCGACGTCGCAACTCGCGGGCTTCGCGCTACGCTTCACCGTCAGTCGGTTGCACTGGATCGCGGTCTGCACGATGAGCTGATCGCACTGCAGAACTGCAGTGGCGTGACACTCGGCTAACGACTCGAGTCGCGGCGAGTACGGTTGCTCTGGTATCGCGCTTCTCGCCGTCTTCGTCGCTTCCTCGACGTCTCCTGGCGTGGCCCTTGGTCGATGCACCGTGTTGCCCTTTGCGGCGCTTCGTCGTGCCAGTGCCAACACCGAAAATGTACCTTTGCTGCTGAGCATCTCCTTGTGAGATTTTTATCGCTGGGTCTGAACGCGGCGCCTGCTGCAAGAAGCTCCGGCGGCCCTGGGGAGTCGGAGTTCAGAAGCAACGGTCGCGCCAGCAAAGCTGTCACGCCCGATGCGAGCCGTGGGATGCAAGCCAGCGTGCCAGCGAAGCTGTCACTGGGCTTGCTAACAAGATTGAGAGCAAGGCGGCGCGCCAGAGGAACTGGCACTTGCCTTGCTTTCCGAAATGCACAAGAGGGCCGCCGGAGCTTTCCAGGTACGGACCATCCGATCCGTTGTGAGGATGGTCCTCAACCTGGAAAGAAGATAGCAGGCGACGCGCCGAGCACTTCCGACCAGACGATAAAAATCTCAGAAGGAGATGCTCATGAAAGGTTTTAACATTTTCGGTGTTGGCAACGTCGCGACGGACCTCGAACTGGTCAAGAAGGGCGACACGGTGTTCGTCAAGGTGCCGCTGATCGCTAACGACTATCTCGGGCGCGATAAAGATGGCGAGAGACGCGAGATGAAGACGCAGCTGTACTTCGTCGCGTTCGGTGCCATTGCCGAGGCGCTCGCCAACAGCGTTCGCAAAGGCGATCAGCTCATCGTGCAGGCCACGGTCCAGGCGAACAACTGGACCGACGGCTCGGGCGAGAAGCGCTACGACTACTCGTTCGTCATCGACGGCTTTCGCTTCGGCGCTCCCGGCAAGGAGAAGCGCGCCGAACTGAGCCGCAGCGCGGCCTGACGGATCGCCCGCTCGCTGGTGGCCAGGCCAGCGAGCGGGTGCCCCCCGACACTTAACATCTCTCCGAAACGGACACTCTTATGAACGTGCAATTTGCAATCTACGAGGCCTTGATTCAAGCTCGTGTGACTCCCCAGGCGGCGCGTGGCGTCGTTGAGGCACTCGAGAAAGACATGCAATCGACGCTCGCCACCAAGCAGGATTTTGAGCAACTGCGCAAGCACATTGAGCGCATGGAGCAAGTCTTTGATCTCAAGCTTGCAGCGCTCGAGACACGGCTCGTGATCAAGCTCAGCGCCGTGCTTGTCACGCTGTTCGGTCTACTCGCCACTGTGCAAGGCCTGCTGGGCTAGCGCACACCTCGGCAACGAGTAGCGGCCTTCGGGTCGTTGCTCGTTGCTTATCACCTCCGTGATGAAATCATCTGCTGATGCGCTTCGGCGAGCAGCGTCGCGGTTCCGCATCGCTGTCCAATTGCCGAGGCACGTGCCGCTCGTTTAGCGCTGCCGCAGAGCTCCGGTGCGCGCGAAAGACCAAACCCCGTGCCAGCGCGAAGCGCGCTGCGTGGCCGGCCTTTGGGCCGGTCACGGGGTTTGCACACGGTTTGGCGCCTCTGCTTCGGGATGGGCGACGAACGCGGTCTTCGGGTGAATGAGCGAGCCCCACTTTCGGGGCCGCAGTTCACCTTAGGAGACTCATCATGACTCAGCATGTTTTTCGAACCACTGCGAACGATAGACCGGTAAGTGTGTTGATGGGGTATGACCGCATCCTTGACTACGTGTTCTGCGTCGTTCAGCTGCTCGACTGCAATGACGACGATGACGAATCGCCTTTTCTGTACTCGAACATGGAAGATCCAGATGCACTGACTTACGTGCGCGACATTCGAGAGTTTGCGTCCAAGCTTCGCGACGTTGGAATCACGGTGCCGGGGTCAATGTACGATGCCGTCAACGACGACTTTATTGCCCGTACAGCGCCCTATCGAATGACGCATTTTGTGGATCGTGCACCGGTGCGAGAAGGCGAGCCGGTCAGATCGTAACGGCCATGGCGCCGCTGCGTGTAACAGATCGTTACACGCAGCGGCAGCCCATGAAGTGAGCTCTCGGCGCACCGCGAGTGCGTTCAAAACGGGATATCGTCGTCGAAATCCTGCATCGCGGGGGCGGGCGATGGTGGCGTTGTTGCTGGCGCGTTGGACTGCAAGGCTGCGCTGTTCGGAATGCGGCGCGGACTGCCTAACATCTGCATTTCTTGACCGATGACTTCTGTGGTGTAGCGATCATTGCCGGATTTGTCCTGCCATTTGCGCGTGCGGAGTTTCCCCTCGACGTAGACCTGCGAGCCCTTTCGTAGGTACTCACCAGCGACTTCTGCGAGACGACCGAAGAAGGCAACGCTGTGCCACTCGGTTTGTTCTTTGCGCTCGCCGGACTGCTTGTCCTGCCACGCTTCACTCGTGGCGATTCGGATATTGGCGATCGTGATTCCAGAGGGAAGCGAGCGTATTTCGGGATCAGCGCCGAGGTTTCCGACCAGGATAACTTTATTGATACCGCGGGACATGGAGGTCTCCTACGTAGCGAGTGGGGGAGTGAACGACAGCGCTTTAGCGAGGCGGGAGCAGCGCGATGGGTGCTTCGGTTTCGCGTGCATCGAGCGACGATGCCAACGTGTTGCCGAGTGAGCTTGAGAGCGCCGCGAACAGGGTTGGTGGTCGCGTGTAGTCCTTAGCATCCCGCACGCCGTACTCGTCGGCGAGCAGCTGATTCAGGTCGCAAAGTCGATCGACAAGGCCCAACTTGAGCGCCTGTTCGCCCGTCCAGAAGTCGCCGCTGAACAACGTCGTTTCGTCCGCTTTGAGACGCTCGCCACGGCCAGCACGAACTACATCTTTGAAGTGCTCATGCACGGCTTCGAGGAGCTCGTGGACTTTTTTCTCGTCGTCGGGGTTGAGTGGCTTGAATGAATCGAGCCGTGATTTTGATCCGCCGGCAGTGAAAACGCGGCGCTCGATGCCGAACTTGTCGATGACTTTGTCGAAGCCCCAGCCGTCTTGAATGACACCGATGGAGCCCGTTACGGAGCTTCGATTGACACACACTTTGTCGGCACCCATCGCAATGAAGTAGCCGCCGGATGTCATCATGTCCTCGCCCACGGCCCAAACTTTGGTACTCGGAAACTCTGCTCGGAGCGCCACAATTCGGTCGCGAATGATCGACGACTGTACGGGTGACCCGCCCGGTGAATTGATGACTACGATGACGCCTTTTGCGCGCCGGTCACGGAATGCCGCCTCCAGTGAGTTAGAAATCCGTTCAGCGGAGGCGGCTTTATCAGCGGCGATGACCCCGTCAATGCGCACCATGGCGGCGTACTCGTCGCCCACCTTGTACGGGTTGGCGCGCGATTCAAACAGCCACAGGTAGATCGGACCCATCGCGATGCCGAGGGCGATCAGGGCGGTGCGAGCATTGCGCCAGAAGCGATCCTTACGGCGCTCTTCCTCCTGTCGATTGTTCTGCCATGACAACCAACTGAGGATGGCTTGCGTGTTCGGATCGCGTGCGGTGGGCTCACCATGCGCGCCCACGGAGGGTGCGGAACTATGCTCATCGGTCATGGCGTGAGGCTCCTTCTGCGTCATTCTTGCGCTCGTTTTGGTCTGGCTTTGGTGGCTTGCCCGAGCGCGCATCGAGCTCCACTGACACGTTGCGAACCACCGCTTTGACGGTCGATTCGAGCGCGGCATCGAGATCGAGATGCATCTCCGGTGCTTCCTCCGCGAGTCGCTTCTGCAGATCCGCGAGGCTGAATGCGACAGCCGGTGAGACGTCAAACTTCAAGGTCGTGCGGCCCACTTCACTCTTCGGGCGCAACCAAACCTGCTTACTCATTGCCATTGGAATCTCCCAGACGGGTTGTTGAACAGAGTCGTTCGTCGCGTGGTTGAAGGGTGACACCACAGCGACGCAAAACCGGGCGAGCGCGGATTTCGGGAGGTGGCCGGGGTCGATTCCCCCGCACGCGGGGTCCCCAGGGGAGTGACACACCTGATGCACCTGGGTGCGTC
>CAYUIT010000068.1:10950-15960 GCA_964444835.1 uncultured Steroidobacteraceae bacterium
TGGCCGAGTCGGTTGCGATCAATCGGGAGCTGGCGCTGGATCGCAACGCTGCACTGCTCGCGGATGCGCAGCGCAAAGCACGAGCGCTGATCCGAGCCACTCGCGGACGTGCAGAACCTCAGACCGAGGCGCATCCATGAGCTTCATTCAGACGTCCAAGGTCGGTGACATGACCCGAGGCGGTCAGCTCCTGCTGCATTTCTTTCGGATGCTGGGTCAAGTGGCCCGCAAGATGACGGGACTCATGCTAGCCCTCGCGGTAGTCCTGTTCGTGCTGCTCTTCCTATGGCGCACCAGCGAGTACGAGCGCTACATCACGCTGCGATACTGGACCGCATCGCTCGACTACGCATTGTTTCCCAATCACAGCAAGCCGACGACTGTACTTGCGGCCGACGGCCGTGTCGTGCGGATACAGGTGAGTGACTTTGTCGCCAACCAGAACGTGCGGGCAACGGCCTTGCGGGTTTCGCGTCACGCCGCAGCGTTGTTCGTGGCGAGCACGATCGTGGTGAGCGGCGCGTTCCTGCTCATTGTCGTCTACATCTATCGCATGGGTTTTCGGCAGCGCCAGGAGCAGCACTTGCGCGGTGCGCGTCTGGTTACGGCAAGAGACTATCGGCGACATCACGCTCGCCACTTTGGACGCGGCGCATTGATGCTCGGCGGAGTGCCGCTTGCCCCCGGGGTTGAGACGTCGCACCTATTGGTAATGGGTGCGCCGGGTACGGGCAAGACGACTGCACTTCTAGAGTTGCTCGACACCATCCGAAAGCGCGGCGAGCGGGTGATTTGCTTCAGTCCGAGCGGGGACTTCATTCAAGCGTTCTGTCGCGAGGAGAGCGACACAGTACTGAATCCCTTTGATGAACGCTGTCCGGCTTGGGACTTGTGGGAAGACTGTCCAAACGACTACGACTACGACAGCCTTGCGGCAGCGCTCATACCGGAGCATGACAAATCCGCCGACCCGTTTTGGACGACGGCCGCACGCAGCGTGTTGTCCTCGCTTGCGCAGGAAATGCGACGCAGGGGCGAGCACACCGCGGGCATCGAGCGGCTCCTCGAGCTCCTGTCGCTCGCACCGCTCGAGACGCTGCACAGCTATCTCGCAACGACCGAGGCTGGCGCACAGCTCGATCCAGCGGCCGAAAAAGCCGCGCTATCAATCCGGCTGACCGCTAGCACCTATGCGCGGTCGTTGCGGTACCTCAATCGTAGCGGCCGGAAGTTCAACATTCGTCAGTGGGTGCAGGATGAATCGACTGACGGCTGGATATTTCTTAACTGTAACAACTCGCAGTTGGCGAGCGTACGGCCCCTGTTGTCGATGTGGCTCGAAGTACTCACGCATGCGTTACTAGCGCTGGGCGATAGTCGCACCAGGCGCGTGTGGCTCGTGCTTGATGAGTTGCCATCGTTGCAACGCATCCCGTCCCTTGAGTCCTACCTTGCGCAAGGACGCAAGCATGGTGGCTGTGGCGTGATCGCGTTCCAAGTCATTTCGCAGCTGCGGGACACGTACGGGAAGGAAGCCGCCCAAACGATCGCCGGCCTTTGCAGCACCTGGCTGTGCCTGCGACAACGAGATCCCGAGACAGCCAAGTGGGTCGCTGAATCCTTCGGTCACGTGGAGGTGGTGGAGGCCAATCAAGGTCTGTCCTACGGTGCGAACGACATGCGTGACGGCGTATCGCTCAGTAGCCAACGCAAGACACGACCGCTATTGCTCGATGCGGAGATTACGAATCTTCCGAACTTTCGCGGCTACCTGCGCACGCCTGGCGCAAACGATTCGCGTGTGGCAACCCCCGCGATCGAAGTGGAGTTCTCGTATCGTGCATTCCGTGCGCAGGCACCAGCGTACGTGCCGCGCACGCACCAGGAGTCCGACGATACGGAGGCTAGCGCGCAAGCCCCACAATCTGCAGCGGCAGTTGATCCTGCGCTCGCGGACGTTGTAACCGACGGGCCGCTGGAAGCTCCGCGGTTGGCGACAACGAACGCGGCGCAGGGCGGGGTGTAGTCGTGCTATCGATCGGGCTAATCAAAAGCGCCGCACAAGCTGCTCACTACTACGACAAGGATGACTACTACCTACCCATAGATCGGACGGCTGCCGAACATAGTGAAAACAGCCAGGAAGCTGGCCGCACGAACCAAGAACAAGATAACGCGGCCGTTCGCGCGACGCAGATTGAAGCCGTCGCCGACAGCGATGACGCGCAACGTGTCGACAGCCGCCAGACACAAGCGTCGGGCGCCGGTGTGCCTTCGCCTCCGGCCGAGCGCGGGGCGACGGCGGGCGGCGAGTGGTATGGGCGTGGTGCCGAAGCGCTCGGGTTGCAGCAGCTGCAACGAGACGACTTTACGCGCCTCCTGCAGGGGCAACTCCCAACCGGCGAACTGCTCGGTAAGCAGACTCCGGAAGGGAGGCAACACACACCAGGATGGGATCTGACTTTCAGTGCACCGAAGAGTGTGTCCATCATGATAGAGGTCGGTGGTGACACGCGACTTTTGGATGCACACCATGCCGCCGTCAAAGACGCTTTGGGGTGGCTTGAGAAGAACGCGGTTGGTACTCGCGTCAAGCGCGACGGCGCCACTGATTTTGTGCGCACCGACTCGCTTGTTGCTGCACTAGTCACTCACCACACCTCGAGAAACCAAGAGCCCAACACACATACGCATGCCGTGGTAATGAATATGACGCAGCGAAGTGACGGCGCGTGGCGATCGCTGCACTCCAAGGAATTGTTCAACTACAAGATGGCAGCTGGCCAGGTTTACCGGTCCGCATTGGCACAAAGGGCCGTCGCTCTTGGATTTGAGATTACCGCTTCGCCTCTATCAGGCACGTTTGAGTTGAGCGGCGTACCACAATCACTCATCGCGCAGTTCTCAACGCGCCGCCAGGAGGTTCTGGCGAAGCTCGAAACCTGGGGCAAGGACGATGCCGAATCGGCGGCACGTGCAGCACTCGTGACACGTGAGCGCAAACGCCCAGAAGATCTCGCGCATCTCCGGGAAGTGTGGCGCGAGCAATTGACGCAGCAGGAGCGGGACTCGCTAAGCAGTAAGCCAACGAATTCTCGCGAGAACCCACCTCAGGCAGAGCCGGTGACGGTTAGTGAAGCGCTGAAGGATTCGATACGGCGGGCCGGCGAGCGCGAAGCCGTCTTCACACATGCAGACCTCGTACGCTACGCACTGATGCCCGTGATGGGCGTGGCCACCGCGGCGGCCGTTGAGCGCGAGATCGGCGCTCAGGCCCAATCCAGATCTCTGCAGGATGTTAGCGAAGCTGGCCGCAGGCTATGGACTACTGCACGAGCGACCCAACAAGAGCGGTTGGCCGTTCGCACGCCGTTGCGAGCGCAAAGTTCAAGGAAGCCCATTGCCACGCCACAGGACATTCAGCGTTCTGGCGTATTGAAGCCGCTCACAGAAGGACAGCGCGCGGCGGCAACACTGATCCTAACGAATCGCGATCAGTTCGTTGGTGTCGAGGGCCGTCCTGGTACGGGCAAAACAACACTTGTGAAGGCGGTGAAAGCGGTCGCAGCAAGTCGTGGGTACAAGCTCATCGGGATGGCGCAAAACGCGAACGCTGCAAAGCAACTCGCGACCGACGCAGGAATCGAGGCGAGCACCATTCATCGGCATATGCGCAACATCGCGGCGGATCTCGCAGCGGTGCAAAAGGGACGCCTGTTTGGGGGAACGCTCGCGCGTTGGCGGCACTCCAAGGATCTTTGGATTGTCGATGAGAGCTCCCAGCTACCAAATGCGCTCGCAAGGCGACTCGTGCGCTCCGCAGAGATTCTGGGTGCCAGGGTTGCCTTCATCGGCGACACCAAGCAACTGCCGGCGATCGAAGCAGGGAAGCCATTCGCGTTGCAGCTAGGCGCTGGAATGGCGAAGGCCGAGATGAACGAAGTATTACGCCAGCGAGATCCTGCGGACGTTGCGATCGTTAATCTCGCTCGCGCGGGCGAAGTTGCCGAAGCGATCGCGCGACTGTCGTCAAGGACACACGAGAACCCAGATGTACGCGGGCGCCTAACGGCCATCGTCAGCGACTGGGCGCGCCGTACTGAGAAGGGCGGCCCGGCGCCGCTCATCGTCACGGCAACTAACAGGACACGTCGAACGCTGAATGAAGGCGTGCGAGATGTTCTGCGAGGTCGGGGCGAGTTGCGCGGAGAATTGCCGAGTCAGATGCTTGAGAAGGTGTCCGGCTACGCCTACGAGAAACAACATGCCGAGTTCTACAAGCCCGGCTACCTAGTCTATTTTCCACACGCTGCTCCGTCGCTGGGAGTTCGGCGCGGCGAGTATCGCGAGGTTGCTGCAGTCGATAGGGACGCCAATTCGGTGACTCTCGTCGGCGGGCGGGATGGAAGGTCGGTGGTAAGTTGGAATCCCAAGACTCAAGCGGTGCGCGGCAAAAGCAATGTGACCGTATTCGAACGAATAGGGACCACGGTGGCGCCTGGCGAGACCATTCGATGGGGACACAACGATCGATCAATCGGTCTGGTAAACGGGGATCTACTAACAGTGACCGCTGTTGAGAAAGGTGCCATGACAGTGCGGGACCAAGGCGGTCGAGAGAGCACGATCGATACGACAAAGCCTCGAGGAATGCACTGGAGTCACGCGTATGCCAGCACGATCTACTCATCGCAGGGCCGCACGGCGGGTTCAGTGCTTGCGCACCTCGAGAGCGGGGAGCGTGAGCTACTGTCACAGAAGGCATTCTTAGTAGCGCTGAGTCGACACCGCGACGAGATATCGGTCTACACGGACTCGGTCGAAAGGTTAGTGGGCTCCGTGGTTAGGAATATTGGCGACAAGACAAGCGCTCTCGAAGCGCATCGGAAACACGGAGGAGCCGGTCGCAACGCGCGCGGTAGCAGCGGCGCTGCCAGAGAGCGTGATGAAGGCGGAGATCTACAGCGAGCTGAACGAAGGCCGGAACGCTCGCTATGAGTGATGACTTTC
>CAYUIT010000069.1:0-15890 GCA_964444835.1 uncultured Steroidobacteraceae bacterium
CAATGGCCGCGCGCATCGACCGCGATCACGCCGCCTTCGCCACCCATCGTGACGAGCTTGCGCTGCACGACGGCCGTGACCGCCTCGGCGAGCGGCTGCTTGCCGTAGGCCACACGCGCGCAGATGTCGTGCGCGACATTGGCGCGAATGAAGTACTCGCCATGTCCGGTCGCTGACACCGCGCAGCTCGCGTTGTCGGCATATGTGCCCGCGCCGATGATCGGGGTGTCACCGACGCGCTTCCAGCGCTTGCCGGTCATGCCGCCGGTGGACGTTGCCGCGGCGAGATCACCGCGCGAATCGCGCGCGACCGCCCCCACCGTGCCAAAAGCCGACAAATTGTTGAGCGGCTCGGGCTGTTGCGCGCGCTCGGGCAGCCTCTCGGGATGGATTGCCCGCTCGAGTTGTTCGCGCCGTGGAGTGGTTTGGAAGTAGTCGTTAGGTACCAAGCTCAAGCCTTGCAGCAACGCAAACTCTTCGGCACCACTGCCGACGAGCATCACGTGCGGCGATTTCTCCATGACAAGCCGCGCGAGTTCGATTGGGTTTTTGATATGCATCACGCCGGCTACAGCGCCCGCGCGCAGATCGCGACCGTCCATGATTGATGCATCGAGCTCGGCCTGCCCCTCGCGGTTCAACACCGCGCCTTTGCCGGCGTTGAACAGCGGGTTGTCTTCCAGCATTTTGACGGCAAGCGTGACGGCATCGAGACTCGTGCCGCCGCGCTCGAGCACCGCGTAGCCGGCGTCGAGGGCGAGTTCGAGGCCGCGGCGATACTCCGCTTCTTGCGGGGCCGACAGTTCGGCGCGCGGCATCGTGCCGGCGCCACCGTGAATTGCGATCGAAATCATGGGCGTTACCTTGTCGGAGCGGGGTACGGCTCCCGAGTTGCGCGAGTAAGCACTTGTCAGCACCACGATGAGGCATACCCCGACGCGACGCATGACGTCGGCGCGGCGAATTCTCGTAGATGAGGACATGCGACCGTTCCAGCAGCTATTCTTCGGTCGTCACTATTGTAGACCGTACGGATACCGCTTCTTCGCCCATGTTGACCCAGATCAAGAGCCTGCTCGTCGCGAACCGCGGTGAGATTGCCATTCGCGTGATGCGTGCAGCGAACGAGCTCGGCATCCGCACGGTTGCCATCTATTCGCAGGAGGATCGCTTCTCCCTGCACCGGACCAAGGCCGACGAGGCGTACTTGGTGGGCCGCGGTAAAGGCCCGATCGACGCCTACCTCGACATCGATGACATCCTGCGCATCGCTGCGGAAGCGCAGGTCGATGCGATCCATCCGGGCTACGGCTTTTTGTCCGAGAACCCGTCATTCGTCGAGGCGTGTGAGCGCGCTGGTGTGATTTTCGTCGGGCCCACGCCCGACATCATGCGCACCCTCGGCAACAAAGTCGCAGCCCGCAATCTCGCAGTGTCTGCGGGTGTGCCTGTGATGCCTGCGACGCCGCCGTTACCCGACGACATGGCTGCGTGTGTGACGGAGGCTAACAAGATCGGCTATCCGGTCATGTTGAAGGCGAGCTGGGGCGGCGGCGGTCGCGGGATGCGCGTCGTCGAGAACGATGAACAGCTCGCAGAACTCGTGCCCGTGGCGCGCCGCGAAGCGAAGGCGGCGTTCGGCAATGGCGAGGTGTATCTCGAGAAGCTCGTGCGACGCGCGCGCCATGTCGAGGTGCAGATCCTCGGCGATCATCACGGCAACCTCGTGCACTTGTACGAGCGCGATTGCACGGTGCAGCGGCGCAATCAAAAAGTGGTCGAGCGCGCGCCCGCAGTATTCCTCGATGCGGCGCAGCGGGCGGATTTGTGCGAACAAGGTCTGAAGATCGGCCGCGCGGTGCGCTATCGCAACGCGGGTACGGTGGAATTCCTGCAAGACGCGGATACCGGCAAGTTCTACTTCATTGAAGTGAATCCGCGCATCCAAGTGGAGCACACGGTGACCGAGGTGGTCACGGGCATCGATCTCGTGAAGGCGCAGATTCGCATCGCCGATGGCGCGCGGATCGGCACGCTCGAGAGCGGTGTGCCGCAGCAGCAAGACATTCGCGTTTCGGCGCACGCGCTGCAGTGCCGTGTGACGACCGAGGATCCCGAGAACAATTTCATTCCCGACTACGGCAAAGTCACGGCGTATCGCAGTCCGGCCGGATTCGGCGTGCGGCTTGATGCCGGCACCGCCTATTCGGGCGCCATCATCACGCGCTCGTACGATTCGCTGCTCGTGAAGGTCACGGCGTGGGCGCCGACGCCCGACGAAAGCATTGCGCGCATGCATCGTGCGCTGTGGGAGTTCCGCATCCGCGGCGTCGTCACGAATTTGCGCTTCCTCGATCAAGTGATCACGCACCCGAGCTTCGTCGACGGTTCCTACACGACCAAGTTCATCGACAACACGCCGGAGTTGTTTCGCTGGCCGCGCCGACGGGATCGCGCGACGCGTATCTTGTCGTTCATCGGTGATGTCATCGTCAATGGCAATGCCGAGGCGAAAGGTCGCCCGAAGCCGAGCCGCACGGCGCTCGCGCGCCTGCCGCGGACCTCGTTGGCGACGGCGGCGCCCGCCGGGACCAAGCAAAAGCTCGACGAGCTGGGCCCCGAGAAGTTCGCGCAATGGATGTTGGCGGAGAAGCGCGTGCTCATCACCGACACGACGATGCGCGATGCGCACCAGTCGTTGTTAGCCACGCGGATGCGCACGATCGACATGGCCGCGATCGCGCCGTACTACGCGCGTCTCGCCCCGCAGCTCTTTTCGATGGAGTGCTGGGGCGGCGCCACGTTCGATGTGTCGATGCGCTTCCTCAAAGAAGATCCGTGGTCGCGTCTCACGGCATTCCGTGAAGCGATGCCGAACTTGCTGCTGCAGATGCTGCTGCGCTCGGCCAATGCCGTCGGCTACACTAACTACCCGGACAACGTCGTACGTTTCTTCGTCAAGCAGGCGGCGGCTTGCGGCATCGACGTGTTCCGCGTATTCGACTCGCTCAATTGGGTGGAGAACATGCGCGTCGCGATCGACGCCGTGCGGGAAACCGGAAGATTGTGCGAGGCGGCGATCTGTTACACGGGCAATCTCTCGAACCCCCGCGAAACGAAGTACACGCTCGACTACTACCTCGAGATGGCGCGACAGTTACGCCAAGCCGGCGCGCACATTCTCGCGATCAAGGACATGGCCGGCCTGTGCCAGCCGCGTGCGGCCTTCACGCTCGTGAAGGCGTTGAAGGACGAGATCGGCTTGCCGGTGCATTTCCATACGCACGATACGAGCGGTATCGCCGCAGCGAGCGTGCTCGCAGCGATCGACGCGGGCGCCGACGCCGTCGATGGGGCGATCGATGCGATGAGCGGGCTCACCTCACAACCCAATCTGGGCTCGATCGTGGAGGCGCTGCGTTACGGGCCGCGCGACACGGGCATCGACCCAGCACAGCTGCGTGTGCTTTCGGCCTACTGGGAGCAAGTGCGTCAGAACTACACGGCGTTCGAGAGCGAGATGCGCTCGGGTGCTTCCGAGGTGTATGTCCATGGCATGCCGGGTGGCCAGTACACGAACTTAAAGGAGCAAGCGCGCTCGCTTGGAATCGACGATGCACGTTGGCCCGAGGTGGCGCAGGCGTACTCGGACGTCAATCAGATGTTCGGCGATATCGTGAAGGTCACGCCGTCCTCCAAGGTCGTCGGTGATATGGCCTTGATGATGGTCACAAGCGGGCTCACCCGTGCGCAAGTCGAGGACCCGAACACCGAGATCGCGTTTCCCGAGTCCGTCGTGCAGATGCTGCGCGGCGATCTCGGGCAACCTCTCGGCGGTTGGCCCGAGGCGCTGCAAAAGAAAGTACTCAAGGGCGCGGTGCCGTTGACGACGCGTCCGGGTGCGAAGCTCGCGCCGGTCGATCTCGAGGCGGAGCGCGCGAAATTGACCGCGAACGCGCCGCGGCCGGTGACCGATTACGATCTCGCATCGCACTTGATGTACCCGAAGGTTTACGCCGAATACGCCGCCGATCGGCTTGCGTTCGGCGATGTGTCGATCTTGCCGACGCCCGTGTTCTTCTACGGTCTCGAGCCCGGGCAGGAGATCAGCATCGATCTCGAGCGCGGCAAGACGCTGATCGTCTTGCTCGTTGCCGTCAGCGAACCGCACGACGACGGCACGCGCACGGTGTTCTTCGAGCTGAACGGCCAGCCCCGCTCGGTGGTCGTGCAAGATCGATCGCATGTCGCTCTGCGACCGCCGCAGCGTAAAGTGGAAGCGGGCAACAACAAGCATGTCGGCGCGCCGATGCCGGGAACCGTGGCCACCGTGTCGGTCGCAATGGGGCAGAAAGTGGCGCGCGGCGACTTGTTAGTCACGCTCGAAGCGATGAAGATGGAAACGAGCGTGCGTGCGGAAGCCGACGGCACCGTGGCCGAAGTGTTGGCGCGGCCGGGGTTGCAAGTAGACGCCAAGGATCTGCTGATCGTCTTGCACTGAGCCGCGCGTCGGCGCACACGTACAAAGGGGAGTTCGTGGGTCACAGCTTGAAGTTCGACGGGCGCTTTGTAGCGCTCGCGGTCGTGTTGCTGCTGCTCGCCATCGGCGGCAGTGTGTTCCTCGGGTTCAACGGCTTGCTGCGGAACGCGATCCTGGCGCTCGCGATTGCGGCGCTGGTGCTGGCGCCACTTCCGGTGGGTACGCGCGGGCTCGTGCTTGCCGTGATGACGGGCCTTGCGACGGGCATCGCATCGGTCAACTTGTTCGCGATCCAGATCTTCCAGCGGCCTGTCACGGCTGAGTTTGGCTGGAGCCAGCCGGCCTACACGGCGGTATTGCTCGTCGGCACGATCATCACGGTTGTTAGCTCGCCGCTCATTGGCTGGGTGTTCGATCGTGGGGGCGTACGGCGGTACGCGTTGGCTTCGACGGTGTTGTTTGCGCTGTTGCTCGGCTCCCTGTATTTCTTGACGCCGAATCTCTGGCACTTCTATGCCGTGTTTGCACTCGCGCCGTTGCTGGGCGCCGGCACCTCCTCAGTTGCCTATGCGCGTGTGATCGCACGCTGGTTCGATGCGCGCCGTGGCCAGGCCTTAGGTGCTGCGCTCGCGGGTATCGGTATCGGCGGTGCGGTGTTGTCAGCCGTCACGCAGGAGCTCATTGAAGTGGTCGGCTGGCGCAGCGCGTACCTTGGGTTGGCCGCGTTATTGCTGCTCGTGACGCTCCCGTTGTTAGTGATATATCTCAAGGACACACCGGAAGAGGCGGGAGTCGGCGTCGACGGTGCGCCACTCGGGGCCGAGCGCGTCGCGCGCGCTGTGAGTGCGCCGGTGGGCTACGAGATGCAGGAAGTATTTCGGCTGTCACGCTTCTGGATGATGATCGCCGCGTTCTTCGTGCTCGCGATGGGGATCGGTGGCGTGATGTTGCAGCTCGTCCCGATCATGATCGCGCGGGGCGTCGAGCCCGCGCAGGCTGCCGCCTTCCCAGCGGTGCTGGGTTTGGCCTTGATTTTTGGGCGTGCCTTCGCTGGATTCCTGATGGACCGCTACTTCGCACCCTATGTCGCCGCGGGCATCCTCGTGTTTCCCATCGTCGGCGTCGCGCTTCTTGCGAACGGTGCTACCGGTAGTGTCGCGTTGCTCGGCGCGGCATTCCTCGGCATCGCAGCCGGCGCCGAACTCGACGTCATCGCCTACCTAGTTGCGCGCTACTTCGGTACGGTGTCCTACGCCCGCGTGTACGGCTTTCTCTATTCCGCGTGGACGCTAGGCTCGGGCTCTGCGCCGCTCATCACCGCTAAGGTTTATGAGCAGACAGGCTCGCACACCGAGATTCTCTGGGTGTACGTCGGGCTGTTTGCGCTTTCTGCGGTGATGATTGCGCGGCTCGGCGGTTACCCGACGCTGCCAAACGGAGCGACACCGAACCAACGTTGATGCAGGTGCATCACGAACGCGGCGTACAGCGCGAGGCCGCCGACCACGGCAATCACGTCATTCAGCGCCGAACTCTTGGGCACAAAGGGCAGTGCACGCGCCGGCCGGCGCTTGAGCGAAATGCGATCGGCGACCGCCCAAGCCAACAAGCCGCCGAATAGCACGACGTCTGCCAGGGTACCGTTGGCGAGCAGGTGAGCGACGGCCCACGTCTTGGTCGCGACGAGCATGGGATGCTTGAGTGTCGCTTTGATCTTGCCGGGCAGGTAGGCCGCTAACAACATCGGAAACACGGGCAGCATCAATAATGCTGCGAGATGCCGCGTCCAGGTCGGTGGGACCCAAAGCCACACGGGCTCGGCACGTGCCGCTGCATACCCTTGGATGATCAAGACGAACCCGGCGATCGCGACGATCGAATACAGAATCTTCCATGGCCATTCGCCGAGCTTGGCCGCCATCGAGTCGCGCCACGCGGATGCCACGATCGCGATCGAGTGAATGCCGAGGAATAACACGAGTCCCAATACGAGAGTCAGCATGAGTATGTGTCCGTGGCAGCGCGGCGTTAGCCGCAGTCTTTGAGGGCGAGCGCCGCGTCGGCGAGCTTCGCGCGATTGGGGTGGAACCGCGCGGCAATGAGTTTGCGCGCGGCCATTTGGTCTTTGGTGTGATTGATCGTGTCGATCGCGATCAATTCACCGGCTTTCAAGTAGCAGGCACTGAAGGCGCGAGTCGCAGGATCGCCGCGTAGCACGACGTCGTCGTGGCCTTGTGCGAGGCCCACGATAATCATTTTCAGATCGTACTGGTCGGACCAAAACCACGGGACTTTGTCGTGCGCCGTGGCGATCCCCAGCATGTTGAGCGCAGCGCTCGCACCTTGCTCGAACGCGTTATCGACCGATTCGAGTCGCACATTGACGCCGTAGTGGTTGTTAGGGTGCTGCGCGCAATCACCGGCCGCATAGATGTTCGGGTCGCTCGTTCGGCAGTACGCGTCGACGACGATGCCATTTTGGCACTCGAGTCCGGCCGCCCGCGCCAAGCTGTCGGCCGGCAATACGCCCACACCCACGACGACGAGTTCTGCCGCGCATTCCGCGCCCGACGCCAAGCGCACGGCCCGCACCTGGCCGTTCGCTCCGACGAACGATTCGAGGCGCGCGCCGAGTTCGACGCGAACCCCATGCGCACGATGCTGCGCTTCGTAGAAGCGCGAGACTGCCTCGCAGACGACGCGATTCATGACGCGGTCTGCCATTTCGAGCACCGTAACCTCGAGCCCCAGCTCGCGCAGCGTCGCGGCCACTTCGAGGCCGATGTAACCGCCGCCGATGATGACCGCATGGCGCGCGTTGGCAGCGTCGGCGCGAATCCGGTCGGCGTCGGCAATCGAGCGGAGATAGTGAATGCCGCGCAGATCTGCGCCTGGGAGCGACAGTCGTCGCGGCGTGCTACCTGTCGCGAGTAGTAGCGCGTCGTAGGGCAGTTGTGAGCCATCGTCGAGATGCACCTGCCGCTGTGCCCGATCGATGCGAGCTGCGCGTCGACCCCAGCGAATATCGACACCATGCTCGAGGTAGAAGGCGTCATGCCGAATCGTCAGGCGATCGCGCTCGAGCGTGCCAGCGAGGTACTTCTTGGAGAGCGGCGGACGCTGGTACGGCCCGTAAGGCTCATCGCCGATGACGGTCAGACTGCCGGTGTGGCCCTTCTTCCGCAGCGTATCGACAGCCTGGGAAGCGGCTTGACCGGCACCGACGATCACGATTCGTGCAGACATGAAGAACGTCTTGGCGAGGCTGGGCTAGGGCCCGCAAGCTTACCGGCAAGGGATCAGCCGCACCAACCGCGAGCATGCGGCAATCACCGTTGCGCCAGTATGGTGCAGGAGCGCTATGCTTAGTGCTCAAGCGCCGCAATTGCCCGCCCGGCTCGGCTCGCGGATACTGGCACGGAAGGTGCAAAGTAAGCCGCGAAGTGCCGCGACGGCTAGAACGAAAATTGACGGGAGAATCTGCATGAAATTGGTCACTGCCATCATCAAGCCTTTCAAACTCGACGACGTTCGGGCGGCGTTGTCCGAAATCGGCGTGTCCGGCATGACGGTGACGGAGGTCAAAGGTTTTGGCCGACAACGCGGTCACACCGAGCTGTATCGGGGCGCAGAATACGTCGTCGATTTCGTGCCCAAGACCAAGATCGAAGTGGCCGTGCGCAGCGATCTCGTCGATCAAGTGATCGAAGCGATCCTGAAGGCCGCGAAGACGGGCAAGGTCGGCGACGGCAAGATCTTCGTGACCGAGATTGAGCGCGTCGTGCGCATCCGTACCGGCGAGACCGACAACTCCGCGCTGTAAGTTCGCTGCGCGGTAGGCGGGGCACGCCGCATCGCGGCGTGGCCGCGCACACTCGACGAAGTGCGTAAGCTTGAGCTCCTGACGAATGCGTAAGGAGCGAGTCGCCATGTCGAAGTCCATTCGTATCCACGAAGTCGGCGGACCCGAGAAGCTGCTTTGGGAAGACGTCGACGTGCCGGCACCCGGTGTCGGCGAGGTGCAGCTACGCCACACCGCCGTGGGTCTCAATTACATTGACGTCTACGACCGCACCGGCCTCTATCCGATACCGCTGCCGGGTTCCGTCGGGCGGGAGGCGGCGGGCGTGGTGACTGCCGTGGGCCCGAAGGTGCGCGGCTTCAAGCGCGGCGATCGTGTCGCGTATGTGCACTCTGTTCCCGGCGCTTATTGCGACGTGCGCAACGTGCCGGCCGCGCGGCTCGTCAAAGTGCCGGCTGGCATCTCGGATGAGCAAGCCGCTGTGCTCATGTTGAAAGGCCTCACGGCGCACTACCTACTGCGACGCACGCACCGTGTAAAAAAGGGCGATGCGTTGCTGGTGCACGCGGCCGCAGGCGGCGTCGGGTTGATTCTCGTGCCGTGGGCCCGCGCCCTCGGCGCCAAGGTGATCGGTGTTGTTGGGAGCGATGCAAAGGTGCCGCTCGCCAAGAAGGCGGGCTGTCATCACGTGCTCGTGCAAGGTCGCGACGACATCGCCGCGCGCGCCAAGGAACTCACGAAGGGCGTGGGCGTTGACGTCGTCTACGACTCGGTCGGCAAGGATACGTTCACCGCATCGCTCGATAGTCTGCGCCCGCGTGGCTTGATGGTGACGTTCGGCAATGCGTCGGGCCCTGTGCCGCCGATGTCAGTGCTCGAGCTGTCCAAGCGCGGCTCGCTGTTTTTGACGCGGCCTTCGCTCTTCGCCTATATCGCCACGCGTGCGGAGCTCGAGGCCGCCGCGCGCGAGACCTTTGCGGCGCTCAAGAAAAAGCACTTCCGCGTGCAAATTCATCAGCGCTACCCGCTCGCCGAGGCGGCGCAAGCGCATCGCGATCTCGAAGCGCGCAAGACCACTGGCGCGACGGTGCTATTGCCGTGAATGCGTGCGCGGGGCGCTAGAACATCACGACTTGGCGCGTCGTGCTGCCCGCATGCATTCGGTCGAATGCCAGGTTGATGTCGTCGAGCCGAATGCGTTCGGCTAACAACCGATCGACGGGCAAGCGGCCCGCGCGATACCACTCGATGTAGCGCGGGATGTCGCGCGCGGGGTCGCAGCCGCCGAGGTAGCTGCCCTTGATGGTGCGCTCCTCGGCGACGATGCCGACGTGCGGGATCGAGAACATCGCTTTCGGATGCGAGAGTCCTGCGGTGACAGTGGTGCCGCCGCGGCGCGTGACCTGATAAGCGAGTTCCATCGCCTTGACGCTACCGGCCATCTCGAAGCCGTAGTCGACGCCGCCGCGCGTCGCCTCACGAATAGCGGTCGCGCAATCTGCGGCGCTCGCATCGAATGTATGCGTCGCGCCGAGCTCGCGCGCGAGGGCCAACTTGGCAGGCGACAGATCGACGGCCACGATGGTGGTCGCACCGAGCGCTTTGGCACCCAACAGCGCTGCGAGGCCGACGCCGCCCAACCCGACGACAGCAACGGTCGACCCGGCCGGAATCGCTGCCGTGTTGACGACGGCCCCGACGCCCGTGATCACCGCGCAGCCAAACACAGCGGCCAGATCGAACGGCAAGTCGCGGTCGACCCGCACTAACGACTCACGCGCTAGGACCGCGTGCTCCGCAAACGCCGACACACCCAAGTGATGATTCACAGGCTCACAGCTCAAGGTTTGCAGATGCCGTGTGCCTGCTAGCAGTGTGCCAGCCGTGTTACTCGCGAGCCCCGGCTCGCAGAGGGCAGGGCGACCACCGCGGCAGGGCGCGCAATGGCGGCAACTCGGTACGAACGCCGTGACCACGTGATCGCCCACCACGAGATCGCTCACATCGCGGCCCAAGCCCACCACCACACCAGAGGCCTCGTGGCCGAGCGCCATGGGCATCGGTCGGGGCCGATTCCCGTCGATCACGGAAAGATCTGAGTGGCAGAGCCCCGCGGCCCGGATCTGTACGAGGACCTCGCGCGGTCCGGGTGGCTCGAGCTCGAGTGTCTCGATCACTAAGGGCCGCGACTCCGCATACGGTGCCGGTAATCCCATCTGCTTCAAAACCGCTGCGCGAATCTTCATGGTCACGGTCGTCCTGTCAGTGCGCGAATCGGGCAAACTGCGTGCGCCGATCGCGGGGGCGCAGCTTGGCCGGTTTGCTCTGCGCTAACAAGCGTGGCCGCACCGAGCGCGCGAGTGGCGGACGGCAAAGATGGCTGTAGGGAGTTGCGGATGAGTTCGAGTGTCGACAGCACGGCCCGTGCAAGCGCTCCGCCCCGGAGCGAGTACCGCGTGTTTCGCCCGATCACCACGCGTTGGATGGATAACGACGCGTATGGGCACGTGAACAACGTGGTCTATTACGCATACTTCGACACGGCGGTGAACGGGTACCTGATCGAGTCTGCCAAGACGGACATTCGCGAGCTGCCGGCGATTGGTCTCGTCATCGAAACGAGCTGCCGCTACTTCGAGCCGGTGTCGTTTCCTGAGCCTCTCGAGGCCGGAATCGCCGTCGAGCGTTTGGGGCGCACGAGCATTGCCTATCGCGTGGGTATCTTTCGCAGCGGCGCGCCGACTGCGGCCGCGGCCGGGCGCTTCGTGCACGTCTATGTCGACAGCCAGACACGTCGGCCAGTCGAGATTCCCGCCGTCATTCGTGGAGCCGTTGAAGGGCTTTGACCGGCGTCCGCCGCGCACGGAATTGCGAGCCGTGTAGTTGAGAATGATTCGTAATAGCGATATCGTTTGCCTTCCAGCCAGGAATCCGTTTCTTAGGAAGGCACATGAAGGCCATAAAGTCCGCTTTTGTATCATTAGCGATACTATTTTCTACATTGGCCGTCGCGCGAGACGAATTGGTATTCGTCTTTCAGAAGCAAAAGGACCCGGCCACCTTGCAGGCGTCGGCGGACCGGCTGGGCACGCTGCTCGGCCGCGAGCTGGGCCAACCGGTGCGCGTCGTGATCCCGACCGACTACTCGGCGTCCGTCCAGGCACTCGTGAGCGGGCAGGCCGATGTCGCGTACGTGAGTGCGCTGCCCTTCTTGCTGGCGCGGCGGGACGGAGGCGCTGAGCTGCTGCTGGCCGAGGAGCGGGTGGATGCAGCCGGCAAGCCGCGGACGGAGTACGACTCGATCTTCGTGGTTCGCGCCGACAGCCCGTTGAAGTCGCTGGCGGACCTCAAGCGGGACGCCAAGTCGCAGCGTTTCGTATTCACGAGCCCCACCAGCACGAGCGGTTACGTGTTTCCGTATCGTCGGCTGATTGCCGAAGGGTTCCTGGCGCGTAAGCAAGATCCTCGTGCGGCCTTCAAGTCAGTCGCGTTTGGCGGGTCGTATACCCAGGCCCTGCGCGAAGTACTCGAGGGGCGCGCCGACGTGGCCGCCGTGAGCGACTACACCTTGGAAGGACCGCGGGCCGACGTGTATTTGCCTGCTGCCGACCGTGCGCAATTGCGAGTCTTGGCGCGTACGTCGGGCGTGCCAACGCATTTGATCGCGGTGCGCAAAGGATTGACGCCGGCGCGCAAGGCCGCCATTCGCGCGGCCCTCCAACGCGTGGCGGCGGCCGAGCCGACGCTGTTGGCCGACGTCTATGGCGCGTCGAAATTCGTCGTGGTCAACGAGCGGCGGCATGTCGCCGCAGCCGTGCAAGCGATCGACTCGACGGGCATTCCGATCGAGGGCCTCGCGAAGTGATCGTGACGGGCGGCGCGACGCCGACCCCCGGCACGGTCGATCCCTCGGCGACCGTGATCGAGCTGTCGGCGGTTACCGTCCGAGTCGGTGCGGGCGTGACGGCGCTCGACGGCGTGTCGCTCGCCGTTCGGCGGGGTGAGTCGTTAGCCATTGTTGGGCCTTCTGGTAGCGGCAAATCGACGCTGCTCGATGCGATCGCGGGTGCGGTACCGCTCAGCGCGGGCACCGCCACGACGCGCGGCACCGTCGCGCGCATTTACCAGGATTTTCGGCTGGTCGATTCGGCCACGGCGCTCACCAACGTGTTGCACGGGGCAGCCGGCGATACGGGCCTGCTGCCACAGTTGTTAGGATACCCGCGCGCCGTAC
This sequence comes from uncultured Steroidobacteraceae bacterium, assembly GCA_964444835.1. Taxonomy (GTDB): domain Bacteria; phylum Pseudomonadota; class Gammaproteobacteria; order Steroidobacterales; family Steroidobacteraceae; genus CADEED01. The sequence goes on from CAYUIT010000069.1 coordinate 12,517, forward strand.
GCGAGCGTGCGCTGCATTGGCTCGAGCGCCTGGGCCTTGCCGAACGCGCCGACGTGCGCGTCGATCGGCTGAGTGGCGGTGAGCGGCAGCGAGTCGCGCTGGCCCGCGCGTTGATGCGCCGTCCGACGATCTTGTTAGCCGATGAGCCGGTCTCGGCGCTGGATCCAGCCTCGGCTCGCTCGTTGTTAATCCTGCTGCGCGACTTGGCGCGCAGTGAGAGCCTCACGCTCGTGACGGTGCTGCATGACTCCGCGTTGGCACTGGAATTCTCCGATCGTATCGTGCGGCTGCACGCCGGCCGCAGTGGCGCAGCCGCGCAGCCTGCGGTCGTCACGACCCCCGATGTGGTGGCGCCCGCGCTTCCCGAGTTCGCGGTCGCTCGTGCCGCGGACGAGCCGCGCTCCTGGTGGGGCTCGTGGCTGGCGCGAGGTGCCACGTTGGCTGCCGTCTGCGGCTTGACGGCCTACGCCCTGAGCGCGCTCGATATTCAGTGGCCCGAGTCGGGCGTCGGGTCGCAGATGGCTCGCTTCACGGCATCGCTCGTGCCGAGCGCGGCGCAGCTCGCAGCACTCGACTGGTTAGCCCTCGGCGCGGCGCTGTTGGCCACTCTATTGATGGCGTGGCTCGGCACGTTGCTCGCGACCGTCGTTTCGCTGCCGCTGGCGGCGCTCGCGGCGCGTGACGTCGCGCCGTCGTTCGTGCGACACCTCACCCGGGGGCTTCTCAATGCGATCCGCGCGGTGCCGTCGCTGCTGTGGGCGTTGTTGGCAGTGGGCGCGTTTGGGCTTGGCGCGTTGCCAGGCGTGATCGCGCTCGCCGCGTATTCGGTGGGCTATCTCACCAAGTTTTACTACGAAGCGTTCGAGTCGACGTCGACGGGCGTGCCACGCGCGCTCGAGTCGTTAGGCCTATCGCGAGCGCAGGTGTTCTTCGCCGCGACGCTGCCAGCGAGCCGGCTCGCGTTGTTGTCAGCCACGGTGTTCATGTTGGAGTACAACTTTCGAACGGCGACCGTGCTCGGCATCGTCGGTGCCGGCGGCATCGGTTACGAGCTGCGCCTCGCGGTCGACTGGGGTAACTGGCACGTCGTGGGCGTGATTCTCGCGGCGCTGATCGTCGCGGTGCTGCTATTCGATGCGCTTGCGGCGCGCTTGCGGCGCGCGTTGGCCTAGCGCGCTCAGCGAACTAACGACAGCGCGCGCGGATGGCGCGCCACGCCGAGTGCGCCACTGCGCACCACGTCGACGATCTCACAACTCTCGCCGAGGTCCTCGACGAATTTGTTGACCTCCGCCTCGCTCGCCGTGAGTTCGACCACGAATCCCTCGACATGCGGATCGAGCACGCGGCCGCCCGCGCGCACCACGTAGCCGCGGACCGTATCCGTGACCTTCGGCTCGAGTTTGAGCTTCAGCAGGACGAGCTCGCGCTCGATATGTTCGCCGCGCGTCATGTCTTCGACGGCGACGACATCTACGAGCTTCTGGAGCTGATTCAGGATCTGTTGAATGACGGAATCGGAGCCCTTCGTGACGAGCGTGATGCGCGACACCGTCGGGTCGTTGGTAGCCGCCACCGATAGCGACTCGATGTTGTAGCCGCGCGTCGAGAAAAGCCCTGCGACTCGGGCGAGTGCGCCGGCCTCGTTCTGCAGGTGGATGGCGATGATGTGTCGCATGCGTTCCGTTCTCCTTAGCCCGGGAAGCATACCCGATCGCCCGCGGGATACCGTTTGGACCGGCCCTCTGGCGATGTTTTGACCAGGGCACAACTCCTGCTAGTCTCGTTCCCGTATCCCCCCGTCCGCCGCAAGAGCGAAATATGTCCGAATCCGCGACCCAGCCGAAAGCTGTCCCGCACCCGCGCGCAGGTACCGCCATGACCGGTGCCGAAATCATCGTGCAGGTACTCGCCGACGAAGGTGTCTCCACCATTTTCGGCTACAGCGGCGGCGCGATTCTGCCCACATACGACGCGGTCTTTTTGCACAACGAGGCGCAAGCGAAAGCGGGCAAATCGCAGATGCCGCTGATCGTGCCGGCAAACGAGCAGGGCGCGGGCTTCATGGCGGCGGGATATGCGCGCGCGAGCGGCAAGGTCGGTGTCTGTCTCGTCACCTCGGGCCCGGGGGCCACGAACACGGTGACGCCGGTACGCGATTGCATGGCGGATTCGATTCCAATCGTCGTGATCTGTGGGCAGGTGCCCACGGCCGCAATCGGCTCGGATGCATTCCAAGAGGCGCCGGTCCCTGCAATCATGGGTGCCGTCGCCAAGCACATCTTCCTCGTCACCGACCCTAACAAGTTGGAATCGACGATGCGTTCGGCGTTTGAGATTGCGCGCACCGGTCGCCCTGGCCCGGTCGTCATCGATGTACCGAAGGATGTGCAGAATTGGCAGGGTGTCTTCAAAGGCGAGGGTACGTTGCCGCTGCCGGGATATCGGCGGCGGCTCGATGCGATCGCGTCGAACTCACTGGATGATCACGAGGCCCAGCAGTTCTTTGACATGCTCGGCGAGGCGCAGCGCCCCCTGCTGTATGTCGGCGGCGGTGCGATCAGTGCGGAGGCGTCATCCGCCCTCCGAGAGTTCGCGCAAGCGTTCGATGTTCCGGTCGTCACGACCCTGATGGGCATCGGTGCAGTCGATACGACACACCGACTGTCGATGCACATGTTAGGGATGCATGGCGCGGCCTTTGCGAACTACGCCGTCGAGGACTGCGATTTCTTGATTGCCGTCGGCGCTCGCTTCGACGATCGCGTGGCAGGTGTGCCGGCGAAGTTTGCGCCGCGCGCGCGCCGCATTGCGCAGTTCGACATCGACCGCGCCGAGATCAACAAAGTGAAAAGCGTCCATTGGCAACACGTCGGGCTGCTCGAACCGGCGCTGCGTACGTTGGTCGCTTTCGGTCAGCGGCACGGCTTTCGGCGCGATCTCGCTGTGTGGCACGCAGAGCTTGCAGAGCTCAAGCGCAAGTACGCAATGAATTACGATCGCGCGAGCGAGCTGATCCAGCCCTACTACGTCATCGAAGAGATCAATCGCCTCACAAAAGGCGAGGCCATCATCGCGACGGGCGTCGGTCAACATCAAATGTGGGCCGCGCAGTATTTCGACTTTCGCGAGCCGCGCTTGTGGCTGACGTCGGGCAGCATGGGCACGATGGGCTTCGGTCTGCCGGCGGCCGTCGGCGCGCAGTTCGCACATCCGGACAAGCTCGTGATCGACATCGATGGCGACGCCAGCATTCGCATGAATCTGGGCGAGCTCGAAACGGTGACCACTTACAACTTGCCCGTCAAAGTGGTGGTGTTGAACAACTTCGGCGACGGCATGGTGAAGCAATGGCAGAAGCTGTTCTTCAAGGG
>CAYUIT010000070.1:0-14800 GCA_964444835.1 uncultured Steroidobacteraceae bacterium
GCTCGGCCCGAAGGGCCGCAATGCGGTGCTCGAGAAGAGCTTCGGCGCCCCCACCATCACGAAGGACGGTGTGTCGGTCGCGAAGGAAATCGAGCTGAAGGACAAGTTCGAAAACATGGGCGCGCAGATGGTGAAGGAAGTTGCTTCCAACACGTCTGACGAGGCCGGTGACGGCACCACCACCGCCACGGTGCTCGCGCAAGCGATCATCCGCGAAGGCTTGAAGGCTGTCGCCTCGGGCCGCAACCCGATGGACGTCAAGCGCGGTATCGACAAGGCCGTCGCGGCGGCCACCGAAGAGATCAAGAAGCTCGCCAAGCCCTGCAAGGACAACAAGGCGATCGCGCAGGTCGGCACGATCAGCGCGAACAGCGACGAGTCGATCGGCAAGACCATCGCGCAGGCGATGGAGAAGGTCGGCAAGGAAGGCGTGATCACGGTTGAAGAAGGTTCGGGTCTGCAGAACGAGCTCGACGTCGTCGAGGGTATGCAGTTCGACCGCGGCTACCTCTCGCCGTACTTCATTAACCAACAGGCGAGCCAAACCACCGAGCTCGAGAAGCCATTGATCCTTCTGTGCGACAAGAAGATCAGCAACATCCGCGAGATGCTGCCGCTCCTCGAAGGCGTTGCGAAGCAGGGTCGGCCGCTGCTCATCATCGCGGAAGATGTCGAGGGCGAGGCGCTGGCCACGCTCGTCGTGAACAACATCCGCGGCATTCTGAAGGTCGCTGCCGTCAAGGCGCCGGGCTTCGGCGATCGTCGCAAGGCGATGCTGCAAGACATCGCCATCCTGACGGGCGGCACGGTCATCTCCGATGAAGTCGGTCTGCAGCTCGAGAAGGCCACGCTGAACGATCTCGGCGATGCCAAGAAGGTCGTCGTGGAGAAGGAAAACACCACGATCATCGACGGCGCTGGCAAGGCCGCCGACATCAAGGCGCGCATCGAGTCGATTCGCCAGCAGGCCGAAGAAGCCACCAGCGACTACGACAAGGAAAAGCTCCAAGAGCGCGTTGCGAAGCTCTCGGGCGGCGTTGCCGTGATCAAGGTTGGCGCTGCCACCGAGATCGAGATGAAGGAAAAGAAGGCTCGCGTCGAAGACGCTCTGCACGCCACGCGTGCGGCCGTTGAAGAAGGCGTGGTCCCGGGCGGTGGCGTCGCGTTGATCCGCGCGCTGAAGGCACTCGAGAAGCTCGAGGGCGCGAATGAAGACCAGACGGTCGGCATTCGTATCCTGGCGCGCGCCATCGAAGAGCCGCTGCGTCAGATCGTCGAGAACGCCGGTGAAGATGCCGCGGTTGTCGTGAACGCCGTCAAGGCGGGCAAGGGCGCCTATGGCTACAACGCTGGCACGGGTGAGTACGGCGACATGCTGGAAGAGGGCATTCTCGATCCGGCAAAGGTCACGCGTCTCGCGCTGCAGAATGCGGCGTCGGTTGCGGGCTTGTTGCTCACGACGGAAGTGATGATTGCCGAGGCTCCGAAGGATGAGGAGCACAGCCATGGCCCGGGCCCCGGCGGCATGGGTGGTATGGGCGGCATGGACATGTAAGGCACAGCCTTACACGTTCGACACTAACAACTTGTTAGTCGCGAAGAGCCCCGGGAGGAAACTCCCGGGGCTTTTTCGTTAGGGGAGAGCGTGCCGCTGTGGCCGTAGCAGGCACCATTCGCTACTGCCTAGTCCCGGCGCAGCATCCACGGCAGCAACAGAATGAAAGCGAAGTAGCGCGTGAGTTGATGCGCGGCGGTCAGGCCTGGGTCAAAGTGAAACACGATAGACAGCATCGTCATGATTTCCATGCCGCCTGGCGCGTAAGAGAACAGCAGTTGGCCGAACGATTGTTCTAATACGAGCGAAGCAACCCACGCAGTGATTGCTGCGGTGCTGATCGCAATAGTGGCAGTACCGAGGCCAAAAGAAAGGACGTCGCGTGTGGGTGCCCGGCCAATCAGTTGCATTTGGCTTCCGACGTGGATGCCGAGTAATACGTAGCAGATGACCAATGCAGGCTGCAGGACGGGTGTTGCAGCGAGCCCCATCCCGTGCAGCACGGCACTCGGCAGCAATGCGCCGAGCAGCGCACCCGCTGGCACTTTCAGCAGGTGCATCGCCAACGACACGCCCATCGAAAGCAGAAGCACTAGCGGGCCCGATTGCGGCGCAGACGGCATCGCTGCGCGCGCAGCGATACCACTGTCGCCGACCCATTCCGCGAACAGCGGGAAGGAAATGGCAATCACGAACATTCGTACGAGATGCACGCCTACGAGTCGGGCCTTATCGACCCTAAGCTCATCGAGGACGCCGAGCAGCAGGAACAAAGAACCTGGCACTGCGGCGAAGCGACTCGTGCGGCGATCCCAGCCGGCGATTCGCTCCAGAACCCATCGATTTAGCTGATGGCCACTGACGACGGCGATGGCAAGGAACACGAGGCTGAGCGGCAAACCCGCGAGATCGTTCAACAGCTGCGGCGTGACTTTCGAGCCCACAGCGTGGCCAAGCAGTGCGAGCGCGAGCCAACGCAGCGACGACACACTATCGATGCGGATGCCAACGATGCCTGCGAGAGTTGTCGAGATGATTGCGCCGCAAACCCAGCCGGCTGGAAAGCCGGCATACTCAAAAACGGCGCCGCCTGCGGCACCAATCGCGAGACCGTTGATCCTGGGAAAAGCCGACTTCCAGTTGGCCATTGCGGCCTTCAAGCGAATCTCCGTTCTCTCAGCGATCCACCCGCACAGGTTCGAGCCCGGTCGCTGCAACGGTGGCTGCATTCGATGGGTCCGTGAGGAACGCCAACAGCCGCCGCGCGTTGTCGAGTTGGTTCGTCCCTGAGCTGATGCCAGCGCTGAAAACGGTCACCTTCTGGTAGGGTTCAGGAATGGGGCCGACCACCAAGATTCCCTCAATGGGCAACAGCTCGCTGAGCTGCTGGAAGCCAATTGCGGCCTCACCACGGGCGACAACCGCACCCACACGTTCGCTGACGACGCGCGTCGATCGGTGCCTAAGTTCTTCCCAAAGCCCGAGCTGCGGGAACAGAGTCGTCGAAAGGTATGTGCCGCTAGCGCTTGCCGAGTACGCTAGGGTTGGCGCTGCCCTAACTGCGGCGATGAACGCAGCCGGCGTGCTGATGTCTGGTATTGCTGCGCCGGCACGCACAGCCATTCCGATTCGAGAACGCACAAGATCGGTTCGCTCGTCCGGCCGGATCCAACCGTTAACGACCAGTTGGTCAAGGCTCTCCCGCGACACAATCACGACATCGGCGCGTTCGCCGCGCTTGAGTCTTTCGGGAATCGAGTCTTGCGCGCCGCCGGCGGACGCACCGTGTGTCGTCACGAGGCGGATGCCTGTCGTGCGCTCGAAATCCGGTGCTAGCCTGCGGTATGCCTCCGTGTATCCGCCGGACGTCATGACGTGCAGGTCGGGAGCTTGCGTTGGCAATTGGGCGCAAGACGCTAGAGCGCTGCACGCGAGTAGTGTTGCGATCAAGAATTTCATGGGAGTGGCACGGGCAAAGTGTCTGTAGGTGATTTTTGCGGATGGCAAAGCGCCGCCGCTATCCGTCATTCAGCGTATCCATGGCGATCGCGACCAACATCCGCTGCAGCACGCATGGTGCGTGGTGCGGTGGCGTTCGTCACGCTGCTAGTCGGCGCGGTTGATCCTGGTGTAGCGCAGCCCGTTTTTGATGAGCTGACAATTGAAGTTCCTGGTTCGCCGGGCGGCGGGTTCGATCGATCCGCACGGGCCGTGCGCGACGCAATGCTATCTAGCGGCTTGGTACGTTCGGTGCCGCTGGTTCACTCGCCCGGCGCGGGCGGACTTGTCGCGCTAGCGCAATTTCAGGCGCGCAATGGGTCCTCTGGGCCCACCGTCTTGATCGGCGGACGCAGCATCCTCGGCGCGACCGTGTTGAATCGTTCAAGCATCTCGCTTGCCGACGCGACGCCCATCGCACGCCTGAATCGCATCTGCATCGTGATCGCTGTCGGCACGCGCTCGCCGATCCGCTCGCCGCGCGACTTAGTGGAAGCGATGCGTTCCGACGCGTCGTTGCTCAAGTGGGTGGGCGGATCGCCTGGAAGTGTTGACGACCAATTGCTCTCGCAGCTTGCGCTGGCGACGGGCATCGACCGCCAGCTCGTGCGTTTCTCCGCCATTCCCGGCGGCGGCGGAGATGTTAGCAACGCATTGTCAGCGAACCCGAATGCCGTTGGCATTAGCAGTTACGAGGAGTTCATCGAACCGCTGCAGCGGGGCGAGATCCGCGCATTGGCGCACTCCTGCGAGCAGTTGCCGGCAAGCATCGACATTCCGAGCCTCAAGGAGTTCGGAGTCGATGTCGATTTTGCGGATTGGAAAGGCGTATTCGCTCCGCCCAATCTCGACCCCGTCGAGCGCGATCGGCTGATTCTGTTGTTTGAGGCGCTTTCCCGCTCCCCGGCTTGGAACGAGAAACTGGCGGCGAACGGCTGGGGCAACGCGTTCCTTTCCGGCGAGGCGTTTGGGCGCTTCGTGAAAGAGCAACAGGCGCACGTGAATGCGTCTTTCGTGCCTGCCGATGCGACGCCTTCCGCTACGCCGAACCGACTCAGTCGCATCATCAATCGGCCCTATAAGTGGGCTGCTGCTTTGGCACTACTAACAGCGGTACTGCTCGTTGCTATTGTCTTGCAACAGCGCGCCGCGAGACGCAAGGAATTCGCTCTGCAGTCCTCTCTGGCGAAAGCGATGGACGATACGGATCGTGCGACGCAAAAGCTGGATAGCCTGCTTGCGCGCTCGCGCGGTCACATCGCTGCCGAGTTTGAAAAGTGGCGACTGAGCGAGGCTGAGACCGAAGTCGGTTGGATGATCCTGAAGGGTTTGTCATTCAAAGAAATCGGCAAGCTGCGCAACACGAGTGAGCGCACTGTGCGGCAACAGGCCCAGTCGATCTACGTCAAGTCAGGGCTGCCAAGTAGGGCTGATTTGGCAGCGTACTTCCTTGAAGACCTGCATTTCGATCAGCAGCCGAAGCCATAAGGCTCATATCACGCTGGTCTCAGTCCGGCGTCGCAATGCGCTGCGATGAGCGCCTCATCCAACGCTCGCGCACGATCGGTAGCACTAACAGTGCCAGCGCTAGGATTATCATCGTCAATGCGATCGGTCGCTGCAGGAAGATGCTGAAGTCGCCGGCGGAGATCGACAGCGAGCGGCGGAACTCCTGCTCGATGTTAGGGCCAAGCACCACGCCTAACAGCACTGGCGCGATGGGGAAGCGAAACCAGCGCAGCGCAACGGCAAGCAGGCCGAGCAGGAAGACGATCAGCACATCACCGATACTGCCCTTGATCGTATAGGCGCCGATCGCAGCGAATACGAGCACTGAGGTCGCCAGCACTTCCCGCGGCACGCGTAGTAGCCGCGTCCACACACCGATCAGAGGAATATTGAGCACGAGCAAAAGCACGTTGCCGACGTACAGGCTTGCGATCAGACCCCAGACGAGATCCGGGCTTTTCTCGAAAAGTAGCGGCCCTGGCTGCAGACCGTAGATCTGAAACGCGACTAGCATCACGGCGGTGGTGCTTGAGCCGGGCACGCCAAGGGACAGCAATGGAATGAGGCTAGCGCCCGCCGAGGCGTTGTTAGCCGCCTCGGGTGCGCCGACACCTTCGATCATGCCGCTGCCGAACTTCTCGGGTGACTTTGATGCGCGGCGCTCGACCCCATAGGCCATGATCGAAGCCATCGTGCCGCCGGTACCCGGCAGCGTACCCAGACCGAAGCCGACCAGCGTGCCGCGGATCCAGCTACCAATCGAGCGACGCCATTCGTCCGCAGTCATGCCCAGTTTTGACTTCAGTCGCATCAGCGAGCTGTCCTGTGGTGTGCGTTCGCCCAGCATCCAAAGTACTTCGCCAACGGCGAATAGCCCGATACCGGCAAGCACGACATCGATACCGCTCATGAGTTGCGGCACGCCGAACGTCATCCGCTCGACGCCGGTCTGCATGTCGATGCCGATCATCGCGATGAGGATTCCAAGTGCAGTGGCGAAGACCGAGCGAGGCAGGGAACTGCCACCGATGGTCGCAACCATGACAAGCGCAAGCAGCATGAGGCCGAAGAACTCGGGTGGTCCGAACAGGAGCGAGATGTCGGCGATCGCGGGCGCAAGCAGCATCAGCATCACGATGGCGAAGGTGCCACCCACGAACGATCCCAGCATCGACGTGAGCAATGCCGCGCCGGCTCGGCCATTCTTCGCCATCGGATGGCCGTCGAACGTCGTAACTGCGCTCGAGGCGTCACCGGGCGTGTTGACTAGGATCGATGTGATCGAGCCGCCGTACATCGAGCCGGAGTAAATGCCGGCAAACATGATGAGCGCGGTAAGCGGCTCCAAGGTGAATGTCAGGGGCAGCAGTACCGAGATTGCGACGGCCGGCCCAAGTCCCGGCAACACGCCGACCGCATTACCAAGAAACACGCCGAGGAAGCCGAACAATAAGTTTATCGGCTGCGCAGCGGCCGCAAGGCCATGCCCGAGGTTGGCGAGCACTGAGGATGGATCGTTCACGAATGGCTCGCTCGGATGTAGTGAGAATGACTCGTCACGGCAGCTTCACGCCGAGCAAGTGCTGAAACACTAACAAGACGATGACCGTCATGATGACGGCAACGAGTGCGTCACGGCGCCAGCGTCGAGAGCCGGCCAGGAACAAGAAACCCAAGATGAATACAGGCGTGGCGAGCAGGAATCCCAGATACCGTAGCCCCGCCGCGTAGGTGAATAGCGCGACGGCGGCGATACCCAGCAGCGCGAGTCGCGACCACACGTCGTCAACTGCGGTGCTCGCGCTGGGCGCGCCGTTGGTGCCAGCGGCAATCCGGAATTTCGCGCGCCGTGACTTCAGCGCCAGTGTAAGCAAGCTGAGCGCCATTGCACCCAGGGCTAGGCCCGGAAAGAACCACGCTCCGATGCTGGTGTGGCCGACACCACTGCGGAACCCCATGCGTAGCAAGGCCCGCTGTGTGACTGCTTTTTCCTCGCTGATGAAGCGCCCGAATTCGTCGCCCGCCAGAAAACTGTCCTGCCAGCCGTTCTGCTTGAGAACGTTCTGCCATGTTTGCGAGTCGCGCGCCTGACTAACAAGTTTGATTAGGCCGCGGCGCTGTTCCGCAGTCAGCCCCGGTGGTGCAAAGACTGATCGCCAGTTGGCAAAATCGAGTGCGATGCCTTGCTCGCGGAGCGTCGGTACGTTGGCGGCGACGCGCCTGTCAGGGGAGGAAACCGCGAGGACACGAATTCGGCCGGCTTCTGCCAGGGCACGCCATTCCCCAAATCCCGACACACCGACGGATACCTGGCCGCCCATGACGGCTGTCGCCGCATCGCCCCCGCCCGTGAAGGCGACGTACTCAATCTTTGCAGGATCAACGCCTAGCTGTTCTGCGAGCAATGCGATGAAGATATGGTCGGCTGAACCCGCTGATCCGCCAGCCCAGCTAATCGATTCCGGGTCTTCTTTGAATGCTGCTACTAAGTCATCGAGGTTCTTGAACGGAGAAGCCGTTGGGACCGCAATGATTTGGTACTCGCTTGTCAGGCGGGCGACAGGCGTGATGTCGTCGAGCGTGTAGCGGCTTGCGTGCATCAATACCGCGCCGAGCATCCCATAGCCGCCAATCATGAGCGTGGTTGGATCGCCGCGACGGCTGTCCACCAGCTCGGCTAACCCGATAAGACCGCCTGCGCCGCCCTGGTTCACGACCTCGACGGGCTGCCCGATGAGTTTCTCCCGCTCTATCGCCAGTTGCAGCAGCCTGGCGGTTTGGTCCCAGCCGCCGCCGGGGTTGGCAGGCGCCACGATGGTCATAGGTACGGCGGGCGGCCAACCGTCGGCAATGCTCAATCCGGACGAGCAGGCGAGTAGCAGCACCGATAGTTGCGCCCAGCGGCGCGGGCAACGCCACAAATTCCTCGGTGGACTCGGTGCAGCGACTGCCTGATGGGAGACATTCATGGTTCTTGCAAGTTAATCCTGTGGCAGGTGGCGGCGTAATGTGTCGTTTGACCTATGCGAGGTAGGGTCGCGAAGCGAGTTCCAGGCCTGCCTCCCCGTAACATTCCGCCTTTCGACGGATTCGTGTGCCGGCCACTCCCGACATAGTCGTTTCGTTAACAACCGCGCAAGCCGGGCGGAGCGCCACGCGAAGCGACATGCCCGGAGCATTTGTTGAGAGGGGAAAAAAATGCGCCTTACATCGGGAATTCTATCTTCTTGGGCAACGATCATCGGCGTGGTCGTGGCGTGCGCCACAACAACGTCTCCTGTCGCCGCGCAGACCGCTGCCGCTCCAACAGAGCCAGCTGACTCGGCTGAAGAATCGGTCGAAGAGGTTCTGGTCACGGGTTCGCTGATCAAGAACCGCGACTTCAACTCGCCTTCGCCGGTCGTTACCGTCGATCAGTCGGTGCTGGAGAATACTGCGGCGGTATCGGTGCAGGATCTCTTTAAGGGGCTTACAGCCAACGCCGGTTCGCAGCAGGCCAACGAGCAAAATGCGTTGCAAGGCCTATCGCAGTTTTCGCTGCGCGGCTTGGGCGTCGGTTCAACGCTGACGCTGTTGAACGGTCGACGCGCTGGGCTTGCGCCGGTCACCGATGGATCGGGACAGTTGTTTACCGACTCCAACGCCTTTCCGGTGAACGCGATCGAGCGCATTGAAGTTCTGACCGATGGTGCGTCGGCAACCTACGGTTCTGAGGCCGTGGCCGGAGTCGTCAACATCATCACTCGCAAAGACCTTGATGGCCTGGAGTTGACGGCAGACCTTCGTTCGTCCGTCGTGGACGGAGTGCAGGTCGGCGCTGCGTTTGGCCGAAAGTTTGAACGCGGACAGTTTTCCATGTTCGCAAACCTGCGCCGCCAAGACGGCGCGTACCGCAGCGATATCGACGTCATCAAAGCCCAGGATTCGGCAAACGCATTTGGAATCGGCGCTCTCTATATTTCGGGCACCGGTCAGCCAGGTCGTTTCAACCGCGCCGTCGCCTCGGGAACCACGTTTACGCGGGGCGCACAGACGCTCGCCGATCCAGATTGCGTCGCGGGCGGCGGGGTCCTCGTGGATCCGACGAACTGCTCTTACCCGTTCATCGATCAGCGGCGTGTGATTGCCGAAGAGGATCGGCTCCAGTTCATGGCGCAGTTCGACTACGAACTGTCGGATGATTTAACTCTCTTCTCCGAGCTGAGCTACTCGCGTAACCGAATGACCGACGCGATCGGCGGCACCGTTCTAAATCGCACGACGGTCGCAGGCGGGTTCCTCGTGCCAGCGACCCACCCGTTCAATTATTTTGTTGCTAACGGCCCGACGGGCATTCGTTACGCCGGACCGGCCGAGTTCGCGTCTAACCCCGCGTTGGTAGCGGTGCCGGTTATCTTCCGCGGCCGACCGATCGGCGCGGCGGGCGATGGAGATGCGGCTGACGATATCGTCACCACATTCGATAACCGGCGCATGGTGATCGGGTTCGACCGGCGGCTGAACGACAACTGGAGCGTGACGGGCAGCTACACGAATTCAGAGAACTCCTATCTTCGTTCGCAAGCTCGCGACTACGACACGGCCTTGTTCCAGGCGGCGCTGAACGCCGGTACGTTCAATCCGTTCGGCACTGCAATCGCTAATCCAACCTTGGTCGGGCGCGATGGCATTTCGATTGCGGCTAACACCGCGCAAGAGTTGGGAGCCTTTTCTTTCACCATCAATGATGTCGGCGAGGTCAGTCAGGAAGTTGCGGAAGTCATCCTGAGTGGTTCGACTGGCTTCACGCTAGGCGGGGGCCCCGTCTCACTTGCGTTCGGCGCGCAGTATCGGCGGGTCGGCTTCGAGAACACGCCCGATGGTCGCCGCCAGTCCGGCAACAACGGGCGCGACGAGTTGGAGCGCGCCATTCCGCACACGACGCAATCGGCGAAGTCGCTGTTCGGCGAGCTCGCGCTGCCATTCCACGAGCGCGTGAGTGTCCAGGCTGCATTGCGTTACGAGGACTACGGCTCTAAAGGCGGCAGCACCGTCGATCCGAAACTGTCGACGATGTTCACCGTGACCGATGCATTTGCGCTGCGCGCATCATGGGGCACGTCGTTCCAGGCGCCTTCGATCCGGCAGGTTGCTGGAACGATCAGCAACGCCAGTGTGAATGACCCGCCGGCGACGGGCTCTTTCAACGTAACCGTGTTTACAAGTGGTTCCGATAATCTGCAGCCACAATCGGCGGAAAACTTGAATGTGGGTTTCATCCTCAACGCAGATTTCGGACTGCGAATGACGGCTGACTACTTCACGTACGACTACGAGGACCTCATCCTCGCCGAGGGTGACCCGCAATTCATCGTCAACGAAGTGCGTGCAGGTCGTTTGCCACCTTCGCGCGTCGTCCGCGATGCAGCCGGTCAGCTGCGGCAGGTTTTCACGCAGTTTCTGAACCGGGGAGATGCCCAGGCGAAAGGCGTCGACGTGAATTTGCGCTACACGCCGCAATGGTTCGAAGCGGGGAAGCTGATATTCGACGCTCAGTCGACGATCATCACGGAGTTCCGTTCGTCCGAGTTCACTGGGTTGGATGGCAACGGTGACCTCAAGGGCAGTCGCAACTTTGCAAACGCATTCGGTTCGGTCCCTGACTTCAAGATGAATGCCGGTGCGACGCTAGAGCTTGGCGCACATTCCTTCAATTTGTCCGCGCGCCATATCGGCTCGTACATCGACGACCAGACAAGTTTGAGCATCGACTCGCAGACAACTTTTGATCTGCGCTACGGATTGTTGCTGAGCGAGTTTCTGGGCGGTGAAACGGAAGTTTCCATCGGCCTCATCAACGCGACTGACGAAGACCCACCCGCACTCGTCGGTCGCCCGGGCTATGACAATGAGGTGCACGACATACGCGGACGGCAGGTCTACGTCAGCGTGCGGCACAACTTCTAGCGTCTGTGCACAGGGATCGCGGCTGCGAAGTCGTGAGTGCATTTTGAAAAAGCCCCGGGGGGAAACTCCCGGGGCTTTCCTTTTGGGACGCAACCCTGGCTGCGATGCAGAGTGGCTGTTGTACGCCCGGGCTAAAACGCGATTTGCGCGCGCAGCATCCAGTAGCTGCGATCGTCCGCCACACCGCCGCGATTCGCGTCGGCGCCGACCCAGCTTAAGCTCACGCGGCTGTGGCTCTCGAAGTACCAGTTCAAGTGCGCGCTGAGCGTGTCCTGTTTGCCGCCTGTGACGCTGCCATCGTCGAGGTCGAGCGTGCTGGCGCGGACCGCGACCTCGAGCGCGCCCCAATCGCGACGTGGTTCGACGCCGCCGAACGCGCCTTGCGACTCGCTGTACTCGCGTCGCTCGCCCGTGATGAACCAGCCCGCAGCGACGTAGCCACCCGCAAAGTCGGCGGCGCCACCCGCGAGCGAATCGCGGCTCGCGCTGGTTTGCAGGTACTCGGCTTGAATCAGGAACGGGCCACGACGAACGGCGGTTTCGAGACCCACGGTTGCGAGTTCTTCGATACCTGTTAGCACACCGGTATCAACCAAGCGAACGCTGGTGATCGCCGTCTCCGGGCGCGCCCGTAAGCGCAGGGTTGCGTTGTTCGCGGCTTGGCGGTACTCGCCTGACGCACCCACATGCCACAACCAACCGTCTGCCCGCAGCGGAACGAACGTGCCACGCACGATTGCGCTCTCGCCGTCGAAACGGCGGCGGTCGTCGTCCGCGATATCGTTGCCGTAGAGCCCGGCCGCGAGGGACCAACGCTTGTCATGTAGCCGCGCACTGATGCCCGTCAAGGCGGCAGCCGTGAGCGAACTCGAAGCGGAGCGTTCGGTCCACGGCATCGTGCGCGAGCTCATCGTGTTTTCCAGACCGAACGGGGCGAACTGACTACCGATACGCACGGTTAGATTGGAATTCGCACGCCACTGGACCCACGCGTTCTTGAAGCCGGGCCCGACATCGCCGAAGTCGTACTCGACCCGCGCGCTCCACTGCGGCGACAGCGACACGACGAGATTGGGCCGCAGGCGACGCAACACGAGATCTTCGGTGCGGCCCGAGCCACTCATTTGATCGCCGCTATCGACTGCGATCGTTGCGCCGAGGTTAGCGGTCCAACCGTCGCCGCGCCACGTCAGGCCGTTTTGCAGATTGAAGTTGACGGGCTCAGCCGCGTGCGCGAGCGGTGCCGCAGCGACCGCGGCGATCAACAGTGCGGTCGCATACGAGTTGCGACGGGGACGCGTATAGCGGGTAATCGACTGGAATCGGTGAAACATGGGAACCTCCTTGAGTCCACCGACAACGAGACGGCGAGCTCAGTATTCCCATGAGTCGTTAGTATTTTTTGCCGCCGGCTATTGAGCTAGCGCGCGCGCCTCGGCTTCCGGCGTCAGTGGTTCGCCCGCCATCAGACGCTCGACGGCAGCGCTAACGGCTGGCGGTACTTCGCCGGAGGCGGGTACGTAGCCCGATGCTGTGGCGCTGCGGCCTTGCGCGTTCGCGAGTGCTTCGACCTTCCAGCCGTTGCTGCGCCGACAGGCCACACCCATCACAACAGCGCCTGCATCGGCGATCTCAAACTCACGACAGAGCGCGCCGGCTTGATCCAGAAAGCTCAACACCGGAAAAACAGTACCCTTCGATTTTGCAGCATCCTCCCACTCGCGCAAGGTGCCGCTTGCCGTCTCGTCGAGCGTGACGGTCAGCGGATGAGCCGCTGGCAAGACAGCGTCTGCGGCTGGGACCAGAGCGAATGGCACCTCGCTCGGCTGCTGCCGATTGACGTACAACAGCCCGGCGCCCACGACGACGAGAATCGACGCTGCTAACGACCACGCTTGCCACCGCGCGCGGTGTGGCGTGGCTCCTTTTGCCGCCGCCGCGCTCGCCCGCCGTGCATCGAGTGATACAACGGTCGATTCTTTAGCCGTTGTCGCCTGGCGATTGCGCGCCGCTACCAACTGATCGATCGCAACGCTCATGCGCTCGGTCATGGGTGCGTCCGCCAGCGGCCAAGCGTTCTGCAGAGCCGTATCCGCCTGAGCGAGTTGTGCGAATCGCGCCGCGACCTCCGCGTCGCTCGCCAGCGCTGCGGCAACTCGAGCACGTTCCGCCTCGGGCAGTTCACCGTCGAGAAAAGCATTCAGCATTTCATCGGAAATCGCGTTCATGACTTACTCTCATGGCCGAGTCGTTCGGCAAGCGCGCGTCGTGCGCGCGACAGGCGGCTCATGACAGTGCCGACGGGAATGTCGAGCACCTTTGCGGCCTCTGCATATGACAAATCGTCTACCGCAACGAGCATTAGCACCGCGCGTTGCTCGTCCGGCAGTTCGGCCAGCGCGCGACGCGTGTCTCGTAGTGTGAGCTGTTGCTCATTCGTGACACGGCCATCGCTACCGGCGACGCTGTCCAACGCTTCGACATCCACGGCCGTGCCGCGCGTACGAGCCGAGCGGATCTGGTCGATCCACAGGTTCTGTGCAATGCGATAGAGCCAGCTATCGAGCCGCGTGCCGGGCTGCCACTGATCGAGCTTTTCGAGTGCTCGTTCCAGCGTGCCCTGGACAAGATCGTCGGCATCGGCGGCCGAACCCGTCAGGCCGTGTGCGAATCGCCTCAAGCGTGGCATCAGCTCCACCAGTTGGGACCGGAAATCGGTCCCTTCACTTGTTTCCGGCTTGCTAACGAATGAGTTCAATGCTTTATTCCCCGGCCCGCTGAATTCTCAAGTTCAGGCTAGGCCGGACGATTGTGAAGGCCATAGGGAATATCGTCTCCCGTCGCACGTTGTCAGAGCAAGAACCCTGGAAGCACCCGGGGCGGCCTTTCAACAAGCATACCGAATCGAGAAATCGCTCATGTCCATTGTCAAATTCGCGGCGGCCGCGTCGCTCAGTATCGTGTTCATGCCGGTCACTGGGGCGCTTGAGCGACAACTCGGGCCCGTCAACGCTGAACTTCGCGTCGGCGCGGGAACCCAGGTGGGCGCGTTCGAGCAGCCCCAAACCGGCTTGAGTGGCGATGATTCCGATTTCACTTGGTCTGCGTCCCTCAACATTGAGCGCGTCACCGACGGTGGCGCGCTCTTCGGTGTGCACCTCGAAGTCGATGATGGTGGGCGCGAGGTCGAAGACCTCGCGCGTGACGAGTTGTACTTGTTCTATTCGAGTGACCTTGGGCGCTTCGAGCTCGGCGAACAAGATGGCGCGGCCGATGTCTTGTCGCTGCGCGCGCCGCTCGTGGGCTTGGGCCAGGTGCGCGGCGAGTTCGCTCGCTATGCAGGGACGAGTGCATTGCTGTCGCCGTTCGACACGAGCGATGCCGCGAAGTTGGTTTATGTGTCGCCGCCTTTCAGCGGGCTGCGCTTCGGCGCATCGTATGCCCCCAAGTTTGAACTCAATGAACGTGATCCGAACCCGCGTAATCGCACGGTGCAGCGCGATGGCGTGGAACTCGGAGTGCAGTATCAACGCCCCGTGAAGGATTGGGCGCTTGGCTTAAGTGCGTCCTGGGTCGGGGCAAAAGCCGACGTCATTACGCAACGTGCGGATATCGATTCTTGGAGCATCGGCTGGCAAGCCCGTCGCAACAAGCTCGTCATCGGAGGCGCATATGTTGATCGTGGCGACAGCAATCGCCTGGCGCCAACTCGCCAGGATGAAGTCAATCTCGGTGTCGCTTGGCGCGACGAGAAATGGGGCGCTGCGCTGTCGACGGCTTTCGGCCAATCTG
>CAYUIT010000071.1:0-13270 GCA_964444835.1 uncultured Steroidobacteraceae bacterium
TCGGTCGGTGATTCACTGCGTCAACTGTTAGGCATGCGAACCCTATCGACGGGGCTCACGGTCGCAGGCGTATGCGCTATTGTCATCGCGGTCGTCGGCCTTACGCTGCCGCAGCGCGTGGAGGCTTTACAACCGCGCGCATCACTCACTGAATTCCCGATGCGATTCGCGGAATGGCAGGGGCGGCGTGACACCCTTGATGAGATATACATCCGCGAGCTCAAGTTCGACGATTACGTCTTGGCGGACTACCACGGCGCTGAATCCGCCGTCAATTTCTATGTGGCCTACTATGACTCTCAGCGCAAGGGCGAGTCGGCACATTCGCCACGTTCCTGCATACCAGGAGGTGGATGGGAGATCACGAGCCTGACGGCAGGGGTGCTCGACGTTGACGACGCGTCGTTGCCATACAACCGCGTCGTGATCGAAAAAGGTGAGCACAAGCAGGTTGTCTACTACTGGTTCGCGCAGCGCGGCCGGGTGATCACTAACGAGTACCTCGTGAAGTGGTACATCTTTTGGGATTCATTGACTCGCAATCGTACCGACGGCGCGATGATCCGCCTCGTGGCAGCGCAACGTCCCGGTCAATCCGAGCAAGATGTCGATAGAGCGCTGCAGAGTTTCGCGCGCGAGGTCGCACCGCGACTGCGCGAGTACGTCCCAGGCTGACCCGTGCAATTCTTATTGCTTCTCGTTGCGGCATTGGCGGTAACGGTTGCGTTGATGCCCGCGCTCGTGCGGCTTGCGCCGTATGTCGGTCTCGTCGATCAGCCAGGCGGCCGCAAGACGCACGTGACGCCTACGCCGCGAGTCGGAGGCGTCGCGCTCGTTGTAGGTACGCTGAGTGCATTGCTCTTGATGGCGGAGCAACCGACGAGCTGGTTGTATGTCTACGCCGGCGGCCTGTTGTTGTTAGGCATCGGCCTGTGGGACGACTGCGTGAATTTGCGCTGGCCGCTGAAGCTCGCGGCGCAAATTGCCGCATGCACGCTGGCCGTCACCTTCGGCGACGTCCGAATCGAGTCGCTCACGCTGGTCGAACGGATCGAGCTACCACAAGTCGTGGCCGTGCCGCTCAGCATTGTCTTTCTGGTTGGAGTGACGAACGCCATCAACATGACTGATGGACTCGACGGGCTTGCAGGCGGTACGACGCTGCTGGTCGTCATCGCTATTGGGTGGTTGGCCTATCAGGCCGATGACATTGCGGTTGCAACTGTTGCTGCGGCACTGGTTGGAGCATTGTTGGGATTCCTGCGCTTCAATACCCATCCCGCGCGCGTTTTCATGGGAGATAGCGGCAGTCAGTTTCTCGGCTACATGGTTGTCATCGTCGCAATCAAATCCACACAAGGTGCCGACAAAGCCGTCAGTGCGGCGCTACCGTTGATCCTGCTTGCGTGGCCAATCATCGATACGCTCCAGGTAAGCCTCCAGCGAATCGCTGCGGGTCAATCGCCATTCGTAGCGGACCGCCGCCACTTGCACCATCGACTGCTGGGCTTGGGATTCGATCACTATCAGTCAGTGATAGTCATTTACGCTGTGCACGCGGTTCTGTTTCTGACGGCCTACTTTCTGCGGTTCGAGTCAGATGTCACGATCGCCACCGTCTTTGCACTTGCAACCGGATCGATCCTCGGTGGGTTGCATCTGGCGCAACGTGCGGGTCTTCGCATTGAGCGACCTGAGGGCTCCGCATCTGCGATTGCATCGCAGCTCGCATGGGCGCGAGACGCCAACCGACTGCCGCGCTGGATTCCGCGCATCATCGCGCTGCTCGTCGCAAGCTACGCATGGTTCGTGTGTGTTAGCACCACTGATTTGACCAGCGACTTGATTCTGCTAGTCGCAGCCATCGGTGCTTTGCAAGTGATTCTCTTGATGCTGCGTGGCAGTACAAGAGCCGCCGGACTGCAGCGGCTACCCGCGTATCTCATGGTCACGCTGCTTGTGTATCTCGATCAGCGTTGGCGTGTAGCTGACGACTCCCACGGCGTCGTCATCGGCATTCTGTTTTTCGCGCTTGCCACATGCGTGATTCTGCAGTTTCGCCTGAGCGAGACGCGTCGTGGTCAGTTTACGCCGCTAGATGCACTGGTAGTCCTCGTGGTCTTGCTTGTGCCGCTGTTGCTCTCGCGGCTGATTTCTGACGCTTCGGTAGCAGCAATCGGAATACTAAAGATCGTGTTATTGCTGTATGCGCTTGAATTCCTTGCGGCGCGTCCGCGGCTCGAGACCGCAATCGGCTTGGTAGTCGTCGGCGTAAGCCTCACGCAGTGTGCGCTTTCGCTGTGACCGGCACGGCTCTCTGAGTAACGACGTGTGGCGTGGTGTCACACGCTCGTAAAGGACTTCGCATACGGTTCGTAGTGTGATTCTTCGCCGTCGCTGGAAACGAGAGCAATGAAAAGCAAACCTTCCTGGAGGTTCTCCTGCCTCTCTATAACGTTGCTCGTTGCTGTGTCACTCGTTGCCTGCGGTGGAGCTGCTGATCGTAAGGCGCGCCACTTGGAGAACGGGCGCGAGTTCTTTGCGGCGAGTAACTTTGAAAAGGCGCGAGTCGAGTTTCGGAATGCACTGCAAGTCGATCCGAACGATGCGGAAGCGCGGTTTTTGCATGGCCGTGCACTCGAAAAGCTGGGTAACCTGCGAGAGGCCGCTGGCATGTATCAGGCGGCGATCGATAGCAACACGGATCATTTCGGCGCGCGGGCCAATCTCGGTCGCATCTTCGTCTTCGCGGGCGCACCTGAGCGCGCGCTCGAGTATGTCACGCCCGGGCTCACCAAGGCACCGGACGACCCCGAGCTACTAACCGTACGCGCAGCTGCCAAAGCGCAACTGAAAGATGAGGCCGGCGCAGCCGCCGACGCGCGCGCAGCGCTTGCGAAAGATCCACGCAACGAGAACGCCACTGCGTTGCTCGCAGCGCTGTATCGGCAGCAAGGCGATTCGGCAAAGGCAGCAGAGCTGTTGCAGGCCGCACTGCAATCGAATCCTGACTCGGTGGAGCTGCGCCAAGTACTCGCCTCACTGTATCTGTCGGTAGACGAGTTCGATCTGGCTGAGCAGCAGTTTCAAAGAATAGTGGCGCTCCGACCGAAAGAACTTTCCGCCTACTACCAACTTGCAATTCACTTCACGAATCGGAAGAAGTTGAATGATGCGGACCGGATTCTGCGTGCCGCCATTGCGGCGGCGCCAGAGTCAGATGAGCCGAAGATTGTCCATGCGGACTTTGTCGCGAACTGGCGCGGTGCTGCTGATGGCATCGCCGTTCTGCAAAGGTATGTCGCCGAGCGGCCCAAGAACCTTGATCTGAAGTTGGGGCTGGGATCGCTGCAGCAAAGGCTCGGCAAGACCGAGGATGCGGTGAAGACGTACCGGAGTGTCGTCGAGGCGAGCGATGATGACGCGCAGGGCCTCACGGCACGAAATCGGATCGCCGCAATTTATGCTGCGCGAGGCGACGCCGCTGCCGCACAACAGCTCATCGCGGAGGTACTGAAGGAGAACCCACGCGATAACGACGCGTTGGTGCTGCGCGGCAATCTCGCGCTCGAGGCTAACGACCCATCCGCCGCCGTTGCGGATTTGCGCGCGGTATTGCGCGATCAACCGGAATCGACTGGCGTGCTGCGCGCACTCGCTCGGGCACACATCGCAAACCGAGAACCCGCCCTCGCTGAGGAGAATTTGCGGCAAGCCATGACGCTCGCGCCGACTGACGTCGCGGTAAGGCTCGAGCTTGCCGCACTGCTTGGCCAAACAGGGCGGGTCGCACAAGCGACGCCGCTTCTTGAGGAGACTGTGCGCGCGAATCCAAACAACGTGAATGCTCGCGAGACGCTCGTACGCGCGTACATTGCAAGCAATGACACAGCAGCCGCGAAGGTAGCGATCCAGGATTTGATCACGTTGGCACCGAACTACGGTCCCGGTCACTATTTTGCGGGTTTGATGGCGCAGTCGACAGGCAATCTGGCTGAAGCAGAAGCCAGCTTTGCCAAGGCACTGGAGTTCGCCCCTCGCGCCGGCGATGCGCTCGCTGCAGTTGCGCGCATCAAGCTGCAAAGGGGAGATGCTGCAGGAGCGGAGGCCATCGTTCGCAAGACTATTGCGGATCAGCCGAAGGATGCCGTCGCGCACAATCTGCTAGGCGAGTTGTTAGTCACGCAGAAGCGTGGAGCAGACGCGCGCGCGAGCTTTACTAAGGCTATCGAAGTTGCGCCGAGGTGGTGGTTGCCGTATCGGAATGTCGCATTGTTGCATCTTTCGGAGCAGCGAACCGAAGGCGCGAGAGTCGTCCTTGAGCAAGGCGTTGATCGTACCGGCGAGGCGGCACTCGCGACCGATTTGGCAGCGCTTTACGAGCGTCTCAAGCGCCCTGACGATGCGATAGGCGTCTACGAGAAGCTCGTCAAGCGAGATCCTCGCTCTGAGGTTGCGCTGAACAATCTTGCGATGCTGCTCGTTACGTATCGGAACGACGCCACCAGCCTTGATCGCGCGCTGTTGTTAACAACAGGCTTTGAAAAGTCGGCGAACCCTCAGTTGCTCGATACCTACGGTTGGGTTCTGGTTCGTCGCGGTCAATACGCTGAGGCCTTGCCGATACTCGAGCGAGCCGCTGAGTTGGCGCCCGATACGCCCGTCATTCGCTTCCATCTTGCAATTGCGCAAAACAAGAGCGGCCAAGAGGATCGTGCGCGCGAGAACTTGCGGCTCGCATTAGCGGGGGCTCCGACCTTTGCAGGTGTTGATCAGGCGCGCGAGCTTTTGAAGAACTTGACCGCGCGTGGTTGAAGAAAGTCAACGGACGACAGCTGGAGAATCGAAGATGAAACTGCTCAATCGCTTGACGACTCGCGTTCTGGTTGCGTGCTTCGCCATCGGGGTCGCTGCACTGGTCGGCGGGCACGCTGCAGCGCAGACGAGCTTGCTCGATGAGACGCGCACAATTGGTCAAACCAATACTGCGGCGCAACGCGACTTCGAGATAACGACCGCCGGTGAATACGAGCTGCGATTCACCGACCTGGCGGTGCCCGCAGCGTTCGCGAGCTACCGCGTGGCAATTACGCGCGGGCCCGATGTCATCGTAACGCTCGATTCGCCGGCCACGACCAGGCGCTTCACGGCGACCACGGGTAGTTATGGTGCCCGGGTCATTGCCGCTCCGGGAGTTACCGCAACGGCGGGGACCTTTGGCGTGCGCATCGTGAGCGTAGCGTCAAACGGCGCGGTCCTCGACTTTGCGGACGCAATTCAGAGCACCACAGCGCCGCCGCCCGCAAACGTGAAGAATTTCGACGCTGCATTCGAGATCACGACCGCGGGCAACTACCAACTCATCGTGACCGACTTGCAGTTCCCCGCAGCCATGAACGGCATTTCGGCGGCGGTGATTCGCGAAGGCGCTCCGCAGTTGTCGGCCAGTTTGGCCGCACCGGGCGTTGCCGCGTTCAGCGCAACGCCTGGCACCTATCGAGCGATTGCGTCCGGAACTGCTTCATCGACACGCGGTGCCGGGCTATTCTCAGTTCGAGTCGTGCCAGCAGCTGGTGGCGCAGCTCGCTTCGCGCTCAACGTGGATGTGGGCGTCACGCAGCGCATTGGCTCGGCCGTCCTTGATCCTGTCGCCCATAATCTAACGCTTAACGATTTCGCGGTTCCCTCGCCACTCACGAGCGTTGCCGCGGTCGTCGTCGCCGACGGCGCTGGCGTCGCAAACTTGAGTGCGCCGGGGACCGTTACACTCACCCCGGCAGCGGCTGCGTTGCATGAAGTGTTCACCGTTGCATCCTCGGCAGGGTCATCGGCTGGTGCGTATGGCGTGGAAGTTCGGCGTGCATCGACGCCGATCATCGCGGGCGCCCGAACGGTCGCGGCGGGTTCAAACGGCGTGGCGTACGCCTTCTCGGGCGACGTGACATCGGCTGGACGCCACAGTTTGCGGCTCACGGATTTTGGTTTTCCGCTGGGATTCACGAGTTTGCGTGGCGCGCTCGTGCAAGGGGGCACTTCGCTCGGCTCAACTAGTGCCGGTACCACGCCGCTCGAGGTGGATTTGTCGACCGGTCCGGTAACGTTGTTAGTATTCGGGCAGCTGAACGCGGGCGCAAACGGGCTGTTTGGGGCGAGCCTGGTATCGACAGTCGCAGGAGCGCGCCCAGCGTTGGAACTGACGCAGGGCGCCGGCAGTCTATTCGACTCGCGCCGCCTCGACATTACGGCCCCGGGGCGTTACGAGGCCACCGTCGCCGATCTCGCGTTTCCGCTCAGTTTCGCCAACCTCGATGTGCACATTAGTCGCGGTCCGAATACAGTTGGAACATTCTTCTCGGGTGGCTCGTTCATCTTTGAAGCAGCCACACCCGGTAACTATTTCGTCAATTTCATTGCACGGCCTGCAGCCTCGAGCGGCGGTTATGGCACGTATCGCGTGCGAGTCGCCACGGCACAGCCTGAGCCCACTGTCACGCTCACGGCGGAGCCGGCAAGTATCGTAACGGGGTCGACAACACGTCTGCGGTGGTCGAGCACGAACGCAACCAGTTGCGCTGCGAGCGGCGGCTGGTCAGGCACGAAGAGCGCGAGTGGCGAAGAGACAACGTCAACGTTGAGTGCGGCCGCAACCTTCACGCTCGAGTGCACTGGGCCGGGCGGTCGCAAGTCGGCGCAAGTAGCAGTCAGTGTCAATCCACCAACGGATTCAGGCGGTGGTGGTGGCTCACTCTCGTTGAGCTTGCTGCTCCTGTTAGGCACGTTCGTTCTGTGGCGCCTGCGGTACGCGCGTAGCACTCGCTAGCGAGCGGCGCAGGTATTCATCAATCGCATCCGCAGAACTCGCGACGTCATCGAGCGGCAACGCTCGTTGGGCTTGTGCGATCATGGCCCCGCGTTTCTCGGGCGATAGGTTGGCCGCAGTCACCATTCGCGCTGCGAATTGATCAACATCCAGCGGGTCTGCCAGAAAGCCGGAATGGCAGTCGACGACAAAATCGGGGGCGGCCGCCGCATGCACTGAGCTAACAACGAGCGCGCCGGCAGCAATCGCTTCCGGAATGACTGCGCCAAATGTGTCGTGCAGCGTGGGGAAAACGAATACGTCGCACGCGCCGTAGTGTGCGGCGAGAGGCTCCGACGTAAGCTGTCCCACGAATGCGATGTTGCGAAGGCCAAGATGCGCAACCAAGCGCGCGTATTCGGCTCGCGCGGGTCCAGTGCCGGCAACGACGAGCGATGCCGAAGGAATCTGGAATTGCACTATTCGAAATGCCCGCAGGAGCTGCGGTAAGCCTTTCTCGTCAACTAGGCGGCTTGCGCAAAAGAAACGTGGCGCCGAGTAACGGCTGCGGAGTGCCTCGACGGCGCCCGAATTTCGCTGCACATTGACTTGAGAGCGAATCGCAGACGTCCCCACGGGCATACTCGAAACCAGCACTGAGTCTCGCTTGGCACCGTAACTCTCAAATGCGCTTCGTGTGGCGTGCGAAGACGCAACGAACGCGTGGCTGTTTGCTATCACCAGCCTGCGTATTACCCGCGCTAATCGATTCTGTTGAGTTGAGTGTGTTGTTACGAGCTCACCCCACGGCACGTACAGACGCCGCCACAATCGACAGTAGGCAAATGCTTGTAGATGCGCCGGCGAGTAACCACCGCTCATCACAGCGCTAGGCGAGAATCGCCGCAGGGCGCTGAGTACACCCCAGTTGATATGCGTCGGATCGACGGAGCCGCGGCGATCAACCGTGAATCCTGGCAGCACCTGGGTTTTGAACGGCAGGCTACCGACTGCCCAGTCACGATTCGCGTGTCGTTCCGCGCACAGCAACACCAGAAAGTCATCGGCGCGCTGCGCGAGCGCTTCGAAGAATGGGATCCTATACGGCGGTAGAATGTTGGTGACTACAGCCAGGCGCAGCCCGGCTCGCGGAATGTCGGGCAAACTCTGCATGGACTTGGGCCGCAGCGTGCGAAAGTGTCAGACACTTGAATTATGCCGCCGGAAAGTGAAACTTCCGTGAAACCCACAGAGTTTCAATTCCTGCCTCAGGCTGACAGAGCGCGTTCAATGCCCTCTGCGAAGCGCTGCGACATTGCGTCGATCGTGTAGAGCTGCGCTGCCGCCCGGCACTCGGTGCGCATCTCAGACAGTTCTGCTGGCGCGCGGAGTAGGCGTGCGCAGGCGCGTGCCAGCAGTCTTGCGTCTGGATCGACAATGATTCCGTTCTTGCCAGGCTTGAGGTAATCGAACTCCGGGCCGTGATCTCGAATGTTGGTGGTTACGATCGGTACACCGGCGGCGAAAGCATCCACGAGCACTAAGCCCATCGCACCGGGCATGAGTACCAAATCCGCGATTGCGAAGTACGGCGCGGTGGCTGCTCCGAACAAGCGACCGACGTATCGAATCCACGGGTGACGCTCTACTTCCCGCAAGATCGTCGACGTCAATGGCCCATCACCAATCACCACGAGTGTGAACTCAGTGTTGATCTGCCGTAGGGCATGCGCAGTCGCTAGCAGTAAGTCGATGCGCTTCTCTGTCACAAGCCGACCGCAATACAGAATCACCGGTCCGCTGCTCGCGCCAACATCGTTGCGCACGCGCGCGAGATCCGCCGCAGTCAGCGCATCGATTGCACGGGATAGGCCGGTTGAGTCGACCGAGTTGTTCACAACCGTAATGCGTTCGGCAGGGTATCCGAGGCGGGTAATGATGCGGGCGCTCGCGTCGGTGTAAGGAAACCACCAATGGGCTTTGTGGACGGAGTGCCTTTTGAAGCGTTCGCTCAACGAATTGCGATTTCGCGCTTGGAAGTTCATGCCGTGGCCCCAATACGCGATACGACGCTGCGATCTGCCCGCAAGCAATAAATGATTGATCAACAGCCGGTTGGCCTGTTCGATGACGACCAGTTCTGATCCCTCCAAGAGTGGCAGGCAGGATTGCCACACGATTTCACGGTCGCCGATGCGCCAGTATCGATTGTTGATCCACTTTGCCCAGGGCGCTTCGCTGTGCACTGTGCGTGGCACCGTACCGCGTTGTTCGTCACCGTACAGCACACGGAGTGCAATGCCGCGAGTCTCCAGCTGTTCATGGAGACGTGAAAACAGCGGGATTCGATACTCCGGCAAAATTCGCTGCACGATCGTTACAGAACGCGTTGCAACGCGCGCCGACTCGCGGCGCGGGGCTGTTAGCTGCCTCGCTGGCTTCCTGTCCTGCGCCGCAATAGCGTTGGGACGCGGGACTAAGAGCGACGGCATGTTTGCGACGCTCGCAATGGTCGCGCACTCACGCAAGGGGCGCCGGATCGCGCAAGTCTCTCGCAGCCGAGGGACCGGCCGCGGGTTGTAACGCGTTGCGCCCAGATTCGCTAACAAATGCCGCTGCGAATTGTTCATTCACGCTGCGCTGATCCACGGTGTCAACGTGATACACCTCACCTTGCACGCGCTCGCGATTCATATCCACGAGGCCGTACCCGCGCCGGAACAGCTCGATGTACTTCATGTGCGGCGAGACGAACCGCAGGCCAGCAGCCGTTTGCGCAGCGGCGTTTCGCTCAGGAATCGGGCTCGGAGAACTGATTGCAGGCGTCACGAACTCGACGCCTAACACGCCCGCACCCGTGGCTGCATTGTATGTTGCGGAGTCCCATGGATTCGGTGTCAGATCGTTACACCATGCCGAGTGAATGTCGCCCGTGAGTACGACGTTGTTATCAATGCGCTCGTTCACCCATTGTTGAAACAGTCGGCTGCGCGCGGGCGCATAGCCATCCCATTGATCGGGATTGATGATCGTCCGCCCGAACGTTGCGGACAGTTGCGCCATCATGACTTGCTGTCCGAGGATCCGCCACAAGGCACCGCGGGACTTCGATTGCGAAAGCTGCTGCGACAGCCACTGCTCCTGCTCGAGGCCTAACAGAGAACGAGATGCATCCGTGATGATCGCGTCATTGACCGGCAGCTCGGATTGGCCTGTCTTGAAGGCGGCTTGCAAGTCGCGACCATAGATGCGCGTGTCGAGCATGATGAGGTCCGCGAGGTTACCGATGCGGAACCGCCGGTAGATCCGTTCATCGCCGCGTGAGCGCGTGCGAATCGGCATCCACTCGTTGTAGGCGCGTATCGCGTTGCGCTTGCGCAATTGCCACTCCCCCTCGCCCAGCTCGGGGTTGTGATTCTCGGCACCGTCCTTGTACGCGTCGTTCGTGATCTCGTGGTCGTCCCAGACGCAAATAAAGGGGTGTTGCCGATGAACTTCCTGGAGGTCGGCGTCGGTACGATACAGAGCGTGTCGCAGTCGATAATCGGTCAGCGCCACGATTTCGTTTTGCGGCACGACATCGCGCAGCCCCGCGAGCAATGGGTTGGCGTACGTTCCGAGCGGATACTCATATATATAGTCGCCAAGATGCACGACGAAATTGAGATCGTGCCGGGCCGCGATTCGAGCGTAGGCATTGAAGTACCCGTACGGGTAATTCGAGCATGACGCATACGCGAATCGAACGTGATTCGCACGATGCGACGGCAAGGTACGCGTCCGGCCGATCGGCGATCCTGCGCCTTGCGTGATGAAGCGATAGTAGTAGGTTTTGTCGGGCTCAAGGCCATCGGCGTCAACCTTGACCGTAAAGTCCCGCGAGATATCCGTTGCGAACGAGCCCACGTTGCACGGTTGTCGAAGCTGGGGATCGGTCGCGATAACCCATTGACCGGTGACGAATTGATCAAGCTTGCTCGGCGTGACCCGAGTCCAGAGAATCACGCGATCCTGCAAGGGATCGCCGCTTGCAACGCCATGCCGAAACGTCGGGTCGCCAGTGGCGATACGCGCGCCATTCGCGAGCGTTGCCTGCGTTTGGGCCGTAATTCCGAGTGCCGACAGCGTCGCTAGGAAATCACGCCGATTGATGCGACTCATTTCGTGCTCTCCTCGATGATTCCGCGATTACAGGCGCCCCAGGTTGCGTTGTGATGAAGGTTTCTTGATGATCCAGGCATGCTTAGCGGAGAACCGTATGACACCTGAAGTGACCATTCAGACCTTCTACGGCGCTTTCGCCGACCTTGATCCGGCCCGCATGGCCCATTGCTATGCAGAGGAAGTCGTCTTCAACGACGCCGTGTTTTCACTGCGCGGGCGCCGCGACGTCATGGGCATGTGGTCGATGCTCTGCGATTCGGTGCGAGCCAAAGGCCGCGACGATTGGCGGTTGGTGCTCGTCGAGCACGCAGCGCAAGGCAACCGCGGCACGGCGCGCTGGGAGCCGCATTACCGCTTCAGTGCGACGGGCCGCCTCGTGCACAACATCATTCGCGCGACATTCGAGTTTCGCGATGGCCTGATCGTTAGGCACGACGATAGCTTTGATTTCTATCGGTGGTCGCGCCAGGCTTTTGGGCCAATGGGCTGGGCGTTGGGTTGGACGCCACTGTTGCGCAATCAAGTCCGTGCGCGTGCCGCTAAAAACTTAGAGCAGTATCTGACGTCACGCACTCCGTCGCGGGCGGGTTAGTTCCATGGAGATTGCGATCCTCGCGCTGTTGATCCTCTTCAACGGCTTCTTTGCGATGTCGGAAATCGGGCTCGTGAGCGCCCGCAAGGCGCGCTTGCAGCGTTACATCGATGCGGGTGATCGCCGCGCCAAACTGGCGGCAGCGCTGGGTGAGGAGCCGACGCGATTCTTGTCGACGGTGCAAATCGGCATCACGTCGGTTGCGATGTTGAGCGGTATCGTCGGCGAAGCGACGCTCGCACCGCCGCTCGCCGAGCGATTGCGCGGATGGGGGATGGATCCTGAAGCATCGGCCTATGTCGCTACCGGTTTGGTTGTCGCGATCGTCACGTATTTCTCGATCGTTGTCGGTGAGCTCGTGCCGAAGCGCTTCGGCCAACTGCACGCCGAGAGCGTCGCGCGGTTCGTGGCCTGGCCGATCCAAACGTTGTCGGTCGCCTCGCGGCCCTTCGTATGGTTGCTGACGCGCTCCACCGAATTGCTGCTCAAGTTGTTAGGCATAGACGAGCGCAAGCGTGAGAACGTCACCGAGGAGGAGATTCACGCTGTGCTTGCCGAGGGTTCGGCTGCAGGTGTCATCGAGGAGCAGGAGCGCCGCATGGTGCGCAATCTGTTTCGCCTCGACGATCGCAACGTCACGACACTGATGACCCCGCGCTCGGAGATCGCCTTCCTGAAGCTCGGAGCGACCAGTCAGGACATCCTCGCGGTGCTCGAGTCGCAGCCGCACTCGCGCTATCCCGTCGTGAGGGATGCGGTGGATGAGATCGTCGGCGTAGTTTCCGCGCGTACGCTATTGCTCGATGCGTTACGCGGCCAGCCAAGCAATCTCGAGGCAATCGCGGAACCTTCCATTACGCTGCCCGCGCACGTGAGCGGGATGGAGCTGCTCGAGCAGTTCCGTTCCAGCTCGACGAGCATGGCATTCGTCGTCGATGAGTACGGCTCGCTGCTCGGGATCGTGACGCTGCACGACATTCTCGAAGCGATCGCGGGCGAGCTCGCCGCCGCGCCGGACGAGCGCATGGTGCTACGCCGCGACGACGGTTCGTGGTTGCTCGACGGTCAGGTGGCGCTCGCCGACATTCTCGATCCGCTCGAGATTCGCGCGACCGACGAAGAGCTCGACGGCATCGAGACGATCGCGGGCCTCGTGATGGCTCGCTTCGACCGCGTCGCCAAAACCGGCGACGCAGTCGAATGGCAAGGCTGGCGATTCGAAGTGATCGATATGGATGGCTTTCGAATCGACAAGATACTCGCGTCGCGCGTTACGCCGCGCTAGCGGCGGCCATCGGCGCGGAGTTGCGGATCAGCCAATCGAACGCGCCGAGCGCGGCCTTGGAGCCTTCGCCCATCGCGACCACGATCTGCTTGTACGGCACGATCGTCGCATCGCCTGCGGCGAAGACGCCGGGCACGGAGGTTTGGCCGCGCTCATCCACTTCGATTTCGCCGCGTGCACTGAGCTTGACGCTGCCCTTCAACCAATCGGTGTTAGGCAACAAGCCGATCTGCACGAACACGCCGTCGAGGTCGAGGCGGTGGATCTCTTGCGTGCCACGATCGCGGTAGCTCAAGCCCACGACGCGACCATCGGCGCCGTGCACCTCGGTCGACTGCGCGGAGACGATCACGCGTACGTTAGGCAGGCTGCGCAGTTTACGTTGCAGCACTTCATCGGCGCGCAGCTTGCCGTCGAACTCGATCAGCGT
>CAYUIT010000071.1:13370-14704 GCA_964444835.1 uncultured Steroidobacteraceae bacterium
GCGGGTAACAACTCAGCAGCCCGTTGCGTGTTCATGATGTCGACGCCATAGGTGCGAACATGCTCTTCGAGCCCGGCGGCCAGGTGCGCACCGGTCGTCTCGCGCACCGAGATGAAGTTTTCGACCGCTTGCGTATCTAACAACTGGCCACCGAAGCGCTCGGCCACGATGCCCGTACGGATGCCTTTGCGAGCGGCATACACGGCAGCTGCAGCGCCCGCTGGGCCACCGCCCACGACCAACATTTCGAACGGATCGCGTGCATTGATCGCCGCGGCTTGCCGCGCGCTCGCATTGCGATCGACTTTGGCGACGATTTCCTCAACGCCCATGCGGCCCTGGCCGAAGGCTTCGCCGTTCAAGAACACAGACGGCACGGCCATGATTTGCCGCGATTCCACTTCAGACTGGAACACGGCGCCGTCGATCATCGTGGCACGGATGTTCGGATTGAGAATGGCTAACAAGTTGACCGCCTGAACCACCTCAGGGCAGTTCTGGCAGGTCAGCGAAATATAGACCTCGAAATGCATCGCGCCTTCGAGCGCGCGAATCTGCTCGAGCACTTCCGGCGCAACGCGCGGCGGATGGCCGCCCGCTTGCAGAACGGCGAGCACGAGCGAGGTGAACTCGTGGCCGCTCGGCACGCCCGCAAATTCCACGCGCGCCGGCTCACCCGCGCGGCCGACCGTGAAAGACGGGCGGCGCGCGGCGGGGGCCGTAGCGGGGGAGAGCGTGATCAGCGAACTGATCGACGCGAGCTCCGACAACATCGACTGCATCTCGCGGCCGGTCTCACTGTCGTCATTCGAGACCGTGATTGCGATCGGTTGAGTCAGGCGTTCGAAAACGCTTTGCAGCTGCTGCTTGAGGTTCGCGTCGATCATGGTTTGCTTCCCAGTATCAAACTCAGGCTTAGATCTTGCCGACCAAGTCGAGCGAAGGTGCCAAGGTCTTCTGACCCGGAGTCCACTTCGCCGGGCACACTTCACCCGGGTGGCTGGCGACGTACTGCGCGGCCTGCACCTTGCGGAGCAGTTCCTTCGCATCACGGCCGATGCCGAGGTCGTGGATCTCGGCGACCTTGATCTGGCCTTCCGGATTCACGATGAACGTACCGCGCAGTGCGAGGCCTTCCTCTTCGATCAACACGCCGAAGTTGCGGCTGATCGCGTGCGTCGGATCGCCGAGCATCGGGTACTGAATCTTCTTGATCGTGTCGGACGCGTCGTGCCACGCCTTGTGCGTGAAATGCGTGTCCGTGGAGACGCTATACACTTCGACGCCGAGCTTCTTGAACTCGCCGTACAGATCGGCCACGTCGCCGAGCTCCG
>CAYUIT010000072.1:0-2202 GCA_964444835.1 uncultured Steroidobacteraceae bacterium
GACATCAAGTACGTTTTCCCGGCAGCGCAGGTCGACGGCCGTCTATAATCGCGCCGTATGAAGATTCTCGTTACGGGTGCTGCGGGCTTCATCGGCTCGCATGTTGCACAGAAGCTGCTCGCCCGTGGCGATGAGGTCGTTGGTCTCGATAATCTCAACGATTACTACGACCCACGTTTGAAAGATGCGCGCTTGGCGTTGCTCACGAAGCAACCCGGGTTTCGTTTTGCGAAGCTCGATCTGGCGGATCGCGAGGGCATCAAGAAGTTGTTCGCCATCGAGAAGTTCCAGCGCGTCATCCATTTGGCCGCGCAGGCGGGTGTGCGCTACTCGATCGAGAACCCGTTCGCCTACGTCGATAGTAATGTGACGGGGACGCTCACGATCCTCGAGGGCTGCCGTTACAACGCAGTCGAGCACTTGGTGTTCGCGTCCACGAGTTCGGTGTACGGGCTTAACACCAACATGCCCTTCAACGTGCATCGCGGTGCCGATCATCCGTTGTCGCTGTACGCATCAACGAAGAAGGCTAACGAGTTGATGGCGCACAACTACGCGGCGCTGTTCAAGTTGCCCGTGACGGGTCTGCGTTTCTTTACGGTGTACGGCCCGTGGGGCCGGCCCGACATGGCGCTGTTCACTTTCACGCGCAACATCCTCGCGGGCAAGCCGATCAACGTGTTCAACTTCGGTAAACACACACGCGACTTCACGTTCGTCGACGACATCGTCGAGGGCGTGGTGCGGGCTTGCGATCGCATCGCCACGGCAAATCCGGAGTGGTCGGGCGATAACCCAGACCCTGCGACAAGCAGTGCGCCTTATCGGCTCTATAACATCGGCAACAATGCGCCCGTGCAATTGGGGCGCTATATCGAAGTGCTCGAGGAGTGCCTCGGGCGCAAGGCTGAGCGCAACTTCGTACCTTTGCAGCCAGGCGATGTGCCAGACACGTACGCCGATGTCGATGATCTGGTGCGTGACGTGGGCTATCGGCCTGCCACCACGGTCGAGGTTGGTGTGCGTCGCTTCGTCGATTGGTACCTCGACTACTATCGTGAACGCGAACCAGGCGATTCGCGCGTCACGAATCTCGGCTGAGTCGCGCCTGATTCGGCCCGGCCGTCCGCTACGGGTACGAGTTCACTGGGTCCCTTGAACGATGAAAGTCGCGTTGTTAGATCTCACGGCGCAGTACCACTCGTTGCAGAGCGAGATCCAAGCTGCGATCGAGCGCGTTTGCGACGCCCAGAGCTTCATTCTCGGTCCTGAAGTGCGCGCGCTCGAGGCGGAAGTGGCCGCTTATAGCGGTTGCCAGTTCGGCGTGGGCGTTTCCTCGGGTACCGATGCATTGTTAGTCGCGCTGATGGCGCTCGGCATCGGCCCTGGCGATGAGGTGCTCACCTCGCCATACACGTTCTTTGCGACCGGCGGCACCATTGCGCGCGTCGGCGCACGACCGGTCTTCGTCGACATCGATCCGACGACGTACAACATTTCCACCCACCGGCTGTTCGAGTTTCTCACGCAGGAGTGCGAGCTGCGCGGCACGCGCCTCACTAACAAGCGCACCGGCGGCTGGGTCAAGGCAATGATGCCGGTGCATCTGTACGGCCAGACGGCCGAGATGGATGTGCTCACGATGGTGGCGCGTCAGTTCGAGCTCAAGATCATTGAAGACGCCGCGCAGGCTATCGGGGCACGCGACAATCATGGCCACCCCGCCGGTAGCCTCGGAGATGTTGGCTGCCTGTCATTCTTCCCGAGCAAGAATCTCGGCGCTTTCGGCGATGCCGGCATGTGCGTGACGAACGATGCCGCACTCGCGAAGCGTCTCGCCGTGTTGCGCGTGCATGGCGGTGAGCCGAAGTACTACCACCAAGTGATCGGCGGCAATTTCCGGCTCGATGAGTTGCAGGCTGCCGTCTTGCGCGTGAAGCTGCCGCACCTGGATGCCTGGACCGCGGCGCGCCAGCGCAATGCCCGGTTCTATGACTCGGCATTTGCTGCTGCAGGGCTTGGCGCACAGCTCACAACGCCCGTCGCATCACCGCGCAAGTACGCACGCCACATTTACAATCAATACGTCATTCGTGCGGCGCGACGGGATGAGCTGCGCGCTTACTTGGCAAAGCACGATATTGGAACCGAAATCTATTACCCGGTGCCGCTGCACAGGCAGCAGTGCTTCGCGTATCTTGG
>CAYUIT010000072.1:2302-7595 GCA_964444835.1 uncultured Steroidobacteraceae bacterium
CGGGCGCAACGCTTTTCGCGCATGGCGGCCGGGTTGTTCGTCGATTTCTCGCGCCAGCGGCTCGATGACGATGGCCTCGCGCAGCTTTGCACGCTCGCGAATGAAGCAGGCCTCCGCGAGCGCATCGACGCGATGTGGCGCGGCGACATACTGAACGTCACAGAAGCACGCCAAGTCCTGCATACCGCCTTGCGTGTGGCGCCGGGTTCCACCGATGGCCCTGGCGGCCCCGCCATCGTGCGCGAAGTGCTCGCCGAGCGTGCGCGTATGTTGCAGTTTGCGAGCGCCGTGCGCGATGGAACCATTCGCGGCAGTTCCGGCGAACCGATCGAGTGCGTCGTCAACATTGGCATCGGCGGCTCGGATCTTGGCCCCGTGATGGCTGTGCAAGCCTTGCGGGGGTATGCGTCTGGCGGGCCCAAGGTGTCGTTCGTGTCGAATGTCGACGGAACCGACCTCGCAGAGGTGATCGAAGGGCTCAATCCTGCGCGCACGTTGTTCATCGTCGCGTCGAAGTCGTTCGTCACGCAGGAAACTTTTGCGAACGCGCGCTCGGCCCGCGCGTGGGTCGCGAGCAAACTCGGGGAAGCTGCAGTACCGCAACACTTCGCAGCCGTTTCTACGAACGCCAAGGCGATGGACGAGTTCGGCGTCAATCCTAACTACCGATTCATGATGTGGGATTGGGTCGGTGGGCGCTATTCGCTCTGGTCTTCGATCGGCGTGTCGCTCGCGATCGCGATCGGTGCCGAGCGCTTTTTGGAGTTCCTCGCGGGCGGCGCTGAGATGGATGCGCATTTCCGCACAGCACCGTGGCGCGACAACTTGCCCGTGCTGATGGCGTTGTTTGGCGAATGGAACATCAATTTCTTGGGTCTGCCAACGCTGGCGGTGTTGCCCTACGACGGGCGCCTACGGCGTTTCCCGGCCTATCTCCAACAGCTCGACATGGAGAGCAATGGCAAGCGCGTCCGGATCGACGGCTCGCCAGTGCCCGTCGAGACGGCGCCGATCGTGTGGGGTGAGCCGGGTAACAACGCACAGCACTCGTTTTTTCAGATGTTGCACCAAGGCACGCCGCGCGCCGCAATCGATTTTTTACTGCCTGCGAACTCCTCGTGCGGCAACCAGCCACAGGCCGAACTCGCGATCGCTAATTGTTTGGCGCAAGCGGATGCATTCGCGTTTGGCTACTCTGCTGAGCAAGCCGCAGAGGAGCTACGTGCGCGTAAGGTTGCGGCAGACCGCATCGCAACACTGAGCGAGCACAAGGTGCACCTCGGGAACCGGCCGTCGACGATCGTGCTGTTCGATCGACTGGACACAAAAACACTTGGACGCTTGGTCGCGTTGTACGAACATAAGGTCTTCGCACAAGGCGTGCTTTGGGGCATTAACTCGTACGACCAATGGGGCGTCGAACTCGGCAAAAAGATGTGCGAGGCAGTGCTGCCGGTGGTGCGCGATTCCAAGATCACGCCGCCAGCTTCGATCGCGGCAGTCATGAGCCAGATTCGGCTTTGGCAGCGTTAGAGCGGCGAGGGCGGTGCGTATGAGTGCCGCACCGGAGCTAGCGGAGGCCTTGCCAACGATTCAAATGTTTTGGTTTGGTGAGCCGTTGTCTCGGGTCGAAGTGCTATCGATCGCATCGTTCCTCGCGCACGGTCACCCGGTCGACCTGTACACGTACGACGATTTATCCGGCGTGCCGCGCGGTGCGCGGTTGTGCGACGCGCGAGATGTCTTGCCGCGTGATGCTTTGTTCCGCCATCGTCGCACAGGCTCGGTGGGCTTGTTTGCTGACTGGTTTCGATACCGGTTGCTACATGCGCGCGGCGGAATTTGGGCAGATTCCGACGTGGTCTGCCTAGCACCGTTCGACTACGGTCAGACCGTATTGTTTGCGTGGGAGACGGATCAGTACGTCAATAATGCGGTGCTGGGCTTACCGGTAGGGCACACGCTGGCAGAGTGGATGGCAACGAATTGCGAGCAGCCTAACAGGCCCTTGCCGTACGACGATTGGTCCATTCGATTTAGAAAATGGAAGCGCCGCTACTTGCACGGCAATCGGCGTGACCACGTGCGCTGGGGTGAAAATGGCCCGAAAGGCCTAACGCTTGCCGCACGTCATTTCGGGTTGTTAGAGGGCGCGTTGCCGAGCTGGCACTTTTACCCAGTCCCTGCAAAGCGCTGGCGCGAGCTGTTCGAATCGCCGGGGCCGGCGACGCCGATCGGATTCGGACCGAGTCGGGCAGTGCATTTATGGAATAGCATGATGCACGAGCAAACGAACTTCGACAAAAACGCGACATTTCCGCACAACTCGCCGTTCGAGCAGCTGTGGCGCCGGTACGTAAAGTAGCGGCCCCTCAGCCGTCAGAACTTGCGACTGATGGACAGCGTGGCGCTTGAGATGTCGTAGAAAGCGTCTTCGCGTGTGAACTGGCCGGACTCGGACGGCAGGACTCGGTCGCGGGCGACCTTGATCGCGTATTTCACATCCGCTTCTATCGACCATCCCGGTAGCAAGTCGCGCCAGGCGAGGCCGGCGCCCACATACGTACCGAAAGCCGGCGTCGCCAAATCGTAGCGCGCCGCACCGATGAAGCCAGAAAGAGCAATGTGCTCGCCGAGTCGATAGCGGTAGTCGATGGCGCGGACGCCGAGGAGCGCGCGGTTGTCGACCTCATCAATTTCGATCCGTGCGCCGATGTCGCTGCGGGCGGAAAGCGCGCGCCGCACACCCACTGCAACGTGCGCACCAGCTCGAGTATCCGAATCTGTTTGTCGATCGGTGTCGAGGTCGATGTCGAGGCTACTCAGTGTTGCGCCAACGTTCACAAATAGCTCGGCGGTCGAGGGAGCCGGAGCCTCGGTCATGTCTTCGAGCCATCCAAGGACGCCATCGTTCGCGCCGACGTAGCGAAAAAAGGCGGCAACGCGCGAGTAGCTTTCACCGAACACATCGCGGCCGGCCTGAACTTCGCCCCCGATTCGAAACTGCGACACGTGGCGTGAGTAGCCCACGGTGAGCTCTTGGCTGCGCTCGTAATCGAAGCCGCTGTAGCGCTCATTCGCGAGAGTGCGGTAACGAAACTCAAATTCGCCACCAAATCTCGGTGCCCAGCCAACGCGCAACGTTTGGCTCTGGCCTCCCACTGCATCGCCTCGCCGCCGTCGATCGACTAACCAGTGTCCAAGCCCGCGGCCTTCGTTGGTGAGCCCATCCCCATAAATGCCGTTGACATACCAGGCGTTCTGCCACTCAGAGATTTCCAGCGTCGCATCGAGGCCTGCCGGCAGGTGAGGAAAGTCAACGCCGATGGATAGCGCTGCATTGCCTAACAGATAGTTACGCCCACGCGAGGTGTCTTCGCCGGCGTACTCGAAATACACCGCAAATGGCACCGCTCCCGGATAGAGGAAGCGGCTGGTAAACGAGCCGAGCTGGTTGCCGAATTGTTCGTCTGACGTCAGGCCTGGGCTCGTGTTGTCGAACCTATTCGGGTTGAAAAATGCTCGCCAGAAGTCGCTCACCGAGCGCCCGCCGCGTTCACCGCCACCGAATTGAATCAAGCGATTGAAGCCAAGCGAAAAGCCGGGCGCAGGTTCGATCGACAGATGTGTGCCTGAAAGCAAAGGCTTGCCCGTCGTGAATCCTTGGTTGAACGAGATCAACGACGACTCACTCATCTCTGCCAGAAACAGTTCGTACTTGATGCCGAAGCGCGTCAGTGGCCGGTAGTTTGAGAGGGTAATCGAGGGCATCGATGGGGCATGGGTGCCGATCAGCATGGCGCTGTCAGTAAAGGGGCTGAACTGGTGCTCGCGATAGCCAAGGTCGAGCTGCGCCACATCGAACCCAACGCTCAGCAAAGACCCTGTTGGCGTGGACTCATCCTCGTGCGCGACACCGCCTACGGACACGAGCAGGTGATCGAAGGGTTGCCATTGAGCACGCGCACTTGCCGCCCAAGCGCTTGAGGCGGCCAAGCCGTGGCGGTTTGGCAAAATCAGTTCTTCGCCATCATTCGTTGCGGCTTCGATACTCAAGTGCGTGACCGCGGTGTTTGGCACGAATCGAGCGATGTAGCGTGCGACGCGTTCGCAGAGCCCGCGATCGACGGCGCAAGCTTTGGGCAGCGCGTCGCGAACCGTTGCGGCAGCGATCGGGCGTGCGAGCACGGGTTTGTCGGCCAGGATCAGAACCCGCTCAACCAGTCGCTCCATTTCTGGGTCGAGATTTAGCGGCAGATAGGGGCTCACGCCTCGCGCTTGCAGCGCGTAAGCGGCGAGCAAACTTGCGAGCGCAAAGCAGAGTCTCTGAAACATGCGGCTGCCGTGCTAACGGTGGTGGCGCGCAGCATAACGACTTCTCGCGCGTTGCAGTGCATTAGGTAACGCACGTATGATTCGCGCCAGCTTGTAAGGGGTGTCTTTTGCCTGATTCCGCGTCGCGGCGCGCCGACACTCGCCGATCGATTCTGCACTCTGTCACGAGTGCCGCTGTTCTCGCTGCAGCTCTCTTCGTGTCTCTGCCTGCTGCTGCCGATCCCTGGCTTGCGCCGGGCGACCCCCGTTTGCGCCATGACCTCCTGCTGTTAGCCGATGAAGGTATCTTGCGCGCACCGATTACGACGTGGCCGATGTCTTGGCCCGATATTGCGCGAGATGTTGGGGCAGCCAGCGAACTAACCGGGGTAAGCCCCGCAGTGGCGGCAGCGTTATTGAGAGTGCAGCGCCTGGCCCGCATCGCGGCCAATACCGGGTACTCCGGCGTTGAGGTCGGGCTTGAGCTTGCCGAAGAGCCCATCGAGCTGCGCACGTTCTCCGACACGCCGCGCGAGCAGGCGCAATTGGAACTTCAGGCAAGTTGGCTCGGTACGCGCTTTGCCGGCAACTTGCAGGCGCAACTCGTCAGCGACCCGGTCGACGAGCGCGAATTTCGCCTCGACGGCTCGTATGTAGGCGTCAATGTTGGCAACTTCATGATCTCAGCGGGCGCCATGGAGCGCTGGTGGGGGCCCGGCCATGAGGGAAGCCTAATCCTCTCGAATAATGCTCGGCCAATTCCTGCGATTACGCTCGAGCGCAATTACACCGATGCTTTCAAGTCGCGCTGGTTGTCGTGGATTGGGCCCTGGCGCGCGAGCATCGCGATCGGCGAGGCCGAGGGTACGAATGTCGGTGTGCCGGATACGCGCTTCTTTGCAGCTCGAGTGAATTTCAAGCCGCGGCCGTGGCTCGAGTTCGGACTCTCTCGTACGGCGCAGTGGTGCGGCGAGGGGCG
>CAYUIT010000072.1:7695-14592 GCA_964444835.1 uncultured Steroidobacteraceae bacterium
ATCCCGAGTTCAATTGCGCCTATCGCAACAGCCTGTACCCGCAGGGGTACACTTATCGCGGCCGCGTGATCGGCCATGCGATGGATCAGGACGGGCGGATGTACTCGCTCGGTGCCACACTAGTGCGCCCAGGCGGCGATGTCGTTACTGCGCTGGTGCGCAAGACAAACCTGAATCGTGATGGCAGCGGTTCAGGTGCCGCCGCCGTGAACGAGATCAAGAATTTCGAAGTACAGTATTCGCGCTCATTGTGGCGCGGCCAAATCGGCGTCGGGCTTGGTTACGACGACGCGAGCTCTGTGGCAGCTTCAGATTCGGATGTCAGAGGATTCGTGAGTTGGAGACAACCGTTGTGATGTCGGTACGTCGTGCGGGAGCAGTGCACCGCTTTGTAATCTTCGCCGCGCTGTTGTTAGCGTCGGCATGGTCTTTACATGCGACGGCACAACAAGCTGCGTTGCCCACCCCCACGCCAGAGCAACTCGAGATCCTAAGAAGTCTGCCCGCGGACGAGCGCCAACGGCTGCTCGAGCAGCTCGGGATGGGTGGTCTTGGCGATGCAAGTGCAAGTGACAACAAGGCGGGGTCTCGCGTAAAGGCGGGGACCATGGGCGATTCCGCTGACTCGCGCGATCCATCAGCGATGGCGGCCGAGCTAGACCCGAGTGTGCTGCGGGTGGACGATACGGTGATTGTCGATGCACGCGTGCGCTCGCCGCCGTTCATTGTGGCGGAGCCAGGCAATCCGGCGAGCCGGTTGATTCCGGATCCATCCGTGCCACCGCTCACGCCGGAGGAGCGTGTTCGCGCCGAGGCGATGGTGGCGCTCATTGCCGCCCGTAACCCGTATCGGCTCGATCGCAACGGCGTGTTGCAGTTGCCGGGATTTCGTTCGATCCAGTTGTTAGGACTGAATGAGCAGCAGGCGACGAAGCGGCTCGGCGCCGAGCCGGATATGG
Source organism: uncultured Steroidobacteraceae bacterium (assembly GCA_964444835.1). Classification (GTDB taxonomy): domain Bacteria; phylum Pseudomonadota; class Gammaproteobacteria; order Steroidobacterales; family Steroidobacteraceae; genus CADEED01. The sequence continues at coordinate 8,655 of CAYUIT010000072.1, forward strand.
CCTTGCTGAACGTGTCATTGACCCGCCTGCCGCTGCGCAAGACTGGCACGGAGGGTCTCAAAGCGTTTGGTTACGACTTGTTCGAGTCTGACCCCACACGGTTTGGTGCGGTCGAAGAGATGCCGGTCCCGGCAGACTACGTTGTTGGGCCAGGCGACGAACTCAACGTGCAGCTCTACGGCAGCCAGAATCGCAATCTGCGTTTGGTGGTGAGCCGCGAGGGGCGCGTCAGTTTTCCGGAACTCGGGCCGATCAGTGTGGTCGGCAAGCGCTTCAGCGCGGTTCGTGCGGATATCGAGAGTCGAGTGGCCCGCCAAATGATCGGCGTGCGCGCCAGTGTCTCGATGGGCGATGTGGGTGGGATCGCCGTGTTCGTTCTTGGTGAAGTGCGTCGGCCGGGCTCGCACACCGTGAGCGGCCTCGCCACGATCACGACCGCATTGTTTGCATCGGGCGGCGTCCAAGAGATTGGCTCGCTCCGCGATGTGCAGCTCAAGCGGCAAGGCGCCGTGATCCGGCGGCTCGATCTGTACGACATGCTGCTCCGTGGCGATACCTCAGACGACGCCAAGCTGTTGCCGGGCGACGTCGTGTTCGTGCCGCCAGTAGGTAGCACAGTGTCCATCGATGGCGAAGTGCGACGCCCGGCGATTTATGAATTGAAGGGCACGTCGACGATTGCGGAGCTCTTGCAGATCGCGGGCGGCCTTACGCCTGAAGCCGACGCGGGTCGCACGTCGCTCGCGCGGATTGACGAGGCGAAGCGTCGCGTCGTGTTAGATGTCGATCTAACAACTGCAGCGGGGCGCTCGCAGCAACTTCGTAATGGCGATGCGTTGCGCGTGCTCAAGGTGCGACCAACGCTCGATTCCGGCGTCGTCGTGCAAGGCCATGTTCATGCGCCCACCGCCGTCGCACATCGGCCGGGTCTGCGTTTGACCGATGTCATCCGTTCGGTCGACGACCTCAAGCCAAATGCGGATCTCGGTTACTTGCTGGTGCGGCGCGAGTTGCCGCCGGATCGGCGCGTCACTGTGGTCTCAGCAGATCTAACAGCTGCACTGCGCCAGCCCGGTGGTCCTGCTGACATCGAATTGATGCCGCGCGACCAAATTACAGTGTTCGATCTTGAGTCCGGACGCGACCGCGTGATCGGCCCGTTGCTGGCCGAAATGCGCTTGCAAGCCCGAATCGAGCGTCCGACAGAAATCGTGCGCGTTGCGGGCCAAGTGCGAGTGACCGGCGAATATCCGCTCGAGCCGGGAATGACTGTGAGTGATTTGCTTCGGGCTGGGGGCGGATTGTCTGACGCTGCCTTCGGCGGTGAGGCGGAGTTGACGCGCTACACCGTCGGGGCCGAAGGCGCGCGCACGACCGAACTCGTCAAAATCGACCTCGGCGCAATACAGCGCGGCGATACGTCTGCCGACATTGCGCTGCAGCCGTTCGATTTCCTCAATGTGAAAGAAGTGCCTGCGTGGGCTCAGCAAGAGCAAGTCGCCATCGAAGGTGAAGTGAAGTTCCCGGGTGTCTACCCCATCAAGCGTGGTGAGACGCTGCGATCGGTGTTGGAGCGCGCGGGCGGCATCACTGATTTAGCATTCCCGGACGGAGCAGTCTTCACGCGCGCCGATCTCAAAGTGCGGGAACAGCAACAGCTTGATGTACTCGCCTCGCGGTTGCAGAACGATCTCGCAACAATGGCGCTGCAAGGCGCTGCGGCGAATCAATCGCAGGCTGTCAATGCCTTGCAGGTTGGCCAGTCCCTACTTGGCCAGTTACGCAGCACAGAAGCTGTAGGTCGGCTCGTCGTCAATCTGCCGAAGATTCTTGCTTCCGATGTCGGTCAAGGTGCCGATATCGTATTGCGCAATGGCGATCGGCTCATCGTGCCGAAGCGCCGTCAAGAAGTGACGGTGATCGGTGAAGTGCAAAGCGCAACATCGCATTTCTATCGGCAGGAGCTGGGACGCGACGACTACATAGCGCTCTCGGGCGGCACGACCAGGAAAGCGGATCGCGATCGCACGTATGTCGTACGCGCCGATGGAACGGTCGTGGCGAGCGAGAGCTCGCGGTGGTTCAGTCGCGCCTCACAAGTGCCGATCCGGCCTGGCGATACCGTAGTCGTGCCGCTTGATACGGAGCGATTGCCGCCGTTGCCGCTGTGGCAGGCGGTGACGCAGATTCTTTACAATGTTGCAGTTTCAGTAGCCGCGATCGGTTCTTTCTGAACTGAGTTCGTCGATTTGAAGATTGGAGTATGGCTAGGATGATTGGTCCCAAAAAGCGCGTCGCGCTGATCACGGGCATGACCGGGAAGGACTGTTCCTACGTCGCGGAATTTCTGCTTGCCAAAGGGTGCGAAGTTCATGGGATCAAACGGCGCTCCTCATCGTTCAACACGCAGCAGCGTCGATCACATCTATCGGAATCCACATACCCAGGATCAGAAGTTACGTATGCAGGACGGTGAACTTTCTGACACGAGTAACCTTATTCGAATCGTCCACAAGTTCCGAATTGAGTCCGCTTACCTGACGAATGTACTGGTGAAAATGCGCAATGGCGAGCCAACAGGTGAGTCTTTCGCCAGCATACGACGCCAAAGTGACGAGATCTCGAGGGCGATGGTTAGCCATGGGGTAGATGTCTTGCCCGTCATTTTTTATGGGCGCAAGCTCGTGGATCGCTCGATTCAGCGCGTCCGTGCGCGTAATGTCTGCGCTGCGCTCGCGGCGGTCATGCGATGATCGCCGGTGAGCGGGTTTTGGCGCTCGTGCCTGCACGCAGCGGTTCAAAAGGCCTGCCAGGCAAGAACATTCGGCCCCTGGCGGGCCGTCCGCTGTTGGCGTGGCCGGTGGCGACTGCGCGGCAGTCGCGTTATGTGGACGACGTCGTAGTTTCTACCGACAGTGAGGAGTACGCGGCGATCGCTCGCGCCGCTGGAGCAGAGGTGCCGTTCCTTCGGCCGGCCGAGCTCGCGTCAGATCAGGCGCCGAGCATTGGTTTCATCTTGCACGCGCTCGACACACTCGAGCGTGAGGGGCGGCAGTACCGATACCTCGCCTTGCTCGAACCCACATCGCCACTCACGGAGGCCGACGACGTTGATCTCGCGCTGGAGACTCTGGATGCTTCGCGTGACGTCGCCGATGCAATCGTCTCAGTCGCAGAACTGTCGACCTCGCATCCTGCCTTCGCAGTAAGGCGGCTCGGCACCGGTTTGCTCACACCATATGCGGCGACCGACTTTGCGAACCTGCCGCGGCGCCAGGATGTTGAGCGGCTGTTCGCGCTCGACGGCAGTTTCTACGTGTCGGATGTCGCGGCGTTGCGTCGCGAGCGCAGCTTTTACCATGCGCGGACACTGGGCCAGATCGGTGCGCGCCACAAGTCGCTCGAAATCGATGACCTCGTCGACTTCTTGTGTGTTGAAGCTGTCATCGCGCACCGCGCGGAGTTCGATGCATCGATCCCGCAGGAACCAGCGCCCGCGCAAGAGACCTATACAGGCAATCGCTAACAAGGAACCCGCAAATGAAACGTTGCACACGCTGCTTGGTCGTGGAAACCGTCGACACTCTCACATTCGACGAGCAGGGTGTCTGCAGCGTCTGCCGTCAGGTTGAGTACAAGCAGGAGAAAATTGACTGGGACGCGCGCTGGAAACAAATGCAGGAGCTCATCGCGGAGTACAAAGGCAAGGGCACTTATGACTGTATCGTGCCCTACAGCGGAGGCAAGGATAGCGTGTTCCAGCTTTGGTACATCGTCACCCAGCTCAAGCTGAAGCCGCTTGTTGTGCGCTACAACCATTGGGGCTATCGACCGCAGGTTGGTATAAACAACACGGCGGTATTCAAGCAGCTGGGCGTCGACGTGATCGAGTTCACCACCAACTTCCACGTTGTCCGCGAAGTGATGCTCGAATCGCTCAAGCGCCGCGGCGACTTTTGCTGGCATTGCCACACGGGAATCTACGCAGGTGTGATGCACATGGCCGTACGTTTCGAGGTCCCGCTGCTTTTCTGGGGTGAGAGTACGGCGGAATACCATAGTTGGTACACGTTTGAAGAGATGGAGGAGGTAGACGAGAAGCGCTTCAACCGCCTCATGAACCAGGGCATCACGGCCGACGATATGTACGAGTTCCTTGGTGGACGCGTGGAGAGACGCGATTTGTGGATGTTCGACTATCCGAAGCGTAAGGACCTGCTGCGACTCAAGGTTCGCTCCGTGTGCCTCGGCAACTACATTCCATGGGATACCAAGCGCCAGGTGGCGATCATCAAAGAGGAGCTGGGTTGGAAGGGCCAGGCTGTCGAGGGCGTCCCGCCCGAGTATGACTACGAGAAGATCGAGTGCACGTTTCAGGGAATGCGCGACTATGCCAAGTTCGTGAAGCGTGGTTATGGCCGTGCGAATCACCTACTCAGCATTGACATACGCAACGGCCGCAAGACTCGGGAGGAGGCGCTTGCCATCGAGGCCGAGTACGACGGGAAGCGGCCAGCCTCTCTTGACTGGTTTCTCGACATCCTGCAAATCAGTGAGCAGGAGTTCTACGAGATCCTTGAGAAACACCAAGTGCATCCGTGGAAATTTGACGCCACGTCGGTGCAGACCGGCAAGCCCGTTCCTGACATGCCGCTTTGGGACATGACCAAGGTTCGCAAGCGCGTGGGGCCGCCCAAAGACGAGGACGGCAAAGTCAAGAAGTACTTATGATTGCCATCGTCGATTACGGCATGGGCAACGTCAGATCATTGCGCAATGCCTTCGAGTACCTCGGCGAGTCTGCGACTATCACTGCGGACGAGGAGGAACTCGACGCCGCCGACCGAATCGTTCTACCCGGAGTAGGGGCGTTCGGTGACGCCATGCGCGCAATTCGCGAGAGGCAGTTGCAGCCTGCGCTGGACCGCCAGGCGCTAGAAAAGCGCAAGCCGGTGCTAGGCGTTTGCTTGGGCATGCAGCTATTCGCGAAGCGCAGCTTCGAGCATGGTAATCACGCGGGCCTCGGCTGGCTAGATGCGGAGATCGTACGGCTGCGGGTCGAGCCTCCTCTGAAGGTCCCGCAGGTTGGCTGGAACTCGCTGAACTACGCCACGGGCGACTGGCTGTTCGACGGTATCCGAGCTGCCGAGGCTAACTTCTACTTCGTGCACAGCTTCCACATGATATGCGCAGACGTGGCCGATGTCGTCGCGACGACAGACTACGGCGGTTGCGTCACTGCGGTCGTCCGTCGGGGCAACCTTGTTGCCGCCCAGTTCCATCCGGAGAAGAGCCAGGACAACGGTTTGCGCATGCTGGCAAGCTGGGTTAAGTGGCAGCCCTGATGCTCAAAAAACGCATCATTCCGAAGTTCCTGATCCGTGGTGGCCGACTCGTTAAGGGGCTGCGTTTCCACGAGAATTTCCGCGAGGCCGGCAATCCCGTGTCGACGGCGAAGGTATACGACGCGTACGGTGTCGACGAGCTTATCTTCGTGGATATCGACGCCACGCTGGAGGGTCGGACCACGACGCGCAATGTTATCGAGCGCGTTTCGGAAGAGGTATTCATGCCCTTCACCGTTGGCGGCGGCATTACGACGCTGGAGCAGATTGCGAACCTTTTGCGAGCCGGCGCCGACAAAGTGTGTGTTAGCACGGCGGCCGTCGAGAATCCACGCTTCATCAGGGAGGCTGCCTCACGCTTCGGCGACCAGTGCATCGTCGTCTGCATCGACTATCGCGCCGACACAGCGGGGCGGCCACGTGTCCAGTCGCACTGTGGCACGCGAGCTACCGACATCGATGTTGTCGAGTGGGCGAAGAGAATGCAGGACCACCATGCCGGCGAGATCATGCTGTGTTCCATCGACCGTGACGGCACAATGGGTGGCTACGACCTCGAACTTATCGCGCGCGTGTCGCGCGAAATAGAGATC
>CAYUIT010000073.1:0-13989 GCA_964444835.1 uncultured Steroidobacteraceae bacterium
TCGATCGCCGATCAGGCGCGCACCATCCGCATTCCGGTGCACATGATCGAGACGATCAACAAGCTGAACCGCATCTCGCGCCAAATGCTGCAAGAGATGGGGCGCGAGCCGACGCCGGATGAACTGGCCGTGCGTATGGAAATGCCCGAGGACAAGGTTCGCAAGGTGCTGAAGATCGCCAAAGAGCCGATCTCAATGGAAACGCCCATTGGCGACGACGAGGACTCACACCTCGGCGACTTCATCGAAGACACGTCCGTGGCGTCGCCAATCGATCAAGCGACGATGGAATCGTTGCGCGAAACGACGCACTCGGTGCTGGCGCAGCTCACACCGCGCGAAGCCAAGGTGCTGCGCATGCGCTTCGGCATCGACATGAACACGGATCACACGCTCGAGGAAGTCGGCAAGCAGTTCGACGTCACGCGCGAGCGTATTCGGCAGATCGAGGCGAAGGCGCTGCGCAAGCTGCGGCACCCAAGCCGCAGCGAGCAGCTGCGCAGCTTCTTGATCGAGGATTGAAGACAGCGGGGCCGACGCGGCCCCGCAGCTTCCTCAGCGCCGCACTTCGAGCGTGGGTGCCGTCGTGAACGGCTTCACGCCAATTGCCGCATGCATCGCGGGCGGCAACATCACGGCGCCTTCCTTCATCACGAGTCGCGTCTTGCGCAAGGCGGTAATGTCTTGCGTCGGGTCGCCGTCGACTAACAACAAGTCGGCCGACTTACCCCGCTCGATCGAACCGAGTTGTTGGTCGAGACCGACATAGCGAGCGGTATCGAGCGTTGCAATCTGCAACACGCGGCTTGCAGGAATGCCCGCGCCGACATACGACTCCAATTCGCTGTGCAGCATGAAGCCCGGCATATCGTCGGTGCCGGGTACGATCCGAATGCCCTGCTCGTGCAGCAGCTTGATCATCTGCTGGAGCTTCTGCCACGACGCTTCGTATGCCGGGCGCTGGTTCGGCTTTACGTCGAGCAGTGGTGCGCGCCGCGAGCGTTGAATCGACGCTGGCATGTTGGCGAGCCAGTTGAGGTCGTTCGGCGACGTCTTGCCGGCTTGCGATAGCAGCATCTGCTGGAAGATCGCGAGCGTGGGATCCACCGTGGTGCCCCGCTCCTTCATCAATGCGAGCATGCGACGGACCGGCTCGCTGTTGAGATCTAACTTGCCGACACGCTCGCCGAGTGCCGTGAAACGGAATGGCGTGCGCGTGTCTTCTTGCTCGCTGATCACGAACGACAGCATCAATTGATTGATGTGATTGATCTCGTCGTAGCCGTCGCGCACGGCGCGCTCGGCGGTCATGAAGGCGGGAATGTGCCCGGAGATCTTGAGCCCGAGCCGATGCGCCTCGGCGGCCACTGGCGCCACCCAATCCGGCGTAAACGAGTTGTAGACCTTGATCTGGCGAAAGCCGCGATTCGCATACCAGCGCACGGCCTCGAGTGCGGGCTCCGCCTCGGCGACCACGAAGCCGCCCCGCGAGGAGAATGGGCTGCGACCTTCGAGGAAGCCGGCTAACAGCAAGCGTGGTCCTAACAACTCACCCGAGCGAATCCGCGCATCGAGCTCGAGCAGCGAGTCGTTGTCGTTACCCATGTCACGCACCGTCGTGACGCCGGCCCCCAAATGCAACGGCGCCTGCCAAGCGCCGTAATGACCGTGCATATCGAACAGGCCGGGCACGACGGTCCCGCCGGCACCGTCCACGATCACGGCAGCGCCGTCTTTTGGCACGGTCGCTGCGAGGCTCGTGATGCGCCCCCGATAAACCGCAATGGTGGTCGGCTCGCCGACTTTGCCTGCGACGCTGTCGAAGACGCGCACATTGCGGAGAAAGATCGGCGCATCGAAGCGCTGCAGATGATCGCGCGTGAATTGGCTCAAAGCTTCCGAATCGAGCGTCTGCGCGAGATCGGACAGGGCGCGAAACTCACTTTCGTAGCCGGCGCGGACGATGACCCAACCGGGCGAGATTTGTGCGAACAAGCGCCGCTCGGCGTCGAACAAGGTAAATGTGGGTGACAGACCTAAGCCTGAAGCGGAATACGCTGTCACGGCGATGGCTTGCGCGCCGCTACCGACCGTGACGTCACGGACTTTGCGCACGCTGAGCGAGCCCGACGGCGCCACCGCGATCGTTTGGTCGGGCGCCGCGAGCGCCAAGCGCACGGCGGGTTCGAGGGCCCACGGGCTGCCGTCGTTCGTCAGATAAAACGGCGCGCTGGCGACACGCATCTCACCCGCGTCATTCAGCGAGCGATACCGCGCCACGCCGTTGCGATACGTGAACGACTCTTTGACCGGCGCGCCGAACCACGCTTTGCCTTCGACCTGCCAGTCGACTGGCACGCCGGCGGCATCGAGTGTGACACGCTCGCGGATCTTGGAGCCGCGACCGTTGTCATCGGCACGCCAATCGACCGCGACGCGATTGCCGGTCGTCACCGCGACGATCGAACCAATTTTCTCGCCGCTCGACATCATTGACCATTCGTCCCGGCGGCTTTCCGCCTGCGCTGGCGCAAGCCATGTACCGGCGACGATCGTGAGCAATGCGAGCATGGCCCCACGACGCAGAAGTGCGAATTCGAAGTGTGATGCGTTCATGTGACCTCTCCCAATGACTTAGCGAGACTAACGATGTGGAACGTGTGGATGCCAGCCCATGATCGCCAGCATCACGAAAAATCCGACGACATACGCCAGCGCGACATGCCAGCCACCGCGCACCCATTGCACGACCGACTTCGCTTGCGGAAACAAGTTCGACACGGCAACGCCGGCTGACGAGCCGAACCACAACATCGAACCGCCGAAGCCGACCGCGTACGCGAGCATGCCCCAATCGTAGCCGCCTTGTTCGAGGGCGAGCTTGGTGAGCGGGATGTTGTCGAAGATTGCGGAGATGAAGCCGAGCTGGAACGTGGTAACCCACGATGCCGCCGGCAAGCGCTCGACCGGCATCATCGAGGCGCACATGACGAGCGACAGCAAGAACACGCTGCCTTTCGCGGTCGAGGGAATGATCTGCCAATCGGGCGCGCGCAACGGAATGCACGCTAACAACACGAGCCAAACCGTTGCGCCCAGGATCGGAAAGCGATCCGACAACTCTGGCATGTTGGTGTTGACACCGACGTTCACGAGGATCGCTGCGACCAGGATCAGCGCCACGATACCGGCGCGTGCCCAGTCGACGTGCACCGCGCGCGTCACATCTTTCACGATCGGCGAGAAACGCTGTTGCTGCAACGAGGCGGGAATCGCGAACACGAAGAACGCGGCACCGGCAGCGACATACGCGTGCAACACGTCGATCGGCGCAACGCCGTCGATCCACATCATGGTGGTCGTCGTATCGCCCACGACACTGCCGGAGCCGCCGGCATTCGAAGCCGCGACAATCGCGGCGAGATAGCCGATGTGTAGTTTGTTGCGATAGACCGTGCCCGCCACCGTCGCACCAATGATGGCCGCAGCGATGTTGTCGAGAAACGAGGACAGCACAAACACGAGCGCGAGCAAGACCAAGCCGCCGCGCCAATCGTCAGGCAGCACACGCGGCAAGAGGTGCGGAATGTGACTTTCCTCGAAGTGACGCGACAGCAATGCGAAGCCTACGAGGAGTGCGAACAAGTTCGCGAGAATGACCCACTCGTGCTGCAAATGGTGCAGCAAGCCCGGCAGCCCTGCGGTTCCGGCAAACCCGGTGACGAGTAGTTTGTAGGAGGTAATCGCAACGAGGCCCGTGAGCGCGACTTGTAGCGTCCGCTCGTGAAACAGCGCAACGCCAAGCAACGTAGCCGCAAAGAGGACGAATTCGAGCGGGATACCGAACGGTTCAAACGGGCTCATGTGAGCCGCATCTTACTCGTTTGGCGCGAACTCGATCAGGTCGGCGCCTTCTTTGACCGTATCGCCCGTCGCAAAATGCACGGCCACCACACGCCCAGCGGCGGGCGCCACGATCGTGTGCTCCATTTTCATCGCTTCGACGACAATGAGCGGCGCACCTTTCGCGACGCTCTCGTCGGCGGCTACCAACACTCGAATGACACGGCCGGGCATCGGCGCTCGCAAATGCGCCGTGCCGTCACTCGCCTCGTGATCGGCATGCGCCGTGCTTGGCCGCGCGAAGATCGCTCGCTCCGTGCCGTGGAAGACATGCCAACGTGCCGCCTCATCGCGCACACCGATCGCCTCGACCGATCCGCCATCCAGGTGGGTCCGTACATGAAAGACCGCCGGCGAGTCGGTGGCGGTCACTTGCCAGCGATGCGCGTCGCCCAAGTCGATCGCACATGCGTGGTCGCCGCTTTGCAGCGTGACAAGACGCGATGCCGGTAGATTCATGCGCCAAGCATTCTGTTGTGCCCACGGCGATGTGCGCCACGCTTTCGTGGCCTCGGATCGCGCGTAGTCCGTGTCTTGCCAATGCGCCTCGAATATCGCGGCACACGTGGCCAAGCGCATGCTCGGCGCCGGCGCTGGCGCAAACAGCGCGCTGGATTCACGCTCGATGAGACTCGTATCGAGTTCGGGCACCGTGAACGAGCGAGTCGCGACGAGGCGTGCGAGAAAATCCAAGTTGCTCGTCACGCCCACCACTTGGTAGCGCTGCAACGCATCCTGCAGGCGCGCGAGCGCTTGTTGTCGATCGGCGCCCCAGACAATCAGCTTCGCGATCATCGGGTCGTAGTACGGCGTGATCGCATCGCCTGTTGAGACGCCCGTATCGACGCGCACGTGTGGTAAGTGGTCGGGTGCGGCGAGATGCGTCAAGCGACCGATCGACGGCAGGAATCCGCGCGCCGCATCCTCCGCGTACACACGGGCCTCGATGGCGTGACCGCGTGCCTGGATGTCGGCTTGCGTCGCCGGCAAGGGCTCGCCCGCCGCCACCCGCAGTTGCCACTCGACGAGATCGAACCCCGTGATCATCTCCGTCACCGGATGCTCGACCTGCAAGCGCGTATTCATTTCCATGAAATAGAACGCGCCGTCGGCGGCAACGATGAATTCAATCGTGCCCGCGCCGACGTAATCGACGGCTCGCGCGGCTGCGACTGCCGCTGCCCCCATCTTCGCGCGCGTGTCCGCAGTCATGCCGGGCGCAGGCGCTTCTTCGAGCACCTTCTGATGGCGTCGCTGCACGGAGCAATCGCGCTCCCACAAGTGCACACAATGGCCTTGGGTGTCACCAAACACCTGAAACTCGATGTGCCGCGGCCGCTCGAGATACTTCTCGACGAGCACCCGATCGTCACCGAAACTCGCCGCCGCCTCGCGGCGGCAGGCTGCCAGTTGCGCTGAAAACTCTGCGGCGGACCGCACGATCCGCATGCCCTTGCCGCCGCCGCCGGCGCTGGCCTTGATCAGCACCGGATAGCCGATACGCGTCGCTTCTCGTGCTAACAACTCGTCGTCCTGTTCGACGCCGTGATAGCCCGGAACGAGCGGCACGCCGGCACGCTCCATGAGCGCTTTGGCCTCCGACTTGCTGCCCATCGCACGTATCGCGGCAGGCTTCGGACCGACGAAGACGATGCCCGCGCGCTCACACGCTTCGGCAAACGCGGCGTTCTCCGACAAGAAACCATAGCCGGGATGAATCGCATCTGCGCCGGTGCGCTTCGCAGCGGCGAGAATGCGCTCGACGTGCAAATAGCTGTCGCGCGCTGCTGCTGCGCCGATGAACTGCGCTTCGTCGCAGGAGCGCACGTGCAAGGCGTGCTGGTCGGCTTCCGAATACACGGCAACCGTCGCGATGCCGAGGCGCTTCGCCGTGCGCGCGACGCGGCAGGCGATCTCGCCGCGATTGGCAATGAGGAGCTTGCGGATCATGACGACGGTGGCAGCCAGTGAGGCTTACGGCGCTCGAGAAATGCCGCGATACCCTCGCGGCCCTCATCACTCGCGCGCAGTGCAGCGATGCGTGCTGCTGTGTCCACTGCCAACTCCGGCGAAATGGCAGCCGCGCCGACATCTCGAATGAGGCGTTTCGACTCCGCCAACGCCGTCGGCCCGGCTAACAATAGCTGCTGCGCGAGGTGGCCAATGACGGTGTCCAGTGTTGTGAGCGGTGTCACCTCGTGGATGAGACCGGTCGTTTGCGCCACTGCGGCCGTGAAGCGCTCTGCTGTGAGTGCGTAGCGACTGGCCTGGCGCTCACCCATGGCGCGCACGACGTACGGGCCGATCGTGGCGGGAATCAATCCGATGCGCACTTCGGTTAAACAAAACTGCACTGTGTCGGCGGCGACTGCGATATCGCACGCCGCGACGAGACCGAGGCCTCCTGCAAAGCAATCGCCCTGAACGCGGGCGATCGTGGGCTTCGGTACCGTGTACAAGCGGTACAGCATGCGAGCGAGCTTCTCGGCATCGACTTGATTCTCGGCCCGCGAATACGTGGCCATGCGACGCATCCAATTGAGATCGGCGCCCGCGGAGAATACTGGGCCGCGACCGCCTAACACGATGACTCGTACGGCCGGATCGTCGCTCAGTGCCGCAAGCGCCGCATCGAGCTCGGCGATCATGACGTCGCTGAACGCGTTGCGGATCTCGGGACGATTGAGCCACACGGTTGCAACCGAGTCTTGCTGCGCGAGTTCGAGTGTCGTGTACGTCATTGGCTAACGACTCACATCCGAAAAATGCCGAAGCGCGTCGCCTCGATCGGCGCATTCAATGAGGCGGCGATCCCGAGCCCCAGACAGAGCCGCGTGTCGGCGGGGTCGATCAAGCCATCGTCCCACAAACGTGCGCTCGCATAGTACGGGTTGCCTTGCGCTTCATACTGCGCACGAATGGGCTCCTTGAAAGCCGCCTCGTCGCTTGCACTCCACGTGCCGCCTTTGGCCTCGATGCCTTCGCGACGTACGGTGGCCAGCACACTCGCCGCCTGCTCGCCGCCCATGACGCTGATGCGCGCGTTCGGCCACATCCACATCATGCGCGGGCTATAAGCCCGACCGCACATGCCATAGTTGCCGGCCCCGAAGCTGCCGCCCACGACGACCGTAAATTTCGGCACTTGCGCGCAAGCGACGGCGGTCACCATCTTGGCACCGTGCTTGGCGATGCCCTCATTCTCATAAGCGCGGCCCACCATAAAGCCTGTGATGTTCTGCAAGAACACCAACGGAATGCGCCGCTGGCAGCAGAGTTCGACAAAGTGCGCGCCTTTCAGCGCCGACTCGGAGAACAGGATGCCGTTGTTAGCAACGATTCCGACAGGGATACCAAAAATGCGTGCAAAGCCTGTGACGAGTGTCGCGCCATAGCGCGCTTTGAATTCGTCGAACTCGCTCCCATCGACGATCCGCGCAATGATTTCGCGAATGTCGTAGGGCTTACGCGTATCGGTGGGTACGACGCCGTAGATGTCCTCGCGGTCGTACAGAGGATCCACGGGCTCGATGATATCGAGGTCGGTACGAGCCGGCCGACGCAGATGGCCGACCACGCGGCGCGCGATATCGAGCGCGTGGCGATCGTCGTTGGCGAGGTGATCTGCGACACCCGACAAACGAGTGTGTACGTCGCCGCCACCGAGATCTTCGGCGCTCACGACTTCACCCGTTGCGGCTTTGACGAGCGGCGGTCCGCCCAGAAAGATCGTGCCTTGATTGCGCACGATGATCGTCTCGTCGCTCATCGCCGGCACGTAGGCACCGCCCGCCGTACACGAGCCCATGACCACTGCGATCTGGGGGATGCTGAGCGCGGACATCGTGGCTTGGTTGTAGAAGATGCGGCCGAAATGATCGCGATCTGGAAACACTTCGTCTTGGCTCGGCAGGTGCGCGCCACCCGAGTCCACGAGGTAGATGCACGGCAAGCGATTCTCGCGCGCAATGTCTTGCGCCCGTAGATGCTTCTTGACCGTCATCGGGTAGTAAGTACCGCCCTTCACGGTTGCGTCGTTGCACACGATGACGCATTCGCGCCCCGCAACGCGGCCCACGCCCGTGATCACGCCAGCGCTGGGTGCTTCGTCGCCATACATACCGTTCGCGGCGAACTGGGAGAACTCGAGGAATGGCGTGCCTGGATCGAGCAACGCGTCGACTCGTGCGCGAGGTAACAACTTGCCGCGCGCCACGTGCTTCGCACGTGCGGCCTCGCCACCGCCCAGGGCCACTTTTGCGGCGCGAGCGCGCAACTCGGCGACGAGCGCCCGCATCGCGCCTGCATTAGCCACGAAATCGGCCGACCGCGCGTTTAGTTTGGTTTCTATGACGGGCATGGTGCGCTGCGACAAGCCTCGTAGCGAGAGCGATTGAATCGCATCCCTAATTGTCGGACAATACTACAAACATTCCAGTGGGGACAAGCGACCATGGCGGGCCTCGACTCCTGTGATTTCGATTTTGGGCTGGGCGACACACTTGATGAGGTGCGCTCATTGGCCCGGCGCTTTGCGCGCGAGAGCATCGCTCCCCTCGCCCGCGAGATCGATCGTAGCAACGAGTTCCCACGACACCTATGGCCGCAAATGGGCGAACTCGGCCTGCTCGGTATCACCGTGCCGGAGTCGATGGGCGGCACGGGCCTCGGCTACCTCGCGCACGTCATCGTCATGGAAGAGATCTCGCGCGTCTCCGGCTCCGTTGGCTTGTCGTACGGCGCTCACTCCAATTTGTGCATCAACCAATTGCGCCTGAACGGCACAGACGCGCAACGCACTCAATACCTACCGAAATTGATCTCGGGCGAGCACGTCGGTGCGCTCGCGATGTCGGAACCCGGTTCGGGCTCAGATGTCGTGTCGATGCAATTGCGGGCGGAGCTGCGTGGCGATCGCTACGTGCTGAACGGCCGGAAGATGTGGATCACCAACGGGCCCGATGCCGACGTACTGGTCGTCTACGCCAAGACTCTCCCTGAGGCCGGCCCGCGCGGCATCAGCGCGTTCATCATCGAGCGCGGCATGCGCGGCTTTTCGACCGCCCAGAAGCTCGACAAGCTCGGGATGCGCGGCTCCTCCACCTGTGAGCTCGTGTTCGACGACTGTGAGGTGCCCGCGCGGAATTTGTTAGGCACCGAGAATGGCGGCGTGCGCGTACTGATGAGCGGTCTCGACTATGAGCGCGTCGTGCTGTCGGGTGGCCCGTTGGGCCTGATGGCGGCTGCGCTCGATCTCGTGCTGCCGTATGTGCACGAGCGCAAGCAATTCGGCCAAGCCATCGGCACTTTCCAGTTGATGCAAGCGAAGCTCGCCGACATGTATACGCAACTCAACGCCGCGCGCGCCTACACCTACATGGTGGCCCAGGCTTGCGACGCGAAGCGCGCCACGCGGCGCGATGCCGCTGGTGTCATCCTCTTCTCGGCGGAACGCGCGACGCTGATGGCGCTCGAAGCCATCCAGGCGCTCGGTGGAAATGGCTACATCAACGACTATGACGCAGGCCGCTTGCTGCGCGATGCTAAGCTTTACGAGATTGGTGCAGGCACACAGGAAATTCGCCGCATGTTGATCGGCCGCGAACTGTTCGAACTCACGGCATGAGCGTCGAATTCGATAATCTACGCATCGAGCCTGCCTACCGCAAAGTCGCTGCGGCGCTCACCGAACGTATTCTCGACCGCTCACTCGCGGAGGGTGAGTATCTCCCGCCGGAGCTCGAGTTAGCGCGACAGTTAGGCGTGCATCGCTCCACAGTGCGTGAAGCGCTGCGGGAACTCGAGGCCAGCGGCCTGCTCGCACGCCGTCGCGGGTCCAAGCGAATGGTCGTTTCGCGCCCGGAGCATGATGCTGTCGCCGAGGGCGTGCGACGCGCGCTCTCCTTGAACGACGTCAGCTTCCAAGATGTCTGGGAAGCGATGACCGTGCTGGAACCCTCGATCGCAGAAGCCGCTGCGAAGCGTCGCACCGCGAGCGACTATGCGCGGCTCGAAGCCGCGGCAAACCGCTTCCAAGAATTGAGTGCCACGCGCACAGCGCAAACCACTCGCGCAGTCCGCGAATGTGCGCAGTTCTTCCGCACGCTCGGTGAATGTGCGCACAACGCCGTGCTGATGCTCGCGCACGAGCCGCTGCTGCAGCTCCTCGAGCCCTCGCTGGGTGCGATGATCGATGTCGTTCCGCAAGCGCGCAATCGAATCGTCACCGCGCAAGGCCGCATCCTTGCGGCCGTGCAAGCCAAAGACTCGGCGGCAGCCCGCGAATGGATGGCAAAGCACATTCGCGACTTCAAGCGTGGCTACGAAGTGGCAGGCATGCCGCTATCGAGCCCCGTCGGCACCTAGCGAAAGCGCCGTGCCACACGACTTGCGCACGAGTCCGGCGGCGGATCGCAACAAACAACCGATCCTGGACGTACTGCGTGCCGTGTTGCCGGCCACGGGGCACGTTCTCGAAATCGCGTCGGGCACGGGGCAGCACGTCGTGCATTTCGCTGCGGCATTGCCGGCGATCATCTGGCATCCGAGTGATGTGGATGCGGATTCGCGCAATGACATCCGCGAGCGCGTACACCATGCGCGTTTGGCCAACGTCCACGAGCCGGTCCTGCTCGATGTACAAGATGTCCCCTGGTCTCTCGCCGATCGTTTCGATGCGATCGTGTGCATCAACATGATCCACATTGCGCCGTGGTCTGCGACCTTGGCACTGATGCGCGGCGCCGCGCAGCATCTCGTGGGTGGCGGCACGCTTGTGCTGTATGGCCCATTCATGGAAGGTGGCCAACACACCGCCGAGTCCAATGCCGCGTTCGATGCATCCTTACGCGAACGCAACGCTGAGTGGGGCGTGCGCGAACTCGAGGTCGTGTCTCACGTCGCTGCCGAACACGGCCTGATGCAGCAAGATGTCGTGCGAATGCCGGCTAACAACCTGAGCGTGGTGTTCCGCCGCCTCGAGTGAGTCGATCGTCGACAGCGATTTGCGCTCGAGCCGGCAGCGTGCTCGCAATAAGCCTACCCGCAGCTCACGCTGATGGTGTGCGAGCACTCTCCGAACGCAAAATGCGGCTCGTATAAGAACGTAGATCGGCGCGCAATTCCGGCAGCAACAAGTACACGGCGATGAGATTGGGTATTGCCATGCAGAAGTTTAGTGAGTCGACCAAGTTCACGACCTGCGCGAGCTCAAACGTAGCACCGGTCGACAAGACCGCGCACAAGAACAAGCGATACGTCACGCGGCTCGCCTGACTCCCAGAGAACAACCACGTCCAAGCCTGCTCGCCGTAATACCCCCAACTGAGAACGGTGGATAAGGCGAACAAGATTGCCGCGACCGAGAGCACGATCGGGAACCACGGCACCACGGTCGCAAAAGCCGCGGACGTGAGCGCAATTCCCTGCGGCTCACCGCCGGCGGTGTAAACGCCGGTGACGACGATCGTGAGCGCCGTCAGCAGGCAAATGATCACCGTATCCAGGAACGGCTCGAGCAGCGCTGCGAAGCCTTGTGACATCGGTTCGCGAGTCCGTACCGTCGCATGCGCCATCGGTGCAGAGCCGAGCCCGGCTTCGCACGAAAACGCCGCGCGCCGAAATCCCATGACGATCGCACCGATGATGCCACCCACGACCGACTCCGGTACGAAGGCCGTGCGAACGATCGTCGCGAGCGCGCTTGGCAACTCCGACGCATTGGCGATCAGCACGACCAAACAACCAATGATGTAGATGCCGCACATCAGCGGCACGAGCTTGTCAGTGGTCTTCGCGATACGACGCATGCCGCCGAACAACACGATGCCAACCCAAATCGCGATAACGAGACCGAACAGGAAGCCTTGATCGAAGTTCGTCACTGCCCGGAACTGCGCGAACGATTGGTTGATCTGGAAGATCGTCAACGATCCGCCGACAGCGGCCACGCAGAAGAAGCCCGCGAGAAACTTGCCGAGCCGCGGCAGGCCGACACGCTCGAGCGCAATGGGGATGTAGTACATCGGCCCACCCGTCACGGTACCGTCGTCGCGCACCTTGCGATACTTCACCGCGAGCGTGACCTCGGCGAACTTCGCGCTCATGCCGAGAAAGCCTGCGAGCACCATCCACAAGGTTGCGCCGGGACCGCCGACGCTGACGGCAACCGCGACGCCCGCGATATTGCCGAGTCCGACCGTTCCTGACACGGCAGTGGCGAGCGCTTGGAACGGAGTCGTTTCACCTGGCGTGCTGCGATCGGAATAATCGCCCCTAACGACTCGCAGTGCGTGCGTGAAGCCGCGCAGATTAATGAAACGAAATGCGAACGTGCAGATCACGCTTCCGGTGATCAGCCACACGACGATCAGCGGCAGCTGCGCACCTGCAACCGTCACGGCAAAGAACACGACGTCGGAGATCGCGTCGGCAACGGGCCCGACCCATGAATTCACGAGCGCATCGATATCCATTTTGGTCGCGTTCCGTTCAGTGCGTTACAGGGGGCACATACCCCGGGCCGCGGACCACGCGGCCAGGCTTCGCACCGGTGTGTTCGCCGTTGCGAATGACTTGCACACCGTTGACGAACACGTCGCGCACACCGGTGGAATACTGATGTGGCTTGTCGTAAGTGGCGTGATCGCGAATGTTAGCGGGATCGAAGACGACGACGTCGGCGAAATTGCCCACCGCCAGTGTCCCTCGCTCGCGGATCTTGAGATTCGCGGCCGGCAAACTCGTGATGCGTCGAATGGCGTCGGCGAGGGTCGTCACTTTTTTCTCGCGGACGTAGTAGCCCAGGAATCGCGCCACATTGCCATACGCGCGCGGATGCGGATTCGACTTGAGGAACACGCCCTCGGGTGCGAGCGCTTCCCCATCTGACCCTAACGAAATCCACGGCAAGCGCAGCTGGCGCTCGACGTTTTCCTCCGACATCAAGAAGTACGCCGTGCCCACGCGGCTGTCGTCTTCGACGATGAGATCCAGCATCGTCTCCTCGGGCGATTTGCCGCGCAGCGCAGCGACCTCGGCCAAGGTCTTGCCGGTCAGCGGCTTCAAGGCATCGTTCTTGAATGCGGTGAGTAGCAAACGATCCGCCGATCCGGCAGCGAGATACAGATTCTCCCAGCGATCTTGCGGCTCCTTCATCTCAGCAATGACGCGCGCGCGCACGGCGGGATCGCGCAAGCGCGCCACCCACGCGTCGTGTCCACCCTCTTGCACCCAAGGCGGATTCGCGGCGTCCAGACCGGTCGCCCCGGCCGTGTAGACGTACATATTGGCACTCACGGACAGCCCTGCCTTGCGCGCCGCTTCAATGCGCTCGATCGCCGCCGTGACTTTTGGCCAGTTCTGCTCACCGCCAACCTTCAAGTGGTAGATCTCGGCATGCTGCCGCGTCGTACGCGCGATGCGCACCACTTCATCGATGCCCTCTAACAACCGGCTGCCCTCACTGCGCATGTGCGTGATGTAGCCGCCGCCCGATTCCGCCGCGGCGAGGGCGAGCGCTTCGAGTTCTTGTGTGCTCGCGTACACGGCGGGCGCATAGATCAAAGACGAGCCGACTCCCATCGCGCCTTCGCGCATCGCTGCGCGCACCAAATCCTGCATGCGACGCATCTCTTCTGGCGTGGGCGGCCGATTCGCATAGCCCAGTTCGTGGATTCGGACCGTGGATGCACCGACAAACGACGCGATGTTGGGCGACACGCCGCGCGCGGCGAGCCAGTCGAGATACTCGCCGAGACTGGTCCATTCGATCGGGTAGCGAATGTCGCCTTGGTGACGGAGCTCTTCCGCTTTCATCGCCGGCGACAGCGGCCCCATCGACCAACCTTCGCCCATGACCTCGAGCGTGACGCCCTGACGCAGGTCGCTCTGACCTCGGCCGTCATGGATCAGGGATTCCGTTGCCCAGGAGAGCATGTTGATGAATCCGGGTGCGACGGCATGACCGCGGGCGTCGACCACTTGTTTGGCCCGCGCTCCGCGTAGCGAACCGATCGCGACGATCCGATCGCCGCGGATGGCGATATCGGCACGCAGCGGCGCACCGCCGCGCCCGTCGTACACCGC
>CAYUIT010000074.1:0-13495 GCA_964444835.1 uncultured Steroidobacteraceae bacterium
TCGTCACCTTTTGGAAGGGTGACGTTGAAGCGGAAGTAGGCTTCTGAATCCCTGCTTTCAGCGAAGTGTGTAGCTTGGCGGCTTACCCACCCTTCGCAAGTGCCTGACCTACCCGTCGCCCACTCTTTGCGGGCCTTGAGGCATCAACGGTAGCGTCGCAACTTGTCGCCATGTCGAGCCGCGTCTTGTTTAAAGGTGTCCAGGTTTTTGACGGGCTCGAGCGCTTGCCGGGCCTCTGCACTGTCGCAGTACAAGCTGAGCAGATCACGGCCATCGATCGCGGTGTGGTTGAGCCCGGTCCAGACGATACTGTCGTCGACGGTCGCGGTGGTCTGCTGTTGCCCGGCTTTATCGATGCGCACTTTCACGCTGTCAGCGCTACGCTTGACGTGCCGCATCTCGACACACTCGCGCCGTCATATTTGGCGGTAGACGCGGCGAAGCACCTTGCAGAAGCCCTGCAGCGCGGCTTCACAACCGTGCGCGATGCTGGCGGTGCAGACGCTGGCTTGCGAAAAGCGATTGCAACCGGGCTCGCGCCGGGGCCTCGAATGAAGGTCTCAGGACACGCGCTTTCGCAAACCGGTGGGCATGGCGATCTGCGCCCCGGTGAGGCTGCGCCGACTTGCGGTTGCGCCTACGTTGGCGCGCTGACTCGAGTCGAGGACGGTGCTGACAACGTAAGGCGCGCAGCGCGGGAACTGCTGCGGCAAGGCGTCGATCAATTGAAGTTATTCGTCTCTGGCGGCGTGTTGTCGCCAACGGATCCTTTATGGATGGATCAGTTTACAGACGAGGAGATTCGCGCTGCCGTCGAGGAGGCCGCAACGCGCCGCACTTACGTGATGGCGCACGCGCATACGGCAGCGGCCGCACAACGCTGTGCTCGACTCGGCGTGCGATCGATTGAACACGGCACATTGATTGATGCGCCAGCAGCCACAGCAATCGCCGCGGCGGGTGCGTGGGTCGTCCCGACACTCGCGGTCATCGATCTTCTGAGGACTGATTCGATCGGACTACCGCAGGCAGCGCGCGAGAAGTTGGCATCGCTCGGAGACCGCGCGGCCGAGGCAGTGATGCATTGCGTAGCGGCCGGCGTGCGCTTGGCGTTTGGAACCGATCTATTCGGCGTGCTGCGCGACCGCCAGTGGCACGAGTTCAGTGCGCGCGCTCGCGTGCAACCTGTCGTCGATGTGCTGGCGAGCGCAACAGCGCACGGCGCTGCGCTCATTGGTATGAGCGACGAGCTCGGTCGAATCGCGCGCGGCTACCGCGCCGACCTGGTGCTACTCGACGGCGATCCGTTTACTGAAGCAGCCTTCTTTGCCGCGGGCTCGCAGAGAATTCGCGGTGTTTGGCAAGACGGTAAGCCGGTCTGGCGAGGGCCCGCATGGAGAGACGCAGCGTGACGAAGATCCCTTTGCGTATTGGTATCGATGTCGGCGGCACTAACACCGACGCCGTACTCATGTCGGGCAACGACGTATTGGCCGCGGTCAAACGACTAACTACGGCAGACGTTGGTAGCGGTGTCGTCGATGCAGTCAGTGCACTGCTCAGCGAGTCAGGCACGCCTGCAAGCAGCATTTCGAGTGTGATGATTGGGACGACGCAGTTCATCAATGCTTTCGTGCAGCGCAAGGGCCTAGCGCGAATTGCCGCGCTCCGTGTCTCGCTGCCAAAGACAGATGGGGTGCCGCCGCTCGTGGGCTGGCCGGAAGATCTGCTCGCGGTGGTCGGCAAGGAATCCCATCTCGTAGGAGGGGGCAGTTACCACGACGGCAAAGACTACGCGCCGCTCGACGAAGCCGGCATCGCTTCGGCTGCGCGCGCCATCGGCCGTAAGGGCATAACAGCGATCGCAATCACGGCCAATTTTGCGCCTATTCGTCCGGATCTCGAAGTGCGCGCAGCAGCGATCGTGCAACGTGAGCTACCCGATGCACGTATCACGCTCTCAGCGCAGGTGGGGGGCATTGGTTTGGTCGATCGCGAGAATGCCGCGCTGATTAACGCCGCGCTCAGCGAAATGGGACAACGCGTCGTGTCCTCATTGCAGCAGGCCTTCCGCGATCTCCAGATTACCGCGCCCATTTTCATCAGCCAAAACGATGGCACGCTGATTTCGACAGCGTATGCCGCGCGCTACCCGATTTTCACGTGCTCCGCGGGGCCCACTAACAGCTTGCGCGGCGCTGCGTTTCTGACCGGACTGAAAGATGCGATCGTCGTCGATGTCGGTGGCACGACCACGGATCTGGGCTTCTTGGTGAATGGCTTTCCACGCGAGACGGCGACCCCGCACAGCATTGGCGGCGTGCGCACCAACTTTCGTATGCCGGACGTGTTGTCCATCGCACTGGGCGGAGGCTCGCGTGTGCGCCTGTCGGCAGATGAAGTGAAACTCGGACCAGACTCGGTGGCGTTCGAATTAGCGACGCGCGCACGCATATTCGGTGGCAGCGAGCTGACGACGACGGACATCGCCGTTCGCACAGGTCAGTTGCAGCTTGGCGATGCGAGCAAAGTTCGAGACATCGATGAAGCGACAGCAAAGCGCGTGGTTGATGCGATTCACACCAGAGTCGAAGACGCGATCGATCAGATCAAAGTCAACGCAGCGCCGGTGCCCGTGATTCTCGTCGGCGGTGGTAGCGTATTGCTGTCGCGCCCATTGCAAGGCTCTTCAGAAACACTGCGGCCCGCGCACGCGAGCGTGGCCAATGCTGTCGGAGCTGCGATCGCACTGGTGAGTGGTCGCGTCGACAAGTCCTACGATTTCAAGCTCCTGGGCCGCGAGGCGGCTCTCGAGCAAGCCCGCAACGAAGCGATCGAGGCGGCTGTTGCGGCGGGCGCGGATCGCGCTACGGTGGAAGTGGTCGATATTGTCGAACTACCAAGTACCTACATGCAGACAGGTGGCACCAAAGTGAAAGTGCGCGCAGTGGGCGAACTCGCCGTTCGACAAGGGGTATAGACAAATGCGAGTGACCACGATCGAGCAGGTGCGGGATATGGCGCGTGGCGCTGTGTTTCTCGGGGCGGGCGGCGGTGGCGATCCCTACGTTGGCGAACTGTTTCTGCTGCAACAGCTCGAAGCGGGCCGCACAGTAAACGTCGTTCCCGCGGCAGACGTCGCCGACGATGCCTTTGTATTGTCAATCGCAGGTGTTGGCGCACCGACTGTGCTCGTCGAGCATCTTGTTAGTGAGAAGACCTTGGTCGAGCTACTCGCGCGCAGCGAGAAGCACTATGGCCGAAAAGTGGATGCGCTCATCAGCGCCGAAATCGGAGGTGTGAATTCCATGTTTCCGCTTGCGCTCGGCGCGCGCAGCGGGCTACCGGTCGTGGATGCCGATGGGATGGGGCGTGCATTCCCGCATATCGAGATGACGACGTTCAGCGTGTATGGTTGCAAAGCCACGCCTTGTTTGCTGATGGATGACTCCGGTAACTCTGCATTCTTCGAGACCACGAACGACCGGCTGGCCGAGGATGTCATCCGCGGCGTTGTTGCCAATTTGGGTGCGATGGCTTTCGCGAGCTTGTATCCCATGACCGGCGCGCAAGTGAAAGCGCATGCAGTACACGGCACGATTTCGCAGACTCTCGATATCGGTCGCAAGATTCGCATGGCTCGGAGCGGTACGGCGGATCCGGTGCAAACTCTGATTGCGGCTTTGCAGGACCCAGTTGTGGGGAGACATGCGCGCCTGCTATTCGATGGCAAGATCACAGACGTCACTCACGAGACAAGGGACGGCTGGCATTGGGGGCATGTCACGTTGAGCGGCGGTGCAGCCGGTCGTGATGTATTCACGATCGATATTCAGAACGAGTATTTGGTCGCAAGGCTAAACGGCAAGACTGTCACGATCGTTCCTGATCTGCTCGCGGTGCTAGACCGAGAGTCTGCCGAGCCGCTGACGGGCGAGATGCTGGCCTACGGCCAGCGAGTGCGCATTGTGGGTTACGCCGCGGCGCCGATCATGCGACGGCCAGAGTGTTTGAAGGTGTTTGGACCGCGACTGTTCGGTATCGACGAAGATTTCGTCCCTGTCGAGCAACTGGTGGCGAGCTGATGCGGATAGCGTGGTAGCGCAAGGCTGGCCTTGACGCACCATCGTGTATTCTCCCTTGCGTGAACTCGCGAACTACGCCTGTCGACATTACCGGTGCGGAACTTGCCGATTCACTCCTACTTACTAAGCTCGCGCCTCCGCAAGCGCCCCTTGCCGAGATTGATCGCGAGGCGCTTCTCGACCGCCTCGAGAAAGGTCGTCGCGGCGCGCTCACGCTGGTTGTCGCCGCCGCAGGCTATGGCAAGACAACGCTGTTAGCGCAGTGGCGCACACGCCTGATCGCTCAGGGGGCGATCGTGGGTTGGCTCACGCTCGATGACAACGACGCCAATCCCAATCAACTGTTGTCCTTTGCGGCTAGCGCGTTGGTGGCTGGCGGGGCTGCCCTTGGACAGGTCGAAATGGCATCGGCTAAAGGCTTCGCCGATGTACCGCCGCGCGCCGCGTTGGCTGCCTTGCTCGCGGCGCTCACGAATGAGGTGCGCTCCGTCGTATTGATACTTGATGACTACCATCGCGTTCAGAGCGGTGAGATGGATCGTCTTTTGGACGCTTTGCTCGCGCATCGGCCAGCGTGCTTGCATGTCGTGATCGCGAGTCGTTCACGCCCCGATATAGCAATCGCAAGTTTGCGCGCACAGGGGCAGGCACAAGAAATCGGGGCGGCAGCTCTGCGGTTCTCGGCGGCAGAGGCGCGCGCGCTATTCTCGACATCGTTGACGGACGCAGATCTGTCGCGCTTGACGGAGCGCACCGAGGGATGGGTGGTTGCGCTGCAGCTCGCGCGCCTTTGGCTGAGCGAGGCGCCGACCAGCGCCGCAGCGCTGGATCGTTTCTCGGGTCGCACGAAGGAGATGGCGGAGTACCTCGCCGAGCAAGTACTCGCAAATCTGCCGCAGCAAACTCAGCGCTTTTTGACTGAGACCGCACCTCTCGAGCAGTTCAACTGGGAGTTAGCCAACGCGGTTTGTGGACGGACCGACAGCGCGGCGCTGCTCGAACAGCTGAGTCGGCTAACTTCTTTGTTAGTGCCTCTGGACAGTGATCGACAGTGGTATCGCTATCATCACTTGTTCGGCGACTACCTCTCTGACTTGCTGCGGCGAACGGATTCCACGCGGCTCGCCGAGGTCTGTTCGATTGCATCTCGCTGGCATGAGGAGCGTGGGTCGCTTGTCGAGGCCGTACGTTATGCGCGCCTAGCAAGCGATGATGAGCGCGCAGCACGCTTGATCGAGGACGCCGGTGGTTGGGAGATGATATTGCTCGGCGGCATCAGTCGCATGCGCACGCTGCTGAACTTCCTGTCGGCCGCGGCATTGCGCGCGCACCCGCGTCTGCAAGTCGCACGTGTATATCTGATGGTGAAAGATGGCGAAGTCGCAGCAGCATCCGCGCTGATGCAAGAAACGCGTGCATCGGTCCGTGCTTCGCAAGCGCGCGACGCAGCTCTCGAGCGGGACATGTTGCTGATGGGTTCTCTGCTCGATGTGTATCAGGATCGCTTCGAGGCTTGGCCGACGCTTGCCGAGTTAGATGCGCAAGCGCGGCTGATGCCAGAGAACGATCACATGGCTTTTGCGGTCTTGGAGAGCATTCGCGCAGTGCTCGCACTCAACCTCGGCGATCTGCATGAGGTGCGTGCATCAGCGGTCGCCGCAATTCGCTATATGCGAGCTGTCGGCTCGGTGCTCGGCCGCAACTATTGTCTGCTGCATTTGGGCCAAGCGCAGGAGCTGGGTGGGAGGCTGCGTGAGGCTGTAGCCGTGTACCGCGAAGCGTTGGCGACAGCGGAGGACAACTTCGGTTCCGACAGCGGATTGAAGGCACTGTCCGACGTCCTGTTAGCGAGCGCCTTGTATGCGCGGGGCGAGCTCGTCGACGCGGAGCGGCACCTGCTGGCGTCGCTAGAGCATGTTGAAAGCTACGACGGCTGGTACGGTGTTTACGCGAGCGCATATCGAACGCTGGTAAGGCTCGCGATGGCCCGAGGCGATGTCGTCGGTGCGCGAGATGCGATTGCGCGAGGGGAGCGAACGGCAATCGCTCGCGGTTTGCCGCGGCTGACGGCCATGTTACGGCCCCTCAGTTTGCAGGTTGCGCTCGCGGCTGGGCATACACCCGAATCACGACTGCTGTCGCAGGTCGAAGCGGAGTGGTCGCGCGGCGATGAGAGCCATGCAAGTTGGTACGCGGAGTTGCCCGCGCGCATCGCGCTCGCGCTCAATCACCTGCGGCTCGGGCGGCCGGTGCAAGCACGGGAAAGTCTGGGCGATCTCCTCGAGCGCTGCCGTGCCGCTGGGCGCGACGCGCATGTGCTGGAGCTCTCGTTGGTCATGCTCGTGATTCGCCATGCCGCCGGAGATGTCGACGGTGCCGCGCGCGAACTACTGAATCTACTGCCGCCGGCTATCGCGGAGAATAGCCGTCGCGTGTTCATCGACTTAGGGCAGTGGTTAGTGCCGATCCTGCAGCGTGCCGCGCGCTTGAGTCGCGAGGAGGTGCTCGGTAGCCTAACAAGCGAGTTCTTGGGTGGATTGCTCGATGAGATGCGGCTCGCGGACGGGCGTGGCGACGACGGTGCCACGCCGCTGTTTAGTCGGCGCGAGCACGAGGTGCTAGTCGAATTGGCTCACGGCCTCTCGAACAAGGAAATTGCGCGCGCGCTCAACTTGACTGAAAACACCGTCAAGTTCCATCTGAAGAGCATTTTCTCGAAGCTTGAAGTCGACCGTCGATCGCAAGCGATCGCTGTTGCGCAGGCGCGACGGTTGATTTAGCGCGTCCTACCCGATCGGGTAGGTTTCGTTCTCCGAAACGCGTCTCTGCCACCCGTTTTCCACAGATCACCACTCCCCGCGAGTGTTGCGACCGCGCGTCGCCATAGTTGACGATCCAGCACAGATTGCCGCTGGAGGATTCTTATGAGCACTCGATTTGCAGCGTTTCGTCCGCGTCCTGTTGTCACAGCCGTTGCGTTGGCGCTCGGCAGCACTGTAGCAACCAGCGCTTGGGCACAAGACAGTGAGGGACTCGAGGAAGTCACCATCACTGCGCAGAAGCGCTCAGAGCGCTTGCAAGACGTTCCGGTGGCCGTGACGGCGTTCAGCGAAAAGATGATCGAGAACGTCGGCATCGATCGGCCTGCGGATTTCATCGCGCTAACACCGGGTGTCACTCTGAATGAGTCGCAGAACGCGGGCAATGTGGCAATCAACATTCGCGGCATCGGTCAAGTGCGCAACGGCAACCCGCCGGTGGCCGTCTTGTACGACGGCGTACTGCAAGTGAGCCCTAACCAGTTCAATCAGGACTTGTTCGACATCGAGCGCATCGAGGTGCTGAAAGGACCACAAGGTGCGTTATACGGGCGAAACGCGATTGGCGGCGCAATGAGCATCGTCACGCGCCAGCCAACCAATGACTTCGAGGGCCAAGTTCGCGCAGGCTTCGGCTCCGGCTCCGAGTGGCGTGTCGGTGGCAGCATGTCGGGTGCTTTGTCGCCTGATAAAGTTCAATTTCGTGTGTCCGCTTCGCATCGAGACTTCGGAGGCGTGATCGACAACCCGACGCAGGGCGATGAGGTGGATGGCTACCAAGACACCTCGTTTCGCGGGCTGCTGAAATTCCTTGTAAATGACGCGCTAACGATTGACATGCGCCTAGCGCATTCGAAGACCGAAGGCGGCGCCGTGTACTGGGTGAATACGCCCGAAGGTCAGGCTAACAATAACGACGGCGAACCGATCGGCAATATTCCGGGCGAAAACGATCGTAAGCTCACCGAAGCGTCTGTGAAGTTGGACTACACACTCGGCTCTGCGACGCTCACGTCAATCAGCGCATATAACAAAGTTGATGAGACGTTCTATGGCGATCTCGATTTCACGCCGCTGAATATCCTCGATCAATTCCAAGAGCTCAACGTGAAAGCCTTCAGCCAAGAGCTGCGCTTGACGTCGAGCGATGAAGGCCCGCTGCGCTGGATTGCAGGTGCCTACTATCTCGATACCAAGCGCAACCTAACGACCGTCGCTTTTGCGGATTTCGGCTTCTTCCTCGGCAATCCCGATGGGATCTTGGAAACCGCGCTGCTCAATACGCAAGACGATTTCAAGATCAAGAGCTGGGCGGTTTTCGGTCAGGTCGATTACGACATCACTGCAGCGTTCAATCTCTCCTTGGCGCTGCGCTATGACGAGGAAAAAACCGATCAAACGCCGCTGCGGCCCACGCGTGGCGTCACGCGCTCTGTCACCTTTGACAAGCTGCAGCCAAAGCTCACAGGCACTTGGAAATTCGCCGATGACAAGCTTGCCTACGCAACCTATTCAGAGGGCTTCCGCGGCGGCGGCTTGAACAACAGCAATGCGCCGGCAGCGATTCGCCAATTCGACGCCGAGACTTCCAAGAACTTTGAGATCGGCTTTAAGTCGAGCTACTTGAACAATCGTGTGATTCTGAACGCGGCGTTGTACACGACCGATTTCGACGATCAACAAGTGTTCATCCTCGATATCAGCCCGGCTGCGCTCGGGCAACTGGGTCGCAATATCGAAAAGAGCGAACTCAAAGGTGGCGAGCTTGAAGTGATGGTGCGAGCAGCTCCTAATCTCGATCTCAGCCTCGGCCTTGCCATCATGGATAGCGAGATCACTCAGTTCGACGATGATCCGACGGTGGTTGGTAACAACACGCCGCAGACGCCGGATCACACCATTAACCTGGGACTGCAGCATACTGCGGCGGTGCGTAATGGTGCCGAGTTCATCACGCGAGTCGACGTGCGACGCATCGGCGAGATGGCGTGGCATGTCAACAACGTCGATGTGCGTGATGCCGTGTCCTTGGCCAATGTGCGCTTTACGCTGAAGGGCGAGCAATGGTCCGTCGCCGGCTTCGCTAACAACTTGTTCGATAAGAAGTACACGGAAGAGTATTTCTCGCGTGTTTATAGTGGTGCCGGCAGTAGCCTATATTGGCCAGCGACTGGTCGCCTGGTCGGTCTCGAAGTGGGTTACCGGTTTTGACGTAGACCCGCCGTGCGTGTCCAGAGGCTCGTGTACCCGCAATCGGGCGAGATCGCGCGGATGCTCGAGTCTTTGTCGCGCAAAGGCGCCTCAGTTCTGCAGATTGGCACTGCGCAGTTCCCGGCTGGGCTGCGCTCGCCTGCCGAAGGATTTCACAGTCGTGACGCTGATGAAATCGCGCTCGTACTCGAAGGACGCTTTGAGACTATTGCGGGCGGCGAGGTGCACGTCTTGGGCCCGGGCGATCTGATCATCATTCCGGCAGGCGAGGCCAATGCTTCGCGCGCGCTCGAGCCGTCTAAGGTGTTGTGGATGATGTATGCACCTGAAGGTGCGCCGCCGCCATGACAACTGCCAAGGATTCCAAGGCGGCGCGCGTGCGCAACGGAGTGCGCGTTGCGACCGATGTGGGCGGCACATTTACTGACATCGTCGTATTCGACGTGGCCACGGGAGTGCTAACAGCAGCTAAAGTCGACACCACACCCCCCGCGTTCGAGCGCGGTGTCCTCGCCGCGCTCGATAAAGCGGGCGTCGACGCGCAATCTCTCGGCTATTTTGCGCACGGCAGTACAGTTGTTATAAATGCATTGACCGAGCGCAAAGGTGCTCGCACCGCGTTGCTAACAACAGCCGGTTTTCGAGACGTCTTGGAAATCGGTCGTGGTAACCGACCTGACTTGTTCAATTTTCGCTTTGCGAAACCGACACCGTTCGTGCCGCGTTACTTGCGTCGCGAAATAGCAGAGCGTTTGGATCGGGGTGGCAAAGTCGTGGAGCCACTCTCGCTGGAAGCGCTGCCGGCGATCCTTGCCGATTTTCAGCGGGAGGGGGTCGAGGCGATCGCGATCTGCCTGCTCCACGCTTACGCAAATCCGCAGCACGAAATCGCGCTGCGCGATGCAATAAAGCTGGCTTGGCCCGATGTCGCTGTGGTGGCTTCGCACGAGATTTCGGGAGAGTGGCGCGAGTACGAGCGCACGAGTACGGCCGTGCTCTCGGCTTACGTAAAGCCGGTGGCTGACGGCTACCTACAGCGATTGCAAGATGGTCTTGCGGCGCGCGGCGCGCCGATTACGCCCTACATCATGTTGTCGAATGGCGGCGTTGCGACCGTGCAAGGCGCACGCGCAAATCCGGTGGCCATGGTGGAGTCTGGGCCAGCCTCTGGCGTGCTGGGTGGCGCTGTACTCGCGCAGCAACTCGGTTTGGCGCGCGTAATCGTGCTCGACATTGGCGGTACGACGGCGAAGTGCGGGCTCGTGATCGATGGGCAGCCGCAGATCTCGACTGAGTATCACATCGAAAGGAGCCGCACCCATCCAGGCTACCCGATACAAACGGCGGTCGTTGACATTGTCGAGATCGGTAACGGCGGCGGTAGTATTTCGTGGCTCGACGACGGCGGCAAGTTGCGAGTGGGCCCGCGTAGCGCAGGCGCCGTTCCCGGGCCTGTTGCGTACGGTCGTGGTGGCACGCAGCTAACAACCACAGATGCGAATCTACTGCTCGGGCGAATCGACCCGGCTTACTTCCTGGGTGGCAACCAAGCACCCGACATGACGAGCGTTGTCACTGTCGCGTCTCAGTTGGCCGAACGGCTACAGGCCAGCGTACCAGACGTTGCGCGCGGTATCGTGCGGATAGCCAATGCCAATATGGCCAATGCGCTGAAGCTAATCTCGACTAACAAAGGCTGGGACCCACGCGATTT
Organism: uncultured Steroidobacteraceae bacterium; assembly: GCA_964444835.1. Classification (GTDB taxonomy): domain Bacteria; phylum Pseudomonadota; class Gammaproteobacteria; order Steroidobacterales; family Steroidobacteraceae; genus CADEED01. Next base: position 10,830 of record CAYUIT010000074.1, read on the forward strand.
CGCACTCATTGCCATCGGTGGCGGAGGAGCAATGCACTCCGTGGCCTTGGCAGAGGAGCTGCGCATACCTCGAGTGATCGTGCCACGTGACGCGGGTGTGTACTCCGCGTGGGGCATGTTGATGACGGATTTACGTCGCGACTATCTGCAGACGCGACTCACGGTCGTCAATCCGGCGGCAGCGGCCATAGTTGCGGCGACGCGCAATGCGCTTGCAGCGCGAGCTCAAGCAGATTTCGCCAGTGAGGGGCTCGGCGGCCAAGCGATTGAAAGCGAGTTATTCGGTGACTTGCGCTATGGCGGTCAAGAGCACACTGTCAAGGTTCGAGTTGATTTTGCGACGGATGGCACGCCACAGATTGACGCGCTGTTAGCATCGTTCCATGCGGCGCACGAGCGCGCGTTCACCTATCGGCTCGATGCCAAGGTTGAGCTCGTGAATTTTCATCTCGTGGCGCGCGTAGCCGTCTCGCGTCCGCCGATGCCGAAACTGGCAGCTACTGGGCGCGCCTTTGCGACTGCCGTACGTGAACAACGTGTTGTCGATTTCGACGCGGCTGGCATGCTCGACGCGTTGATCGTGGAGCGGCATTTGCTCGAGCCTGGTATGAGCTTTGTGGGGCCGGCGGTCGTCGTCGAAGATGCGACGACTACAGTTGTCGGGCCCGGTCATCAAGTCGAGGTGGATGACTACGGCCACTTGCACGTGACGTTGAAGCAGGAAGATTGAGCATGGGCAGCATGGATAACTTCACACTCGAGATCGTCAAAGATGCGATCGTCGCAATCGGTGACGAGATGTTCGAGGCGCAGCGCCGCACCAGCATGAGCCCCATCGTGTACGAGACACTCGACTTCGCGGTCGGGGCAACTGACGCCGAGGGGCACTTGTTAGCTCAGGGCAATGGCGTTACAGCCTTTCTCGCAACCCTCGATACGGCGGTTGTTTCGACACTCGAACGTTACGATGGTGGCGCCAAGCTCGAGGACGGCGACGTCGTGATCACTAACACCCCATACGCAGGCGGCGGCACGCACTTATCGGATGTTGTTATTGTGCTGCCGGTTTATCACGAGGGCGAACGAGTTGCTTTCATGGTGAACAAGGCACACTGGACCGAAGTCGGCGGCATGGATCCAGGGAGCGTGTCCACGCGCGCCACGGATGTCATCCAAGAAGGTTTGCGATTTCCGTTCTTGAAGCTCTACCAGCGCGGCGTGTTGAATCAGCCGTTGGTCGAAATGATCGCGGCCAACGTGCGATTGCCCGATAGCACGCTGGGCGACATGCATGCGGGTGTTGCTGCCGCGCGAGTCGGTGCTGCGCGACTCCAGGCGCTGCTCGCGCGACATGGCAGGAGTACGGTGCTCGCTGCAATGCGCGCGCTACTCGACTATGGCGAACGCATGACGCGCGCCAATCTTGCGCGCCTCCCTCAAGGCTCATGGGAGGCCGAAGACTTGGTGGAGAGTGACGGCCTCGGCAACGGGCCGTTCAAACTAAAGGTGAAGGTCACGCTTCAAGGCGGCGAGATGATCGCTGACTTTACCGGCACTGCGCCACAGGCCGCAGGTCCGATCAACACCACTATGACCGGGCTCGTGACCGGCGTGCGTTGCGCATTCATGGCGGTTGTCGGTGGCGACGTGCCAGTGAACGGCGGATGCTTCCGAATGCTGAAAGTGATTTGCCCGCCGGGCACTTTACTCAGTGCGCAGTCGCCGGCGCCCACGTCTATCTATTACGAAGCCTTGCTCGGCGCAATCGATGTCGTTTGGAAAGCGCTTGCGCCTATCGCGCCGCATCGCCTACCTGCAGGTCACCAACGCTGCGTTGGAGCGACATTTATATCGGGCAAGCACGCCGAGAGCGGCGAGCTATTCATTCTCGGCGAGCCACTTGTCGGCGGGTGGGGTGCCGCAGTCGATCGAGACGGCGACAACGGCCAATTTTGCGCGGGTAATGGCGAGACATTCAATATCCCGGTGGAGCTCGCCGAGACTCGCTACGGACTGCGCGTCGAGCGATACGGATTTCATACCGAAGATGGCGGTGCAGGGGAGTTCCGCGGCGGACGAGGTGTGGTGATCGATTATCGCGTCGTTTGTGACGAGGCCTATCTTACGGTGACCTACAGCGGCAATGTGCGCAAACCATGGGGCGTTGCGGGCGGCGGTCACGGTACTAACAACTACGCCCAGATAATCCGCAAGAGTGGGCAAATCGAAACGCATACGATGGCTACCGGCGTGAGGCTCTATCGCGGCGACCTCGTGCGCTGCGTAACAGGTAGCGGCGGAGGTTGGGGTGACCCGCGCCAGCGATCAAAAGCGCGTGTCGCGTTGGACTTGCGCGACGGCTATATCACGCAAGAGCAAGCGGCAGCCTACAACTGATAAGCGTCGAAACTGAGCAGTTAGGTTTGAAGCAGGCGTACTTCTCCGACCGCCAGGGCTAGTGTGGCTACTTACCCGATACACGTCGTGCCAGCCCCGCTCTTGTTGGGAGTCCCACCGTGCCCCCTATGATGACTCCTGCGGAAGATGAGCTGAATGCGAGCTACTTCTTCCTATACATGCTTCAGAATATTCGAGACGAGGACGGATCGGTCAATCGAGTTGTGCAGTGGTTAGTTGGCGACAAAGGGGAGAGCGATACGTGGTCA
>CAYUIT010000075.1:0-3940 GCA_964444835.1 uncultured Steroidobacteraceae bacterium
TCGATACGGTCGGCCGTACGGTGTACTTCAACTTCAACTACCGAATCGCGGGCGCTAACCAGTAGCGCCCGCTTTTCTTCACTGCACGCGCCGCAGCTCTTGCCCCTCGAGGCCCACCGCACCGGGGCGGAAATTCGGGTCGTTGGTTAGTAGGTAGCTGCCGTCGCGCAAGCGCCAAGCGTGGTCGTATTTGTTGTCGAGCTGCACGGCTCCGCCGTCAACGGGCTCATGATAGGTCTCGACACCCCGGACCGATTCGATGTACTCGCGCTGTTGGCGATCGCTGGAGGCGTTTTTGATGTCGTACAAGCGGTCGTTGTACTGCTTCGACTGCGCGCTCATTTGCATTCTCTGTTCATGCGCTTCTTGCATTTGCCGCAATCGCTCCTGTGAGAGATTGCCCGCGCGGATCGCTGCCTCGAACGCACGCTGCTGCTTTTCTCGATTGTGCGCGAACACACGTTCGCTCCACTCCCGCATCGGCATCATCGATTTGCTGATCGTGTCCGGTAGCTGCAGATTAAGCTGACCCGCTGGCGCTCGCATGAAGACTGCCATGGTTGGGATGCCCTGCGTTATTTCCATAGCAATGCGGCCCGGATTGAGAATGTCCGCCATGCGCATGTCCATGAACAACACGACAGCCTGAATCGACTCGCGCATCTCGACGCCATTCAGTGTGCTCGCAATCAAAATCTCACCCGCCTCCGCACGGCGACGAATCTGCATCGTGCTCGTGTCAGGCAAGGGAAATTGCCGGATGAACTCCAAGTGAGGCTTCGCGAGATCAGGCCGCAAGCGAAAGTCGAGTACACGACCTTGCGGCGACGTGCGCTGCGCGAGGGAGTGTAGGTAGTCGCGCACGTTGTTGATGTCGCTCGTCTCGCAGGGAGTGCGCTCCTGTGGATAGGCCGAGCGTATGACTTGCCAATATGGCTGCGGCACGACGGCAATCACAGACACGCCGTCAGGCGTTGTGGCGCGCCAGTTGAGGTAGTAGTCACTCATCTGACAGGGATTGTTCACATTCCACTCCATGCCACCGGATGTACGCCAGCCGGCCGGAATCAATGCTTTATAGGCAACCATCGGGCGCTCGAACCCACGCGCATCAACGATATCGACGGGCTGCACTCGAGTGACACCGGGTGGAAGTGAGGCTGGCTGCAGTGCCTGCGTTTGCGCTTGCGCTGCGCCCATCATGCCGGCGCTGCCATCGCCCGGCTGACTAGTAGACTCACTGCTGCACGACATGGCGAGCACGGCGAAGACGATGGTTTGTAGCACGATGCGCATGAACTATTCCTCCAAGCTGGCGTCTGGAATACTGTTAGGAAGATGAAAGCAAGAGTTCTTCTGATCGCCCGCACCCTCGCTATGGTGCTCTGGCTCAGCGGTAGTTTGGTGTGGGCGCAGTCCGCGACCGACTTGAACGCCGAAGCGCGGCAGCTCGTGCAGCGCTTGGTGCTCGATCGCGCTGCTACCGTGGTCGCGTTGCAGCGGCGTGCCGATGCACGTGAGCAACGTTTGCTCGACGATCTCGGCGCCAAAGACCGGCAGCTGCGCGCCGAGTTGCGCGCGCGGCGCTCCGCCGAGAGTGAGCTCGCGAAAGTGACAGCGCAACGAGAAGAATTGATCGCTGCGATTGCGGAACGCGACGCGCAATTCGATGCAGAGCTTGCAAGCTACCGCACGCAAATGGTGTCGCTGGCAGCGTCCGACGATCCTCGACGTCGCGCGGCACTCGTGGCGTACGCGAACGGCGATCGTGCCAATGCGCTCGAGGCGTTGATCGAGCTGCAGCGCGCGGATACCAACGCCGTAGCAGCGGGTTGGCGTGCGATTGCGGCGCTCGCGATGGATCGACGCGATCGCGGTGAGGTTACGACGGCCTCGGTGTTGGCGTTGTACGCGGAAGCGCAGCGCCTCGACCCTACCGATCCGTGGGGTTGGATCGAGATGGCGCGCCTCGAGCAAGAAGCCGGCAATTTGAGTGCGGCGCGCACGGCGGCAACCGAAGCCCTGCAACGAGCGCGCGATCCGGCCGATGAGGCTGCGGCCGCGAGCTCGCTGGGCGACATCCTCCTCGCGCAAGGAGATATCGCAGGGGCCGCCGAGGTTTATCAACGTGCGTTGCGCTTGCATCGCCAACTCGCGGACGGGTTGGCGGCAACGCCCTCGGCGCGCCGCAACTTGGTTGTTAGTCTGAATCAGCTCGCTGCGCTCGAAGCGCGCCTCGGCCGATTGCCGGCGGCGGCTGCCTTGTACGACGAGAGTTTGACGCTGTGCCGCGCGCTGCTCGAACGCGATGCCAGTTCCATTGCGAACCAGCGAGCGCTCGCCACCACGCTCGACTTCGCCGCTGCGCTCGCGCAAGCGCAAGGCCGACGTGAGGACGCGGCTGCGGCCTGGCGCGAAGCGCTCGCCATGGCAGAGTTTGCGTCGAAGGAACGGCCGCATAGTCTCGCCGCCAAGCGCGACGTGAGTGTCACTGCGTTGCAATTGGCGCGGCTCGAACTCGAGCGCGGCGGTGTGGCGGTAGCGGCACCGCTGATCGAGCGCGCAGTCGCTATCCATCGCGAACTGGTGCAAGCCGATGCTGGCAACGTTCGAGCGCGCAAGGACCTCGCAACAAGCCTCACCACGCTGGCCGATGTGCGCGAAGCGAGTGGTCAGGCGGCTGCCGCATTGACTGTGGTGGACGAAGCGCTGACTCTGCTGCGCGACGCGAACACGCTTGAGCGGGCTAACACCACCACGCTGCGCGACTTGACCATCACACTCAATCGCAGCGCGCGCCTGCGCGCGCAGCAAGGCGACTTCGCCGGCGCCGCTGCACTCTCGCAAGAATCGGTGGCCTTTTCCCGCCAGCTTCAGCAAGCGAATCCCAACGACACCACAGCGCAGCGCGATCTCCTGTCGGGGCTCGACCAGGCAGGCCAAATTGCGCTGCGCCGTAACGAACTGGCGGCGGCGCGTGCGGCGTTCACCGAATCGGCGGCGATCGCGGAACAAGCACTGAGCGTGGATCCGAAGCATGCACCGGCACAGCGTGATGTCGCCATTGCGGCCGAACGGCTGGGCGACCTGGAGCGCGCTGCGGGCGATCGCGTCGCGGCGGAAAAGCACTATCGGCGTAGCCTCGACTTCTGGCAGAAGCTCGTCGCGGCCGACCCTAACGACACCGCAGCACGCCGTAGTGCGTCGATTCAGATGGACCGTCTCGCGCGCTTGGCGCTCGAAGCGCAGAACTATCGAGCGGCGAGTGATTGGCTGCGTCGTGCACTCGAAGGTGCGCGTGAGATCGTGCAGCGCGATCCCGCAAGCGCGATTGCCAAGCGCGATCTCGAGGTGGTGCTCAATCGGCTCGGCGATGTGCGTCTGCAGCTCGGCGAACTCGATGCGGCAGAGGCTCACTACTCGGAGGCTTTGGCGCTCGCGGAAGCCTTGGCTGCGGCTGACACCGAGAGCGCGGAGAAAAGTCGCGACGTTGCCGCCACGCTCCTGCGCCGCGCCACACTGCGGATGCAACAACAGCGCGTGGCCGAGGCCACGGCGGATCTGCGCGAGGTGATGAGCCGCAACCGCGCAGCCCACGCGCGCGCGGCCAATGCCGTGTCGATCCGCGACTTGGCGTACGCCCTGCAAGGCTATGGCAACGCTTTGTTGTCGTCGGGCGATACGGCGGGTGCTCAAAGCGCTTGGCGCGAGGCGGTGGCGCTGCTCGGCTCTCTCGACCCGCCCAATGAATTGGACCGTGCCGTGATCACCACGCTCCGCAGCGCTCTCGAGCCCACCGCACAGCCCTAACGACTGTGCGATGGCCCGAGCCGGTTTGTCGACACGCGCTTCCATAGCTCACGTGGGCTAACGACTAGTCCTGCGGATACTGCTCAGACTGTGGCGGGTAGCCTTGCTGTTGTGGGTAACCCTGCTGTTG
>CAYUIT010000075.1:4040-5959 GCA_964444835.1 uncultured Steroidobacteraceae bacterium
GGATAGCCCTGCTGCTGCGGGTAATCCTGCTGTTGTGGATAGCCCTGCTGTTGCGGGTAACCCGACTGCTGCGGCGGATAATTGTTAGGCTGCGGCGGGTACTGCTGCGGCGGATAGTTGTTCGGCGGCTGCTGACCCTGCGGCGGGTACTGGCCCTGATCCGGCGGGAACTGGTCGTTCTGCGGCGGATAGTTCGGCCCCGGCGAGCCGTTGTTCATGCCCGAGTTGTTAGGCGTGGGCCCATTGGGGCCCGGGCCGCCCGGCGGCATCGGGCCATTCGACATCTGCCCACCGCCCGACACGGGCTGGCCGGCACGCTCCCAAGCCTCGAGCCCGCCGCGATACCACAGCACATTCGTGTAGCCCGCGTTGATGGCGCGCAGCGCCGCGTTGTACGACATCCAGCACTCCGGATTCGCGCAGTACGTGACGATGGGTACGCTCTTGTCGCCTCGGGTGAGCTGCTGCAGCACTTGCGTGAACTGTTGCTGAGTTTGGTCTTTGAAGTCGCCCGGTGCCGCGGCTGGCACCGCGCGGAATGCATTCGGCAAGGTTTGGGGCGCACCGAGTACCTCGAGCACGACGAGCCTTTGCCCCGCACTTTGCTGCAGCGAGATGAGCTCTTGCGTGGTGATCAGCTTGCCGCCGGGAATCTCTGTGGGCGTAGCGCCATGCGGCGCGCCACTGTGGAGTGTGTCTTGTGCCTTCACACCGAGATCGCGCTTTTCCCACTTCTCGAGATCGGCTGGCGACATCGCCTGATTGGCTTGGCCTGGATAATCCGCCTCGCCTGGCGAGGGCGCATCGCCCCCTTTGGAACACGCGACCAACAAGAGCGACGCTGCGACGAGACCCAGCGCCATGTTGAAACCCTGCAACGACTTCATCGATTCTCCCCTTGCTACCCCGGTAGCGTTACTGAGCTTTCCGACCTCAGCGGCAAACCTCCTCGTTCGAAAGCTTGCGCGCCTCGACGCCGCACACCGCGACGCCATCGAAACCACACACCGAACCTTCGCGGCGGGTGTGGCACTGCCATTCATTCGCGGCGGCGCTCGAGCTGCGGAGGCGGTACTCGCCCACGAACCCGGCGCACAGCGCGCTTGCGTCACGCTCACCTCGTTCGAGCGCCGCTGTTTTTGCAGCCTCGACGGTCGGCGCGGCTTTCGTGCCGGCGGCGACGAACAGCGGCAACTTCCGCTCTTCGGCGACCCACTCCTCGCGCTGCTCCATACGACAGGCTGCGAGTCGGGCGGTGGCCTCCTCGGCATACACCCCAGTGGGATACGCGAGAAGATAGGCTCGCAAGGCTCGCGAATCCGTCGATTCTTTTGCGTCGTCCCACGCTGCCTGCTCCGCAGCCGTTGCCACATTGCCAATCCCAAACTTCCCACACGCGGCATGGACGCCCGGGATGCGGCAGAGATAGGTGGGAATCTTTTCGATGTTGCCCACGGTTCCCACGAGCCCGGCCATCAATCCCAGCACGCTGCCGACAGCGGCAACGCGACGCGAAGCTCGGTGCTGAGCACAGCGCCGAACCCACTTTCGAGTGCGCTCCAAGCGCGTTTCACGTGTCGAATCTTGTATAGGCGTAATCGGTGGCGCAGACGGGTCATCGATCGGCAAAGAATTTTGCGGTGTCGCCGGAGGGTGGTCGTTCGCCGGTGGCGAGCTCGATTCGTTGTTAGTCATGTACAGATTTTTGTGGTTGCTAGCGTGAATTCTGGTTAGCTTAGCGCACTAACGACAACAATGATCGGGGAGACGACAGATGATGACTCGTGTTTGGCTAATCACTTTGGCGCTGGTGGCCACGTGCATCACGTTCGATGCGCGTGCGCAAAATGGTTTCGATCCGCAACAGCAGCCGAGCTATCCACAGCAACCCGGATACCCGCAACAGCCTAACTACCCAC
>CAYUIT010000075.1:6059-13400 GCA_964444835.1 uncultured Steroidobacteraceae bacterium
ACCCGGATACCCGCAACAGCCTAACTACCCACCGACACCTGGTCCGAATCAGCCGAACCCGCCGAACGGCCCCGGCCGCAGCGTGGATCTCGACCGGCTCGCTGAGCTCGAGCGGCGCGACTTTGGCGTTCCGCCCACGCGCGAGTTGCACAACGGCGCCATGCACGGCCAAACACCGACGAGCATTCCGGGCGGCCAAGCCGTGACGACGAAGGGCCTCGTCGGCCTCATTCAAGGCCGCCAAGTGCCGTACTTCATCTTCGACGTGTTAGGCGGCCCGCAGATGCTGCCCAATGCAATGCCAGCGGCATGGCTCGCGCAGCCGGGCAGCTTCAATGACCAACTGCAGCAGCAGTTTGCGCAGATGTTGCAGCAAGGCACACAAGGCAAGAAGGACACCGTGCTCGTGTTCTACTGTGCCTCCACCGAGTGCTGGATGTCGTACAACGCGGCGTTGCGCGCCATCAACGCGGGTTACACGAATGTGCTGTGGTATCGCGGCGGCATTGAGGCCTGGCAGATGGCCGGGCTGCCGCTGCAACCGGCACAGCAGCCGAACTACCAGCAACCGGGCCCGCAGCAGCCTGGCTACCCGCAGCAACCGAACTACCCGCAACAGCCTAACTATCCGCAACAGCCTAACTATCCGCAACAACCTAACTACCCGCAGCAGCCCAACTATCCGCAGCAAGGGGGCTTCGAGTGAAGCAAATGGCAGCCGCGTCGCGCTGGGCGTTGTGGTGCGTGTTGCTGCCACTGGTGGCAGCGGCGGACATCCCTAGCCCAGAGCGCGATGCTTGTGGCGCAGCCGAGCCGGGGACGCCGTGCACGTACGTGGGACCTAACGGCCCAGTGGCCGGCCAATGTGTGCCGCATACGTGCCGGACACCTGGCGCGTATGGCACGGAGTACGCGTGCACCTACTGCGCAGCGGTACCCGGCGCGGCACCGGCACCCGTGCCCGGGTCGCCCCCCGCTGGGGAGTTCACGGCCACGGGGGCGCACATCGACGCCGCGAGCGAGCCGCCAGAGCGTGGGCTGCCCACGCTGTTGATCGGTATCACGGTGTTGGCTGCAGGCGTACTCATACTCGTGCTGCGCAAACGCGGCTGAGGTGTCGCTAACAACCGCAACGACGCTCGCTAGCACCGCACGACTCCACGCGCATCACGGCGTGTGGATTGTTGCGGTGCTGGCCGTTGTCGTGGCAATGGCGCCAGGCGCCGTATTGCTAGCGGGGCCCCTGTTGTTAGGCGTGCCGCACATCTTTGCCGAGCTGCGAGTTTTCACGCGGCAGATCCGCCTACCGCGCCCGCTTCTGCTCGCCGTCGCGGCGCCACTTGGGCTACTCATTCTATTGCGCGTGTTTGAAGCGCTCGGCCTTGAACGGCCTGCGAATTCCGATGTGGTATTGGGCTGTACTGCACTGTGCCTCGCAGCGATGCTTCGGTCCGGCAACGTCACACAGCGCTGCGGACGCGGCTTGGTGGTGCTAGGGCTCAGCATCGTGGCGTTGCACGACCCGAAACTCACGACGCTCGTGTTGGCGCACGGGCACAACTTCATCGCGCTCGCATTCCTCGCGCTCTGGATTCACCCCAAACAGAGTATGCGGCCAGCGCATACGATCATCGCAGCAGCAGTCGTCGCGATGCTCCTGCTAGTCACCCTCGCGACGCCCGCTGACATCGGCTTTCTCCGGGAGATTCGCCTCGCACTGGCGCCCGGCGTCGAAGCGGAATGGGGCGTGCGCATCGTCTTGATCTATGCGTTTGCGCAGTTGCTGCACTATGCAGTGTGGCTTTGGTGGCTGCCTGCGCTCGCGCGCGAACCATTGCCGGATCGGCAGCCGCTGCGCGGCTCACGATGGCTCATGATCGTCGGCGCGTTAGCAGTCCTTCCGATACTCGCCGTGCTGTCTGGCAATGCGATCGCGGTACGCGAAACCTATCTCGCGCTTTCTAGCTTTCACGGCTGGCTCGAGCTCAGCGTGCTCGCGGCCGTCGGCTGGCGCTCGCATGCTCATTGAGCGGCTCACGGCATTCGTTTGGACTTGCGCACTCGAGCTGCCGGTCTACGCGTGGTGGCTGCACCGTTTTGTGCCCGGACAGAAGCCCTGGTCAGTCGTTGCGACAATTCTCGCTTTGCAGCTAACGACTCAGCCCGCGCTGTGGCAGTACTCGTTGCAGCTTCACGGCGACCGGAGTGCACTCTGGTTGGCTGAGGGCATCGTCTGCCTCGTGGAAGCCGCGCTACTGTGGCTTATCGTGCGTTATGCGCTGCGCCAGCGCTTCGGCGTCGTTACTGCCCTGCTGAGTGCCGTCACTGCCAACGCCTTCTCATGGGGGGTGGGTACATGGCTTAATCGCTACGCATTTCAATGAGGTAGCCGATCGCCACGTTCGCCTATGGCAGCCGCGGGATAGGCTCACTGTCACATCCTTCTTGAGTTACCCCGTGGCCTCGCAGAGAATCAGGCGACCATGAAGCACACATTGCTCGCGACGATTCTCCTCGGCGTACCGCTCTCCACTGCACTCGCCACGGACATCACACGGCTCGATCCAGGCGACATCGTTTACAAGGCCGGCTTCACCGGCGTACTCGCGCCCGACAAAGTACAAGTGGTGCGAGTCGAAGCCTCGACGAACGAAGTGAAGGTACGCGACATGGAGTCGGGCGTCACCGAATGGGTGAAGGCCGACGATCTCTATACGGCCGACGAGCTCTCGAGCGCCCGCGTTGGCAAAGCCATCACCGGCATCGCCGCAGCCGGCGAATCGATGAACAAGACGCAGACCGCGCGAGTGACGGAGGCTTGCATGGCCGACGCCAGCTTCCAACAGGAAGTGGTTGCGCGAGCTGTCGCCGAGTATGTGAGCACCGGGCTAACGGCTAACGAGTTCTGTCGTTGTCTGAGTGCCAAGATTGCAGAGACGGAGACTTGGGAAACGTCCGATGCGATCGCACGCGACTTTGGTAACTTGCGTACCCTCAATCGCGCGACGGTCGAGAACCACATCACGCAGTGCATGAGTGCGCACGTCGAAGCGGCGCGTGCGGCCGGCGTCGCAGCCGCGCCGGAAAGCAGTGCCACTTTCGTCGAACCCGCCACTGGCGCGGATGACCCGATCATCGACTTGAACGCCGCGGGAACGCCCACGGCCGCAGAGGCCGCCGCTACGCCAGTCACGCTGGATGACGCAGATGCTGCCGCTATCGCTGCAGCCGCTGCGGCTGCACCAGCGGCTGAGGCCAGCACCGACGCGGCATCCACGCGAAAAGATCCCGGTAATCTGCCGCTTTTGGTGTTAGGCGCGATCGCCGTGCTCGGCGCCGGCGTGCTGATCGGACGCAAGTGGGGCAGCGGCTCCGCGGGGCCAAAGAGCTAACAGCATATGCGGCTCACACCACGCTGCGCCATTTGGATCGTTGCGCTGGTGTTGTTAGGAGCGAACGGCGCAGCGCATAGCGCTGGCATCACGCGACTGCAAGTGCCTGCCGCAGGCACTGAGCCCGCCATCAAGATCATCGTCTGGAGCCCGTGCGCCACAGCGCCGGGCACGGTGACACTCGGGCCATTCGAAATGCGGGGCACGGCCGACTGCGCGGTCGCGGGAAGCGGCCTGCCGCTCGTGGTCATTTCGCACGGTCACCTCGGTAACCACCTCGGCCATCGCGACACAGCCCTCGCACTCGCCGAGGCAGGATTCGTCGCCGTCTCGTTAGTTCACCCGGGCGATACGTTCGAGGACGATGCAGGGGCCCATGAGCTCACCATCTTCGAGTCGCGGCCACGCGATGTGAGTCGAGTGATTTCTTTCATGCTCGATAGCTGGGGATACCGCGCGCAGCTCAACCCGAAGGCGATCGGTGTGTTTGGATTCTCGCGCGGCGGCTACACGGCCCTGGCCCTTGCTGGCGCGAAGCCCAATACCGCGGCGGCCAACGAGCGCTTCTGCGACGCCTGGTGGAGCTTCATCATCAAGCTTTGTCGTCGCATCGACGATGATGGAGCGCAGATCAAGCCCGTGGCGGATCCGCGCGTACGTGCAGTCGTTTCAGCCGATCCACTCAATCTATTCGACTCGTCCGGTTTGAAATCAGTCCGTGTCCCAGTGCAGTTGTGGGCGTCGGAGCTGGGCGGCGATGGCGTTGAGCTGTCACATATCGAAGCGGTCCGCGCATCTTTGCCGCAGCCGCCGGAGTATCGCGTTGCGAAGGGCGCTGGGCACTTTGCTTACATCGCACCGTGCCCCGCAGAGCTTGCCGACGAAGCAGCCGAAATCTGCGTCGACCCGGAGGGCTTCGACCGCGTGGCTTGGCATCGCTCCATGAATGCCGCCATCGTCGCTTTCTTCCGCAAGCATCTGCTCGCGGGAACAGCCGCTCAGTAGCGTTTGGCGCGCAAATAAAGAAGGCCGCCTGGCAAGCACACCAGGCGGCCTCTGTTAGCTGTTACGAGGGGGGTCGTTTACAGCTTCACACTCACACCCGCACGGACCTCGTGCGTCTTCGCATCGCTCGAGAACTGGCCGCTGTAGCCGAACTGCAGCGCCACGTTCTCTTTCGGCTCCCACAGGAGGCCGAGCGAGCCGTAGCCTTGGAATACATCACGATCGTCGCCTAACAACATGACGCTCGCGCCGCTGCCCGCGAAGGCCACGCCGATCTCGCGATCATCGAGCGCCGTGAGATAGCGCCCGCCGATGCGCGCAAACGGCGTAACTTCACCGCCGCTCTTGGTACGAGTCGGTCGCGCGAAGCTGAAGCCAAGTGCGAACTCACCGTGCTCGTACTCGACCTCGTCGACGGCGAGACGTAGCGGGCTCGTGCCGTCTTCGGTGAACGCGTCCTGCTTTTGCACGAGATAGCTCGCACGGCCGTCGAAGCGCATGTCCCAACCCTTGCGCTGGCCGAGATGTGCGCCGGCCGCGAAGAATGCGCCGCTCAGCGACGAATCGGTTTCGCCGTCGATCTCTTGCACGATGCTCGCGAAGTTGACGACGCGACGCGTGTCTTGTTTGGCGCTGCCGAACACGACACCGCCCGAGAGATCGAACTTGCCAGCGCGCGTGCCGACGTACAGCGATGCAAGCATGCTGTCCACATCGCCGCCGCCAGCGCCGTTGTCGAGATCCACCTCGCCTTGCGTGGCTGCGATACCGACACCGATACGCGAATGGCGGCCGAGCTTCCAGTCCATACCACCCGCGAGACCGAACGCATCGTGTTGATAGCCCAGCGATGCGTCGTGCTCCGAGCGCTCGTTAGCCGCACCGAACACTTGACCCCACGCCGCGCGCTTGCCGTCGCCCAGATCGAGCCGATTGGCTAACACGTCAACGAAGGCCATGCCGCTATCGGCCACCGCCAGCGCTTGGCTGTTGAAAGTGGAAGGCCGTGCGGTCACGAGCGACGGCGCTTGCGTCGCTTCGTTCGCGCTGTAGAACACTGTGAGCGGCAGTTGCGCGCCAATCGTTTCCACATTCGCGAAGGTGCCTGTGACGCCACCGCTCGCCGTGAGGAAGACACCACCTTGGCCTTCGGCGTTGTTCAAGGCGCGGAAGCGTAATGTGCCATCGAGTGCAGCCGTGCCGTTGACGACCAGACGATCCAAGCCGCCGTTCGCATCGAATTCGATCTCGAGCACGCCCGTCGAGGTTTGCGAGTAGTTGCCGTTGATGGTCAGTGTGCCGATCAGATCACCGGCCGCTTGCATGATGGCTTCCTCGGGGGAGGCCTTGTCCGCTTGCGGTATGAAAGCATTGTTGTTAGCGATTGCGATCTCGCCGGGTGCCACGACACCGATATTGGTAACGCTGCCGTTGATCGTGCCGTTGCCTTCGAGAATGGCATCGGCTGTCACACGCAAGCCATTGGCGCCTGCAACCGTGATGGGTGCGATCACACTCGTCCGGCCGCCTGCGAGCGTCAAATTGCCGAACGTCCCGCCCGTGAAGCGATTGTGGCCGCCAATCACCGTGAACAACGTGTCCTGGGCAGCGGCAATGTTGCCGAAATCTGCAACGAAGCCCGTATCGGTGTACTCAAACTGTGTACCTGCTTCGAGCACTAGCTGGCCTTGGCCAACGGAGCGTCGGCTCGCGCGCACGATGCCTTGCCGCACGATGATGCCGCCACTGTGACTATTGTTGCCTGTGAGGACTGCCAGATTGTTAGCCGTTTTCTCGATTAGACCGGTTCCGGCGACGTTGTTCGCCAACGTGACACCGCCGATGCGCAACACGCTGTTGTTGAGGATCGTGCCCGTACCGAGTGCCTGGCCGTCGTTCAGCACCACGGTGCCGGAGTTGATGGAAGAGCCGCCGGTGAAGGTGTTCGGCGTGCTGAGCACCAACGTGCCCGTCCCTTGCATCACGAGGCCGCGAAAGCTCAGACCACTGCCAGTGATGTTTCCTGTGAACACCTGCTGATCGGCGTTGTTGAAGCGCAGGGAGCCGGCGCCTCCCAACGTCACGGCTACGGCTGTACCCGACAGCGTAGCCATTCGCGGAACGATGAGCGTGCCGCTCAGGTCGACGGATGAGAATTGATGAGTGCCTGTGAGGGTGACGCCCGTATTTGCCAGCGAACCGACCTGCAATCGTTCGATCTCGGCACTCGAACTCCCGTAGCTCGCATTCGAGTTAAGGGTCAGCAAGTCATTGCCGGCGCCGCCGACCAACGTGTTATCGAAGCTCGTTGCGCGTAGGTTGATTACATCGTCGCCGCCGCCCGCCGAGATCGCCGTTGCGAAGGTGTTGCTGACATTGTTGATGGCGCCGTTGATGTTGAAGATCTGGGCGCCGTTGCCGCCGAGAATGCCGGCGCCGCTCTGGCCATTGAAAATGATCGTGGAGCCGGCCGCCAAGTTCAACGTCGAATTGTTGCCAAGCACTTCGATCGCGTTAATGCTGGTCGTGCCGTTGATCGAGCCGCTGGCATTGATGGTGATCGCACTGTTATCACCTGCAATTCGCAAGTTCGTAAAGTCATTCAGCGCACCACTGATGCTGACGGAGGCGCTGGCACCTGCGATCACGAAGTCGAGATCGGATGTCGTCGAGCCTTGCTCGAAGAAAAACTGGCCTGAAGTGGCCGTGGAGCTGTATTGGACTGAGCCGCCGATCGTCACCGCGTTGGGCATGAAGGCCACTTGAGATCCCGCGATGTTGTTGCCGACGATGTTGATGTTGGTACTGTTGCCGGTGCACTCGACGCGCCCATTGGCGGGGACGTTCGGCAGCACGCCGTTTCCCAACACGATGGAGCACGTAGCGTGAGCCGCAGGCGATGCCAGCGCCGCCGCAACGGCAGCCGACACCAGTATTCGAGACA
>CAYUIT010000076.1:0-12975 GCA_964444835.1 uncultured Steroidobacteraceae bacterium
CTCTTGAAATCTTCCGGCGTCAGCTGATGCCGACCTAGCAGCTTGTAGAAATCCGTGCGATTCCGCTTCGCGAGACGCGCGGCCTGGCTCACGTTGCCGCCCGTGATCTGCAAGATCTGCGAGAGATAGCTGCGGGTGAATTCGTCGCGCGCCTCATCGAAGGAGGGCAGGCGACCCTGCGTGCCGCCTAACGATTGCTGTACGAGTTCGACCGGAATGATCGGCGTTTGTGACAGCGCGACATTTTGCCGCACGACGTTCGCAAGCTGACGAATATTGCCCGGCCACTCGGCCGTGGCTAACAACTCGACTGCCTCAGGCGCATAGATCTTGCGCACGCCGCTTTCCTTGCTAATCTGCGCCAAGAAGTGCGAGACGAGCAACGGGATATCTTCGCGGCGACGATTCAGCGGCGGCATCTCGATGTGCACGACGTTGAGACGGTAGTACAAGTCCTCGCGGAACTGGCCGGCCATCATCAATTGCTGCAAATCGCGGTGCGTCGCGGAAATCACGCGCACGTTGACGGGCACCGCATCGGTGGAGCCGATCGGGCGAATGACATTCTCTTGCAGTACGCGCAGCAGCTTGACCTGCAAGCGCATTGGCATATCGCCGATCTCATCGAGCAGCAACGTGCCGCCGTCCGCAGCTTGGAACAGGCCTTTGTGATCGCGAATGGCGCCCGTGAACGAGCCCTTCACGTGACCAAACAACTCCGACTCAAGCAGGTTCTCGGCCATCGCGCTGCAGTTGATGCCGACGAACGGCTTGGCGCGACGCGGGCTCGCCTTGTGGATGGCTTTTGCGAGTAATTCTTTGCCGGTGCCGCTTTCGCCGGTGATCAACACGCGGGCGTCGGTGCCGGCGACCATGTGCGCTTGGGCGAGCTTTTCTTCGACGACGGAGCTGCGCGTGATGATTTCGGAGCGCCAATCTTCATCGGTATCGCTGAACCCGGAGATCCGCAGCGCCTTTTGTACTTGATCAAGGAGTTCTTGCTTGTCGACGGGCTTCGTGAGGAAGCCGAACGCACCCATCTGCGTGGCCTGCACCGCATCCGGGATCGTGCCGTGCGCGGTGAGGATAATGACCTTGAGGCCCGGGTAGCGCGCCTGCAATTCCTTCAGGAGGCCGATGCCATCCATCTGGTCCATGCGCAAATCGGTGATCACGAGTTCCGGGCGGAAGCGTGCAGTTGCAGCGAGTGCGAGTGCGCCGCTCTCGACGGCCTCGACCTCGTAATTCTCGGCGCGGAGACGAATTGTTAGCAGTCGCAGCAAGCCCGGATCGTCGTCGACGACCAGAATGCGCGCCTTGCGCTTGAGATTGGACGAAGTCGTGTGGCTGGCGAGTTGCATAGCGGCTTGCATGATTTACGGATTCCGTCCTTCCGGTTTCGGGGTGCGACTCTTCAATCCCTGTTCGATCTTGGCAATCGCATCGAGCTTGGCCTGCGCTTCCTCCAGCGCACGCTTCAACCGAGCATTCTCCTCGGTCTCGGCGGCGAGCTTGCGTGTCAGCGTGCTAATGCGATCACGATCGCTTCGATCGTTGTCGCTCTGGGCTCGCTTCACATCGGCTTGCAACGCCTGGTGCCGATCGACCATTGCCAACTGCAGCTGCGCCATGGAGCGCTCCGCAGGTAGCAGAGTTTCAGGGTTTGCCAGTACTTCGCGCAAAAGTCGCTGTGCGCCGACAGGGTCGAACCCGGCGTGGCCAGGTGTTGCCAGGCCAAGTGCGAACTTGAGCACACGGCTTGGCGTCGGTGCCGCCGTGTATTCGTTACGCAGGGCGGTGAGGATTTCAGCCTGCTGTGCCGCCGTACCTTGCGACAAACGCGTTAGCGTTTCGAGATAGCCACTCACGACGGCCCCTTCGGCGGCCGCCCGATCCACGCGCGGCTCGGGGGCCGGTTCGCGGCCGCCCGGCGTCCCTAGCGTCGCGCATCCCGAGCCCACGACCGCAACGAGGCCGCAGAGGACGCCGACATAAGGCTGCACCCGACGAGGCGTGGGCCTACGCTGCATGCGCGCGCTCCTTCGCCACGGCACCGCCACTAACGACCGGCATCACGAGGCGGAAATGCGCGCCGGGGTGCACGCCATCGACGATCTCCACGGTGCCGCCGTGAGCGTTGACGAACTCAAGAACGACCGACAAACCGATTCCCGTCCCCTTCACGAAGCCCCCCGTTGGCGCCTTTCCGGTATAGAACGCATCGAAGATGCGCGCGCGGTCGGCTTTCGGGATACCGGGCCCACTGTCGGCTACGTCGATGCGGAGCTGGCCCTCCTTGGCGGCTGCATGCAGGTAAATGGTACCGCCTTTGGGGGAGTACTTGATGGCGTTCGACAGCAGATTCTCGATGATTAGCCGCATCTTGCCGCGATCGGCGCGCAGCGTGAGGTCGTCGATCTTGACGTCGAGGCGGACGCGTTGCGAGATCACGGTGAGCTGCTGACTTTCGAGCACTTGTTTGACGAGTAACCGCAAGCGGAAATCCGAGACGTCGAGGCCCACGCTTTCCTTTTGCCACGCGCTGTAAGACAGCAAATTCTCGATCAGGCGCTGCAGCTTAATGCCGTTGTCGCGCAGGATCGCGATGACCTCGCGTTGGTTGTTGTCCAGCGGTCCAACGGCGCCATCCATGAGAAGTTCCGTGCCCTCGCGAATATTCGCAAGCGGCGTCTTCAGTTCATGCGACATGTGTCGCAAGAAGCGGTTGCGTTCCTCGGCCAGGTCGAGAAGACGCTGCCGTAGCCACTCGATTTGCCCACCCAAACGCTGCAAGTCGACGGGGCCGGATACCTGGATTGCGTTGGTGAAATTGCCTTGGCCCAACTCGCTTATAGCGCGGTCGATCGTGCGGAGTGGGCGTCCGATTGTTAGTGTGAGCGCCAAGATCGCGATGAGCGTGAGCGGCGCGAGGAGCGCGGATTGCCACAGCATGCGCCGCTGCGCGCGCTCGGTTTCGCGACGCATGTCGGCGAGCCGTAGATCGACGCTTTGATTGCCGGTCGTCGCGATCTTGCTGGCAAGTTGATCGAGCGATTCAACTTGCGACAGCGCTTGCGACAGTGACGGGCTATTGGCCGTCGCGCCGCGCATCGTGTCGGCCAACGTGCGCTTCATCGCCGCGAATTCGCGAACGGCGGCCAGCGCGGGCTCGCGCGTGAGCACGATTTCCAACTGCTTCAAGCTGGCATCGAGCCGCGCATCTGCCTGGTTGTAGTTATTCAGGAGCTGTCGGTCGCCGAGCAACTGGTACAGGCGAATCGATCGCTCGAGCACGGCAACGTCGGCAAACATGCTTTGCGTGAGACGCGCGCCTTGCACGCCCTCGAGGACGATCTCTTGACTGGTCGCCGAGAGTTGCCGGATTTGCAGTGCCGCGTTGACGATTGCCACGAGTAGCGGCACTGCGATCAGGGCAAGCCCCAGCAGCATCAAACCGGACAAAGATCGTGGCCGCGCCCAGCGCATTGCAGCATTCTAGACGAGCCCAGGGGGGAACGGCGCTGTCGCAGGCACCCGACGCCAAATTCTCGCTACCAGGGCTCTTGGACGAGGCGTTTTTCCCACTCGAGTGAGGTGCGCACGATCTGCTCGAGATCGTCATAACGCGGCGTCCAGCGCAGCAGGTCGCGGACACGCTGGGCGTGAGCCACGAGCGACGGAGGATCGCCCTCGCGGCGTGGCTCTTCACGAATGTCGAGCGAGCGGCCCGCGACGCGTTGCACGGTCGCCAGCACCTCGCGGACGCTGTAGCCGTGGCCGTAACCACAATTGGCGGTGAGCGAGCTGCCGCCCGCGCGCAAGTAGTCAACTGCGCGCAAATGCGCATCGGCCAAATCGTGCACGTGGATGTAGTCGCGAATGCCGGTGCCGTCTGGCGTCGGGTAGTCGGTGCCGAATACGGAGACAAATTGACGTTTGCCGACAGCAGCCTCGCAGGCAACCTTCACGAGCAGCGTCGCCGCGCGTGTCGATTGACCGATGCGGCCTTCGGGATCCGAGCCTGCGACGTTGAAGTAACGCAGCACAACATGACGCAATGGCGTCGCAAACGAGACATCGCGCAGCATCCATTCGGACATCAGCTTTGATGTGCCGTACGGATTGATTGGCACGGTCGGCGAGTCTTCACGCGCGAGCCCGTCGGCGGGCATGCCATATACGGCTGCTGTCGAGGAGAACACGAAATGCTGGACGCCGCCTTGCGCGCACGCATCGAGCAAGTTCCGCGTGGAGCACGTATTGTTGCCGTAATACTTCAAGGGGTCGCGCACGGATTCGGGCACGATCGTGTGAGCGGCGAAATGCACCACCGTATCGACGGCATGATCGTTGAGTATCTTCGCCACGAGAGCCTTGTCGGCGACGCTGCCGACCACGAGTGGCGCGCCGCGCACAGCCTGGCGAAAGCCGGTCGACAAGTCGTCGAGGACCACGACCGATTCGCCGCGCGCGACGAGTTGCATGACCGTGTGACTGCCAATGTAGCCGGCGCCGCCGGTGACGAGAATGGATTTACGAGCCATGATTGTTAGTGATGTAGAGGCAAAGAGCTGCCGAGGTCGACCTCCGAGGGCGCGTAGTCTAGCGCGCGATCGGACGGCGAACACATGACAAGAGTGCCTGCCCGAGCTTGGTCGCGCTTGAATTCGGGAAAACTGTGAAGCAGCGCGCAAACGTCACACCATTTTCGGGGCTCGATCCGGCCACGGTGCTCGCGGCGGCGGAGTCCATTGGTTTCGAGCCGAGCGGCAAGCTGTTCGCGCTGAACAGCTACGAGAACCGCGTCTACCAGATCGCGACCGACGACGGCGCGGTATGGGTGTTCAAGTTCTATCGCGAGGGGCGCTGGTCGGACGCGCAAATTCTCGAAGAACACCGCTTCACGCGGGAACTCGCGGAGCGCGATCTGCCGGTCGCCGCGCCGATCGAGCGCGACGGGGATACGCTATTTCGCTTCGCGGGCCTGCGTTTCGCCGCCTTTCCCTATCTGGTCGGTCGCGCGCCGGAAATCGATTCGCCCCCGGCGCTCGAGTTGTTAGGGCGGACTTTGGCGCGTATGCATGCCGTGGGTGCCGCAGAGCGATTTCGGACTCGGCCAGCGATTTCAGTGGCGCGGCTCGGCGACGACGCTCGTAGAACGGTGTTGTCCGGGGGCCTGCTCCCGGAGTCGCTGCTCGAACGCTACGCTGAGGTTTCCGAGCAAATCATTGAGCGCGTGGCTACGGAGTTCGACGCCGTCGGGCCGGTGGCGCAGCTTCGAATCCATGGCGATTGCCACGCCGGCAACATTCTCTGGTGCAACAACGGCCCGGTATTCGTCGACTTCGACGATTGCGTTTCCGGGCCGCGTATTCAGGACTTGTGGATGTTCTTGTCGGGTGGCCCTGCGGATCAGCAGAGTAGCTGGATGCACCTGATGGCGGGCTACGAAATGTTCGGGGCTGTCGATACCCTCGAGCTACGGTTGGTCGAGCCACTGCGCGCCTTGCGCATCGTTCACTACGCTGCTTGGCTCACGGCTCGTTGGGACGATCCGGCATTTCCACGCGCCTTTCCATGGTTCAATGAGCCGCGATTTTGGGAGCGCCATTTGAACGATTTGCTGGAGCAGTTCGCCGCGATTGACGAGCCGCCGTTGCTTAGCCGGTAACGAAAAAAGGTGACAATACAGACCGACGTCAGGCATACGCGTGCATCCGGCGCCAAGTGCGTGCAAACTAGCGCCTGTGGGTCAAGGAGTTCACATGCGCATCGGTGTCTCACTCGCGCTGCGAGTGGTCATTGTTAGTTGTTTGATCGTTGCAGTTGCCGCGTGCTCGGAGAAGTCGGAGGCGCCGACGGACCAAAAGGCGTCGACCAGCACTACGGCAACGGCCTCGGCGAAAGACGCAAGCGAAGTCGCAGCCGCTGACATGGTCGTGGCCGTTGGCACGGGCAAATCCGCCGTTCCCGTCGAAGTGCGTTTCGATCACGCAAAGCGACCCGAGATCGGGGTGCCGCTCGATGTTTTGGTATCGGTGCTGCCGACAGGCCCGGTTGAGCGACTGCAACTTGTCTTCCAAGCTCAAGACGGTCTGCGTGTGACGGCGAATAGCAATTTGGGCCCGGTTGAGCGCCCGGCTGTAGGCACAGACATTCGGCACGTGGTGACCGTGACGCCCCGCCTGGAGGGCGTACATACGCTGTCGGCCGTTGTGCTGGTCGAAACGTCCGACGTTAGCTTGTCGCGATCCTTCGCCATTCCTCTCGTCGTGGTCCCGCCGACGGAAGCTGCGCCCGCAGACGGCGAAAAAGCCGCGGAAAACCCATAATTCCGAGAGTACGGTCACGCGCCGTCGGAGCCAGTAGACCTAATATGCTCATAGCCTTGGCCGTGAGCAGTTATGTCAAATCAATCCGCCCGGACGACGATCGTTCGGGGGTCCCCCAGCGACTCCTCCGCGATATCGACGGTGGTCGCGCCGGAGCGCGCGCCGGCCGCGTTCTCGCTACGGCGCTTGCACCCAGATCTCAAGCGGCAGCTGCGCGAATTGCGCGCGGCGGCGGGTGGCAAGCGCATCGACGTACGGCAACTGCTGCAAATCGTTAGTCGGCACTACGAACAATTCGATGAAGAACGGCGCGGCATCGTCCGCTCCATGCAGCTCATGTCCGACGAGGCGCGCTCGCTGTCGAGCGAGCTCGCGCAGCAGGGCGTCGAACACCTGCAGATCATCTTGGATCACATCAAGGATGTGGTCATCACGGTCGACGCGGATGGCAGCATCGACACGATCAATCCAATGGCTCAGCGTGTCTTTGGGTTTGCGGCGGCCGAGATTTTTGGGCGTCGAATCGACCTGTTGATTCCTGAAATCGCGGTGGGTGGCACGGTGGCGGAAGGCCTCGCGATGTTGGCTGCTGCGAGCGATTCGACGGGAGCGGGCGGTCCGGTCGAGGAAATGATCGCGCGTCGCAAAGACGGATCGCTGTTCGCAGCAGAGATTGCCGTGAGCAGCGCGCGCAGCGGCCGTGTGCGAGTGTATGTCGTGTGCTTGCGGGATGTTTCCGAGCGGCACGAATCCGAGCGCAAGCTGCGGGAGAGCGAAGCGCGCTACCGCTCGCTGGTCGATAACGCGCCCGAGGCGATCTTGGTGTTCGATGTCGATGCGGGTCGTTACGTCGATGCGAATGAGAACGCGACGCGCTTCCTGCGCTACACACGCGAGGAGCTGCTGGCGTTGGGGCCTCGCGAGCTGAGTGCTGCACGCCAGTTGGGCAGCGATGGCTTCACGGAGACCCAGTGGCACTTGCTCGACAGCGAGTACCGCACGCGTATCAATCGCGCGCTCGAAGGCGAGCCGCAAGTATTCGAATGGCAGCACCGCGACGCGACGGGAACGGACGTGCTGTGCGAAGTTCGGCTCGTCAAGCTGCCGAGCTCGCAGGGCCGACTCGTGCGCGCGAGCTTGACGGATATTCGCGCACGTAAGCGCCAAGAGCTGATCACCGCCGGCGAGCGCGCCGTGTTCGAAAAGCTCGCGAGCCACGCCACGCTGCATGACGCCTTGTCCTCAGTGGTGCAATTGATCGAGGCGGTTCAAGCGAGTAATCGGGCCGCGATCAGTGTCCTCTCCGATGACGGTGCCCATGTTGTCGATACCGTTACGCGGGCGTTGCCGCAGTCCGTGCGATCCTCGTTCAACTCGGCTCCCGCGACACCCTACTGGGGTCGGGCCGTTTTCATTTCTGACGTGACGCAGGATCCGAGCTGCCTCGAACACCTCGACGTGTTCACCGCGAGTGGCATCCGAGCGTTGTGGGCCAGTCCTATCAAGAGCGCTAGCGGTAAGTTGTTAGGGTCGCTCGCAGTCTATCGCGGCGAGACGGGCTTGCCCGATGCGAATGAGTCAGAGTTGATCGCCCATGCGGTGCGACTGGCTGGGCTCGCGATCGAGCGTAATGTCGCGGCAGACGCGCTGCGGCGCTCGGAAGCGAAATTCCGCGGGCTATTCGAGAGCGTGATGGAAGGCGTGTATCAAGGCACGCCGGATGGTCAGTTGCTGTCGGTCAACGACGCCTTCGTCCGCATGCTCGGCTACGATTCGGCAGAGGAAATCTATGCGCTGCCGAACGCGAGTGTCCTGTATTGGAACCCGGCCGACCGCGCGGCTTTCGCGCGCGAGATCGACTCGCAGGGATCGGTTCGGGCGCGCGAATTGACGCTGCGGCGGCGCGATGGCGCGCAGGTCGTGGCGCTCGAGAGCGCGCGCTTGATGCGCAATGCGGATGGCATGGTCATTGGCTACGAGGGCACGATCGCCGATATCACAGAGCGCAAGCGGGCCGAGCAGGCTGTATTTGCCGAACGCGACCGCGCGCAGGTCACGCTACAGTCGATTGGTGATGCGGTGATTTCCACCGACGCCAACGGTGCGATCGATTACTTGAACCCGGTGGCCGAACGCCTCACGGGTTGGACTTTGGCGGAGGCTCGCGGGCAACCGGTTGAATCGGTGGTCTCGCTCGTGGATGAATCGACGCGCGAGTCGTTAGCCGCTGCGCTGCGGCGGCTGCTCGCCACCGGCGAGCCATTGATGTCTTCGGATGCGCGCGTACTCGTGAATCGCGACGGTGAAGACATCCCGATTCAAGACTCCGCGACGCCCATCCGCAACCGACAAGGCGACATCGTCGGTGCGGTGATCGTGTTCAGCGATGTGACCCGTGAGCGACGCTTGAAGCGCGCGCTGTCTTATCAAGCGAGTCACGACGCCTTGACCGGCCTCATCAATCGGCGCGAGTTCGATACGCGGCTCGAGGCGGCCGTGCAGGCAGCCCACCAAGGCGATGTGCATTGCGCTTTGCTCTACGTGGATCTCGATCAGTTCAAGGTGATCAACGATACGTGCGGTCACAGTGCCGGCGATCGACTCTTGCGCGATATCACCGCGTTGCTGCAAGCGCGAGTGCGCTCGGCGGACACGATCGCGCGCCTGGGTGGCGACGAGTTCGGCTTGTTGCTCGAGCATTGCTCGATCGCGCAGGCGGAGAAGGTGGCCGAGAGTATTCGCCAAGCGATTTACAGTTACCGATTCCAATGGGCTGGGGCTCACATGTCGATCGGCGCGAGCATCGGCGTGGTGCGAATCACCAGTGAGACGCCCAGCGCAGCCATTGCGCTCAGTGCAGCCGATGTCGCGTGCTATGCCGCCAAAGACGGTGGCCGCAACCGTGTGCATGTGTACGAGAGCGGCGTCGGCACGGATCGCCACCGCGAAATGCAGTGGGTGTCACGCGTCACGCGGAGCGTCGACGATGGTCGGCTCGTGCTCTTCTCGCAACGCATCTTGCCGCTGGCAGCTTCGGCACACGCACTCAATGAGTTCCATGAGTTGACGGTGCGTTTGCGGGATGAGAACGGGACGCTGATTGGTCCGAGCGAGTTCATTCCTGCCGCCGAGCGCTACAACGTGATGTCGATGATCGATCGTTGGGTCATGAATCAAGCGATCGATCGGCTGGTAACGCTGCGGCGGGCCGATCTGCCGCTGCCGCTCCTCGCCGTGAATTTGTCCGGCATTTCGCTCAATGATCAAGAGTTCCTGGATTTCTTGGTCGAGCGCTTGCAGACCGAGGCCGTGGGTCCGTCGTTGTGTATTGAGATCACTGAAACGGCGGCGGTGTCGAGCCTGTCGAATGCCGTGCATTTCATGCGTGAGCTAAAGTCATTGGGTTGCCGATTCGCGCTTGACGATTTCGGCAGCGGGCTGTCGTCGTTCCTGTATCTCAAGACCTTGCCGGTCGATTTCTTGAAGATCGACGGGCAGTTCGTCTCGGATGTCGCGCGCGATCCAGTCGATCGCAGCATGGTGGATGCGATCACCAAAGTCGGCAACGCTTTGGGGATCGCCACGATTGCGGAACGTGTCGAAGATGCCGACGTGTTGAACGTCTTGCGCGACCTTCGTGTGGGCTACGTGCAAGGGTTCTATCTGGAGCAGCCGCGCGCGATCGATGAGTGGCTGCATCGTCAGATTTGAGCGCGGCGTGCGCTTCGGAACGCCGACTCGCGCAGCTATGCAGGCTTCGCGGCGTCAGGTTGCGCGTGTGTGCGAACGGCATCACGGTGGCGGACGGCCCGAACAATGCGGAATTGCATGCTATAAATGTGCGGATGCAGCGAGCCTTGCCATAACAAACTAGCATGCCGAACGGCGCTCCGGCTTACACGCTTCACGATTGCGAGTCACACGACCACGTGTCACGAGGTCGAGTCGTCATTGCCTGCGATCATGCGAGCAATGCGGTGCCGGAGGAACTCGACTCGTTAGGACTTGGCGCCGAGGCACTCACACGCCATATCGCGTGGGATATCGGTGCGGCTACGGTCGCGCGCGTGCTCGCCGAGCGCCTTCGCTGTGTGGCAGTGCTCGCGAATTGGTCGCGGCTTGTCATCGACTGCAATCGCGCGCTTAGCGACCCGACGAGCATCGTCAAGATCAGCGATGGCGTCGTCATCCCGGGAAATTTTCCGCTGTCCGACGCAGCACGACGTGAACGAGCTGCGCGCTATTGGGCGCCGTATCACGAGCGTCTCGATGCAGAACTGTGCAGCCGCGTCTGCGGATCGCGTGTACCCGTACTGATTGCCATCCATAGTTTTACGCCGGTCTTCGCGGGCCAACCCAGGCCGTGGCATATCGGCGTCTTGTGGGATCGCGATTCGAGAATTGCCCGGCCGTTGTTAGCCGCTTTGCGGGCGGATCCTCGGTGGGTCGTGGGCGATAACGAACCGTATTCCGGGCGACATCCCGCCGACTACACGATCGACGCTCATGCGGAAGCCCGCGGCTGGCCGCATGTTTGCGTGGAGATTCGCCAGGACTTGATTGAGAGCGAGGCGGGCGCGCGTGACTGGGCCGAGCGTTTGCACGCGTGCCTGGCGCCAATCCTGGCTGATCCGTCTTTGTATGTGTGCTTGGAACCGAGCGATACGGCTACACTTCCGACCCCATGAGCGAAGTGGCGCCTGCATTCACGATCGGTGTCGAAGAGGAGTACCTCCTCGTCGATGCCGCGAGCCGCGATCTCGTCGTTGATCCGCCGCCCGAGCTCTTCGCGGAGTGCATCGAGCGGACGCAGGGTCGAGCAACGTCCGAGTTCTTGCGTTGTCAGCTCGAAATCCGCACGCCGATCTGTCGCAGCGTGGCGCAGCTGCGCGGCGAGCTAGTCGCGCTGCGACGCGTCGTGATTGCCACCTGCCAACGATTCGGCATTGCACCGGTGGCAGCTTCGACACATCCGTTTGCGCACGGTCGCCAGCAGCGGACCACGGATCATGAGCGCTACGCCGAAATCGCTCGTGAGGTGCAATCGGGTGTTCGGCGCATGGCGATCTGCGGCATGCACGTGCATGTCGGCGTGGATGACGATGAGATGCGGATCGATCTGCTCAATCAGTTGACCTACTTCTTGCCGCACTTGCTGGCACTCAGTTGTTCGTCGCCGTTTTGGGAAGGGGAGGATACGGGCTTCAAATCGTTTCGCGCTTCCTTGCTCACGTCATTACCGCGAACCGGGCTCCCCGAACGATTTGTGAGCTACGGCGAGTATCGACGCCACACGGATTCACTGCTTCGCAACGGTCTCATCGAAGACTTGAGCAAGATTTGGTGGGACGCACGTCCGTCGGCGCGCTTTCCGACGATTGAGACGCGCGTATTCGATTGCGCGACAGACCTTGACGATGCTTTATGCTTGGCCGCGCTGAATCTGTGTTTGTTGCGCGCGCTCTATCGGCTGCGCTCGCACAATCAAACGTGGCGGCACTATCCGGTCTTGTTGATCGCCGAGAATCGTTGGCGAGCGATGCGTTACAGCTTCGATGCTAGCTTGCTCGATCTTGCGAAAGCCGACCTCGTCCCGTTCGGCACGTTGTTAGATGAGTGGCTCGAATTCGTCTTGCCAGATGCGCAGGCGATTGGCTGCGTCGCTGAGGTGCAGCATGCGCGTACGATCGTCCAACGAGGTACGAGCGCGCACCAGCAGTTAGCTACGTTTCAAGCGGCAATTGCGCGCGGCGCGACCGCCAGCGAGGCGACTTGCGCGGTGGTGGATCAGCTGATCCGCGTGACCGCCGCGCTCGACTGATTGGGGAGCCAATCGCGCGGCCGGAGGTAGTCAGCAAGCTGTGCCTCAGGTGTCCCCGCGGCTGGCGAATAGTTATAGCGCCACTCGGCGCGCGGCGGCATCGACATCAGAATCGATTCCGTACGGCCGCCCGATTGCAGGCCAAACAGCGTGCCTCGATCGAGTACGAGGTTGAACTCGACGTACCGCCCGCGTCGGTACCACTGGAAGCGTTGCTCGCGCTCGCCGAAAGCGAGAGCACGGCGACGTTCGACAATGGGGACGTACGCCTCAAGATACGTATCGCCGATCCGCCGAATGAGATCGAAGCAGTATTGGAAGGAGCCGCCGATGTCCGGCGTGGCGGCATTCAGATCGTCGACGAACAAACCGCCAATGCCACGTGTCTCGCCGCGATGCTTGAGATAGAAGTACTCATCGCATGTCCGCTTCAGGATCGGATACACCTGCGGGCCCGACGGTGCACACGCCTGCTGCGCGGCTTGGTGCCACGCCAAAGCATCTTCTTCGAATGGATATACGGGTGTCAGGTCGAAGCCGCCACCAAACCACCACACGCGCCCGGCACCCGCTGTGAACAGTCGCACGTTCATGTGCGAGGTGGGTGCGTACGGGTTGTGAGGGTGCACGACAACGCTGACGCCCATCGCTTCGAAAGGCTGCCCCGCAAGATCGGGGTGGCGCGTACTCGCTGCAGCGGGTAGGGCAGCGCCAGTGACGTCACTCAGTGCGGCGCCCGCACGATCGAAGACGCTGCCGCCTTCGATCAAACTCAAGCGCCCTGAGCCCGCGAGGCTCGCGCCTGCGGGGCGCTGCCACTCG
>CAYUIT010000077.1:0-12514 GCA_964444835.1 uncultured Steroidobacteraceae bacterium
CACGGTCGCATCATGCGTTACTCGTTGAACAAACCGGGCGGCTCTGCATGAAGCGTCTGTTGTTAGGCGCGCTGCTCCTCGCGAGCGCAGCCCACGCGCAGCCCACCTCGTCGCCGGCTGATGCTCTACTCGAGTTCCTCGATGGCGCGTACCTGCGAATGCTGGCTAACAACCCATCGCTCGCAACGGCGCAAGGTGACAGCACCGGCAATGATCGCTGGGAAGACCTGTCCGATCGCGGCCTCGCGGCCGACGCCGCACTGGCCCGCCGCGAACTGCGAACCTTGCAGCGCCGCTTCGATCCCGCCCAGCTCGATGCGGCTTCGCAGCTGCAGTACCGGGTGTTCGTCGCACAGCAGCAGCTCATGCTCGACCGCTACGTGTGGCGCAATCACCTCTACCCGCTCAACCAAATCGTCGGCCCGCATGTTGACGTGCCGCGCACGCTCGTGAGCCAGCCCGTGCGCTCAGCCGACGAGGCTCGCGCGTATATCCGCCGGGTGCGCGCGACGCGCGCGCATCTTGCGGGGCTCGTGAGTCGGCTGCAGGCGCAGGCCCGTCTCGGCATCTATCTACCCAAGAGCATTTATCCGATCTTGCTGAGCCAGACGCGCGGCGTCATTGCGGGCGCACCGCATGGGACCGAGGGCGACAGCCCAATTGCGAGCGACTTTCGGCGTAAGCTGGCCGCTCTCGAGCTACCACAGGCTGAGCGCGCGGCCCTCGAATCCGCTTTGCATGACGCGCTGTTGCGTGAGTTGCAACCCGCGTATCAGCAACTGATTGCGACTTTCGAAGCGCACGCCGCGCGTACGCCGATCGATGCCGGCGTCTGGCAATTGCCGCGCGGCGCGGAGTTCTATAGCTTTTTGCTGCGCCAATTCACCACGACCGATATCGCCGCAGAGCGCGTTCACGAGCTCGGGCTTGCCGAAGTCGCACGCGTTCAAGACGAAATGCGCACCATCATGCGCGAGGTTGGCCACACCGGCGATCTCAAGAGCTTCATGCAGCAGCTCAAGAGCGACCCACGCTTTTTCCTGCGCGATGACGCCGCAGGTCGCACCGCGTACTTGGAGCGCGCGCGCAATATCGTGGCGGGCATGCAAGCACGCTTGCCGGAAGTATTCTTGACACCCCCGCCGCTGCCCCTCGAAGTGCGTGCGACCGAGCCGTATCGCACCGCGGGCGCTCCGTCAGGCTTCTACGAAGCGGGCACGCCCGATGGACGCCGCCCCGGCACGGTGTATCTCAACCTCGAGCGCCTCGATACGCGCCCACTCTACGACTTGGAGTGGCTGCTGTATCACGAGGCATTGCCCGGCCATCACCTACAAATTTCGACGATCTTGGTCGACCGCTCCGTGCCGCGCTTGCGCAAAGTCAATCGCTGGTGGCAAGACACGGCGTTCGTCGAGGGCTGGGGGTTGTATGCCGAACGCCTCGCACGCGAGATGGGGTTCTACCAAGATCCGTATGCAAACTTTGGCCGCTTGTCGGGTGAGCTGTGGCGTGCGACACGGCTCGTCGTCGATTCCGGTTTGCACTCAAAACGTTGGTCGCGCGAGCAAGCGATTCAGTATCTCGACGAGCACACGCCAAGCCCGCGCTCGAGCAATGAACAAGCCGTGGATCGCTATCTCGCCGTGCCTGGCCAAGCCACGGCCTTCACCGTCGGCATGCTGCAGATCCTCGAAGAGCGTGAACGGGCCAAGCGCGAACTCGGCACGCGCTTCGATTTGCGCGAGTTTCATGCCACCTTATTGCGCAGTGGCTACTTGCCGTTGTGGGCCATGCGCGAAAATGTCACGGCGTGGATTGCGGCCGAGACGGCGGCAGCGCCGCACTGACCAGCACCGCGACAGCGGCATTGATCAACAGCGCGACGAGGCCGGAATCCCACTCCGGCAGCAGCGCTTGCCAGAATGCGGCGATCGGCGGCACGAGCAAGACGCAATAGCCCACGACCATACCCGCAAACACACCTAGCGCGCGTGTGCGCGGCCACAGGAACGCCAAAAACACGCCCGGCGCGAGCATGCCAATGGCCGCGTAAGCGGCGAGACCGACATCGACGAGCGACTTGTTAGTTGTCAGTGTAAGCCAGGCAGCGGCGCCAGCGAATACCAGCATCGCGCCACGGGACCACCACAGCACGGCACCATCGGGGAGATCCGGCTTGAGCGGCAAAACGACGTTGCGTCCGAAGATGGTGGCCGCGCCCAACAACAGGATCGAGCCCGGAACGAGCGCGAGCAACGACACGGCGCCCGCAAACAGCCCGACCGCCCAGGCCGGGTACTGGTCCGTGACCAACTGCAGCAGCACGCCATTCGAATTGCCATCGGGTGGTTGCGTCCCGGCAATCAATGCCGCGAAGCCCAACAGAATGATGAAGAAGTAGCACAGCGAATACAGCGGCTGCCACAGCGTATTGCGACGGATCGCTTGGACACCGTTGGCCGCGAACACGAGTTGAAACATGTGCGGGAAAATCCACGTGCCGAGTGCGACATTGAGCGCCGCCGTCATGAGCCATGTGGTCGTGAGATTCGCCTCGGGCTTCAACCCCGGAAACGTACCGAGCGTCGGATACTGCTCTTGCGCGAGCCGATAGACATCGAGCATCGAACTCGCGCCAACGCGATCCGCGATCGTGACTGCGAGCCCAACCACCGCGAAGATCATCAGCACGTCTTTGACGCCCGCCGCGAACGCAGCCGAGCGCAAGCCGGCCACGTAAACGAAGACCAGCATGACGGCGACGGCGGCGAGTGTCGCTTGCAGCGGCGTGACTTCCGGGCCGATCGTCATACGCACGATCAGCGACAACGCCGTCAATTGAATCTGCACATACATCACCAACGCGGCGATGCCAGCGAGACCGACGAAGACCGCGAGCGACTTCGCGCCATAGCGGTGTGCAAAGAAGTCCGCCTGGGTGACGAGCCCATGGCGCCGACCGGCTTCCCAAATCTGCGGTGTTAGCCAGTAGCCGAGCGCGCACGCCAGCGAGACGGAGGTAAATGCGATGTAGGCCGGTGCACCAAACGCCCAGGCATAGCCGGCAATGCCGAGCACGGCAAATGTCGTGTAGATCTCGCCCGCATTGACGAACCAGAAGATCCACGAACCAAAGCGTCGCCCGCCGATCGCCCACTCATCCATCGAGCGGCCGCGCGCTTGGCGCGCGGAGTACCACAGACTGCCAATCATCGTGCCGAGCACGACGGCGAGACACAGCCACAGCGTCACGTGTGCCTCAAGAGTCGTTAGCAGCGTACGCGGCGTCGAGCCGCCGGTCGATAACGAAGACGTAGCCGATGACCGCCGTCGTCACGAGAATGCCGAGCATCTGCCACACGAGCGGAAACGGTAGCGACAACGGCCGTAACGCGACGTCGTTCACGAACGGTACCGCGGCGACTTGCCAGACGAACGGCACCAGCAACCACCAGCGATGTGCGCGCGACGGGGCGTTACTCACGATCAGTACACTCCGCTCGCGATCACCGAGGCGGGATCCGCATCGTTGCGGTACACACGCCCGCCCTTGATCACCACCGATAGCGTGCGTAGCGCCCGGACATTCTGCGTCGGATCGGCGTCGAGCGCGATGAGGTCGGCGAACTTACCCGGCGCAACAGCGCCAAGGTCTTGCTCCGCACCTAACATCTTTGCTGTGTTGACGGTGGCGCTGCGCAACGCTTGTAGAGGTGTCATGCCTGCCTCGTTGTACAGCTCGATCTCGCGAATCGAGGCTACCGTGCCCTCGTTCGGCTCGAAGGGAAACTGGTCGCTGCCCATCGCGATGTTGACGCCGCTCTTGATGGCCGACTGCAACGCGGCCCAGTGCGACTTACCTACCATCTTGACGCGCGCGAGATAGAACGGCGTCGAGCCGATCTTTTGGAAGAACTCCATCGCGCCGGCTTGGCTCACGACGATCGTCGGGACGTACCACGCCCCTTTCTCGCGCATCTTGCGAAACACATCGTCATTCAAAAAGTACCCGTGTTCGAAGCTATCGACGCCAGCTTCGAGCGCATCGAGCGTGGCACTGATGGAACCCGTGTGTGCCGCCACCTTGACGCCTTGCCGATGTGCGGTATCGGTGGCCGCGCGCATCTCCTCGACAGTCATATCGGCGGCCGAGATATCGCCCGTGCTCGCGATGCCACGTGAGATCATGATCTTGACCCACTTCGCGCCTAACAAGATCTGCCGTCGTGTTTCTTGACGCACCTCATCTGGACCATCAATGCCGTCGAACACTTTCTCTGAACTATGGCCGCCCGTCGGCACGATCGGTCGGCCTGCGGGAAAGATCCGCGGCCCCCAATGCTCACCTTTGTCGATCGCCGCTTTCAGCGCAAAGATTGCGTCGCGGCTCTCGCCGGGCGTGCGCACGGTGGTCGTTCCTGCGAGCAATGAGCGACGCGCGTTGCCCGCCATACGCAAGGCCAATGCACCGTCGGTCTCATCCGCGGTCTCTTGAAACGCAGCGCCCGGTAAACGCAAGCCAAAATGCGTATGCATGTTCATGAGGCCAGGCATCAGCCACTTGCCCGGCAACCTCAGTTGCCGCGCACCTTCCGGGATGGGCACTTGCGCCGCAGTACCGACGGCGACGACGCGCTCGCCCTTGATCACCACGACCGCATCGCGAATCGGCGCGCCGCCTTCGAGATTGACGACATTCGCACCCGTGATCACCCACACATCAGCACTCGGCGCTTGCGCCTGCGTGATGCCTACGCTGGCAAAGGCAAGAACAAGCCCCATCAGCAAGCGTGCCGCCGCTGTTCGAGTGGTCCACTGGCGTGCGTGCGTGGCGTGCTGCATGCGATCTCTCCCCTGATGCCTCGCGGCTGTTATCCGGCTAGAGTACCGAGCAACTCGCTCCGATGCCACGCAGAGTTCAAAGGCAACGCATGACGACCACGACCCTTTCGCGACGCGCCGCACTTCTCTCGATGGCTGCCACGACGGCGTGGGCCGTTGCACCGCGCAGCTGGGGCGCCGATTCCGCAAGCGCTCGCCTGCGCGCGTTGATTGATGCGAGCGACGCAGCAGCGCTACGCCTCGACCCAACACCGCGCGTCGCCCCGCAATGGAGCGACGGTGTGGAACCGTTCATCGATCCGCTGAGCGATCGCTATCGCGACGCCATCGAGCGGCGCGCGCGAGTCGATCGCGATGGGCTGCGGCGCATCGATCCTCGCGAGCTCAATGCTGTCGAGCGAATCGCATACGACGTCTTCGCGCATCGCAATCGCCGTCAACTCGAGCGCCTCGACTCTGGGGTCGCTGACATTCAACGCTGGGTACCGCTCGACTCCTCGTTTGGGCTCCATGTCGAACTCCCCGACTACGTCGCGGGCACCGGCGCTCCCTTTGCCACGTTGGCTGACTACGACGCGGGTGTGCGTCGTTTGGCAGGCTTCGCGGCATACCTCGCATCGCTCGTCGCGCGCTCGCGCGAAGGACTGCGAGGCGGCTACGTGCAGTCGCAGATCGTCGTACAGAAGGTCATCGATCAGGCTGGCGCCATGCTCGCACTGCCTCGCGATGCGACGCCATTCCACGCCGCGCTGCAGCGCTTTCCCGAGTCGTTTTCGCCGGCACAGCGAGCGCGCTACGCCCGGCAGTATGCGCGCATGGTCGAGCAACGCGTCTTGCCCGCCTACGGCGCTCTGCGCGATTTCCTAACCACTGACTACTTACCGCGCGCGAACAGCATTCCAGGACGCGCGGGGCTCAAGGATGGCGCGCAGGTTTATAGTTTCGAACTCGACGAGCACACCACGATGGCGAGCCGCGCGCGCGACGTGCATCAGCTCGGCGAGCGCGAAGTGGCACGAATCCGCGAGCAGATGAACGAGGTCCGCAGCCAGCTCAAATTCGCTGGCGAGTTGCCGGAGTTCTTCGAGTTCATTCGCACCGATCCGCAGTTCTACTACACGCGGCCCGAAGACTTGATCGCGCGCATGCACGACATCGAAAAGCGGATCTGGGAGGGCATGCCTGCTCAGTTCGCGCGCCGACCGAAGGCGCCGTTCGCGGTCCGAGCGCTACCGACACTCGGCGCACAACGCGGCACAGGCTACTACCGTCCTGGACCGCCAGATGGCGTTACGCCGGGCGTGCTCTGGTTCAACATGGCGATGCTCAATACCCGCCCGATTCCAACACTCGAAACGTTGACGCTTCATGAGGGAATCCCTGGGCATCATTACCAGATCACGTTGGCGCTCGAAGACGCGTCACTGCCACCCATTCTGCGCTTTGGCAATCTCACGGCATTCTCCGAGGGATGGGGTCTCTATGCTGAATCGTTAGGGCGTGACCTAGGGATGTTCGCAGATCCGTATCAATGGTTCGGGCATCTCGATATGGCGATGCTGCGCGCGGTTCGATTGGTCGTCGACACGGGCTTACACGCCGATGGATGGCAACGCCAGCAAGCGATCGACTACATGCTCGCGAATACGTCGATGGCGCAGCGCGATGTGGAAGTCGAAGTGGATCGTTACATCGCCCTGCCCGGCCAAGCATGCGCGTACAAAATTGGCGAGTTGCAGATCCGTGGGCTGCGCGAGCGGGCTACGCAGGCGCTCGGCGCGCGCTTCGATGTGAAAGCGTTTCACGCACAAGTCCTGGACACTGGCGCGCTGCCACTCGCGGTGCTCGCCGCAAAGATCGAGCGCTGGACGACCGCACCCGCTTAGTGCGCGCACGCCCGAATTGGGGCGCTCGCCTCCACGCAAAAATCATTGCGTGACCGCCGCGCGTAGCGGAGACTCTAATGGACGATCACACACGTTCCACGTAAGAGAACGTCACGGGGAGAATTCGATGAAGCGATTATCAGGCTGCGTTACGGCAGTCGCGGCCGCGTTGTGCTTGGTTGTTAGCACGACGGCATCAGCCGAAGTACCGGCGAAGGACACATTGTCGAAGTTCTTCGTGTGGTGGAACACTACGTTCAAGGTGCCTGGCGGCTATACGGCCGAAGCCTTCAGCCAATGGTTCACGCCCGACGCAACGCTGTATCTCGAGGGTCGCGAGGTCATCAAGGGTGTCGACGGTTGGGCGGCGCACTTCCAGCGCATTCAAGCCGGCGGCGGGGATGTCGAAATCGTCGTGCCCTTCAAGCAAGTTTTCCAGCGCGGCAACAAGATCTACACCTACCACGTGATCCGCAGCCGGCGTGACGGCAAGGTCGCGTGCTCACTTGCAGCGGGGCACGCCGAACTCCGCGGCAACAAGATCGCGACGATCGTGCTCGTGCGCTCGACGCTCGATCCCGAGAAGGGACCGCTCGACCCGCAATGCTGGACTCAATAACGCTCTCTCAAGGACTCACCATGAAACCCGTCTATGTCTCTCGTCTTTGTTTCGCGACCACTGCGCTCGCCGCGCAGGCGGCGCTCGCGCAAACCTCGACCGCCAGCGATGCCGCCGAAGCGAGCAGCGGTCTGGAGGAAATCGTCGTCACGGCGCAGCGTCGCTCAGAATCGTTGATGGACGTACCGATCGCCGTCAGTGCCATTGGTGGCGAGGCGCTCGAGAAGCAACAAGTGCAGAGCGTGGAAGACGTGCTCGCACAAGTTCCGAACGTGAGCTTCGTGTCGCTCGGCTCGCGCGACCGCAAAGAGATCAGCCTGCGCGGTATTTCGAATCAGTTGAACCCGTTCGTTGACGTGCGCTCGTCCACGTATGCGTTCTACATCGACGAGTACAACGTCGCAGTCGGCACGAGCAATCCCGAGATGCTCGATCTGGAGCGCATCGAAGTACTGCGCGGACCGCAAGGCACTTACTTCGGACGCAATGCGGTCGGCGGCGCTTTGAACGTCATCACTCGCAAGCCGACTAACGAGTGGTTCTCGGAAGTGGGTGCGGGCGTCGGCAATTACGGCACGAAGAGTGCGCACTTGATCGTCAATGCGCCGATCGTCGATGGCAAGCTGGCCGCCCGCGCGTCGGGCCAGATCCGCCGCACCGATGGCTTCATCGAAAACGTCAACCCGATTGGCGGCGGTAATGACGGCAAGTTCAACACGGGCCGCATCACGCTGCGTTACACGCCGGTTGAGAACCTGACGTGGGATTTGAACTACAGCTACACGGACGGCGACGAAGGCATGCGCGTCGGCGTACCGACGGGTTTCCTAACAGCCACCTGGCGCGCTGTGTATTACCAGAACCGACCGGGCAATGTTGCCAGTCTGGACGGTGTCGGCTTCTACCCAGACAACGACGATCGCGTGAACTTCAACCGGCCGCAAAGCGTCGGCTCGGACTTCGAATACCTCAGCACGCGTTTCACGTACGACTTCGAATCCGTATCGCTTACCGCGGTGGCCGGGCGACTCGAATCGAGCCTGTTCAACTTCGGCGACGTCGACGGCGGCAGCATCGACGCGTTCTACGAAGACTTGCTGATCGAGCGCGAGTCGACCAGCGCAGAGCTGCGGTTGCAGTCGCGCAATCCGCAGCGCATCGATTGGAGCATTGGCGCCATCGTGGGTAATGACTCGGGCGTGCAAGATCAATCGACCTACCACGGCGCGCAGAGTCCGCTCGGGCGCCCGAACGGCTTCGAGGTGACCGGTGCCGATTCGGATACGGAATCGGATTACTGGGCCGTATTCGGTCAAGCCACTTGGAACATTTCCGACGCGTGGAAGCTCGTGGCGGGCGGGCGCTACTCCAACGAGAAGGTCAAGACACTTGGCCAAACGCGTTCGAACACCATCATCACAGGCACTAACAACCGATCAGCGAGCTTCAACGATTTCTCGCCGCGCTTGACGGTGAGCTACTCGAACGACTCGCTGGGCATGGTGTACGCCACAGCGTCGAAGGGCTTCAAGGCCGGCGGCACACAGACCACCGGTACGGTGCAGCTCCGCAACGAGTATGAGCCGGAAGAGTTGTGGAATTACGAACTCGGCTGGAAGTCGGAGTTCCTCGACCGCCGCGTGCGGCTCGATGTCGCAGCGTTCTATATGGATTGGAAGGACGTGCAGCAGTTCATCCGCTTCCAGTTCATCGACCCCGTCACCGGCCTATTGCGCGGCGTCACAGGTGTCGACAACGCCACATCGGCTCGCTCGTCGGGTATTGAACTCAGCACCGAAGCACTCGTCACGCCGCGGGTCCGAGTGGGCGCGCAGGTCGGCTACCTCGATGCGAAGTATGGCCAGTATCCCAACGCGTTGATCGATGGGCAGGTGATCAATGCGACCGGCAAGCGCCTGATCAATGCGCCCAAGTGGACGCTCGGTGCGCACGCCGAGTACGCGCTCGAGGTGTCCGATGGCATCAAGGGTTATGCGCGGGCCGAGTGGAACCATCGCAGCGAGCAGCTCTCGAACACGTTTGCGTTGCGCTACGAAGTGTTTCCGTTCATTTCGCCCTCCTACAGCGTGGTCAACCTGCGTGCGGGCTTGAGTGGCGAACGCTGGGACGTACGCGTGTACGCGGAGAACGTGCTCGATAAGGAGTACTTCGCGAACGCTTACGAGAAGGCGTTCTACAGCGGCGTGCAGGTGGAGCCTTCGGTGCGCACCTTCGGCATCGATCTGCGCTACCGCTTCGGCGAGGGTCGTTAGTCGCGTCCATCTTGCGAACGGCCAAGCTGTGGCTGGGATTCCAGTCACAGTTTGGCCGTCTCGACCGTGCCTCCCACGCGGTGCGCGTGGACAATTCGGCACATGTCCCGTGCATTGCATAGATTCGTTCTGGTCGCTTGGCTCGTTCCCGCGGTCATCGGCGTCGTCGGCTGTGGCCCGCGTGCCTTGACTGAGCAAAACGTCATTGAGTTCATCGACCGCGCAGATGATGCAGCCCGAAAGCGCTTTGCGCCGGAAATCTGTTCCCTGCGCGGCGAGAATTTCAAGATGACGATGACGTTTCTTGCCGCAGATGCCGAGGCACCGGAAACCTCGGAGATCACTCGCAAGCTTTATTGCGCACAGGCTGGCGAATTCGCGAAACTGCGGCAGTACGTGCTCGAACGTCGGTCGCTCACGATCGACATCGCGCCTGATGGACAAACAGCCACCGTCAAAGCGTCGTACGTCGAGAAGCTACCCTACTATCCCGAGGACACGTTCGTCTCGACGCCGGACGATTACGATGAGGTGCAGATCCTCGAGTCTGATAGCACGTCAGTCATCGCGATCGAGAACGGCGATATCGTGATTTGGGAAACTATCGCAGACATCGAGCAGTCGCTCGTGCCCAAGCACAAAATGAAACTCCCCTACGACTAACGACTACCATGCGATTCATACCGGGTGCCGTCGTGGGCCTCGTCATGGCCGTTGCATTCCTCGCTTACCGCAGCTTCGGCCCGAGCGAACCCGTGCCGGATCGAGCATTCTTGGAACTCGAACTGGCCGCAGCGGACGAGGCAGCGACCGGAACATGCTTTAGCCTCAACACAGTCTTGATCGCAAACACGGTCGGCTACAGCAAAGCCGTGATCAGTTGGCACCGAGTGGATGCGGATACCTGGACGCGCCGGAGCGAAGAAATGGTTCAGGGCCCTCGCGGACCGAGCCACGTCTGGCGGTCGCACACCTTCCAACGCGAGAACGACCGCATCTTACTGATCGCGCACGATTCCGCTCCTGGGCCCGTGGGCACTCTCAAGGTGGCCGTCGATGCGCTGCTCGAAGCACCGCGCGACCGCCAGTCGACACGCATCGATCGCTGCCTCAACGGCGGCACCGGCTACGCGCCGAAGTCCTAACAGCATCAAGGTGTTGGTCGGGACCACTCCGAACGCGCTACTCTAGCGCTCCGCCCCCTTTTCACACAGTGACGTCATGACTGCGGATCCAGCTAACGCGAGCCACCCGACCGAGACCGGCATCGATCGCTCGCATCGGCGCGTGATTTTTGCGTCGTCGCTCGGCACCGTGTTCGAGTGGTACGACTTCTACCTGTATGGCTCGCTGAGTGCGATCATCGCCAAGCAGTTCTTCTCAGGCGTCAATGACACCACGGCGTTCATTTTCGCACTGCTCGCTTTCGCCGCAGGCTTTTTCGTCCGACCTTTTGGCGCGCTGGTATTCGGACGCTTGGGCGACCTCATCGGCCGCAAGCATACGTTTCTGATTACGATCATCATCATGGGTGCGGCCACGTTCTTGGTGGGCTGCCTGCCGAATTACGCGAGCATCGGCGTGGCCGCGCCGATCATTCTCATCGTTCTCCGGCTGCTGCAAGGCCTCGCGCTGGGCGGCGAGTATGGCGGCGCGGTTGTGTACGTCGCGGAGCATGCGCCATTCGGCAAGCGCGGGCGCTACACGAGCTGGATCCAGACGACCGCCACCATGGGCCTGTTCCTGTCGCTCCTCGTGATCCTCACGACGCGGCTGATCGTCGGCGACGAGTTTGAAACCTGGGGCTGGCGTATTCCATTCTTGCTGTCGGCCGTGTTGTTAGGCATCTCGGTCTACATCCGATTGCAATTGAACGAATCGCCGGTGTTCCGCGCGATGAAGGAAGAAGGCCGACTGTCGCGGGCACCGCTCCAGGAAGCGTTTGGACAATGGAGCAATCTGAAGATCGTGCTGCTTGCGCTGTTCGGCGCAACGGCGGGTCAAGCCGTCGTCTGGTATGGCGGCCAGTTCTATGCGCTGTTCTTCTTGGAAAAAGTGCTGCAAGTGGATTCGACCGCGGCCAACTTGATGATCGCGGCTGCACTGTTGATTGGCACGCCATTTTTCGTGGTGTTTGGCATCTTGTCCGACAAGATCGGGCGCAAGCCCATCGTCTTGGGTGGTTGCCTGCTCGCCGCACTCACGTACTTCCCCGCATTCGAGGCGCTGACACGCTACGCCAATCCAGCACTCCAAGCTGCGCAGGAGGCCTCGCCAGTCGTCGTGATCGCCGATCCTAACGACTGTTCGTTCCAATTCGACCCCGTCGGCAAGACCGTCTTCAATCGCTCCTGCGACGTCGCCAAAGCCGCACTCGCCAAGGCTGGCGTGAGCTATGCGAACGAAGCGGCCGCCCCCGGATCGCTCGCACAGATTCGAATCGGCACGGGTGCCGGGGCGATGTATGTGCCGTCCTTTGATGGGACGCAACTCGACAAGGCCGGTTTCAAGGCCGCTGGCGATGATTTCAACAAAGCCTTGCGCAGCGCACTCTCGGCGGCTAACTACCCCGACAAGACCGACATGTCGAAGCTCAACTACGCAATGGTGATCGCGATCTGTACGTATCTCGTCATTCTGGTGACGATGGTTTACGGACCGATCGCGGCCTGGCTGGTCGAGCTATTCCCAGCTCGCATCCGCTACACCTCGATGTCGCTGCCCTACCACATTGGCAATGGCTGGTTCGGCGGCTTCCTGCCCGTCACGTCATTCGCAATCGTCGCGGCCACTGGCAACATCTACAACGGCCTGTGGTACCCGATCATCGTTGCAGCGATCACAGCCGTGATTGGCTTGTTGTTCCTGCCGGAAACGAAAGAGCAGCACGT
>CAYUIT010000078.1:0-12454 GCA_964444835.1 uncultured Steroidobacteraceae bacterium
TCTTGCGCCGGCACGTACGAAATCGGCGCGTCGCTCAGCTTGTCAAACACGACGGACTCCCAAGCCGATTTATCGGAGATCAGCGCCCGCAAGAGCTTGTTGTTGAGCCCATGCCCCGACTTGAAGCCCGAGAATTCACCGATCAGGCTGTGGCCTAACAAGTAAAGATCGCCGATCGCATCGAGGATCTTGTGCTTCACGAACTCGTCTTCGTAGCGCAGGCCGTCTTCATTCATGATGCCAGAATCATCGAGCACGATGGCGTTGTCGAGCGTGCCACCGAGGGCGAGATTGCGCGAACGCAGCGTTTCGATATCGCGCATGAAACCGAAAGTGCGCGCGCGGCTCACTTCCTTCAGAAAGGTTGTCGTGGAGAAATCCATCGTCGCGGCCTGCGTGCGCCGCTTGAACACAGGGTGATTGAATTCGATCTCGAAATTCACCTTGAAGCCGTCGAACGGCGTGAACTCCGCCCACTTGTCGCCGTCTTCGACGCGAACTTTCTTTTTCACGCGCACGAAGCGCTTGGGTGCGGCTTGGTCTTGAAAGCCCGCCGATTGCAGCAAGAACACGAACGGACCCGCGCTGCCGTCCATGATCGGCACTTCCGGCGCGTTCACTTCGACGTAAGCGTTGTCGATCCCGAGGCCCGCGAACGCCGACAACAAATGTTCGACCGTCGACACGCGCGCGTTGCCCTTGATGAGCGACGTGCCGAGCTGTGTGTCACCGACATTATCCGCGTGCGCTGGAATGTCACCGGGCGGATCGAGATCGACGCGCCGAAACACGATGCCCGTATCGGGCGCCGCTGGGCGCAGCGTCATCAGGATTTTCTTGCCCGTGTGCAGCCCGACACCGGAGGCGCGGATGGTGCTTTTGAGTGTTCTTTGGCCAAGCATAAATGCGATCCCCAATCCCCCCGCGTGCGTTGGACGTTGTGGCCACGCACGTGGACTGGCAGCGCCCGCAAGCGAGCGCATTCGGAGGAGCGGTGCACCGTTTTGGCGGTGCTCCGACTACCTCGCAGCGGGCGCTACCGTACCACAGCCTCAGTCGGCTTGCCGACGCAGGAACGCCGGGATGTCAAGGACATCCTCGGATTCCACGTCCGGGCGCAAGCCGTCACCGACCGCACGCTGACGTTGGACCGCAGGCTTGTCGAGCGCAGCGTAGTCAGCCGCCGTCAGCGGGCGACGTGCCACAACCCGCATCGGCGGCTCGGCTGCCGGTGCTTTGGCGGCCGGTGCCAGCGACTCGCGGCCGAATTGCGGACGCAGCTGCGACTGGGCCACGGGGCGGCCCAAGCCGGTCGCGACGACGGTGACCCGGATCTGGTTCGACAGTTCGGGATCGATGACCGTACCCACGACGACCGTGGCGTCATCCGATGCGAACTGCTTGACCACGTTACCGACCTCTTGGAACTCGCCGATCGACAAGTCCATACCGGCCGTCACGTTGACCAGAATGCCGTGCGCGCCCGCGAGGTTGATGTCCTCGAGGAGCGGCGACGACACAGCGGCCTCGGCTGCTTCACGCGCGCGGTTTTCACCGCTCGCTGCGCCCGAGCCCATCATCGCCATGCCGGTCTCACTCATCACGGTGCGCACGTCGGCGAAGTCCACATTGATGAGGCCGGGGCGCGTGATCAACTCGGCAATGCCTTGCACGGCGCCTTGCAGCACTTGGTTCGCGCTCTTGAACGCATCTAACAACGTCGTTTGCGCACCGAGCACCGTCAACAGCTTTTGGTTCGGAATCGTGATCAGCGAATCGACATGCTTGCCGAGTTCGGCAATACCGTGATCCGCGACTAACGACCGCTTGCCGCCTTCCATGTCGAACGGGCGCGTCACGACGGCCACCGTCAGGATGCCGAGTTCCTTCGCCACTTGCGCGACGACCGGCGCAGCGCCTGTGCCCGTGCCGCCGCCCATGCCAGCCGTGATGAACAGCATGTCGGTGCCATCGATCATCTCGAT
The DNA here is from genome assembly GCA_964444835.1 of uncultured Steroidobacteraceae bacterium. Classification (GTDB taxonomy): domain Bacteria; phylum Pseudomonadota; class Gammaproteobacteria; order Steroidobacterales; family Steroidobacteraceae; genus CADEED01. The sequence goes on from CAYUIT010000078.1 coordinate 1,986, forward strand.
GATGCGATCGCGATCTTCGACCGCCGCTTGGCGGCCCACTTCCGGATCGGCGCCCGCGCCGAGACCCTTAGTGATGTTGGTGCCGATCTGCAGCGCCGTCTTCACCTTCGAGTGCTTGAGGGCTTGCGCATCGGTATTGATGCACAAGAACTCAACGCCCTCGATACCACTTTGCACCATGTGCGCAACGGCGTTGCCACCGCCACCGCCCACGCCGATGACTTTAATTACAGCGTTTTGGCTGTAAGCATCCATTAGTTCGAACATTATGTGTCGCTCCTTACACTCGTGAATTGAGATCTCATCGAATCGTCTGTCAGCTCATCAAAAATTGCCTTGAAACCAGCTCTTCATACGATCGAGCGCGGTCTTGGCATTCGTCGTGACGGAGCGGCCGCGATTGCTCGCGAGATGATTGTCGCGCGCATACAGCAACAACCCTGCTCCCGTCGAATAGATGGGGTTCTTCACCACGTCGGCGAGACCCTTGATCCCTTGCGGCAAACCGAGCCGCACGGGTACGTGAAACACTTCCTCGGCTAACTCGATGGCGCCTTCCATCTTGGCGCTGCCACCTGTTAGCACGATGCCGGCGGCGATGATCTCCTCGAAGCCGCTGCGCCGCAGCTCTTCGCGCACCAGACCAAACAACTCCTCGTAGCGCGGCTCCACCACTTCGGCGAGCGTCTGGCGCGCCAATCGTCGTGCCGGCCGATCACCGACCGACGGCACTTCAATGCTCTCGTCGGGGTTTGCGAGCTGCGACAACGCGCACGCATACTTCACTTTGATGTCCTCGGCGTACTGCGTCGGCGTGCGCATCGAGACCGCAATGTCGTTAGTCACTTGATCGCCGGCGATCGGAATCACCGCCGTGTGACGAATCGCGCCGTGCGAGAACACTGCGATGTCCGTGGTGCCGCCGCCGATGTCGACGATGCATACACCGAGTTCCTTTTCGTCCTCCGTGAGCACCGCGAAGCTCGAGGCGAGTTGCTCGAGCACGATGTCATCGACGGTGAGGCCACAGCGCTGGATGCACTTCTCGATGTTCTGCGCGGCACTCTCGGCGCCCGTGACGATGTGCACCTTGGCTTCGAGTCGCACACCTGACATGCCGATGGGATCGCGAATCCCTTCTTGGCCGTCGATCACGAACTCTTGTGGCAGCACATGGATGATCTTTTGATCGGCGGGAATCGCGACCGCCTTGGCCGCATCGACGACATGCTCGACGTCGTAGTTCGATACTTCGCGATCACGGATGGCGACGACGCCGTGCGAGTTGAGGCTGCGCACGTGGCTACCTGCGATGCCCGCGAAGACCGAATGGATCTCGCAGTCGGCCATCAGCTCGGCCTCTTCAACCGAGCGTTGGATCGACTGCACGGTCGACTCGATATTGACGACGACACCCTTCTTCAATCCACGTGACGGCTGCGAGCCAATGCCGACCACTTCGATCGAACCATCCGCGCCCACTTCGCCGACGAGCGTCACGACCTTCGACGTACCGATGTCGAGACCGATGATCAAGTTTTTGTCCGAACGCTTAGCCATCCGCGTTGTCATCCCCTGGAATACTGCCCGTCGCCACGCGCTTCTCGCCGCCACGCCAACCAACCGCAAAGCCGTTCGTGTAGCGCATGTCGACGTAAGTCATGTCGGTTGCGCGTTGGCCTACTAACTTCAACGCCGTGCTGACGAAGCGCTCGAAGCGTTCGTCGATTTGGCGACGACCCAAGCGCACCGTGATGCCGTTGTCGATGTCGAATTCCCACGAGCCCCGGTCATCGAGCCGCAACGACGTAATCCGCATCCCCGCTTCGACCAAACGACCTTGCGTTGCAAAGTAGCGGCGCGCGACCTCGCGCTCAGTGCCTTGTGGCCCGGATAAACGTGGCAACTCCGGCGGAATGTGCTTCGCTTCGGAGAGGAACAACTCGCCGTCGACATTGAGCAAGCCGTTCGCACCCCAACGCGCTGCCGGCCGTTGCTCGGTAACTCGAATCGACAAGGTCCGCGGCCAACTGCGCGCCACTTGCGCACTCGCGACCCACGGCAACTGTTCGACCGCGCGCTTAACAGCCTTGAGATCGACCGATACCAAGCCGGTTGCGACCACTCGCTCCTTCACCGCGCGCTCCACGTCGACTGGCGAGACGCGCTGGAAGCGACCTTCGAGCGCGATGCTCGAGATCGGCTGATCCATCGCGATCACGATGAGCCAGACCAAAGCGCCGCACGCCAGCACGCTGCCGCCGATGGTGCCGATGCGCTTCCAATCGAGCTCCGGCAGGCGCCAACGACGCTCGTTCTGCTTACGACGATTTTTGGGCTTGGACCACATGTTAGGTGGGTGTCCTCGTGAAGCTGGTTTCGAGCACGTGCCAAACGAGTTGATCGAAATCGATGCCGACCGCCCGCGCCGCCATGGGCACCAAGCTGTGATCGGTCATGCCGGGCACCGTGTTGATCTCGAGCAGGAACGGCCGGCCCGTCTTATCCATCATGAAGTCCGCGCGGCCCCACCCGTCTGCACCGACGGCATCGAACGTCGCCTTGGCCAAGCTCGCGAGATGCTGCTCCGCCGGCGCCGAGAGACCCGACGGACAGTGGTACTGGGTGTCATTGCGGAAGTACTTGGCTTGGTAGTCGTAGAACGCCGCCGGCGTCTCGATGCGAATGGAGGGCAGCGCGCGACCTTGCAACATCGCCACGGTGTACTCACTACCGACGATCCACTGCTCCGCGAAAACCACGCTGTCGACTGCAGCCGCCGCTTGGTAGGCCGCAGGCAGATCGGCCGCCTTCTCCACCTTCGTCATGCCCACGGACGAGCCCTGCGTTGCGGGCTTCACGATGATGGGCAATCCGAGGCGCGCGACGCAGCTTTCGAAATCCTGCGGCCCGCGTAACAGCATGTACTCGGTCGTTGGGACGCCGACGGCATGCGCGAGTCGCTTGGTCCGCAACTTATCCATGCCGATCGCCGAGCCGAGCACGCCGCTCCCCGTATACGGGATCCCCAAGAACTCGAGGGCCCCTTGCAAGGTCCCGTCTTCGCCTCCTGGCCCGTGCAATGCAATCCACGCACGTTGGAACCGGCCGCTCACGAGCTCGGTCAGCGAACGATCCTTCGGATCGAACGCATGCGCGTCGACACCGCGACGTTGTAATGCGGCGAGCACGGCGTTGCCCGAGCGCAGCGAGATTTCGCGCTCCGTCGACGTACCACCGAACAACACGGCGACACGACCGAAGTCCTGCGCCTGCGTCGCGCGTTGCGTTGCTTTCGGATCGTGCTTCAGGCGCATACTAACGACTCTCTCCCACCGCTTTGAACTCCGCTGTCAGCGCCACGCCGTGCACGCGCAACACCGTGTCGCGCACATGGGCGACCAGTTGCTCGATATCGGCTGCAGTCGCATCACCGGTATTGATCAGAAAGTTGGCATGCTTCGGCGACACCACCGCACCGCCGATACGAAAGCCCTTGAGTCCGGCTGCGTCGATCAGGCGTGCGGCGTGATCGCCCGGCGGATTCGTGAATGTCGAGCCGCAGCTCCATTCGCCGATCGGCTGCGAATCCTTGCGCTTCACTAACAACTCACGCATCGCGTGGTTGTCGGCCGTCGCCAGAACTTCGAACTCGAGCGTCGCGCCCAGGAACCATTCGTTGGCTGCGGGCGGCACGATGTGGCGGTATCCGTAGCGATACTCAGAGGCCGAGCGTGTGCGCTCAACGCCGTGGCGATCGATTACTTCGACCGAGCGCACGTGTGGCCAGGTCTCGCCGCCAAAGGCGCCAGCATTCATGAACAAGGCGCCGCCGAATGTGCCGGGAATACCCGCAAAGAAATCGGCGGGGCCGAGTTGCCACTTAATGCATTGGCGGGCGATCCGCGCGCATGGCACTCCGGCCTCGCAATAGACCTCGCGTTCGCCTCGCCGCTCGAGCTGTGCCAGCGCACCGTGCGTTTCGATCACGACGCCGCGAATACCGCCATCGCGCACTAACAAGTTACTGCCAAGGCCGAGAAAGAAGACCGGCGTCTCGGGCGGAAGACGCCCCAAGAACGCCTTGAGATCGGCGCGGTCGCGCGGGCTGAAAAACACGTCGGCCGGACCGCCGACGTGCCACGTCGTGTGACGCGACATCGGCTCGTCGAATGCCACGCGTGGCAGGAACTGCGCATCGATCTGCAACAACCGCGCGCTCATGCTCGCGCTCCGTTGCGAGCGACGGCGGCGGCCTTGCGCGACGATAGCGTGGGCAAGCGACACGTCACGCCACCCTCCGCGCCACGCCGAGCGCTTGTAGTTGCGCCGGCAAACCATGACACACCGCGCTCACGTTCCCGGCACCCATCGTCACGACCACGTCTCCCGGCTTCACGATGCCGCGTAAGGTCTCCGCGAGCGCTTCGACCTTTTCGACAAACACCGGCTCGACTTGACCGCGTGTGCGCACCGCGCGGCAGATGGCGCGGCCGTCAGCACCCGCGATGGGCTGTTCACCGGCCGCATAAACCTCAGTGACTAACAACACATCGGCTGTCGACAACACTTGCGCGAAATCGTCGAGCAGATCGCGCGTGCGAGAGTAACGATGCGGTTGGAAAGCGAGCACGAGTCGCCGGCCTTGGTAGCCTTGCCGCAGGGCTTCGAGCGTGGCGGCAATCTCGGTCGGGTGATGACCGTAGTCGTCCACCAAGGTCAGCGGCGCAGCACCCGCCGTCACTTCGAGCGTCGCGACATGCGTCAAGCGCCGATCGACACCCTGGAAATTCGCGAGCGCCCGCTGAATCGCGGATGGACCGACGCCGAGCTCCATGGCCACGGCGATCGCGGCCAAAGAGTTCAAAATGTTGTGAGTGCCAGGCAGATTCACGGTCACGGCGAGGCGTGTCGGCTCGCCGCGGCGTACTACGTCGAAATGCGTCTTGAGCCCGGCGCGGCGCACATTGGCTGCACGCAAATCGGCGCCTTCGGAGAACCCATAGCCGACGATGGGCCGATTCACCTTCGGCAGAATCGAGCGCACATGAACATCGTCCGTGCACAACACCGCCAAGCCGTAGAACGGCAGGTTGTGCAGGAACGAGACGAAGCTCTGCTTCAAGCGTTCGAAGTCGCCGTCGTGCGTGCCGAGATGATCGTTGTCGATGTTCGTGACGATCGCGATCATCGGATTGAGGTGCAAGAACGACGCATCGCTCTCGTCTGCCTCGGCCACGAGATACTTGCCAGCGCCGAGCCGCGCATTCGTACCCGCACTCTTGAGGCGACCGCCAATGACGAACGTCGGATCCTCGCCACCTTCGGCAAGGATGCTCGCGAGTAAACTCGTGGTCGTCGTCTTGCCATGCGTTCCAGCCACCGCAATCGAATAGCGGAAGCGCATCAGCTCGCCTAACATCTCAGCGCGCGGTACCACCGGAACGCGCGCGGCCAGTGCCGCGGCAACTTCCGGATTCTCGCGCGACACGGCACTCGAGACGACCACGACATCCGCGCCCGCAATGTTTTCGGCGCGATGGCCAAACGTGATGCTGACACCCAGGCCTGCGAGCTGCTCCGTCACCGCGTTCGCCTTCAGATCGGAACCTTGCACGCGATAGCCTAGATTGGCGAGCACTTCGGCGATGCCCCCCATGCCACTACCGCCGATGCCGACGAAGTGAATCGTGTGGATGCGGCGCATGCGGTCGTTCATGCCGCTACCCCCAGCACCGCGCGGCACGCTGCCGCCAAATCCTGCGTGGCGTTCGGCTTCGCAAGTCGACGCGCGCGCTCGGCCATCGCTAACAAGGAGTCGCGGCTCGCAGTCAGGCGCTCGAGCTCTGCAGCCAATCTCTCGGCCGTGAGTTCGCGGTCCGGAATCAGCACCGCGGCATCTTCGCGCACGAGATACTCGGCATTCTTGGTTTGGTGATCGTCGACCGCCGCCGGGAAGGGCACGAGGATCGCAGCCACACCAATCGCGGCAAGTTCCGACACGGTCAGCGCACCCGAGCGGCAGACCACGAGGTCCGCCTCCGCGTAGGCGCTCGCCATGTCCTCGAGAAACGCCACGACGGTCGCATTGACGCCGGCCTTGTCATAGGCTTCACGCGCACCGGCAATCCAGCGCTCGCCCGCCTGGTGCGTAACTTGCAGCGAGCGGCCGTTACGCGCGAGCAATGCCAATGCGGCCGGCACGGCCGTGTTCAAGCGCGTCGCGCCTTGGCTGCCGCCGACCACTAACAACTTGATCGAGCCGGTACGAGCAGCGAAACGCGCAGTGGGTGCGGGGACGCCCAAGATGTCTTGCCGCAACGGATTGCCGATGGTTCGCGCGCGCGCCGTCGCACCGAAGCTGCCCGGAAACGCTTCGAGCACTTCGCGAGCGAAGCGCGCGAGTTGCCGATTCGTGAAGCCGGCGACGGCATTCTGCTCGTGAATCAGCAGTGGGGTGCGCGTCAGCCAAGCGGCGACGCCGCCAGGCCCGGTGACGAAGCCTCCAAGGCCGACGACGACGGCGGGCTTATGCTTGCGCATGACACCGAGTGCTTGCCAGAGCGCGTGGGCAAGCTTGAACGGCGCCGCTAACAACGTGCCGATGCCTTTGCCGCGCAAGCCGCCGATCGACAGCCACTCGATGGGAAAGCGATCTGCAGGGACGACTCGCGCTTCGATGCCGCGCTGCGTACCCAGCCATACCACCGGACGCGATTCCGCGCGCAGCACGCGCGCGAGCGCGAGCGCCGGGAACACGTGACCGCCGGTGCCGCCTGCCATGATCAAGATGGGCCGGCCGGACTGCGTCATGCCGGTGCCTCGAGGCCCGCGTCGGTATCGGTTTCGCGACGGCGGGCCGTTGCCGGACCGCGCGCGAGACTCGCCGCCTCGTGATACACGCGCAGCAGAATCCCAACCCAGGCGAGCGTCACGATCAAACTCGAACGGCCGTAGCTCATCAGGGGCAGCGTCAAACCTTTCGTCGGCAGCACACCCATGTTCACGCCGATGTTGATCAACGCCTGCAGCCCGATCCACAAGCCAAAGCCGGCGGCGAGGTACGCCGCAAACTTGAGACCGGCATCGAAAGCCAAGCGTGCGATCCAGAACGAGCGCAGTACGAGCGCGACGAACAGCGCGAGCGTTGCCACGACGCCGACGAGACCTAACTCCTCGGCGAGTACCGCAAACACGAAGTCGGTATGGGCGAACGGCAGATAGAACAACTTCTGCACGCTCTCACCGAGACCCACGCCAAACCATTCGCCGCGACCGATGGCGATCAGCGACTGCGTGAGCTGGAAGCCGGTGTCGTACGGATCGGCCCACGGGTCGAGGAACGCCGTCAGGCGGCGCATGCGATAGGGCGCGACCCACACTAACAACGCCATCGCAACGCCGAGAATTGCCGCGCCGAGAGCGACATAGCGCAAGCGCGCGCCGGCCAAGAACAGCACGCCGAAGCCGGTACATGTCAATACGGCCGACGCGCCGAAATCGGGCTGCGCTAACAGCAGGATCGAGACGAAGAACAACAAGCCCATGGGCTTCGCGAGCCCCGCAAGGGACGTGCGCAACTCGTTCTCGCGTCGCACGGCGTAGCCGGCGATGAATACGAGCACGAGCACTCGCGCGAGCTCCGACGCCTGGAAATTGAACCCAGCCAAGCGAATCCACCGACGACTGCCGTTGACGACATGGCCGACGCCGGGAATCAAGACGGCAACGAGCAACAACACGGCCAAGATGAACAATGGCCACTGCAGCTTTTCGAGCACGGCCGTCGGCACGCAGAACACGAGGCCTGCGAGGATCACGCCAATGAGCGTCAGCACCAGTTGCCGCTCGAGGTACAGGAATGCGTCGCCCGTTTCTTTGTCGGCGATCGACATGGAAGCGGACGTCACCATGACGAGCCCGAGCAGCACGATGCTGAATACGAGCGCCAAGGTCACCGCATCGATCCGAATACCGCCAGTGCGGCCACTCGAACGGGCAAAGTTCCAGTCGATGTTCATGCGGCAAGACCTCGCACGGCAGCAGCGAACACGGCGCCGCGGTGTCCGTAATCGCGGAACATGTCGAGACTCGCGCACGCCGGTGACAGCAGCACCGTATCGCCCGCGCGCGCATGCGTCGCTGCCTCGCGCACCGCCGCTTCGAGCGAGTCGCAGCGGCTGATGTCGCACACACCTTGCAACACGTCCGCCAATAGTCCCGCGTCACGGCCGATCAACACCACGCGCCGCACTTTCTTGGCGAAGGCACCGCGCAACGGCGTGAAATCTTGTTGTTTGCCATCACCGCCCGCGATGACGATCAACGGCCCGCCAAGCCCCGACACCGCAGCGACCGTCGCGCCGACGTTCGTACCCTTCGAATCGTTGATGTAACGCACGTTCGCGACGTCGGCGATCCATTGCATGCGATGCGCTAGTCCGCCGAACTCCTCGAGTTCCTCGAGGATCGACTCACGCGGCAAGCGCAGCGCCTCACACAGCGCGATCGCAGCGAGCGCGTTCGCTGCATTGTGCTGGCCGGCGAGCTTGAGCGCGCGCACTGGCATGAGCGGCTCGGCGCGCTTGCACAACCACCACTGCCCTGCACCATCGATTTCGCGTAGCACGTAGTCCGCATCGGTGGCCGGATCGATCGAGAAACTGAAGACCCGTTGACCCGGTCGCGGCATTTGCATGACCGCAGGATCGTCGCGATTGACGACTGCGATCTCGCACTGTTCGAAGATGCGCGCTTTGGCCGCGCCATACTCAGCCATGGACGCATAGCGATCCATGTGGTCAGAAGTCAGATTGAGGACAGCGGCCGCTTTCAGTTTCAGCGAGCGCGTCGCTTCGAGCTGGAACGACGACAATTCGAGCACGTACAAATCCGTCGGGCCGCGGCCTAACAAGTCGAGCGCAGGCTGGCCGAGATTGCCGCCGACACGTACGCGCGCGCCGGCGCGTTCCGCGATCCGCCCGACGAGGGTCGTGACCGTGCTCTTGCCATTCGTCCCCGTAATCCCGACCGTGGGCGCATCTGCGGCGCGGGCGAACAGCTCAATGTCGCCGAGTACCTCTGCGCCGCTCGCCTTGGCCGCCGCGAAGATTGGCTCCGTGAGCGGCACGCCCGGAGAGGCAACTACGTAGCGCGCGCCGTGCACGAGACTGGCATCGAACCCGCCAGTCCGCACGACCACGTTTGCGCCCAGCGCTCGGACGCCATCGGCTTCCGGCGGCGCTGCGCGGCTATCCGTCACCGCGACCCGCCAGCCTTGCTTGACGAGATATCGCGCGACCGACAGGCCGGTGCGGCCGAGGCCGACCATGACTGCATAGGGCGCGAGTTGTGAGTCGTTAGTCTGCATCCGTTGCGTCTCAACGTACCTTCAGCGTGGCGAGGCCGAGCATCACGAGCAAGAACGACATGATCCAAAACCGGACGATGACCTTCGGCTCGGCCCACCCCTTGAGTTCGAAGTGGTGATGGATGGGCGCCATACGAAACAGGCGCTTGCCTGTAAGCTTGAACGACGCCACTTGGAGGATCACCGACGCCGTCTCGAGCACGAAGATGCCGCCCATGACGAGCACGACGACTTCCTGGCGCACGATCACGGCGATGACGCCGAGCGCCGCGCCGAGCGCGAGCGCACCGATATCGCCCATGAAGACTTGTGCGGGATAGGAGTTGAACCACAGAAAGCCAAGCCCCGCGCCGACGAACGCCGCGCAGAACACCAGGACTTCACCGGCCGCAGGCACGGCCGGAATGGCCAAGTAGTTAGCAAAGACCGCATTGCCACTCGCCCATGCGAACACACCCAGGCCCGCGGCGACCATGGCGGCAGGCATGATGGCCAGTCCGTCCAAGCCGTCGGTGAGATTCACCGCGTTGCTCATGCCGACGATCATCAAGTACGTGAGCATCACGAAGCCCACCGCGCCGAGCGGCAACGCGAAGTCTTTGATGAACGGTACGTATAGCGTGGTCTCATTGGGCGAGGTCGCCGTGAACCACAGGAACACCGCAGCGGCAAGCCCCACGACCGATTGCCAAAAATACTTCCAACGCGCGATCAAGCCGCGCGGGTTCTTCTTCACGAGCTTCAGGTAGTCGTCGTAGAAGCCGACGACGCCGAACGCCAACGTCACGATCAGCACGACCCACACGTAGCGATTCGACAAATCTGCCCACAACAGCGTGCTGACGGCGATTGCGACCAGGATCAGCATGCCGCCCATCGTCGGCGTACCGGCCTTCTTGAAGTGGGTCTGCGGACCATCGTCGCGCACCACTTGACCAATCTGATAACGCGACAAGCGCGCAATCATCCACGGCCCGACCCACAACGAGATCAACAGTGCCGACGTCACGGCGAGAATCGCGCGGAACGTCAAGTACGAGAACACGTTGAACCCGGAGTACACGTGTGTCAGTTCTTTTGCGAGCCAGTACAGCACTAT
>CAYUIT010000079.1:0-12437 GCA_964444835.1 uncultured Steroidobacteraceae bacterium
CAAGTAATTCCAACCACGCTGCACGTGTTGGATGAGCGACTGCGCCTTGTATTGCGTCAACACGGAAATCTGGCGAATGCCCGAGTTCACGCAGTTCGACAACACGAAATCGATGATGCGGAACTTGCCGCCAAACGGTGTCGCGGGCTTGCAGCGATGAGCCGTCAGGCCCTTCAGGCGCTCGCCGCGTCCGCCAGCCATGATGATCGCAAGCGTGCCACTTGTTAGGCGGCTGACGTAGCGGCCGGAGGACGCTCGTGCCGGTCGTTTCGACATGCATTTCCTCGTTTGCTGGTGCGACGCGCGAACGCACGCGCATGGTTTGAGTATAGAGGCGCATGCGATGAGCCGCGCGCCACGCGCGGCTGAGCAAATCAAGGCCGTGACGATGCAAATGCAAGCGCGCGAACTGATCCGCTTATGAAACAAAATTCGCCACTACTATTTATTCCCGATACTGCTTGATTACTAGTACTGCATAGTCTACAGTATCAGCCCATGGACGATAGCTACGCCAAGAAGTTCCAAAAGGACCTCAACTCGGGGCTCGTAGCGCTTGTTCTGCTCGCCGTCCTCGATCAGGCCACCGAAGACCTCTACGGCTATGACCTGGTGAAGCGGCTACAGAAAGCCAACGAGGGCGAGTTGCTGTTCAAGGAAGGCACGGTGTACCCCGTGCTGCGGTCGTTATCGGCCAGCGGCCTCTTGGGAAGCCGCATCGTTCCGTCCTATTCCGGCCCACCGCGCCGGTATTACCGCATCACTGAAGAAGGCCGAGAGGTGCTCACGAGCTGGCGAGCGATCTGGCGCGACACGCGCGAGTTCGTCGACCGCTTCGTCGAACGCGCCTCCGAGGCCTCGAATCCAGGAGAACCGTCATGACTGGCAGCGCACCCCGCTCCGTCGAGCAGTACCTCGAGCAACTCCGTGCCGCCCTCGCTGGCCGCGATAAAGCGCTGATACAAGACGCGCTATATGACGCCGAAGAATACTTACGCGCCGAACTCGCCAATCGCGGCGACAAGTCGGAGGCGGATGCGCTCGAATTGATTGCCTCGACATACGGCGCGCCCGAGGAAGTCGCCGCCGCTTACGTCGATACCGAAGTGAAAGTCACGGAAGCGCTGCGCACGCCGCGTGCTGCCACGAAACGCGGCATTTTCGGCCGGTTCTTCGGTGTGTATGGCGACACGCGCGCCTACACGGGTCTGTTCTACATGCTGTTGTCGCTCGTGACAGGCATCGTGTACTTCGTGTTCACCGTCACTGGCTTATCGATGTCCGCGGGGCTCGCGATCCTCATCATCGGTATCCCGTTCTTCTTGGCATTCATCGGCATGTCGCGCGTCATTTCGCTTGCGGAATGCCGACTTGTCGAAGCAGTCAGTGGGGAGCGCATGCCGCGGCGCCCGGTGCACCCGGGCCCTCCGGCCAGTATCAAGGACCGTATCTTCGACATGCTGGGTGACCGGCGCACCTGGACCACGCTCGCGTACCTATCGCTGATGCTGCCGCTTGGCATCATCTACTTCACGACGGCAGTCACTGGCATGTCGGTGGGTTTGTCGTTCGTCGCAGCCCCGGTCATTGAAGTGTGCCGCGCGCTCGGCTGGATCGATCCGAACTCCTGGCTCGGCATGGGTGGTATCCGCCTTGGCTGGTTCGACGATGGGTATCTCCACCTCGGCGATGCGCCAGTCCTATTCCTCGTGCTGTTTTTGCTCGGCATCGTCATCGTCACGCTCGTCATGCACCTCGCGCGCGGCATCACTCGCTTGCACGCGAAGTTCGCCAAAGCGCTGCTCGTGTTGCCGTAGTCCGCGCCGTCACCCAAGATTGGGTCACGTGTTCGGATGGCGGGATCGACTTTGCGCAGCGCTCGAATCGGCTCAGGGTTGCTACCCCTTTTTGCGGTGGCGTGCGTGAACGGCGCCCCGGCGGAGCCTGGGCCGGACGCAGCGGCCGCGAACTCAGCAAACGAGACCGCCGGGTGCGTGATGCAGGACGCCGGCTCGTTACACGCAAAGGTTCGCGGTGCGCTCACGCTCGATCTCGCCTGGCGGAACGCGGAGATGGAGTGCGCGGGTGGGCCACGCCCGGACGGCCGCGGCATTCGCATCAGCATCGGCGGCCCACCGCGCGGCGACGATAAGCGCATGCGCCTGGTGTTTGGGATTGCCAACGTTCGCGAGGGAGCCTCGGGCACTGCACTCCCGACCAACGTGACCGTGATCATGGAAGGCGAACAACGCATTTTCGCCACCCAAGGCGACGACAAGTGCACCGTGGATTCGCTGCGCCAAGAGCGCATCGGCGCGCTCGGTGGGCCGACACGCAGCTACCGCGTGATCGTGCGGGGCTTTTGCACCGAACCTGCCACGACACTCACGCGCGGCGAGCGTATTCTCCTCACCAGCTTCGATTTTGTCGCCCGTGCAGATTTCGTCGATGAGCCCGCAGTCAATGAGCCTGAAAAACCCCGTGCCTAACAAGTTATCGCGAGGCCGGTTCGTCGCGCTCGCGCTGATACTCGCTGTATTTGCCGGCATCGCGCCGCGTGCGGCGCTCGCGCAATCGCAAGCACTCGAGGACCTTGCGCGTTTTCCGCAAGACACACTGGCCATCAAGAGCAAGCGCACGACCCACGTATTCCAGATTTGGATTGCCGACACGCCACAGCGCAAGTCGCAAGGCTTGATGTTCGTGCGCGGGCTCGCCGCCGACCGCGGCATGCTGTTCGTACACGACGCGCCGCGCGTCGCGAGCATGTGGATGAAGAACACCTACATCCCGCTCGACATGGTGTTCATCAGCGCCAACGGCAAGGTCGCAGAAATCCACGCGAATACGACCCCGCACTCGCTCGAACTCGTCACTTCGCGCAAGCCTGTGTTGGCTGTACTGGAGCTGGCGGCCGGAGAAGCGGCCCGGCGCGGGATCCAGCCGGGCGATCGCGTCATTCACCCGACGTTCGGCACCGGGACGGTGCGTCGTAAGAACACCACAACTGCGCCATGACGGGTCCGCGCACGGGCTGAGCCGCGTTTGACCTAACTTCGAAACCTGCGTTTTCTCAGCTACAATATTGCACTCACGGGCATCGCGCCTGCTGGCCAAGCCAGCGCGCATCACCGCGGCGCGTGCCCGCAACAATCGAACTCGAAGGGAGTCTCGCGATGAAGAAAATTCTTGGGCTAACCGCCAGCGCCTGTTTGGCCGTGATGGCCTCGGGCACCGCGGCGGCAGGGTCGGATGTCGGCAGCATGTACATCGCGCCGCAAATCAACGGGCTGTGGCTCGACGACGTGCGCGCAGCAGACGACGACCTGGGCTTTACGTTGTCGCTGGGCTTCGTGTTGTCCGAAAAGTGGGACGCCGAACTGTCACTGCTGACTTCAAAACACGATACCGCCAGTAACGGCGAAACGAAAATCAGCGGTTTCGCATTCGCCGCCAATCGAGTGTTCTATCGCAGCGAGCGGGTCAATCCCTTTGTCTCACTGGGCATCGCGCGCCTCGATAGCTCCTATAGCCCGGGTGCCGACCAAGAAAGCGTCGCTGCAAAGTTCGGTGTTGGCTTGTTAGCCGACATCGGTGGCAATCGCGACGAAGGGACGAATCTGCAACTGCGAGCTGATCTTGGCGCGCGTCGTTCGTTGTCGAGTGGGTCATCGTTCGACTTCACCGACTACGTTGCCGGCCTAGGCTTGCAGTATTCGTGGGGCGGTACCCCGCCGCCGAAGCCCCCCGTCGATTCCGACGGCGACGGTGTCGTCGATGAAATGGACAAGTGCCCGGGTACGCCGAGCGGTACGCCCGTCAATGCTGACGGTTGCCCGCTCGATTCCGACGGCGACGGTGTGAGCGACGACGCTGACAAGTGCCCGAACACACCCGCCGGCACACCGGTCGACGCGTCTGGTTGCGAGATTGACAGCGACGGCGACGGCGTGGGTGACTCGAAGGACAAGTGCCCGAATACGCCCGCTGGCGTGAAGGTGGACGAGACGGGCTGTGAGCTCGACTCCGATGCTGATGGCGTCGTCGACAGCCAAGACAAGTGCCCGGATACGCCGAAGGGCGACCGCGTCGATGCGTCGGGCTGCTCGTTCAAGGAAGAGATCAAACTGCCGGGCGTCGTGTTCGAGACTAACAAGGCCGAACTGCTACCCGAGAGCATCCCGGTGCTCGATGGCGCCGTGTCGACGCTGAAGCGCTACCCCGACCTCAAGATCGAGGTCGCCGGCCATACCGACAGCCAAGGCTCGGACGCGTACAACCTCGATCTTTCGAAGCGTCGCGCTGCCACGGTCCTGAAGTATCTCCAGGACAACGGCGTCACGAATGCGCTGAGCTCGCGTGGTTATGGTGAACGGCAACCGATCGCCTCGAACACGACCACGGAAGGCCGGCAGACCAATCGCCGCGTCGTGCTGCGCGTCCTCGAATAATTCGCTAAGAATTTCGACACAAATCCACGGCTGGCTCGATGAGAATCGAGACCAGCCGTTTTTTTTCGACGGCGTAATGTTGCTGGCGCGCTTGGGCGACCACGCTGCATCCAGTAAGCTAGATCGCAAGGAGAAACCCGTATGAAAAATTCATCAGTGATTGTCGCGTTTGCCGCATTGCTAACGACCACGGCATTTGCGCAAACGCCCGCCCCAGCGCCAGCGACGGAGACCGCGCCCGCCACGACGGCGCCCACCGCAAACGCAACGAGCACTCCTGCGAGTGCGACTGCACCGACGGCCACCGAAGCCAAACCGAAGAAGCCGTTCAAGCGCCCGCCGGGCTATCGCATGTCGAAGCGCAACGGCGTGACTTACTACTGCCGCAAAGACGCCACGATCGGTTCGCGTGTCGAAACGACCAAGTGCTTCACGCAAGAGCAGCTCGAGGAACTCGCGATGGTCAATTCCGAAAGCGTCGAGTCTTCGCAGCAGGCAATGCGCGTTTGTGTCAACCCAACCAATTGCGGCGGGATGTAAGCGGTCAGTTCGCGCTCGCGACGGCCAAGTGATCCGCGAGGAACTTCTCTAGCTCGACCAGCATCCGCGTGCGGCTTGCCGTACGCAGGATGCCGTGGTCGTCACCATCGAGCTTCACATACTGCACCGGCTTGCCAGCGGCCTGCAGCGCGCGCGCCATGGCATCCGATTGCTCGACCGGCACCGTCGTATCGTTGATGCCGTGCACGAGCAAAATCGGCGCGCGAATTGCGCTCGCGCTTTTCGCAGGCGACTTACTAACAACCTCCGGATCGATCGCAGAGCCGATGTGGTCTTCCCAGTATGCGAATCGATTCGAATCGTCGCCCGACTTCTTCTTGATCATGCCGAGCATCATCGGTAGGTCCGCCACTCCATTCACGCTGGCAGCGCAAGCGTATAGATCCGGTGTGAACGCTGCGCCGGCGAGCGCTGCGTAGCCACCATAACTCCAACCAACGATGCATACGCGGCGCGCATCGGCGATTCCCTGAGCGATCATCGCCTTGACGCCATCGGTCACGTCATCCTGCATCAGCTTGCCCCACTGGCGTCGACCGGCAAGCCGATGCGCTTCGCCGAAGCCGCTGGACCCGCGAAACTGGGGCTGCAACACCGCATAGCCGCGCGTCGCGATGAATTGCGCCCACCAATCGAACTCATCGAAGTCACGCGCCTCGGGTCCACCATGTGGGAGCACGACCAGCGGTAAATTCTTGGCGTCGGCACCCGGGGGTAAAGTCAAATACGCCGGGATTTCATAACCGTCGCGCGCCTTGTAGGAGATCGTGCGCACTTCACCCAGCTTCTGATCGATGAGGCTCGGATACTCGTCACCAACGATGTCAGCTGTCTTCCTGGCGTAGTCAACGACGTAGTACACGGGCGGCGCCGCGCTGCCCCACACGCGAACCAACACGCGCTTGTGATCAACCGAGCGCGCTTCCAAACGGTAATAGCTACCCGCGAATGCCTTTTGGATTGCGTTGTAGCGGGCTTCAGCTTGGGTATCGATCCATCGAGAATCATTGTTAGCACCACCCAGCGTTGCGGCCACGGCCACCTCGCTATGTGGATCGAGAAGCACGGACTCAATTTCGCGCTCGGTGTCCGCGGCAAGGACACTCGCAGCCGACCCGTCGAGCGGCAGACTCCACAGCTTGTCGAGCGGCCCACCCCGCGCACCAATCGCCAATAGCGCATTCTCATCCGCGGACAGTGACACCGGATACATGCGCCCGCCATCGGTCTGCTTGATCAACTCTCGCCAACTGCCATCATGCTTGCCGAGGATGCGAAACGATTTCGTATCGGGATTCCAGTCGACGCGCACGACAGGATCGCCCTTCTTGTTAGCAAGCCACCCAGTCGTAAATTGGGACCCTGTCTCGATACGTTTCCCTTTGCCCGTGCGCGTATCGACTTCGAACACGTTGTGAGTCCACTTTGAGTCCCCGCGACCCCGATCGATCTTGGTGTCCATGCTCATCTTGCCCGCAGTCGCCATGTGCTCGAACGTCGACATAACAACCGTATTCGGCTTTTCGACACGGCGTCGCACCATACTCGCTGCCGTCACATCATCATCGTCGACGCCGGACAGCAAGAGGGGTCGAATCGGGCCACCGGCCACGTCAAGCGCGAGCGTGCGAAAGTACTCGTACTTTTTCGGCGGACCATCGCCAGGGACTACTCGCAGCCGGCTGATTTCGATCAAGACAGTCGAGTCATCGGCCCAAGAGATCTCGCGCAACGTGAAGTCTGTGCCGATGTTGATCTTGCGCACTTCCTTACGCGCGTCGAGATCGAAGATCACAAGCTGCGGCGGATTGTCGCCAAGTGTCTCGGCAAAGGCTAACAGCTTTCCGGACGGGTTCATGTCAACGTGCGTCATCGTTGGCGCGTGCCCAAATGCGCTTGCCGGTGGTGGTGCAGCAAAAGCGGGCGATACGCTGGCTGTTAGTACGCTTGCTACCAGCAGGCCCTGCAGCAGGCCACCGACTTGTCGACTCATGTGTGCTCCTTGCATGCTTCGTGGGCTCAACGAATGCGAGCGACGCGTGCTGCGCGCCCCGACGGTCCAGTCATCAAGAATGAGCCGAGTGACGCCGGACGAATTGATACCGTATCACCGACCTTTACCGATGCGGACGTGCCCGCGCGTTCGATCCACACTTGTCCATTCTCGAGCGTGATGACTTGCTCACCCGTCGGCTTGCGCGACACCGCCGTGATTTTCGCGACGAGGCGCTCGAGATCCGGGCTATCGACCTTCGCACGCTCTTCGACCTCCCGGGCCAATTCGCCGCGAAAGCCGAATCGCTCCTCCGGGCTCAGTGTGGCCACGAGCGGCTTTGCGGCCACGGCCTTGGGCGCAGCCGCCAGCGCGCGCGCCATCTCGCGATCATAACAACCGAGCCGCGCCGCATCGTCTTTCTCCGCCGCGCAGGCAAGCAACGCCGCAGGAAGCTCCTGCGCATGCACTTCGACCACAAGTGCGGCCAAGACGAGCACCGCGGCACTCCATCGCATGCTTTTCGAGTTCACGCTAACCTCCGTCGCTTGAGTGCAGTTGTTAGATTTCCCACTCGGGCTTCTTGCCGGAGTGCGCATCGATCGCCTCAAACAGGCTCACGATCAATTTCTGTTCCTCATCGAGCAACTCTGGGCGCCACACGTCGAACAGCAAGATCACGCGTGTCTCCGTCGTGGCATTCCAGGCCTCGTGTTCGATCGTGTCATCAAACAACCATGCCTCGCCCTTGCGCCACTCACGCACTTCGTTACCGACGCGAAAACGGCAAGGCCCCGGGACGATCAATGGCAAATGGCAGATGAGGCGCGTGTTGACGAGGCCGTGGTGCGGCGGAATATGCGCGCCTGCTTTAAGCAGGGAGAACAGTATCGACGGCGAACGATTGGGCACGCGCGCCAGCGGCGCTTCGTTCAATGCTTCGAGCGTCGCCGGGCAGCGCGCCGCATTTTCCGGCACCGGCTCGCCATTCTTCCACAAGAAAAATGCGCTCCAGGCGGGATTGTTGAGCATGCCCGACTGATCTTTGCGCGGGCGATTCGAGTTGCCGGTGACATACGGCGAGAACGCCGTTTCGTCCTGCAGCACACCGATCAATTCGGAACAAATACGATCTGTATACGACTCGAGGCGCTCGAGCCACGGGAACGGCTCGCGGCCATAAAACTGAATCTGCGGCAGCTCGGGGAAGTAATACACTTTTGGTTGCTGCACGTAGACTTGGCGCTTGCCGAGAATGATGTCGAGGGATTGCGCAAAGCGCGAGCTCGAGGTCGCAGGATCGAACCCGCTCGCGACCATTCGATCAAGCATGAACTTCTGATAATCGGCGGCGTTCTTTTGCACGATGGCCTGCACTCGACGCAAATCCTGTGCGGCATCGAGCGCCAGTTGATTGGCCGGCGGCGCCACCTGGATCGCGGCCACGTAAAACGCCGATGCCGAACGCGCGTCGTCCTGCGCGGCGTAGATGTCTCCGCGCATGATCAAACCGCGAAAATTACGCGGCTCGAGCGCTAACAACCGATCGAGCGCCACCGTCGCGCCCTGCATGTCACCGAGCTGCCGACACACCGAGGCCAGCGCTAACGAGTCGGCGGCCGGTGCGCGCCCGGTTTGCAGCAACTGCCCCAAAAGACGCCGAGCCTCGGGCAAATTGCCTCGGCGCAGCGCGTCGTGGCCAGCTTGTGACAACTGCTCGGGATTGGGGACAGCTTGATTCATGATCGCAGGGCTCGTGGTATCGCGGTTGCGCGGAAGACCCGCCGCGTCGCCAGCGGCAATGGTAAAATTGGCGTGTCGCGCAGCGGCATCATTAGCCCTGAATTCTGACGGAGCACAAGGCCCGCTGAAAGGGCTTTCGCAGTTCGTTCAGTCATATTCCGAGGTATCGAGTGAGCAGCACTATGCCCGAGGGCACGCAGAAGCTGATTCAGGGCGCGCAGCAAGCCATGTCGACTGGCAATTGGCGCGGCGCCGAGACGCTGCTGCAGGAGGCCGTAACAACCGATCCAGCGAGCCTTGCGGCATGGCTCAATCTGGCCGCGGTTCGGCGGCAGCTCAATAACATGGACGGCGCGTTTGCCGCGCTGCGCTCGGCTCTGCGAATCGACGGGCGGAATTTCCACGCGTTGCTCATGAGCGGCTCGCTGCTCGAGAAATTGAATATGGGCACGGAGGCCGCAGAGGCCTACGGCGCGGCCATCGCACAAGCGCCGCCCGAGAATCAGCTCGACGGCTTGACGCAGCAGGCGCTGAAGCGCGCACGCGCCGTGCGCGCGCAGTACACGACACAAGTCGGCAACTTCATCCGCGATCAAATCGCGGGCAGCAGTGCAAAGTGCACGGCCGTGGAGCGGCGCCGCATCGATGCCTTCATTGGCACGACGCTGCGCGTGCGCGAGCGCTACCAACAAGACCCATCTCACTACTACTACCCGGGGCTGCCGTCGATCGAGTTTTATGAACGCAGTGAGTTCCCGTGGATCGAGGAATTCGAAACCGCCACAGCGGCCGCGCAAGAGGAATTCGTCAAGATCGCGCAAGAAGACACACCGGGTTTTACTCCCTACGTCAACTACCCCGATCATGCGCCGCTCGATCAGTGGCGCGAACTCAATCGCTCGCCGCGCTGGAATTCGCTGCAGTTCTTCCATCGCGGGCGACCCATCGAGGAGAATCAGCGTCGCGCGCCACGCACGATGGCGGCCGTTAGCAAGTTGCCGCAGCCGTACACGTATGAGTCTTCGCCGGCCGCTATGTTTTCGATTCTGCAACCAAAAACACGCATCCCGCCGCACACCGGTGTGAGCAACTTCAGGCTCGTTGTACACCTGCCGCTCATCGTGCCGCCGAACTGCTGGTTCAGGGTGGGCGGTGAAACACGTGAATGGCGTGTGGGCGAGGCTTGGGTATTCGACGACACGATCGAGCACGAAGCGGCCAACGACAGCGATCAGGTGCGCACCATCTTGATATGTGACATATGGAGCCCGCGGCTGTCGCCGGAAGAGCGCCAAGTCATCACCGAAGTGATGGAATCGCAGTCGAAGTTCACGAACGTCAAGCCGCCGGAGAACGTGTAGCGTCCAGGCTCTTCCCGTGAGCCGCCGCGCCGTCTAGAGTTTGAAGCACCACTGCACATGGGAGAGCACTGGTGCTGCGCAATTTGCTCCGGGTTCTGTTTTTCGTGGCGGCGTCCGCTTGGTGTGCCCAAAGCGTCGCGGCCGATGGCGCCACGCTCGCACGTCCAACGCTGGCCGATCTCTATTCGGACCTCAGCCTGCCAGATGCCGCCGTATCGCCATCAGGGCGCTACATCGCGGTCGTCAGTCGGCATGAGGATTTCGATCAAGTCCAAGTCATCGAACTGAGCACTGCCAAGCGCACGCCGGTCGCACAGCTCGGTCATGAGGCCGTGGCAAAAAAGGCAGAGGCGTACATCAGTGCGGTCTATTGGAAGACCGACGAGCGTGTGCTCTTTCGGACCAGCGTTCGCGAAAAGGAAGGCGCATTCGTGGCTGCGTATGGCACGATTCGGCGGTTGGGTGATCGCATTTTTGCCGTCAGCCGAGATGGCACCAAGACTGTGCGGTTGTTAGCCGATACCGATCTTGCCTCGATGGAGGGCACACTCGATCTTGGAGACATTGCAAGTTTTTTGCCCAACGACCCAGAGAATATCTTGCTATTTGTCAATGGGTGGAAAGGTGCGACGCTGATTCGCGTCAACGTACTCACGGGCGCTGGCAAGACGATGGAGCCCCCTGATCGAGAAGTGTGGACATGGATGACCGACGTCAACGGACTCCCCGTTATCCGCGTGAAGTTCGGCGGTGGCGCCATCAACTATTTTCGCAAAGAGAGTTCTGGCGCATGGAAGAAGTTCTACGAATTACCATGGCTCGAACGCAAGAACTCAATGGAATTTGAGCTCGTCGCGACTTCTGATCGAACTGGCTACTACTACGTGTTAGCGCGCCCACCTGGCAAGGATAGACGAGCCATCTATTTGTACGATCTCGCTAGCGAGACCTTCGGCGACGTCCTCTTCGAGCATCCGCAATTCGACCTCAGCTCTGCGGTGATCGCGCGCGATGGGAAGCGAGTGCTCAGTTATTGCTATGTCATCCACGCGACAGTTTGCGAATTCACGGATCCCAAGATCAACGCCCACATGCGCGGCATTCGCAAGTTCTTCGGCGATACCGCCAGCGTTAATATTTACGACCTTGCCGAGGACTCGCGCACGATGATCGTGAGTGTCGACGGGCCCGACATCGTTCCAGGCCTCTATTACTACCAACTCGACCAGCGCAGCATCGAACAGCTTGGCGCGCGGCGATCCGTACTCTCGAACCGAGCGCTGCCGACCGCCAGCGTGTTTTCCTGGAAAGCACGCGACGGACTCGAACTCTCCGGCTACCTCACGATTCCGGCGGGAGCCAAGGACGTCAAGAAAGTTCCTCTGATTGTGAATCCACATGGTGGGCCGGAAGCACGCGACCAACTCATGTTCGATGAATGGGTGCAGTACGTCGCTGCGCGAGGCTATGCTGTGTTCCAGCCCAATTTCCGCGGCTCCGATGGCTACGGCAAGGCGTTTGCGCGCAAGGGCTACGGCGAGTTCGGGCGCAAGATGCAGGATGACGTGACCGATGGGCTCCGGGCGCTGATCGCAAGCGAGATCGCCGACCCCGACAGAGTCTGCATTTTCGGCGCGTCATACGGCGGCTACGCGGCGTTAGTGGGCGTGTCGCTTACGCCCGATCTGTATCGCTGTGCCGTTTCGATCGCCGGCGTCACCGACCTCGATACCTTCGCGGGCTGGCGCCGTCGCACGTACGGGCCCAACTCTCAGTTGTGGAAGTATTCGCTCGAAACGATTGGTGACCCTGAATTCGAAGGTCGTCGGATGGCTGAAGTCTCGCCGGCCCGGCTCGCGAAAAATATCAAAGCACCGGTGCTATTGATACACGGCACCGACGACGACATTGTTCCAATGTCGCAGGCGGAGTTCATGCGCGATGCCCTGAACGCTGCGGGAAACAAAACAACACTCATCAAACTTGAAAAGCAAGGCCATCCGAATTTCCGGCGATCGAGCGAGACCTATGCGCTCAGCCAGGTCGGGCAATTTCTTTGGCAGCACCTCGGCCCAGGCCACGGTGTTAGCACACCGCCGGAGGTCGTACCGCCGCCGCCGAGGCCGAACTAACACGGAATTTGATCGCGATAACCGCCCCTTCGCGGAAACGTGCGTAGTCCGGCCGATCTGGCGGAATCATTGCGGCTCGCGGCATTCTTGGATTCTGCGATTCCAGCGAGTCGCTGATACCTCATCGCTCGTGCAATAGGCGGCCGCCCTACCCCTCGAGCATCTCACGCAATTTCCCGAGATGGCGCTCGTAGTT
>CAYUIT010000080.1:0-11636 GCA_964444835.1 uncultured Steroidobacteraceae bacterium
CTCGGGCGCGCCATAGACGCCGAAGTCGATCGCGACGCGCCCTTCTTTGTCGACGGCCACCACTTCGTACGGATTGCCGAGCTGCGCGAGCCAATCGATCGCAGCAGCATCGTCGTCCCGCCAATTGAGCCCGACAATGGGTAACTGCTTCTCGGCAGCCGCTTGCAACAGCACTTCGTGCTCCACCCGACATTCAGCGCACCACGTACCCCACACATTGAGCGCAAACGCACGCCCTGCGTATTGGGCCGAGCTCACTTTGCGTGTGGGATCGGTCAGGTTCGGCAAATTGAATTGCGGCGCAGGCTTCCCGATGAGCGCTGACTGCAAGGTGCTCTTCTCGGGCGAGCGCTTCACGCCCACCGCCAAGATCAACACCAAGCCGGCGAACACCGCCAGCGGGATCAGGAACTTCGCCTTCATCAGGACGCTGCGCCTTCGGCCGCTGGGCCAGCCGCATCGCGCTCACTCGCCGGGGACGTCGCGGCGCGATAGCGCTTATCCGTAGACGCGATGGCACCGCCCAATGCCATCAAGAACGCAGCAAGCCACACATAGTTGATGAGCGGACGAATCTGCGCGCGCACGCTCCAGCTACCGGCGCCAAGATCCTCGCCTAGGGCTGCAAAGACGTCTTTGTTCCAGCGTACGTCGATGCCCGCTTCGGTCATCACCTGGCGCTGGACCCAATAGGCACGCTTCTCGGGATGCAGCTTGCCAAACTCGCGACCGTCGCGTAGCACCGTAATCTCTGCGCGCACCGCATCGTAGTTAGGCCCCTCAACGGGGCGGATACTGTCGAAGCGATACGCATAACGACCTAACTGGACGGTCTCGCCGGGTCGCATCGCGACGTCGCGCTCGATCGTGTACGACTCGACGGCTGTAATCGCAATCACAAAGATACCAACCGCGACGTGCGCCAGCGTCATACCGAATACGGCGCGCGGTACGCTCAATTTGCGCCGCCAACGATCGATCGGATCGATCAGCGACGAGGCAATGATCCACACGCCGAGGATCATGCCGATCGGCGTGAGCCAAGTGCCGCCAGTGCCGTAGGCACCGTACACGATGAGCAGGGCCACGGCCGCGCTCCCTAACAAGGTCTGCCACAAGATGCGGGTGCTATCCGCCAATCGGCCGCGTTTCCAATTCGCGTGGATACCAATCGCGACCAGTGCGAGCAGCGGCAAGATTGGCAGCAAGAACGTGGGATTGAAGTACTGCGTGCCTACCGAGAGCGTGCCGAGGCCGGCTGCATCGGACACGAGCGGCGCGAGCGTACCGATGAGCACGAGCGCCGCAGCGATCACCAACAAGATGTTGTTGAACAGCAGGAACGACTCGCGCGCGCCCAACTCGAAGCCTGCTTGCGAACGTAACTGTGGCGCGCGCCACGCGTACAACGTCAGAGCCCCGCCGATCATGACGACCAGGAATGCGAGGATGAATGCGCCGCGCGACGGATCGGCCGCGAACGAGTGCACCGACACGAGTACGCCCGAGCGCACCAGGAACGTACCCAACAAGCTCAAGCTGAACGCCAAGATGGCTAACAACAGCGTCCAGCTCTTGAACAGACCGCGTTTGTCAGTGACGGCTAGCGAGTGGATCAGGGCCGTGCCCACGAGCCACGGCATGAATGAAGCGTTCTCGACTGGATCCCAGAACCAATAACCGCCCCAGCCGAGTTCGTAATACGCCCACCAGCTGCCGAGGGCGATGCCGATCGACAAAAAGCCCCAGGCCGCGGTGGTCCACGGTCGCGTCCAGCGTGCCCAAGACTGATCGAGCTTACCCTCGAGCATCGCGGCGCAGGCAAAGGCGAACGCGACGGCGAAGCCGACATACCCGGTGTAGAGCAGCGGCGGGTGCACTGCGAGTGCCGGGTCTTGCAACAGCGGATTGAGATCGCGACCGTCGGGTGCCGCCGGAATCAAACGCTCGAACGGATTCGATGTGACCAGCGTGAACAAGTGAAAGCCGAGGCTCACGATGCCGAGCACACCCAACACACGTGCCACAAACCCCATCGGCAAGCGGCTCGATAGCAGCGCGACCGCCAGTGTCCACAGCGCCAGAATCCACTGCCACAGCACGAGCGAGCCTTCGTGCGCACCCCACAACGCGGCGACACGATAGAACGTCGGCAGCGCCGAATTAGAGTTCTGCGCCACGTAGGCCACAGAGAAATCATGCGTGATGAACGCGTAGATCAGCGCGCTCATCGCGAACGTGACGGTCACGAATTGCGCCGCGCTTGCCGGCCTAACAACCGCCATCCACCGTGCATCATTACGATGCGCGCCCATGATGCCGAAGAACGCCATGAGCACCGACAGCACGAGTGCCAGGATTAGCGAGAAGTGGCCCAGCTCGACGATCATGACTGATCTGCCTGCACCTGAGCCGGCAACTTCCCGCCATGTTTTTCTTTCAGCGAGCGCTCAACTTCGGGTGGCATGTATTTCTCATCGTGCTTAGCCAGAACTTCGTCGGCGACAAATACGCCGTTTGCGAGCGTGCCGTGCGCAACCACACCCTGCCCTTCGCGGAACAAATCCGGCAATACGCCCGTGTAGGACACCGGCACTTCGTGCTTGAAGTCCGTGACGACAAAGCGCACTTCCAGGCTGCCGGGCGTGCGCGCGACGCTACCCTTTTCGACCATGCCACCGAGACGGAATCGATCACCCGACGGTGCTTCGCCCGCTGCAATCTGGCTCGGGTCGAAGAAGAACATCACGTTGCTCTTGAACGCTTGCGTCGCGAGCGCAGCAGCGATGCCAACGCCTGCCAAGATGCCGCCTACCAAAACCATTCGTCGTTGACGCGGTGTCATGTGTTCACCTCTTGCGCCGCCATTGTCACACGCTTACGCGCCTCGGTCGCGGCTGCCTTGAAAGACCGTCGCGCGAGGTAGACGTTCAGTAGGATTATCCCGAATGTAAGCCCAAAGGACGGCCAGACGAACGCGCCGTAACCGCCCATTTCGAAGAACTCGCTCATGCGCCCACCGCCTCGCGTATCCAACTCGCCGAACGCTCGCGGCGCAGGAGTTCGCCGCGCAGACGCACGAGCATCAAGAAACCAAACAGCAGCGTGAAGCCGAGGAACATCGTCAGCAGTGGGATCAGCATCTCCGGCACCATGGTGGGCTTACCCATCTTCATCACGGTCGGCGTCTGGTGAATGGAGTTCCACCACTCGACGGAGTACTTGATGATCGGCACGTTGACGACGCCCACGATCGCCAGCACGGCACTCGCGCGATCGGCACGTTGCAGATCCTCCATCGACGCGCGCAAGCCGATGTAACCGACATACAAGAACAACAGCACGAGCTGCGCCGTCAGACGCGGGTCCCAGGCCCAGTACGCGCCCCACATGGGCTTTCCCCACAACATGCCCGTGCCCAACGTGGCGATCGTGAACCATGCACCGAGCGGCGCGCAGCTCGCAGCCACGGCGTGAGCCACTTTGATTCGCCAGATGAGACCGACCGCCGCCGCCATGGCCATCGTCGTGTAGATCATCAGCGACAGCCACGCACTGGGCGCATGGACATACACGATGCGAAACGCGTCGCCTTGCTGGTAGTCCGCAGGCGCCAATACGAGGCCGCCCACCAAGCCATACAGCAGAGCCGCGGTCGCGAGACCTGCGAACCACGGAATGAGCTTACCCGCCAACCCGTAGATGTACGGTGGCGAGCCCAGCCGATGGAACCACACCCAGTTCATAACATCACTCCAAACCAATTCGGACGGCTGCCGCCGCGCCGAGTGGCGCCAGCGTCAGCCCGAGCACCGCGAATGCACCTAACAAGTACATCGGTGCGGAGTAATCGCCCCCCGCGATTGCAATCTCCGTGGCGCGCGCACCAAAGATCAGCAGCGGCACCGCGAGCGGCAACGTCAGCAGCGACAACAACACGCCGCCCCGCTTCACGCCGAGCGTCAATCCCGCGCCAATCGCGCCGATCAAGCTCAACGCGAAGCTACCGAGGGCCAGTGAAGCCATCACGCCGGGCATCGCCTCGAAGCCGACACCCAAGGTGCCAGCCGCGATCGGCGCCATGACGGCAAGCGGCAAGCCCGTCAGCAACCAATGCGCCAAAGTCTTCGCAAACAACAGTCCGGTCAAACTCTGCCCCGACAAGGCGTACTGCTCGAGCGTCCCGTCCTGCGCATCTTCGCGGAACAAGAACTCGAGCGCGAGCAGAGACGCGAGCAGTGCGGCGACCCACAACACACCCGGGGCCACCATGCGCAGGCGCGACAACTCCGGTGACAGCGCCAGCGGGAACAGCGTCGTCACCACCAAAAAGAACATGAGCGGCTGAATTAGTTGCGCCGGTCTGCGAAAAGCGAGACGCAAATCACGTTCGATCACGAGCCGACCGACGGCGAATGGCGACAGTGTCATGACGCCCCCAGCTCAAGTCGACGCACGCGTTGTTCGTCGAGTTCGATCGAGTGGTGGATGGCGGCGACCGCGAGTCCACCGCGCTCCAAGTGGCGCGTCAACAAATGCGCGATCAAGCCTTGCCCGGCCGCATCGAGGTTTGTGGTCGGTTCATCGAGTAGCCACAACTCGACATTCATCAACAACAAGCCCGCGAGCGCTACACGCCGGCGCTGCCCGGCCGAGAGCGTACGCACGGGACGGTCGGCAAAATTCGCTGCGCCTGTTTCAACCAGTGCCGCGCGCAAGTCGGACTCGACGACGTTGCGACGAATCCCGACGCCGTAGCGCAAATTTTCGGCACCCGTGAGATCAGCCTTGAGCGGCGCGTCATGACCGAGGTAGGCCATCGCCGCATGGAACGTATCGCGCGTCTCGCGCGTGTCCGCGCCACGCCACGCGACACCGCCCTCTTCGGGCTCGAGCAAGCCCGCCACCGCACGCAGCAGCGTGGTCTTGCCTGCGCCATTGCTACCCGTAACTAACAAGCACTCGCCGGCAGCAACAGCGAACGACACGCCGCGCAGAACGTGCTTTTCGCCGCGCCACAGATGCAAGCGCTCACAAGTGAGTAGCGGCATTTTCATGACTGAACATGCAACGCTGGTGGTGCCCCGGGCCGGACTCGAACCGGCACGCCCTTTCGGACAACGGATTTTAAGTCCGTTGCGTCTACCGATTCCGCCACCGGGGCGCGGACCAAGAAGGATGATTGGAGGCTAGGGTCGGAATCGAACCGGCGTCCACGGCTTTGCAGGCCGCTGCATGACCACTCTGCCACCTAGCCAATCCCACGCACGCTGCACTCGGAATGTGCATTATGCACGAGGCCACGTGACGAAGAGTTGGAGCGGGAAACGAGACTCGAACTCGCGACCCCGACCTTGGCAAGGTCGTGCTCTACCAACTGAGCTATTCCCGCGCTGTTCGGAGAGGGGCGCAATTGTAGGGTGCCCGGCGTGCAAGTCAAGGAATGCCGTCAGGCCACAGGGTTGGCAGCGCCATTTCGACCCCAGCGGCCGATTTGAGCAGCCCTCGGTGGCGCTCGGCGATGAAATCAGACCGGCCTGCGTAATCGATCACGTCGAGCAATCGGTCGAAATAGCCCTCGACATTGACAACCGCCATCGGCTTGCCGTGCAGCCCGAGCTGCGCCCAAGTGATGATCTCGAACAACTCGTCGAACGTGCCCATGCCGCCGGGCAAGGCGAGAAAGGCGTCCGCCATGTCCGCCATCAGCGCCTTGCGCTCGTGCATGGAGCCGACCACATGCAACGACGTGAGGCCCGTGTGTGCAAGTTCGCGCTCGACCAGCGCGCGCGGAATGACACCAACCACACGCCCACCCGCGGTCAAGCACGCGTCTGCCAGCTCGCCCATGAGCCCCACTCGCCCGCCGCCGTAAACGAGCGACAACTCGTTTTGCGCCAAGATTTGGCCCAACGACCGTGCGGCCGCCGCATACGCGGGCAAGGCGCCCGCACTCGAACCACAGAACACACAGACCGAACGTCGCATCACACGCGACCCTTCAACTCAGGCCAGGCGGCGCGCAAGTACGCGACCATCGACATCAGCGTCAACAACGCAGCCAGCGTCGTGAGCCACAAGCCAAGCTGATAGGTGGGCAAGAACCACAGGTCCCAACGGAACAGCATCATCGACAGCCCGACGATTTGCAGAATCGTCTTGTGCTTGCCGAGCCGCGATACTGCCACCTTGGTCCGTTGCCCAATTTCTGCCATCCATTCGCGCAACGCGGAGATCGCGATTTCACGCCCGATGATGACGACCGCGATCAACACGATCCAAGCACGCGGATCCTTCGAGACGATCAGGACGAGTGCGACGGCCACGATCAGTTTGTCCGCCACCGGATCGAGGAACGCTCCAAGGCGGGACGTCTGCCCCATGCGGCGCGCGAAATAGCCGTCGAGCGAGTCTGTGATACCGGCCGCAGCGAACAACAGGCCTGCGGCGGGATCCGCCCAGTGATACGGCAAGTAGAACAGCACGATCACGATCGGGATCGCAAAGATGCGCATCCACGTCAACGTGTTGGGAAGATTCCAAACCATCAGCTACCCGGGTGAAGATGTTCGTACAGTGTACGCGCAAGTGTCTCGCCGATGCCCGGCACGACTGCAAAGTCAGCGATACCCGCACGCAGCACGCCCTGCAGTCCACCGAAATGGGTCAATAGCGCCTTGCGCTTGGCAGGCCCGAGGCCGGGCACAGATTCCAAGATCGACTCGTTGTGGCGTCGCGCTCGTTTGCGACGATGGCCCGTGATCGCAAAACGATGGGCTTCGTCGCGCAAGCGTTGGATCACTTGCAGCGCGGGGGAATCCGCGCCGGGAATCAAGGGCGCCGACTCGCCAATCCGATGCAAACGCTCTTGCCCTGGCCGGCGATCAGCGCCTTTGGCGACACCCACTAACAACTGGTCGGTAACGCCGATCTCCGCAAGCGCGTCGCGAACCTGAGCGATCTGGCCCGCGCCACCGTCGATGAACAGGATATCCGGGCGCGGCACTTCGCCGGCCTTGATGCGCTGGTAGCGGCGCTGGACGGCTTGGCGGAGTGCGCCAAAATCATCGCCTGGCGTCACGCCCTCAATGTTGAAACGCCGATACTCCTTCTTCAGCGGGCCTTCCGATCCGAACACGACACACGATGCGATCGTGCCCTCGCCGGCCGTGTGGCTAATGTCGAAGCACTCGAGGCGCTGCGGCGGTACGGGCAACTCGAGCAACTGTCCGAGTGCCAGCAGCATCGCCTCGACGCCCTGCTTGCGCGCTTGACGCATGCGCAAGGCATGCACTGCGTTCTCGCGCGCCATCTCGACCCACTTGAGCGGCAACCCACGCACCGGCGCGCGAATCGAGAGGCGCTGTTCGGCGCGGGTAGCAAGTGCCTCCGCAAGCGACTCGGCGTCGGGCAGCGCGCGATCGAGAAAGATTTCCGGCGGCGGCGCCTCCTCGGCGTAGTACTGCATCAGGAACGAGGCGAGCGCTTCGTCCTGATCGGCAAGCGATGCCTTTGGGAAGTAGCTCGTGACACCGAGATTTCGGCCACCGCGCACGAGCATCAACGTGATCGCATACTCGCCGGGCTCGCCCGTGATCGCGAACACATCGACGTCACGCTCGCCTTCGGCCGCCACGATCTGCTGCGCCTGCACCAGCTTCAAGGCTGCCAGCTGGTCGCGTAGCTGTGCCGCACGCTCGAAATCGAGCTGACTCGCCGCCGTCTCCATCTCCCGCGCAAGCTCGCTATTCAGTTCGGAATCGCGCCCCTCGAGCACCTTCACCGC
Source organism: uncultured Steroidobacteraceae bacterium (assembly GCA_964444835.1). Lineage (GTDB taxonomy): Bacteria > Pseudomonadota > Gammaproteobacteria > Steroidobacterales > Steroidobacteraceae > CADEED01. The sequence continues at coordinate 7,787 of CAYUIT010000080.1, forward strand.
CGCTTGCACGTCGCGCGAGTAATCCGCTTGCGTGATCAAGCCAACACAGGGCGCCGAGCATCGCCCGATCTGATGCTGCAAGCATGGGCGCGTGCGATTCGCAAAGAAGGTGTCGCGGCAGTTGCGAATGCGAAAGATCTTCTGCAAATGGTGCAAGGTTTCTCGAACAGCACCGGGATCCGGAAAAGGCCCGAAGTATCGACCCGGCAAATTGCGTGAGCCGCGGTAATAGACGAGGCGTGGATACTCGTGCGTCGACGGCAAGTACAAATACGGAAAGCTCTTGTCGTCGCGTAACACGACATTGAACGGCGGCTTGTGCTGCTTGATTGAGTTGTACTCGAGCAGCAGCGCCTCCGTTTCCGAATTCGTCACAGTCACTTCGATACGCGCGATCCGTTGCACCAACGCTTGCACTTTGGGCACCACGTTGCTCGCGACGAAGTAACTTCCCAGTCGATCGCGCAAATTGCGCGCCTTGCCGATGTACAGCAGCGTGCCATCGCCGCCATACATGCGATAGACACCGGGACGCCGCGGCGCATTCGCCACGAACTCCTTCGCATCGAAGGCGCTCGGCGCAGCCTCGGCGCTCACGACGCACTGACCTCTGCCTGCAGAGCGGCGCGCGCCATCGCGGTCGCGACGACCTTACGGAACATCTCTGTCGTGAGCCGCTTCGTCTGCGTGTTGTAACGACTGCAGTGATACGAATCGACGAGCCAACGCCCGTCTGGCAAGCGATGCTCACGCCCATGACCAAAGATGGCGGTCGAGCGTTTCAGTGCGAGCGCTGTCAACACGGCATCGTGCGCGATGCGTCCGAGAGCCAGAATGGCCCGTACGTTGCGCAGCGACGCGAGCTCGTTGACGAGATACGCGTTGCACTCGCGAATCTCCGCTGGCGTCGGCTTGTTAGCCGGCGGCACGCATTTGACGGCATTTGTGATCCGGGTATCCGTCAACGTCAAGCCATCTTGAAGATGTGACGACTCGCGCGCGCTAGCGATGCCGAGCTCATGCAGGGTTTCGTACAGGAGCACACCCGCGTAGTCGCCCGTGAAGGGCCGACCCGTACGATTCGCACCGTGTAACCCGGGTGCGAGGCCCACGATCAACAGCGCTGGATCACCGGCACCGAAGGGGGCCACCGGCGCACAATGATAGCCTTCGAGACGGCCGCGCTGCTCGCGCAGAAACTTCACGAGCCGCGGGCAACGCTGACACGCTGCATCGAACATCGCAGTCGCGGCATCCGGCACACGTTTTGGCACGCGCAGCCCCGAGGTCAATCGTTCATGTGACGAATGACCGCATCGCCGAAGCCCGAGCAGCTCATGAGCGTGGCCCCCGGAATGAGCCGCTGCATGTCCTCCTCGACATTTTTTCGCCCTGCGAGATCGCGCTTCGGTGCGCGGATCGCCTCACGCAGTCGCGCGAGATCGTAGGTGAGCTCCTTGGCTGCGATCGTGTTCGCGACGCCATGGATGATGTAGTCGGCCGCTTCTTTCCAACCGAGATAACGCAACATCATCTCGGCGGACAAAATCAAAGAACCCGGATTCACGCGATCTTTGCCCGCAAAGCCCGGTGCCGTGCCGTGGGTGGCTTCGAACACGGCGAGCCCGTCACCGATGTTGCCGCCTGGCGCGATACCGATGCCACCCACTTGCGCTGCCAACGCATCGGAAATGTAGTCGCCATTCAAGTTGAGCGTGGCGATCACGTCGTACTCTTCTGGACGCAACAGGACTTGTTGCAAGAAGTTGTCGGCGATCACGTCCTTGACCACGATCTGCGTGCCCGTCAGGGGATTCTTGAAGCTCAACCACGGTCCGCCGCCGATCTCGGTAGCACCGAATTCGTCTTTCGCGAGTTGGTAGCCCCAATTGCGGAACGCGCCCTCGGTGTACTTCATGATGTTGCCCTTGTGAACGAGCGTCACCGACACACGATCGTTCTCGACGGCGTACTGAATCGCTTTTCGAATGAGGCGCTGACTGCCCTCTTTCGAGACCGGCTTGATACCGATGCCCGAACTCGCCGGGAAGCGAATGCCCGTGGCCCCCAAATCCTTCTGCAAGAAGTTGATGAGCTTCTGCACCTCTTGCGAGCCGGTGGGGTACTCGATGCCAGCGTAGATGTCTTCCGTGTTCTCGCGAAACACCACCATGTCGGTGAGGCTCGCGTCCGCCATCGGTGACGAGACGCCTGGAAAATAGCGGATCGGTCGTACGCAGGCGTACAGATCGAGGTTCTGGCGCATCGCGACGTTCAGCGAGCGAATGCCGCCACCGATTGGGGTCGAGAGCGGCCCTTTGATGGACACGACGTAGTCGCGCAATGCGTGCAACGTTTCGTCGGGAAACCAGCTGCCGTAGACCTTGTTAGCTTTCTCGCCCGCGTAGATCTCCATCCACGCGATCTTGCGCTTGCTGCCGTAGGCTTTAGCGACCGCGGCATCAACGACTTTGAGCATCACCGGGGTGACGTCAATGCCGATGCCGTCACCTTCAATGTACGCAATGATGGGCCGATCGGGGACCGACAAGGTCGCGTCCGGATTGACTTGAATTTTCTGCCCGTCGGTCGGGACGACGATTCGTTCGTATTTCATACGCGTCTAGCCTTTCGGATTTCCAGACGCGCGAGTTTACCCTAAGCGGCACAAGCGCCCATGCAAACGGCCAGTGCCAGACAAGCCGGCACTGGCCGCGATGCGATCGACAGCGACGTCTCTACGCCGTCTTGAACTGAGCCTCTTCGGTCGAGCCCTTCATGGCCGTCGTCGATGACTGCCCGCCCGAGACCGTCTGCGTCACGTCGTCGAAGTAGCCCGCACCGACCTCGCGCTGGTGTTTCGTCGCCGTGTAGCCGACCGGCTCCGCCGCGAACTCCGCTTCTTGCAGCTTCACGTAAGCCGACATCTGCGTGGCCTTGTAGCCCCGCGCCAGCTCGAACATCGAGAAGTTCAAAGCGTGGAACCCCGCCAACGTGATGAACTGGAACTTGTAACCCATCGCACCGAGTTCGCGCTGGAACTTCGCGATCGTGGCGTCGTCGAGCTTTTTCTTCCAATTGAAGCTGGGCGAGCAGTTATAGGCTAACAACTTGCCCGGGAAGTGCTTGTGCACGCCTTCAGCGAAGTACTTGGCTTCCTCGAGATCCGGATGGCCCGTCTCGCACCAGATCATGTCCGCGACCGGCGCATAGGCCAGCGCGCGCGCGATCGCGAGGTCGAGCCCGTTGTTCAAGTAGAAGAATCCTTCGGCTGTCCGACCCTTGGAGCGATCGATGAACGGCGCATCGCGCTCATCCACGTCGGAGGTCAGCAGGTTCGCCGATTCGGCATCCGTGCGCGCAATCAGCACGGACGGCACATCGCACACGTCCGCCGCCAAACGCGCGGCATGCAGCTTATTCACGGCCTCTTGCGTCGGCACGAGCACCTTGCCGCCCATGTGTCCGCACTTCTTTGCCGAAGAGAGCTGATCCTCGAAGTGCACGCCCGCCGCACCGGCCGCAATCATCTGCTTCATGAGTTCGAAGGCGTTCAGCACGCCACCAAAGCCGGCCTCGGCGTCCGCAACGATCGGCTTGAACCAGTCGATCGAATCGTTGCCCTCGGCGTGATGCAGTTCGTCGGCACGCTTCAGCGTGTTGTTGATGCGCGCAACCACCGCCGGCACCGAGTCCGAGGGATACAGCGACTGGTCGGGATACATCTCGCCGGCGAGATTGGCGTCGCCCGCGACCTGCCAGCCGGAGAGATAGATGGCCTTCAGGCCGGCGCGAACCTGCTGCATCGCCATGTTGCCGGTCAGCGCGCCGAGCGCGTTGACGAACGGCA
>CAYUIT010000081.1:0-11335 GCA_964444835.1 uncultured Steroidobacteraceae bacterium
AGCCTGGTAGCGCACTTGCATGGGGTGCAAGGGGTCGCGAGTTCGAATCTCGCCGTCCCGACCAGTCCTTCGGGTCTGTTTTTTTGAAGAGCGTGACGATGCCGAACGACCCGATCCAATCGCAGTATCAACTCATTCGCCAGCCGTCGGGCGCGCTCGCACTCGAGCGACGTGAGGTCGCTGTGCCGCAGCCGCAAGCCGGCGAGGTGCTCGTTCGAGTGCGCGCTGCTGCCGTCAATCGGCGTGACGTCATGATTCGCGATGGCGCCTATCCCTCAGGCAAGTCGTCGGGGCTCGTGCCGCTGTCTGATGGCGCGGGCGAGATCGTCGCGGTCGGCGCCGGTGTTTCCGGCGCTCTCGTGGGCCAACGCGTCGCCGGCGCATTTTTTCAAACATGGCAGAGCGATCGGCCGCCTGCAGATCTGATGGCGCATGCGTTGGGTGGCTCGATCGACGGCATGCTCGCGCAGTATGTTGCGCTCCCTGCAACGGGAGTTGTTAGCATCCCAACGCATCTGTCGTTCGAGGAGGCTGCCACGCTGCCGTGCGCGGCGGTCACCGCATGGCAAGCCTTGGCGGCGCGCTGCCAAGTCCGACCCGGTGACTACGTGTTAGTGCAGGGCACGGGTGGCGTGTCGATTTTCGGCTTACAACTCGCCACCGCGCTCGGCGCTCGGGTCATTGTCACAAGTTCGTCCGACGACAAACTCGCCAAAGCCCGCCAGCTCGGTGCATTTGCAACGATCAACTATCGACAAACGCCATCGTGGAGCGACGCCGTGCGCGCGGCTACGGGCGGTGTCGGCGTACACGCCGTGCTTGAAGTGGGCGGCGCACACACGCTCGCGCAATCGTTAGCGAGCCTCGCGGTGGGCGGCAGCATCGCCATCATTGGCGGCTTGTCGAGCTGGGATGGCGTCCTGCCCGCCGTACAGATTCTGGGCTTGTCGTCATCCGTGTACGGCATTACGGTCGGTTCGCGCGAGCATTTCGAGCAATTGAACGCTTGTTTGTCGCAGCATCAGTTGCGGCCCGTCATCGATCGTGTGTTCGAGTTCGACGCAGCGCCGCGCGCCTACGCGCATCTCGAATCGGGCGATCACTTCGGCAAAATTGTCATTCGCGTGCCGTGATTCGCGGCGGGATTCACCGCGACTAGTACGTATTGCCGCCTTACAGGTGCCGTTCCATCTTGCGATGAGTCGCACAGACGGAAGCGCACATGCTGAAAGAAGTCACCGGAGATATTCTGTTATCGAATGCGCAGGTCATTGCGCATGGTGTCGCCCCGCTCGATAACTTTGCGAGTGGTCTCGCGCTTGCGTTGCGCGAGCGCTGGCCCGGGCTCTACAAGGACTTCCGGCACTACTGCCAAACCTATCATCCCGAGCCTGGCAATCTATGGTCTTGGATGGGAGCCGATGGCAAGGTCGTGGTGAGCTTGTTCACGCAAGAGCCTCCCACCAGCCAACACCATGGCGGCCGACCCGGCCGTGCCTCGCTAAAGCACGTTGGTCACGCGCTGCGCGAGCTTGAGAAATTGATCGTGGCGGAGAAGTGGCGCTCGGTTGCGATATCGCGACTCGCGACGGGAGTGGGTGGACTCGAGTGGCGCGACGTGCAACCGCTCGTCGCGCAGCATCTTGGGTCGCTGGGCGTTCCCGTGTACGTGTACACGCATTACAAGGCCGAGCTCGCAGCGGAAGAGCGTTAGGCGAAACGGCCTCGCAGTGCCGTGACAGCCTCGCGGGCGTACCACGCAAAGGCCAGTAACAACAACGCGCGCTGCAGGATGCCGAGTCGCTCTGGCAGGGCGAGTGCCGCAAGCGGTAGCAACACGCTAACGACCGCAGCGCCGAAGTCAAAGGCACTTCCGGCTTCCCGTTCGCGCCATCGCTGGGCACCACGAGCTGCAGTGCCCAGCGCAAACGCGATTCCCCAGGCAGTGACTGCAAAGGTGTGCAGGCCGGCTTCGAATTCGTCGGTAGCCACTTGCGGCAACCACGGACGAGCAGAAAAAGTCGCGGCCGCCATCATGAATACGCCGAAGAGTGCATGCGGCCACCACGCGATACGCGCCCAGCGATGCTGAAACGCCGCCGCTAACCACAAGACCGCTTGACCGAATGTGAGGAATCCCAGCCGCGAAATCCAGGCGTTGGGCAACGATTGCGCCGCAGCGTCGCTCACACTTTGGCGAATGGGGGAGTAGTCGGGCGGCAACCAAATCGGTGCGATTGCGAGCGCCGTCGCCGCCAAGCCCATCAGCAACAACGCGCCCACGGCCGCAACGATCTGCGCTTCAGGGCTAGGCGGTTGCCACCAGATTCGGCCGTTCATTGCGGACGCGCCAACACGTGGGTGCACTAGAACTTCAGCAGCGCCTGCACCGGGACGCGCTGCTCGGCAAGCTTCGCTGCACCGCCGAGCGCGGGCAGATCGATGATGAAGCTTGCCGCCATGAGTTGCGCGCCAACGCCGCGTAACAGCTGTACAGCCGCGCTGGCGGTGCCACCGGTCGCGATCAGATCGTCCATCAAGAGGACGCGCTCGCCAGGCTTGATGGCGTCTGTGTGCATTTCCATCTCGTCCAAACCATACTCGAGTGAGTAGGCGACGCGCACCGTTTCATGCGGCAATTTGCCTTTCTTGCGAATGGGTACGAACCCGGCATCGAGACGGTGGGCGACAGCGCCACCCAAGATGAAGCCCCGCGCTTCGATCCCCGCCACTTTGTCGATTCGCGTATCGAGCCACGGCGCGGCGAGCGCGTTGATCGCGATCGCGAAGGCGCGCCGGTCGCGCAATAGCGTGGTGATGTCACGGAACTGGATGCCCGGCTTGGGGTAGTCGGGAATGACTCGAATCGCTTGTTCGAGCAGCAGAGTGTCTTGTTCGTCCACTCAGCGAGTGTAGGGATTCGGCGCGCTTGTGCCTAGAATAGCGAGCATGCGTATCGGAAAACTCTTGCTTGCGTTCATCGCGGCGCCTGTGTATGCGACTCAGTACGAGCTCGTCGACGAGTATTCGGTGATGTTTGGTGCGGTCGAGCGCGTCACGGCGCGTTTCGAGGACACGCTCCCAGACCTCGCACGGCAACATAGCCTCGGCTATGAGGAGATCCTGCGTGCGAATCCGGGTGTCGATCCGTGGCTGCCGGGAGCAGGGCGAGAACTGGTGTTACCCGGCCAGCGCATTCTGCCGCCGGGCCCGCGCGAGGGCATTGTGGTGAACCTGCCCGAGCATCGGCTCTACTACTACCCCAAGGTGAAGAAAGGCGAAAAGCCGCGCGTTTACACGTATCCGGTGAGCGTTGGCAAGATGGATTGGCGGACGCCGCTGGGAGAAACGAAGATCACGCAGAAGCGCGCGAATCCGATTTGGTACCCACCAGAGTCCGTTCGCCGCGAACACGCTGCGCGCGGTGAGCCTTTGCCCAAAGCCGTTCCAGCCGGCCCTGACAACCCGCTCGGCCAACACGCCATGCGGCTCGGGATCCCGGGCGGCTCATACCTCATTCATGGCACTAACAACCCACTCGCGGTCGGGATGGCCGTGACCCACGGCTGCATCCGCATGTATCCCGAGGATATCGCCGAGTTGTTTCCGCTCGTGCCGGTCGGTACCAAAGTGTGGCTCATCAACGAACCGGTCAAGGTGGCCCGTGTCGATGGCCAGGTGTGGCTCGAGGTGCACCCCCCGATCGACGATCAAGGCCAATCAACCACCGTGCAATTGCCCGTGTTCGAGACGCTGCTCGATCAAGCGCTGGGCACCGCGGATGCGGCCGTGCATTGGGAGCAGGCGCAGGCGGTGCTGGCGCGAGCGCAAGGGATTCCAGCGGTTGTCGGGCTTGAGCTCCTGCCGGATCCGGTGCCTGAGGGCGAGCCGCAATCGTTGCCCGCTCAAAGCCCCGATGCCCCGGCTGTTCCCGAACCCCCGACATCGACGCCTGTCGCGCAACCGAGTCCTGCTGCCGAGAGTTCACCGTGAGTACGACCTTCGATAAGCGCGCGTTGCGCGACGCCTTCGGTCAGTTCGCCACAGGCGTCACCGTGGTCACGGGCACTCGCCCCACCGGTGAGCCGGTGGGTGTGACCGCTAACTCGTTCACGTCCGTGTCGCTCGAGCCGCCCATGTTGCTGTGGTGTTTGCAGAATGACAGCACCAGCTTCAGCGCGTTTGCACTCGACCGAGCGTTTGTGGTGAATGTGCTGGCTGCAGGGCAAGAAGCGCAAGCCATGCATTTCGCGAAACGTGCAGCCGCGAAGTTTCCGAGTGGACCTGCAGCGCAAGCAACCCGCGCGCCGCGGCTCGCGGGCGCACTGTGTCGAATCGAATGCACCGTCGCTGCGATGCACGCGGCGGGCGACCATACGGTGATCCTCGGGCGCGTCGATGCGATCGAGAATGCCGGCGGCGCACCGCTCGTCTACCACGCAGGGCGCTTCGGTGGGTTCAGCGGTTCGCCTGAATCACGCGAGGTGAATACCTGGGAGACTTTCGGCGGCGAGTGGTACTGAGCGACTCGTTAGCCCACGAGCGCTGCGGCGTTGGCGCCGTCGACAGGCAGCACGACGCCGTTGACGAACGATCCGGCATCACTCGCCAAGAGCAATACTGGCCCCACTAACTCCGACAAAGTACCGGTGCGGCCCGCCGGCGTCCTGGCCGCCGCGGCTTTGCCCACCTCGGTGGCGAAATACGCGCTGTTCATTTCGGTGACGAACCATCCGGGCGCTATCGCGTTGACGCGGATACCTTGCCGGCCGAGTTCGAGTGCTAGCACGCGCGTGAATTGAATCACGGCCGCTTTTGAGGCCGAATACGCGGCGTAACCTGGTGCTGCCCCGATGCCCAGAATCGAGGCAATGTTGATGAGACTACCCCCACGCTTCGCCGCGATGAGACGGCGGGCGGCCTCATGGCACAGGTCCCAGACGCCGAAGAAGTTGGTGTCGAAAGTCGCATCGCGCGACTCGGGTGTGGTCGCCACGAACTTGCGCGGATCGGCAATGCCAGCGTTGTTGACGAGCACATCGACGCCGTTCCCGAGTTCCTCCGCACGATCGAACGCGACTCGAATGGAATCGCGGTTCGTCACATCCATTACGATTGCATCGGCTTTACCGCCAGCCGCGCGAATCTCCGCAACGAGGGCCTCCAAGCGCTCAGCCCGGCGCGCCGTAGCGAATACGTAGGCGCCACTCATAGCCAAGCCGCGCGCGAGCTCGGCGCCGATGCCGCTCGACGCACCGGTGACGAGCGCGGTTTTCCCATCGAGGCGAAAGCGGTCGAGCGGATTCATCGTTACAATCCCTTCGTGCGCAAGTGAGCGATCTCAACGCTGAGAGACTAACAGATTCACATGACATCATTGGATGCACGCCAGCTGCTGGGAACGTGGTATCTCGCGCGCTGGGAGATCGAGTACGCAGATGGGCGTGTGACATTGCCGTTTGGCGACGATGCCGTCGGGATGTTGCTGTATGCGCCGGATGGCGGCATGAGTGCCACGATGTGTCGACGGGTGCGGACCGCTCTCGATGCAGCGGTGCCAGCGCACGCATCGCTGGCGACGCGCGCAGCAATCGTTGAGGAGTACTTAGCGTACGGCGGTACCTGGCAGCTCGATGGCAACGTCGTTGTGCATCGAGTGACGTACTCAGCGAACCCCGTACTCATCGGCACTGAACAGCGGCGCGAAGCGCGCATCGAGTCAGGCGAGCTGGCGCTCATCGCGCGCGAATCGGGCGCTGTCGCTCGCGTTCACCGCATTCGTTGGCGACGCAGCGCCGGCTAATCGTCGCGTTTTAGATCGTGCCGGGTTGATGGATCTGCTGAATGGTGCGCGCCCGCAGATCGGGTAACGAGCCCGTTTCGTCACGAGCGGCAAGCTTGTTTGCGCCTGCGCTCACCGCCACAGGGCAACTGCCGGTGTTGAGCCAGCGGATCGCAGCGCTGGTCATCGTCTCGCTCGCATTACCTTGCGCCCGCGTGAGGTCGTCAGCGGCCGTGCAAAACGCATCGGTAAAGTTCGCGTCGGGTAGCCCGTCGAAATAGTCGCCCGCACCATTCACGTTCACGCTCTTGAATGTGACCAAGCGCAATCGCGTGTCGCAATTGCTACCGAGGTCGAAGGCATTTTGCCCCACCGGCTTACCAAAGGTACGCGCACCCACCACGGCGACATCGGCATAGGGCGCCAGTGAATTGATGACGAGCTCGCTTGCCGACGCGGTCGACGGACCAGTGAGAAATGCAATGCGCAAGCCTTGAATCGCCTCGGCGCGATTGATGAAAGGAATCGTTTGCTCGCGATTGGCCTTTGATGGATTGAGCCGAGTGCGATACTGCACTTGGCCCTGCCGGCCTTGGGCTAACAAGTCGCTCAAGAGCTCGGCCGTCGACACCAAGCCGCCGCCGTTATAGCGCAGGTCGATGATCACGTCCGTGACATTGTTAGTGCGAAATGTCGCAAATGCTGACCGCAGTTGTGCATCGGCTGTCGAGACGAACGTGCGTAAATTCACATAGCCAATGGGTGTATTGCCTGTGCGCGCCAACAATTGCGGTGCCGGCACGGGCTGCAGCGTGTACGAGCGCTTGGTCACCGTGCGCTCGACCGTCGCGCCGGCGGGCGTCCTCACACGGAAGGTGCGTGCGACGCCAGCGGTCGCGGGGCCAATGGCAGTGGAGAAGCCGTCAGTACGAGCCAGAATCGTCGCAATCGGCTCAAGCGTGGCTGCCGAGGTGCCGATTGCCAAGATCTCATCGCCACGCACAAAGCCGGCGTCAGCTGCTGCTGAGCTTTCAAAAGCCTGTGTAACGAATAGCTGCGTGTTGTTCGAACGCACGCTCGTACTGATGCCGAAGCCCACCGACTCGCCAGCACCGAAGAACTGGTTCTCTTCCGCAATGGATGCGATGAAGCTAAAGAAGCGATCGCGATTCTGCGAACGGGCGGTGGCCGTTAACGAATCGAGGAGATCGTCAGCCGTGGCAAACTGCGACAGCTGAACCGTCGCAGGCAAGGTTTCGACAAACAAGTACCACTCGCGTGCGGTGTTGAGCACGAATTGCTTCTGTGCTTCCACACCACATGCGCCGCCCGCGACCGGCGGCGTTCCCCCGCTGCCGCCACCACCGCCGCCGCCGCACGCCACCAGAAATGCCGCACACGCAGCGACGGACACGCGGCGCAGGCCAAGCTTCAGAGAGAGGAGGGTTGCCATGGCACCTAGCCTAAGTGCCCCGGATGGCGGTGCCAAGTAGCGCAGCCAATTGGCGACATGGACATATTGCGACTCGGGCGCTAACCACCCAGCTTCGCGAGGGCTTGCTGCAAGCCGCTGCGAATTTCGGCAATCCGCTGCTTGTCTGCGCCGGGCGCTGACTCTGCATTCGTGAGCAGCGTCAACGACTGCGTCACGGCCGCCCGAATGTCCTCGCGCTGTTGAGGGGGCAGGTTGGCTGCAACCGCCGTCGCGAGTCGCCCGTAACTCCAGATTGATTCGATCAACACCTCGGGTCGCTCGGCCGCAAGAGCCGCCCGTGTCCGCAGACCATAGATTGGCAACGACGGCGCAACTAACACGAGGCGATCGAGCAGCGTGATGGCCTCGTCGCCTAACGCGCGTTTACGATCTGGATTGGTAACGCGGCTGCGCCAATCGGCGCGCAATTGCACCGCATCGCTGATCCACGGATCCGTCCAGCGCGTTTGCGCGAGGGCGCTGTCCAAGGCGGCCACTTGGCTCCATTCGTTGGCGGAGGCATGGCGCGCCGCCTGCACGACAGCCGCGGCCGGGCCTTGCAACAACGCCGCGCGTGCTTCCAACTCGGGGGTCGCGCGTCGATTGGCAATAGCCCCGAGATCGGGTCGCAGGGCTTCGTAGCGCAGCAGATCGTTATCGGGAAAGGCCGCAGACGCATCGCGGAGCGCTTGCGCCGCTCGTTGCGTATCGCCGCGCAACGCGGCCACCAGCGCGCGCACGTATTCGCCTTGAGGCGTGGTTCCCAGAATTGCGCCCATCCGCGCAGTGCGCTCGATCAGACTCGCGTCGAGTGGCGCAAATGTGCCCATACGCCGGGCGATGTAGTCGTAGCTGAGTGCACCGCCTAACAATCGATAGACGAAACTATCGGCGCGCTGCAGTGGATCATAAGGCGCCAGAATGCGGCCCGCCGTGTCCGCCGACATACCGCGCCCGAGCTCGTAGACGCTCGAGGTGGCCATCCGATTGTTGTCGTCAGTAATCAGGCTTGCGCCCTGCGCGAGCGCACGCGCGCCCTCCGTGTCGAGCACCAGCGCAGCCACCAAATCTTCGACGCTGTTGATGCCGAAGCGCGCGTAATGCAACGGCGCCAACCGCAGCGGCATTCCCGTGCTCGCGACACGCGATTCCGAATCGAACGGCGCGCGCGACGCAATGAACACCAGCGTGTTGGGATCGGGGCGGTACGCCTGCAGCTCACCGAACACGTCGAGCAACGTCGCGGTCAGCGAACGCAATAGCTTCTCATCGAGAAACGCAACGTTCATCCACTGTACGAAGACGCCTCGGTCCGACAAACGCTCGCGAGCGAGTTCCATGAACTCGCGTGTGTAGAGGTGCGACGCGCCCGCCGTCCACGGATGCGACGGCTGCGACACGATGGCATCGTATTGCTTGTTCGTGAGTACCATCGCGCCGCGCGCGTCGTTCGTCACCACATTGATGCGCGAATCCATTAAAGGATCTCGTTTGCGCAGTTGCCGCGTCGCGCGGTTGGCCTCGATCACCATCGGCTCTAGCTCGATGACATCGACATCCGCGAAGCTGGGCGGCACACCCTCAACAACGACTCCGCCGCCGTAGCCGACGATCAACATGGAGCGCGCCTCGGGACGCGCAATCGCCGTGATGGGCGATAGCCAAAACTCACCGCTGAATCGCGGCACCGAACCGGGAGTCTCCATCAGCGCTTCCGGCAGACCGTTCGTGCGCAGGGCGAGGCCGCCGTCTTGGAGCAACACCACGACACTGGCGCTCTTTCCAATGTCGTAGAAGAGCATTCGCCCGGAGCGATCGATATTCAGCGGGGATGTCACTAACAACCGGTCCGGTGGCAGCGGGCGGAACGCAAGCACACCAGCCAACGCGACCGCCGTGAGCGTGCCCGCGACAACGAGATTTCGGCGCGGCGAGAGAATCCACAGCGCCAGCACTCCGAGGGCTGCGCCGAGCGTGACTGCGGCACGGATGGCACCTTCGTAGCGCAACGCCGGAATCAACACAAAGCCGGCTGCCAAAGCACCGACGATCGCGCCGAACGTGTTCCAGGCGTACACGCGGGCACTTGCCGCTGCGGCATCTTCGGCGTGTTCAGCCAGCACACGAACCGCCAGCGGATACGTCATGCCGATGCAGAAAGTCAGCGGTAGCAGCAACGCTGCCGCGAAGAACGCATTGCGCGGGATCTTGAACCCGGCCCACTCGAGGGCGTTCTGCATCAAGCCTGTCGTCGCAGGCATCACTCGTTCAAGCAACAAGTAGGCCACAGCCGCGCACGCGGCGGCCAACACCAGCGACACGCCAAGTCCAACGACAGCCCGTTCACGCGTTCGCGCGATGGCCGCACCGGCGGCGCCGCCGAGCGCGATGCCCGCCAGGAAGCTCGCCACCATCACGCCGAAGGCATAGATGCTACTGCCCAGCACGTGTCCCAGCATGCGGCTCCACAGCACCTCATGAAAAAAGGCCACCGCACCTGCGAGGAACATCAGCGGTAACACCCACGTCGCCTGCGGTGGAGCGGCGAAACGAAACCGTACGCGCTCAAGCGTGGCGGCACTGGCAACGGCTGCCGCCTGCGAGCGTGCCAGCGCAGCGGCTAACAAGAAGACGACGACATTGAGTGCGGCCGCTGTCGAGACAGTCGCTTGCAAGCCGAACGAGGGCAACAGCAAGAACGCGGTGACCAGCGCGCCGACTACGGCGCCGGCCGTATTGATCGCGTAGAGCATGCCGATTCGTCGGCCGATCTGACTGTCGTCATGCACCGCATGGCGCGCCAGAAGGGGCAGCGTGGCGCCCATCATCGTGGTGGGCAAAGCGAGCGCCACGAACGCGCTCAACAAGTAGAACACCGATGTGCCAACTTGATCGCTCGATGGCGGCGCGGGCTGCGACCCGAAGAACGACACGAGCAACGTGTGGCTCAGCCACAGCAGCGCGGGCACTAACAGCACAGCCGCAACGGCGATGCCGAGCTCGAGCACCGCGTACGTGAGCACAGGCCGCGTCACGCGCGGGAGCCAACGCTCGATGATCAACGCCCCCAACGCAAGGCCGCCCATGTACGCGGCCAGCACGGTTGCAACTGCGAGTTCTGACGTGCCGAACACCAGTGCGAACTGGCGTGTCCAGGCAGTTTGATAAATGAGCGCGGCCAGACCGCTGAGCGCGAAACAGGCTGCCAATAGGACGAGCGAACGCCAAGAATCAGACGCAGCACTGTTTTGCGCGGCGTGAGCAGTCCCGCTACCGCTCTTCACTGCGGCTTGTCGCGATTTACCGGCCATGATTTCGTTAGTCTAGCCGCATGACGCGGCATTGTGTCGGACGACGTGGCGCGGCACTCTTCACAACCTTTCACAGGGGCTTTACTCGCCATGCAACAGTTCGCGCCATCCGGGCTCGTCACGATTACCACCGACTTCGGCCACCAAGGTCCGTTCGTGGGCGTGATGAAGGGCCGCATTTATTCGCGCTTCCCAGGCGCGCGCATCGTCGACATCACGCATGAAATCGTCGTGCATTGGCCTGCCGAGGCAGGATTTTGGTTGCTACGCGCTTTTGCCTACTTTCCGAGTGGCACGGTCCACATCGCTGTCGTCGATCCGGGCGTGGGCACGTCACGTGACATCATTGCTGTGGCCGTTCAAGGTCACGTTTTGCTCGCCCCCGACAACGGGTTGTTGGCGCCGATCATGGCGCGCTATCCGCACGCGCAGGTGGTGCGCTTGACCAGCGCACGCTTGGCGGCCTTCGGTGTTACACGGGCGAGCGCCACGTTCCACGGTCGCGACATCTTTGCGCCGATCGCAGCCGAGCTCGCGGCCGGCCGGTGCGTGCCTTCGGAACTGGGCGAGGCGACCACCTCATGGGTGCCGTCGTGGGTTGATGAGCCTTCGATTGAGCGCGGTAAGGTCCACGGCGTCGTCATCACACTCGACAACTTTGGCAATTTGATTACGAACATCGATCACGCGCTCGTGGCCAATATGCGGGCGCCGCGCGTGTTGGCGGGCGGCCATGAATTCGCGTTGCTGCGTACCTACGGCGACGTC
>CAYUIT010000082.1:0-6480 GCA_964444835.1 uncultured Steroidobacteraceae bacterium
GCTTGGCGCGACGAGAAATGGGGCGCTGCGCTGTCGACGGCTTTCGGCCAATCTGAAGCCGTGGATTCGCGGCTCGTCGCCTTCGGTGCCTATCGGACTTTGGGCGAGTACTTCGTAGTGCGTGGCGACATCGTGCATATCGAGGAGCGACGCCCCACGTTCCCGACCGACAGCGGGTTCGTCGCGGTTATTGAATTGGGCGTCGAGTTTTAGTCGGGTCGCGCGGCTCGGTCTGGGAGGGCTCACATATGAAACAGCGTATGCCACTCGCGATCCTCATTTGGGTGCTTGCCGTGCTAGTAGCTTTGCGAGCTGAGGCGCTATCCCTAACGACCACGCCAACGTCGCTCGCGTTCGAACTGAAGTCGGAGCGGCCTGCGATTGCAGGCCTGTTGGCCCTGGCACAAAGCACGGACGATCCGGACCCGGATGAGGACGACGACGCAGACGACGCTGGCGATATCGAGGCCGATGCAGATGACCCGGGCGCGGGTACCGATCCGGGTGCTGACCCAGACCCGGCACCCGAAGATGACGTGGGCGGTGACGATGACACGGGCGGCGCAGATGACGTCGGTGGCACAGATGATGCCGGTGGCACCGATGGTGCCGGTGACGATGATGGCGCGGCCGGCGCTGCCGCCGGCGGTGACGATGATGGTCCTGGCGGTGACGATGGCGCCGATGACGGTGCCGCAGCGGGCGGCAACGACGATGACGGTAACGCAAGCGGTGGCACGCTCGGAGACTCGGACGACGATGACCGCAATGCGGGTCGCGGATCCGCGGATCGCGGCGGCGGGTTCGGCCTGGGCGGTGGACGCAACAGATCGCTGAACGACGCTTCGGGCGCTACGGCGCGTGCGCGCGATCTGTATGCATTGGCCGCCGACGAGATTTATGACTCGAACGGCTATGTTGCACGTCGTGGCCAGTTGTTAGCTCTGAATCCGTCGGAGCGCGCGTTGGCGGAAGCGCGCTCGTTAGGCTATGGCGTTGCGGAGAGATTCAAGCTGACAGCTGCCGGAATCGACGTCGTGCGCCTGCGCATTCCTGACGATGAACAGGTCGCGGACGCGCTCGCCACGCTGCGTGCGGCAGATCCCGCAGCCGTGTTTGACTACGAGCATCTCTATGACTTCTCGCCGAGCGGCGTCGGCGATTTGGAGCGACCGACCAAGGTTGCCGTGCAGCCGCGATCCATTCTGTCCGAGCGCGCCGATTTGCGAATCGGATTGATCGACTCGGCGATCGATCCCACGACGCCGGCGATCAGCGGGGCGCGCATTCAGCAAAGAATTTTCGTCTCGACAGGCGAACCGCCTACGCGCGAGCACGGCACGGCTGTCGCATCGATTCTCGCGAGCCGCGAGAGCGGCCTGCTACCGCGTAGCCAGTATTTCGTCGCGTCCGTATTCCATCAATCGCCGCGTGGCGAATCGATCGGTGCGGCTGCCGATCTCGCGCGCGCCATCGATTGGCTGATGACGCAAAAAACGCCGGTTATCAACATGAGCTTGGCGGGTCCGCCGAATGCGATTCTCGAGGCTGCAATCCGCCGCGCGCAGAACCGCGGTCATATCGTCGTAGCCGCGGTTGGCAATGCAGGGCCGGCCGCGCGTCCGCAGTACCCGGCGGCTTACGCGGGCGTAGTCGGCGTCACTGCAATCGATAGTAGCGGCCGCGTCTACCGTCGTGCGGTGCGGGGCGAGCATGTCGACTTCGCCGCACCGGGAGTCGCCGTAGCCGCCGCGAGCCCTGCCGGGATCGAGAGTGCCGTATCAGGAACTTCGTTCGCGGCTCCGTATGTTGCCGCAGCGCTCGCGCTCCGCCATACCACCTTGGACGCAGCTTCGGCTGCAAAATCGGTGGCGGATCTGGCGCGTGATGCATCCGATCTGGGCGACCCGGGCCAAGACCCGGTGTATGGCTTCGGCGCAGTATCGCTGCGCGCGATGAGTCGCTGAAAGACCGACGATGCGAGTACGAGTTGTTAGTGCAATTGTGCTTCTTGGCTGGCTTGCGTGCCCGTTGTCGGTCGCAGCAGAGGAGACGGTGTTGCCGACTTACCGAGTCGGTGACACCTTCATCTTCTCTGATCGACGCGTCGAGACGGCCGTGCGTGTCGAGGCGCGTGACGTAGTCTGGCGTGCGGGCAACGGCCAACGATTCACGCGGCCGCGCAACTTCGTGGTGCCCGCCGTCGAGTGGTCGACGAGTCGAACTCGCGGTCGCCGCGTCGTGCGTGGCGAGCACGAGAAGCTTTGGCCGCTCGAAGCCGGTCGTGCCGTGCGCTTTCGCTCGATGGCGGAAGTGCGCAGCGACACCGAGCCTTTGCGGCGCATCCCGGAGCTGTGGACTTGTACCCCAACCGGTAGCGCGCGGATCGACGTTCCCGCCGGCCGTTTCGATACACAGCAAATTCGCTGCGACCGGTTCTCGCCCGACACGATGCGCGTGCAGCGTCGTGTGACTTGGTACTACTCGGCCGACGTCGGACATTATGTCAGACGCGAAACCTTCGAGTTCTCGAGCGGTAAGCGCACGATTGTCGATCTCGTGGCGCAGTTGCACGGTCGCGAGGCTAACAACGCGGCAATTCGCAGCATTCTGGCGCAGCTCGAAAAATAGCGACGGCGAGCGCGGAATAAATCGCGCTGGGTCCCGTTGTCCCCACAGGACAACAGCAAGAGCTTCGGCTCGGGGACCTCAGTATGAAACCAGTTAGCGCGTTGCAACCAGCGGAACTCGCCTTCCACGGCACGAAAATGCTTGAGCGGCTCGCACGCGCGAAGCGGAGCTTCGCCACGCGCCGAGTGTGGCTCGACACCGTGACATCGCTTGATTCGACGCGCACGCCGCGCGCTGGCGACGTGGTGCTCGCCCGAGTGATCCGTCTCGGCCAGCACTCGGGACTGCAGCTGCCGGATGGGCGACGGGCAACGCTATTTGTGGGCGATGACGTCATCGTCGCGTACGGGAATCGTTATGCACCCGATCAGTTCGAAGCATTGATTCCTGCCGATCTCGGGCTGTGCTCCCTGGCCGCCGGCGGTGGGATCGCAGCACGCGTGGTGGCGGCGCATCACCGCATGAAGCAGCCAACACAGATCGCCCCCGTCGGATTGCTGTGTCGCGCGGATGGCGAACCGATCAACGTCGCCGACTTCGCTCTCCCGGAGCTCGCGCTGCCCACGCGAGCGCCGGCGGTCATCGTCGTTGCCGGTACGTCGATGAACGCGGGCAAGACGACGGCCGCTGCGCAACTCGTGCACGGCCTCAGCTCTGCGGGCTTTAAGGTCGGCGCAACCAAGCTCACGGGCACGGGCGCTTGCGGCGACACTTCTTTGATGCGGGATGCCGGCGCGTGCACCGTACTGGACTTCACGGATATGGGCTTGGCGACGACATACCTCGCGCCGCTGGAGGCTATCGAGCGCGTTGCGGAGCAACTCATTGCCCATCTGGCGGCGGATGCCGTGGATGTCATCGTCGCCGAGATTGCCGATGGACTGTATCAAGCGGAGACCGCGGCATTGCTACGCTCGCCGCGCCTGCGCCGCTGGCTCCGCGGTTTGCTGTTTGCTAGCCCTGATGCGATGGGCGCAATGTCGGGTGTGCAGTGGTTAGTGCGGCAGGGTTTGCAGCCGACGGGTCTCGTCGGCGCCATGACCGCCTCACCACTCGCGGTGCGCGAGGCCGAGACAGCGACGCAACTCCCGGTGTTTACCAGCGCGGCTCTCGCTGATCCGGACACGGCACACCGCTTACTACTGACAGCTTCGCTGGGTGCGGCCTTCGACGACTCGGCTTGCGACGCGCGGCTCAGCGCATGAGGCGGCCCGCGATATTCGCAGGTGAGCGTATCGGTCTCTTCGTGCGACTGGTCGCCAATGGCCTCGTGCAAGTTGCGACGGTGCTCGCCGCTGGGCTGCTTGCGGCGGAGCTTCTGTCGCCGGGCACGCAGCCATCGCTCGCAATCGCAGTCCTGCAGCTCGGCGTTTGTGCCCTCGTGCTATTCGCCTTGCGATGGCTTGAGCGAGTCGACGCGACGCGTCTCGCGCAAAGCTACGTATTGGAATTGCGCGGGCGCTTGTTCGCACGTTTATGGCATTCCCATGCACGTGAGACATTGCGCCGCGGCCGCGGAGCGCTATTGCTGCGCTTGACCGGCGATATGGGTGCAATCGGCCGCTGGGTAGGTCAGGGCCTTGCGCGCATCGTCGTGACAGCTGTGATGGTGCTCGGCGTTTGCGGTGCGCTGCTTTGGATTGAACCGTGGCTCGCCGTCGTGGCGCTTTTGCTCGTCGGCGCGTTAGCTGCCGCGGCGCTCGCTGCACGGGATTCGCTCGATACCGCCGTTCGCGAGACACGCGTTGCACGCGGACGGCTCGCCACGGAGGCAACCGATCGCTTGCAAGCGTTGGCTGCGATTCAAGCGAGCGGCGCGTGGCGTGCGGAGCAGTCGCGTCTGGAGCGACGCAGTCGTGCCGTACGGGACGCGACGATAACGGAATCGCAGTGGTCTGCAAGCTTGATCGCGGGTAGCGAAATGATTGGATTGCTGGCGCCCACGCTCGCACTCGTGACGGTTGTTTTGCTCGGTGGGGCGCGCGCGTCGCTCGCCAGCGTGCCGATCGTAGTCGCGTTGTTCGGTCTTTTGGTAACGCCGCTGCGTGACTCGATGCGGGTGTTCGACTACTGGCGCAAAGCGCGTATAGCGCAGGAGAAGGTCGAGCAGATGTTGAATCTCGCCCGCCTGCCGCGACCGCGCGTGTCGCCGCCGTTCGCAATCGAGCGCATCGACGAAATACTCGTCGAGGGACTAACGATCGCCGATGGCTCGCCCGCACTGGATCTGTTTGCCGAGCGCGGTGCGCGCGTGTTGCTGAGCGGCGCTGCCGGTAGCGGCAAGACGACACTGCTGCGAATGCTCGTGCGGTTGGCCGATCCTACGAGTGGCCATATCAAGGTCAATGGGCGCGACTTGCGCGATGTGGACTTGGTCGGGCTGCGATCGCGAGTGGCTCTCGTCAGCGTCTCGCTCGGGCTGCAACGCGGCAGCGTCAAGCGCGTGGTCGCACTGCGGCGGCCGCAAGCGACGCGCGAGCAGATTGCTGCCGTTCTGCAGCGTTGTCGCCTCGACCAGACTGTCGCGCGGATGCCAAGTGGTTTGGATACGCGTCTCGAAGAGGGCTGGCTCGAGTTGCCCGCCATGGAGCGGATGCGCCTGTTGTTAGCTCAGGCGCTTTTGGCGGAGCCGGACGTACTGCTGGTCGATGATATTGACTCGACTGTTCCACCGTCGCACGTGCACGAGTTGCGCGCGCTGCTGGCGGACTTTCGCGGCATCGTCGTGCTTGTCTCGAACCAGCCGCGTTGGCTGAGTTGGGCGAGCTCACTGTGGAGTCTTGATGAGGCCGCGCTGCTCGCGCCGTCAGCGCTCGCCGCAAACGCGCCCGTCCGAGATTCGTTCCCAAACACGCCTAAGCGCGCTTCATCCGAGGAGTCCCGTGACCACGTCCAGTAACTTGCAACGGGTCGATTCGAAGACCGCGCGCACCCGACACCGTCGAGCGGTGTGGGATCGGTCGGTGCGCTACGTCCACTACGCGCCCAAGGCGGTGCAGCGGACTGACCTCGTGCTCGTGGCCGTCCATGGCATTTCGCGAAATGCTGCCGAACATGCGCAGGCCTTCGAGTCGACGGCCGACCGACTCGGTTGTCACTTGATTGCGCCGCACTTCGATCGCGAATCGTTTCGCGGCTTCCAGATCCTCGGCTTGAGCGGCCATGGACGACGCGCCGATCACGCGTTGCAGGCGGCGCTCGCCGATCTGCGCCGCTTCGGTGTCGATGCGGATGCGCGCATGATTCTGACCGGCTACTCGGGGGGTGCTCAGTTCGCACACCGCTATGCGCTTGCGCATCCGCGCCGTGTGGCCATGTTGTTAGTGGCTGCCGCGGGTTGGTACACGATGCCGGATGCCGACTTGCCGTTCCCGCGCGGCTGCGGCACTGGCACGGATGCGAGCGTGAACTTCGATCCGGTTGCGTTGCTGACTGTGCCGTTACTCGTGATGGTGGGCGCACGCGACACCGAACGCGATGCCGCGCTCCGTTGCGATGCCTGGGTCGACCGGGATCAAGGGGCGACGCGCTTAGCCCGTGCGCGCGCTTGGGTAGAGCGGATATCCAGCGAAACGCGACAGCGCGGGTGGCCGCCCCGCTGCCAATTCGATGTATTGCCCGGAGTCGGTCACGACTTCAATGCGATGGTCGCTGCTGGGATGGTGGATCGCTTTGAGACTTTTCTTGCAGAGCACCATGGGGTGCTCGCCTAGGCTGCTGCGGCGCGCTGCGTTGGGCGGCGATGCAACCATGTCCGGAATGGTGCCGTGTCTCCCGTAGTTCCCAGGGTCCAGCCATTGACCTTTTGGGAGAGACGGCCATGTATCGCACCACGATTGCCGCCGGCGT
>CAYUIT010000082.1:6580-10952 GCA_964444835.1 uncultured Steroidobacteraceae bacterium
GCCAACGGGCTTCGATGTCAACGCCGATGCCGAAGTGTTCTCAAGCGCGAGCGGCAAGACCTACTGGGTTTCTGCGGAGGCCCCTCTGGGCCAGATGGACGCGCTCGACACGAGCGCTTTTGGCAGCGCTGCAAACCTCGTACAGCAACACGCGTATCGCAAGGAGAACAGTTCCGCGACGCTGCAGTTCGTCATCAGTGCCGTCGACCTGCAGGTGATCGACTTCAGCGATCGCTTCACGCATCCGGGGGTGTGTCCGTGGATTCCGCTGGGCACACTGGATCATCCTCGTTGCTTCGACCAGGTGTCCGCTATGGTGGACATGGATCTCATCGTCGTTAACTTTGGGGTCGAAGGTCAGGAATGCCCCCGAGATCCGAACGGCGGCTGCCAGATCATCGCGTGGTACGCGGGCTCGTCGCAGATCGCGGGCTACAACAGCCGCTGGACATGGGCACCGGCTTTCGTTGCGAGCGTACGCGCAGAGGATGGAACCATCATTAGCGATCGCCAAGCGGCCAAGCCCATTTTCCGCAGCACCGACTTCAGTTCGTCGCTTGGCTTCATTCCCGACATCATCACGGGAGGGCAGGACGCGCGGCTGACCCTCGCGCGCGATGTGGTGCTCAACGTCGACCTGTCGAACGTCGCTGACGGGAGCGAGATCATGGTAAAGGTGAAGGTGCGAGCACTTGCACACAACCGCCAGGCTCGCGAGGCGTACGCACGCGCGATGCTGCGTGACCCGGTGCGCACGGGCGGTGTGGAAGCCAGAACCACCGGCCTGAAAGAATTGGCGCCGCGCACGGTGTTACCCACAGTCGGTGAGCCCACGTTGCCAGAGTGTGCGTCCGCCGAGGGTCAGGCGTTGTCGAGTGGTGGCAGCGTGCAATTTGCCGCGCCTACGTATTCGATCCCGGAATTCGATCTCGGGTACGCGCAAGTATTCGTCGAGCGCGTCGGTAGTGCGATCGGAACGCAGATCGTGACTGTCAGCTCGCGCGATGGCACCGCCATGGCGGGCTCCCAGTACGATGCCTTGCGGAAGGACATCGTGTTCTACGACGGTGACAACGTGCCGCGCGCCATCACGATTCCTATCCGAAATGACGCGCGCGCGACGGGCGATTCAGCGCTGACACTCGAGTTGTCTGCCGCGCCCCATTGCGGCCGGATCGGCAACGTGAGTAGCACCGTGGTTACGATCGTGGATGACGACCAGCGACCGGACAGCGGCGGTGTCGGCCAGCCACCAGTGCGTGTAACAGTCGGCGGTGAGGTCACCGGACTCGTGGGTTCTGGGTTGGTGTTAGAGGATCGCGCCAACTTCATCGATGTCGCCGTGGCGACTAACGGGACGTATGTATTCGATCGCGGCTATCCGAGCGGTGCCGCTTACGATGTGCGTATCAAGTCGAATCCTAACAACCCGGCGCAGATCTGCACGGTGAGCAATGGGGCTGGCACGAGCACGGGCGTGTCGATTACGAACGTCAATGTCAGTTGCACGACACTGGCACCCGTCGGTTCGCTCGATCCCACCTTTGGCGCTGCCGGCAAGGTGACGAGTACGACTTTGGGGGCGGCCGAACAGATCGAGTTGCAAAGCGATGGGAAAATCGTGGCGCTGCTCGGAACCGTACTGCGACGCTTCTTGCCCGACGGTTCGCCGGATTCGAGTTTTGGCGTTGGCGGGAGTGTCACTGTGAGCTTCGGCAGCGGTGGCAGCACGCGTGTCAACTCCATCACAGTGCAGCCTGACGGGAAGATTCTCGCAACCGGCGGCATCAAGCGGACCGCGGTCGACGACGACTTCGCCGTCGCGCGCTATACCGCCGACGGCGCAATCGACAGTGGTTTCGGGGTTGGTGGCATCGCAGTCATCGCCAATCCCGACAACTTCGAGCAGGCAACCCAGGCGCTTGTCCAGTCCGACGGCCGGATCGTGGTCGCCGGCAATTGGGACGTGCCGCCTCCTGGCCAGCGCAACTTCAACGATTTCGCAGTCGTTAGGCTGACTGCCGATGGGTCACTCGATCCAACATTTGGTACCAAAGGCCTAACGACCGTAAACATTGGTGGACGAGCCGATATCTTGAAGGCTGCGGCCTTGCAATCCGATGGGCGCATCGTGGTTACGGGCCGTGTCGCGGAAAACGGTGGTGCCAACCCGGACATCGGTCTCGCACGCTTCAATCCGGACGGCACCCTGGATACATCGTTCGGGACGAACGGCATTGTGCGGCGCGATCTGTCTGGCGTCGGTGAATGGGACGAGCCGTACGACATCGTCGTTCAAGCAGACGGTCGGATTGTCATGGCCTTGCAATCGAAATTCGATTCCACGGTGCCGTATCCATTCTCGCTGGCGCGCTTCGAAGTGAATGGCACACTCGACACGACATTCGGTACGCAAGGCATCGCCAGCACTGCGATTGGTAGCGGCAACGCTCTGGCCCGTGCACTCAGCTTGCAAGCCGATGGCAAGCTCGTCGTCGCAGGACAAGTGGGGAGCGCCACCGTGAATGACTTTGGCATCGTGCGCTATCTCACCAACGGCGCGTTGGACACGAGCTTCGACGGTGACGGCATTCTGCTGATCGATTTCTTTGCAGCGAACGATTCTGCAGCGGATGTGGCCATCCAGAGCGATGGCAAGATCGTTGTGGCGGGTGCCGCGCTAAACGGCGGAGGCTTCAGGCTCGCGATGGTGCGCGTGATCCCGTAGCACTCGCGGCGCCACTCGCGCGCAAGGGGGCGGTCGTTCACAGCGATCGCCCCTTTTTTATGTCCGGTTTGTCGCAACTGTTCCGTAACTCCTCTTGAAGCGCTCACACGGTGTGAGCTCGAGTCGATATCGAGGAGAATTTAAATGATCGTCAAGCGCACTTCAGTTTTGTGGGCCGCGATGGGTTGGCTCAGTGTTGGCGCTGCTGCCGCCGGCGAGCAGTGTTTCGATTTTTCAGGCCTGGCACCCGGTACCGAGTTTTCGGTCGACAGCACGACACCGGTGCCGATTCGCATCGGCGAGGTGCTGGTGAGACCGCTCAAACTGGACGGCAATGTCGTCGCGCCTAACAACCGGTTCTTCAAAGTGGCTGCCGCGAACCAGCAGATCGCGGGCGGTGCGGCACCGGAAATGTACGGTAAGAACGTAGCGCTGCAAATGAAGCCGAACGAGCCCGTCAAGCAGATCAAGCTCAAGTTCTCCCATCAACCCGGGCCAAGCCGCAACCGCGCGGCCTTCGTCGAGGTGAACAATGTGCGGCACGATTGGCAGGGATCGTTCGCCAAGCTCGACGGCAAGGTCGTGGGGCAGGGCTCGGACGCAGCGCGCTTCAGTGTGCGCGAGGCCGTCGTCGGCTCGAGCAACTGGGTGAGTGGTGAGCTGCGACTCTCCGCGCAAGGCGAAGCCATCGAGAGCTTTACGCTCGGTGCTGCGGAGCTACGGCTCGATGACGTGTGCTTCGAACGCTGAAGTGCATCCGCACTCGCGGCCGGCGAAGGCTTAGGCTTTCGTTCGGCCGCGAAGTTCGCCGAGCCAACGATTTGCGATTGCAGCCTCTGGGTGGTCCGCGTCGAACGCTTGCCAGAACTGCTGGTTCTGCGCCGCAAACTCGACTGCAGACTCCATACGGCCGCGTGCGGCGTCCGCGCGCGATAGACCGAGCAGTGCGCTGGCCGCAACCGGCGTTGCCTGGTGGCCGTTTTTTGCTAACAACTCGAGTCCCGTGCGCAGCGAGCGCTCCGCCTCGTCCCACTCGCGCAGCGCGAGTCGTGCGAGCCCAATCTCGACGTGAACCGCCGCTCGCTGGGGGGCATCTTGTATCGTCGACGCGGGAGCGAGTGCCCGCTGCAATAGCGTGAGCGATTGTGCCGGCTCCCCCGCGCGTCTGGCAATCTGCCCCGCTACCATCGACGGCACGGAAGTCTTGGCGCCAGTTGCATCGGTATCGGCGACGCACTGCGCGATCAGCTCGGTCGCGCGCCGTAGGTCGCCGCTCTCGCCGACCGCGAACGCGTACATTGCGCGCGCTTCGAATGTGTTGCGATGCTGCGCGCCGAATAAGCGCGCCGCCGAGTCGGCGACGAACTCCATCACGCTGACGGCATCGGCGGCACGGCCCGCCGCAATCATGGATTTGCCGATCGCATTTTGTGCGGCTGCATACGTCATCGAATCGCGCGGCATACTCGGGCCGAGGATCTCGAACGCACGTTGTGCCGCGGTCAGCGCTTTGCGGACTTCGCCGGCTTTGAGGTAGTAGTTCACGGAGCGCTGCGTGTAATACCCCACGCGCGAGTTGTTAGTGCCAAAGCTCGCAATCGAGGCAGCGATCGCGGCTTCGATGTGCTCGATGGCGCCGCGCGT
>CAYUIT010000083.1:0-7352 GCA_964444835.1 uncultured Steroidobacteraceae bacterium
TCCGTGCTGATGTCATCCCACTCTTGATCCATATAGCCGATCAACCAGTTCAACGCGTAGTGGCGCTCCATCGTGACACCTGGCTCGAGAGATGCCGGCGGTTCGCGCCCATTGATCCGCGCATCGACAACCGCCCAGTGATAGCGATAGATTCGATCTGCCTGATCAAGAATCTCACTCAAGGGCCTGAGCTTCGCATCCGCAATAAACTGCTCGGTGCTGCGCTCTTGCATCAACTTGACCGCGCGCCGCACATCGCAGATCTCAGTGGGCTTGTTCAGCTCTTCGATGTAGCCGAGCGCCCATAACAACACCCAAGCAGCTTCGTAGCGCCACGAGAACTGCACTCGATCATTTTGTGACGGTGAGGCATCCTGAATGAAAGCCGCCTCATTCGGCGTGAAGTGCCCTGCGATGCCGTAGTCCTTGACGACTCGGTCGACGATGGGCTGCTCGAGGCCCTCGCCCTTCACAGCAACAATCAGCAGCGCGAGCGCACGATGGGCCACCTCTTCGGTCGATCGTGCCTTCGCCTCGCTCGCTGTATCGATCACCGGCAGGAATTCATTGATCGGCACGCCCTCTGAGCGAAGAATCGCCTCCGATTGCGCTTTGCGCGTTACGGCTTCGGGTGCGGCCTGCGCTGCCATGGCTTCGATTTTCTCCTTGCGATCCGCCAACGGAGTGGCTGCGCCAACGACGCTCGTCGCTACGAGTAGCGCAGCACAGGCAGCGCAACGAACTCGCGCGACGCTTTTGGCGGCGCGTACGGATTCCTTTTTCACTTTAAATGCGTGCCATCACTTGATGGCCTCCATGCGCATAATCTTCCCATCGAGAATCGTTACGCGCATCCCAAAAGACTGAGAGCCCCGATCGTAGATCCAGATCTCGGTTTTAATCTTTGGTAACACACGACTATTGCCGTACACAGTGGAGCCGCGCGGCTCGACCTCCGTCACGGTCTTCTCCCTTGGCTGCCCACAGAGGCGCACGAGTTCTGCGACGGTGATGGCTTTCGTCACAATCTTACTGCCGCATCGAAATGTTTCCGCAGTTGCGGATTGAGTCATTAGCAGCGCGAGCCACGCTCCAAACGCGGCAAGTAGTTTCGACACATCCCCGTCATTTCGTCGAAGGCTGCAAGTTTTAAGCGGCGCGTAAGGTGCTTTGCACATGATGGGTGTACCTAACTGTCAGCTACAAACAAGGACGCTTGTCAGAGGGAGTCGGACCACGTGGCTTAAGCCAATCCCAGCGATGGCGGTAGCTCTCGATCTTTTGCTCAAACAGCGCGGGATACGGCGAACGTGGGTTTGGCGTGAGCGTACCAGCATAGAGGCCCTCGAGGCCATACGGCGCATACACCTCTTGAGGACGAATGCCCACGCAGGTTTCACTAACAAGAAATCGATCGATCCCGTCCTCGACTGACTCTAGCTGCGGGTACGGTTCGCCAAAGTGTTGCGAGTACCACGTGTGCACGCGAGCTTGATTGGCCACTTCGAGACTGACGCCAACATCGCTGAGGACTGTCTCAACGTGCGATTGCGCTTCAGCTTCCGCACGCGCACTGAGATCGCTCCCATCGAAATAGAATATGTCGTAATCCTTGATCGCTGCGCCCGGTGACCGCTTCGCTTGTAGATTCCACACCGTCTGAAACAAACAACCGGCAACGAGCCACATGTTAGGCAACTCCAGTCGCTCCCAACGCGCGAGGATCGCCTGATTTGCGTCGTTCGTGGTGACGTCGTGACGGAAGCGCGTCTCCATGTCCACTAGCGGTCGGCCGTGCTTTCGTAAAACGTCAGCAGGTTTCCATCCGGATCGAGAATGGCGAACTCCCGTGTCCCCCATGGCTTCTCCGCGAGGGAGGCATTCGGATGAACGATGTCAGCCTGTTGGCAGCGCGTGTAAAGCGCGTCGATGCCCGAGACTTGTACGCGGCAGCTTGAGGCTTTTGGCAACGCCGCATCCTCGGTAAACCAGAAGTGCAGCTCAACCGCACCGCGCTCGACGATTGCGTACTCGCGCGCCACAGCATGCACCTCGTCGAAGCCGAGCGTGTCACGGAAGAACGTCACAGTCCGCACGATGTCGAGCGACGGCAAAACGGGCGTCGCTGCAATGAATGTTGGCGTTTGTTGTTTATTCATACTCGGGAAGAATCCAAGTGCCGCCGCGCGCTTCGCACGGCTCCTCAGTTTGCACCGTTCGTGATTCTACCCACTACCACGCCAAGCAATCGCTCCCCAATACGCGCCGGGGGCGCCCCCTGGATTTCCGTGCGGAACAGCAGCCCACCGGGCAAGTTCCGACCCCAGAACCCATGATTGTAATATTTCGCGCTATGGCGCGTTTTTTGCCATTTGCGCAGCATGCGCCGGCCGCTGACATAACGACGCACGTGTTGACGCCACTCGCTCACAGAGCAAGACTGATTCCAGGCGTGTTCAGGGAGGCAAGCCACCATGCCAGACATTCTGCGGAAGCAAACCGATCCGAGGGTCTTGGCCGAAATGCTTCGAGAAAGTGCCGAAGATCTATTGCGGCTGGCGGAGATCGCCGGCATCGAGGCGCCGTTCGATTTGCGACCGCGGTCTGCAGTAAAAGAGGAAGCCGGGCCTGCGCCGCGCAGTGAGTTCCTGCGCAAAAGCCCGCTCATTCTCGGGACGGTGCTGCAGGTCTGGTACCGCGAAGGCGTGTACTTGCAAGCCGATGGCACGCCAAAGCCATTGCCGCTCGAAGGGCGATGCTCGGTCACGTCGGTTCTGCGCGATGCTCGCATCGATGAGGATGCGCGCGACATCGTGAGCGCGATGCTCACCGAGAATCTACTCACTGTGGATCGAAGCCAGCGATTCACTCCTACCACACGGTTCGTCCGAGGTTCACTGACGGCGCGGACACCCTCAACGGTGCGCGGCGTGTGGGCTGCCCTCAGAACCGCCATACGGAATCTGCAGCAGCCGACCACTAAAACGCGTTGGTACCATCGCGCAGTCATCGCTGCGGTTCCTGCCCGGCGTCTGCCTGAGCTCGATTCGTTTCTGCGACAACAAGGCGATCATCTCGCCGTGATGATCGACGACTGGTGTGCGCAAGAGGAGCGTTCGGCCGCTGCGAGCGAGGAGATGGTCACCGTAGACGTGAACGTCTGGTTCACGCCGTCGCCGGAGAAGCTCAGCGATGCGCCACCAGCAAGCGCGAATGACGGCAAGCCCACGGAACATGCCGGACATGTCCACTATTTGCACAGCTCTCGTCCGCGCTGACTTTGCTGCAAGTCGCACGAATTGCGCTACGAGAGAGGCTATATTGGTCTGCCCAGCAATTGACAAAAATGGCGCATTTGGCGTCATTTGGGAGTTGACCATGCGATCGGACGGTAGTGCCACGGCTTTGCGAGTTCATAGCCATGCTGCGCGGGCATCGATTGGAGCGTTTCGAGGATGAGCACCAAAGAAGAGATTGCTGAAGCGGCGATGAGCGTGTTCGCACCGTTTGTCGGCTTGTTCGTTGAAATGGGTCTGACGAGCGACGATGCCGAGCGACTGCTGCGCCGCGTGTATGTGCGCCAAGCGCGCGAGCATGAGCTCAAGCGATCTGGCGGCAAGCGTGTTAGCGACGCACGCTTGGCGATGATTTGTGGCGTGCCACGTAAAGCGGTCAGCGAGATTCTCAGCTCCGCGGAGTTCCAACCCAATGTCGCGCGACACCGCGCGTCCTGGTTGTTACACGTGTGGCGCACGGAGAGTCGCTTCACGAATGCCGACGGCACGCCGCGCGCATTGCCGTTTGAAGCTGCTGCGAAAGGCGGTCCAAGCTTCATGGAACTGGCCACGACTTATGCGGCCAACGTTTGGCCTAACACCCTGCTCGCCGAATTGTTACGCACAGAAGCAGTGCGGCAAGACGAGCGCGGACTGATTCATATCTACAAGGACGCGTATGCTGCGCCCGCCACGAAAGTGTCCGCACTGCGCGAGCTCGCGACGACTGCCAAGCGATTGCAAGGAACGCTCGTTCACAACCTAACTGCCACGGCAGCGAGCAAACGCCCGGTCCGTACAATTTCGAGTGAACGCGTCTCCGCCACCGACGCGCGGCGTCTGCGTCGCCAGTTTCAAAGTAGCATCGACGCCATGGCGCGCGCGCTGGAGGCCAATGTCCGCGCCGCCGCTCTCGAAGCCCCCGCGAACGAGGGTGAAGCTGTTAGGCTCGGCGTAAGCGTCTTTCTATTCGAAGAATCGGAAAGCGGCGCAGCTGAGACCGTGACTCGCACCGCACGCCGCGCATGAGGCACTGACGCGCCACAGCCTAACTACAGCGAGCGCAGGAATTGGCTGTCGGCTCGCTCTCGATCCGAGGCGCCATCGATCCATTCAATTGAGCGCGATGCACGCGCGGCGTCACCTGCTCCAGCGGCGATGACCGGGCACACCGAATTGGATATCCAGTTCAGCGCTGCACTCACCAGCGGATCTGACGGTGCACCTTGCGGCAAGGCCAAGTCATCGGCCACTTCGCAGTAGGTATCGGTGAAGTTCGCATTTGGCAGCCCCGAAAAGTAGCCACCGACACCCTGGCTATTGAGCACATCGAACGCCACGAGCCTGACACGAACATCACACCCGGGCATATCCACAGCAATGTTGCCGACGGGCTTGCCCAGCGTCCGCGAGCCAACGATCGCGACGTCCACGTACGGCGCGAGAGAGTTGATGATGACTTCACTCGCGCTGGCCGTCAGTTGCGTGGTCAAGAAGGCCACGCGCCTCACGCGAATCGAGTTGCCGCCCGGGCTGAACCTCACGGACCTCGAGTTCGCTGATTTGCGCGGATGATATTGCGTGCGAAACATCTCCTCGGTCGATTGGCGATCACCTGCCATCAAATTGAGAATCAATTCTGCAGTCTCGAGCGCACCGCCGCCGTTGTAACGAATATCGAACACGACATCCTCGACACCGCGGCTGCGGAACTGAGCAAACACCTGCTGAAGATCAGCCGATGAGGCGCTCACGAATGCCCGCAGTTGTAAGTACCCCACCGGCGCTAATCCCGTGCGTTCGATGATTCGACTGCCCGGGAGCGCCACATACGGGAATGGCGCTTTGGAAAGTGTCCGCGTGACGGTTCGGCCACCGCTATCGCGAAACACGAGCGTGCGCGTGACGCCCGGGAAGCTCGCTCCCAGCGCCTTGTCGACTCCGCGCTCCGTCGAAAGAATCTGCGCGACCGGCGTCTGCTCCGACTCGGATGTGCCAATCGACAAAACTTCGTCGCCGCGCAGCACGCCAGCGCGCGCAGCCGGGGATTCCTCCAGCACGTCAGCGACCCATAGTCGGCTACCGCCGCCGTTCCGCACGAGCGTGAACCCAAGCCCCAAGAACTCTCCCCGTGCCAGAAATCCCGAGTCGAGAGTTTTCGTCGTTGCGACCGAGAAGAACCGATCCTTCCCGCCCGCGCGGGATGTCGCCGTCAGCTGATCGAGAAGTGCCTGCAGGTCGGCCGTGGGGGCCGCCGGCGTGCTCGGCGGCAATTCGTCGGGGTACAAGTACCACTCGCGAGTCGCCTGCTCGACAAATTGGCGCTGCGCACCCTCCGAGCAGCCCGCCGCAACCGTGAAAGGCGTGAAGGTGACCTCCTCCGGCCCACCGCCACAGGCAAGCGTCAAAACAGCACTAAATGCTGCAACGCACAATGACTTCCAAGCTCTCGCCGGCACGCGGCGCGGCGAACCACCAAAATGATTGAACATAACCAGCCCATCATCTGGGGCATCGGCAAGAGATGAAACAATTGTTAACACGTCGCGCTGCAACAATCACGCTGCGGCGCAGCTAACTGCTTGTATCCCCTCAATCTTCTCCGGGGAAAGCCTATGGACATATTCCATAACGACCTCTAATCTTTGAACTGGATCACATTATTTTGTCAAAGATCCAAGGGGAAGGTCTGTGGGCTCCGTTGGGAACCGCGAGCAAGCGTTTGACCCGAAGTCCGATGCGCTACATAGCTGCGTCGTCGGGTTGCTTGCGCCGGTTGTTAGGCTCGCGATGCTCGGCGGAATGCGCGGCGATGAAATTCAGCGCGCGCTGTCGAGCGCCCTCGTGCACGTTGCGGGTCGACATATCAGAAATGTCGAAGGCCGCGAACCCACGAGCGCGCGGATGGCCTTCTACACCTCCCTCAGCAAGCACGAAGTCGACGCGGCGCTCGATTCCACGAAGTTGGGTCGCTCCAATCGCCTGGAGTTTGCCCACCGCCTGAGCGAGTTGTTAGGCGCTTGGCATTCCGAGCGCGGCTATACCGGGCCGTTTTCTCTGCCCCTGCATATCAATATCTACGGCAAGACGGGCCCCAGCCTAGAGGCGCTTGCTAACAAGTATGTGCCCGGCGAGCCGCTGGATCGCGTGCTCCATACCTTGCTGGAAGCCAAAGCCGTCGAGCGCATCGAAGACCAAGTCACTGTTCTGACGCCGTCGTTCCCTACCAAGTGGGAAGAAGCGTCGCAGCTCGATCGCCTTGGCGTCATCGGGCCTGCCTACTTGGAAACGCTCGTAACGAACTTGTACGCCGAGACCACCGGCGACGCTTCTTTGTTCGAAGCAACCGCTCTAACAGAAGCGCCGATCGATTCGCGTGAGTTCGAAGAGTTCGTGCTCAAGTTCAAAGAGGCGGGCCGCACGTTCTTGCACGAGCAAGACAAGGTTCTGAACTCCGCGACCATGACCTCGCCTGGAATTGAAGGCGGCATTGGCGTGTACGCGTTCAAGCTCGGCAATGCGCCGGCTCGCATGCTTTTTTCGGAGCCCAGGAATGGGCCTGTGTCAGTTAGTTAGTTCTCAGGAGATCGATATGAGACACCCTGTTCTCGCAATCTGCTTGATGGTCGTCGGTGCCGCGGTCGCGCCGATGAGCTGGGCCGCGAACAGTTCGGAAATCGAGCTGGCGGAGTTTTCAAGTTTCGCTGACTCTGTCGCGGCCGAGACTTCGGGCGTCACGGAAAGCTCAGGCGTAACCGAAAGCTCGGGCGTCACGGAGAGCTCGGGTGTCACCGAGAGTTCTGGCGTTACGGAGAGCTCAGGTGTCACTGAGAGCTCCGGCGTCACGGAAAGCTCGGGTGTTACCGAGAGCTCCGGCGTTACGGAAAGCTCGGGTGTTACCGAGAGTTCCGGCGTTACGGAAAGCTCGGGCGTCACCGAGAGTTCTGGCGTTACGGAGAGCTCAGGTGTCACTGAGAGCTCGGGCGTCACGGAAAGCTCGGGCGTAACCGAGAGCTCGGGCGTCACGGAAAGCTCAGGTGTCACTGAGAGCTCCGGCGTAACCGAGAGCTCGGGCGT
>CAYUIT010000083.1:7452-10278 GCA_964444835.1 uncultured Steroidobacteraceae bacterium
GGCGTTACGGAAAGCTCTGGCGTCACCGAAAGTTCAGCGGGCGCTTTCGCTTTCTAACTCGTCTCTCAATCTTGAAGATCTAGAAGAAGGGCGCGCGAGCGCCCTTTTTCGTTAGACACGCTCGAAGGAAAGTTAGTGCGGTCAGTTTGCTCGGCGTTGCTTGGATTGGCGTTCCTGTTGAGCGGCAACACAGTTGTCGCGGACGACAGCGCCCAAGACGCGCGTAAAGTTTACGGCACCGTCGAAGCGGGCTTCGGGTACAACTCCAATCCAGCGTCTTCTCCCGGCGACCCAGAGTTTGCTGGATTTCAGTTGGACGATTTAGCAGTCGGCTCCGAATCTTCGGTGATCGCGTTCAGTGCCATTGCAAACTATCGAGCGCCGGATCGGCTCGCCATAGGCCCCGATGCAGAACTCTCTGCGACGTGCCGACGATTTCCCTCCACGCGCGAGATCGACGAGTGCAGGGCATTCGCAAGTGCTGGCTACCGCTTGGATCTTCCAGGACGCTCTCAAGCCTATGTGGCGCTCAGTGCATCGCGCACCGTAATCGATGGGCGTGGCAATCGCTTCAGCGGCAGCGCACGCCTCCAATTGCGGCATGAACTGTCGCGCAATTGGGCCGCGCTACTCGAGGGTGCAGTAACACGCATTGGCTACGATGAATCGCGATTGAGCGTGTTGGAAGTGGATCGCGCCATCGCCTCCATTGGGATCTCCGGGTCCGCACTGCTCGGCGGAAAACTCTCGGTCGGCGCATTTGCCCTTGGCGGTGGCGATGAGCCCGTCAGCGAAACATCAACCTTCGGCAATCACCGCTACGGCGGCCGCATCGCCGCTGAGCTACGTTTGCCGAACAACTATCTGCTGTTCGGTGATGTTGGCGTCATCCATTCAGACTTCGACGGTGAGTTCGGGTTCTTCTTCCGAGACCGCGTTGAAGACTCCTCAACCGCTTCGATCGGCCTGCGACGACGCATTGCACGCCGCTGGACTGCCACTGCGATCGCGCGTTACACCAAAGTCGATTCGTCGATCGACCTTTTCACGTTCGATCGCACGGAAGTCATCATCGGCATGAAGCGAGACGTTCTCCCCTGACGACTCGCGCTACTGCTGGCCAGTAGTTAGGCTCCGCGGTGCACAACGATATGCGTGCCTCACTCCGTGCGAGACGACGGGTGCGGTCAAGCGTGCAGACTGCTCGGCGACGCGGTATCTTTGGTTCTCGGCAACGGCGTCGCATTCGGAGCGCTACACGCTTATGCAATTCAATTTGCGCTCGGTTCTGGCTCTTACCGGAATTTCGCTATTGGTAGCGTGCGGCAAGCCCGACCCGACACCTGTATCAGCTCCGCCGCAGCGCGAACTCGTGCGCGGGCTCGCCGGCGAGCCAGATAGTTTCGATCCACAGCTCGCTCGCACCATCGAAACTCACACCGTGTTGCGCGATCTGTGTGAAGGGCTCACCAGTGTCGACCGAAATGGCGAGGCCATTGCGGGGAGCGCCGAGTCATGGAGCTACGATCGCGAGACGCTGCGCTACGTCTTCAAGTTACGGTCAGGCCTTCGTTGGTCCAACGGCGAGCGCTTGGTCGCCGAGGATTTCGTCCGCGGTTTACGGCGGCTCGTCGATCCGCAGGTTGCCTCTTCCTATGCACAAATGGTGGGCGCTATTCGCAGCGCAAAGGAGATCGTCGCGGGTACTGCAGCGGTCGAGACGCTTGGCGTAACGGCACCAGACGAGTCGACTGTTGTGATTGATCTCGTGGCGCCCGTGCCTTACCTGCCAGCCGTGCTTGCACATCCCAGCACTTGTCCGGCCAGCGCGGCGAAAGCCGAGGCGCCACAAAGCGGTCCGTGGAACGCGGCCTATACGGTATCCGACTGGCTACCCCGCCAAGACATCAAACTCACCAAGAATCCTAACTACTGGGATGCCGCTAACGTCTCGATTGAACGCGTACGCTACTCACCGACCACGGACGCTCGAGTCGAGTTGCGTCGCTATCGCGCCGGTGAGTTACATCTCACGTACAACATCCCGCCCGATGCCGTCGCTGAGGCTCGCAAAGACTTCGGCACTCAAGTACGCATCAGCCCAGCCTTCGCGACTCACTACATTGGATTTCGGCTCGATCATGGCCCGTTCGCGAAGAATCTACCGCTACGCGAAGCGCTGTCAGCCGCCGTCGATCGTGAAGCCTTGGCCGAGAAAGTGCTCAGCGGATCGGGCATTCCTGCCTACTCGTTTGTGCCGCCCGGCACGGCTGGTGCTGGGCCAGCCGCGCTTGCCTGGCGTGGCTGGTCGAAAGAGCAGCGCGAAACCCATGCACGGGCGCGCTATCGAGAGGCAGGCTTCTCCGACGCCAAGCCACTCACAGTTACGCTGCATGCTAACTCGAACACGACTGTACAACAGGTCATGATCGCCGTCGCAGCGATGTGGTCCGACGTGCTTGGGGCCAAGGTGACGCTAGACAGTTACGACGGCGCCGCCTACTTTGCCGACCTGGCGCAGGGCAAGCACGACGTGTTTCGCTCGAGTTGGGTTGGCGACTACAACGACGCGATGGCATTTCTCGAAGTGTTTGCGGCAGGGCCCGAGACTAACTTCCTGCGGTATTCGAACGCCGACTATCTCAAGTTGTTAGACGAATCGATGATGCAAAGCGATTCCGCAGCTCGGCGCGCACTGCTTGGACAGGCCGAATCGCTTCTGCTTAGCCAACACGCGATGATTCCGCTCTATCACGGCACCAGCCGAAGGCTCGTACATCCCGACTTGTTAGGTTTTCCAGAGGGCGGGCTGGGAGTGACGCTGAG
>CAYUIT010000084.1:0-10021 GCA_964444835.1 uncultured Steroidobacteraceae bacterium
CATGTTCGCGTTCCCGGATTTCGAACACGATATCGATACCTTTGCGGCGCGGGTGCTGCCAAGGTTGGAGAGCCGCAAGCAGAGTCGCTAACAACCGGTCAGGCGCCTTGCGTGCCACGCTCGAGCAAGCGGATGTACGTGCCCGCGTCGATGTTTGACCCGCACACGACTAGCCCGACTCGCTTGCCGGCTAAGTGCGCGCCCACACGATACAACAACGCTGCCGTACTCGCGGCGGCGGCCGGCTCGACCGCGAGCTTCATCTCGCGAAACAGCAGTGCGAGCGCAACGCACATTTCATCGTCGCTGACTTTCACAAGTTGATCGACATGCGCGCGGCACAGCTCGTACGGATACGGCAATGTCATTGGTGGGCCGAGACTGTCGGCAATCGTCTGCACTCGATCGATACGCTGCGGCGAGCCGGCCGCGAAGCTTCGGTGCATCGTGTCTGCGCCCTCGGGCTCGACACCGATAATCTCGCAACGTGGGTTGACGAGCTTGATGGCGCGCGCTGCACCGCCTGCAAGGCCGCCACCACCGATCGCAATGATGACAGCATCGAGGGTCGGCACTTGTTCGATGAATTCCAGGCCCAAGGTGGATGTGCCTAGCGCCGTCAACGCCCCATCGAACGGATGAACGAATGTGCGCCCCTCATCGCGGGCAATCGACTCCGCCAGCGCGAACCCTGTCGGCCCATCCTGCGCTAGCAAAATCTCCGCGCCATACGAGCGTGCCGCGGCGAGACGTGCGGGATTAGCGCTCGCCTGCATCACGACTTTAGCGGAGATGCCGAGCTGCGCTGCGCCCCAGGCCACAGCGATCGCGTGGTTTCCAGCGCTCATCGCCGTCACGCCGCGACGCCGTTGCTCGGGTGTTAGCGCGAGCAAATTCATCATCACACCCCGCGCCTTGAAGGTTCCGGAGTGCTGCCACAGGTCGAGCTTCAAGTGCACGGCCGCAAATTCGCCGACACGCTCAGCCAGCTCGCGGCCGATCCAAGCCTGCACGGGGGTTCGAACCAGGTACGGCGCGAGGGCGCTCGCGGCGCGGCGCATGTCATCGAGCGTATGGGGGCCCGTCAGCGCTTGAGGAGTGATCATGGTGCGCTATTGTCACCGATTCCGCTCGCCTGCGCGCGGCGTCGCTGCTTTTGGAATAAGCGGGAATGCGAATAGCAATAGGCGCCGCCGAGGCCCTGCGGGCAAAGTATCTGCTGGAACAATCGAGCGACGAAACGCCGCTTCCAAGGTGAACCCCATGCCGACCGCTCAGCGCCTAACACCTGCACTCGGGGCCTTGATCGAGGGCTGCGATCTATCGAAACCTCTATCTGCGGCGACGCAAGACTTCCTGCGTAATGCGCTCGTTGAACACGAGGTCATCTTTTTCCGCGAGCAGCGCTTGACGCCGGCCGGCCATGTTGCGCTCGCGCGGCTCTTCGGCGAGCCCGACGCAGTTCGCCACCCGAAATTTTCCGTCGTTGAGGGCCACCCCGAGATTGCGATCGTGATCAACGACGCAACACGGCCCCCGGACATCGACGTGTGGCACACGGACCTAACGTTTCTCGCCGAGCCGCCAGCGGGCTGTGTGCTCTATTGCATCGAGTGCCCGCCCGTCGGTGGCGACACGCTGTGGGCCAGTCTCACCTCTGCCTACGCTGCGCTGAGCCCGACGACTCGCGCAGCACTGGCCGAATTGCGCGCACGACATGCACTGCGTCTCGACGGAATACCGCTCAGCGAGATACGTAAACTCGGCGATCGATCGATCGAGGCATCGCACCCGGTTGTTAGACGGCACCCGACGAGTGGGCGGCTATCGCTGTTCGTCAATAGCGTTTACACCCGCTCCATCGAAGAGATGACGGATATCGAAAGTCGGCAACTGCTGGCGATGCTGCACGAACATTCGCAGCGACCCGAGCATCAAGTGCGCTTCAAATGGGCGCCCGGCTCGATCGCCATCTGGGACAATCGTTGCACGCAGCACTACGCCGTGGCGGACTACTTCCCTGCGCGCCGCGTGATGCATCGCGTATCTATCGTCGGAGAGCGGCCGGCTTGATCTCGGCAGACGCGCAACACTCCCTTCAGTGCTTCATCGGATTCGATGTGGCGCGATCTGGAGCCACGCCACGCGCCGGCCAATTGCTCGGTGATTTGTCGTTAGTCGTTAAGGACAATATTGACGTCGCTAGCTGGGCCACCACCGCCGGCACGCCGGCTTTCGTCCGCACGCCCGTACGGCGCTCGGCCTCGATCGTGCAAACCCTGCTCGACGCGGGCGCAGTGGTCGTCGGCAAGACCAACATGCATGAACTCGCGTTTGGGGTGACGTCGCACAATGCGGCTTTCGGCTCAGTCCGCAACCCGCTCGACACACAGTTCAGTGCAGGCGGATCGAGCGGCGGCAGCGCTGCGGCCGTGGCGGCCAAACTCGTGCGTGCTGCGCTCGGCACAGACACGGGCGGCTCGATACGCGTGCCGGCGGCATTTTGCGGCGTGGTCGGCTTTCGACCGAGCGCCGGTCGCTATTCGAGCGATGGCGTGGTGCCGCTGGCAGCAAGTCGCGACACAATCGGTTTGCTAACAGATACCGTCGAGCTCGCACGTCGCCTCGACGCGTGCATCGCGCAGGATGCTTCGGCTGGCTTCAGAGAGATTCCTCCGCGACTCACACTTGGCGTGCCCGCTGGGTTTCTGACGGAGGACTTGAGCGAGTCGGTGAGCGCGGCTTGGAGTCGAGCGCTCAATGCGCTGCGCGCGCACGGCCACACGATCGTCAGTGTCGATGTCAGAGGGCTGTGGGAACTGATCGATCGTACGAGCCCGGTGGTAACCGCGTTCGAGCTCGTGCGCGATTTCTCGCGAGCGATCCTGTCGCGCACTGCGGGGCTAACAAGCCAGGAGTTTGTCGCTTCGATTGCGAGCCCGGATGTTCGGGCGATTTTTCAGGCGCTTATCATCGATGGGCGCGGCCCAACAGCGGAGCAGTATGCGGCGGCTACCGCGGCGGACCTGCCGGCCATGCGCTCACTCATCGACAACCTGTTCCGCGAGCATGCGCTCGACGCTTGGATTTTCCCGACCGTGCCCTTTACGGCGTTTCCACTCACCGCGAACGAAGCTGTACTTCACAACGGCAAACAACTGCCGCTGTTTCGCACGACCGTACGCAACCTGCAGCAAGCAAGCCTCATCGGCATGCCGTCCATTTCCTTGCCAATGCCAACTATGCGCAGCCCCCTGCCAGCGGGCCTATGCATCGAGGCGCTGCCGGGTGACGACGCCAGGCTGCTTGCGTTGGCGGCGTCACTCAGCGGCACGATCTGATCAGAACTTGTACGCCCCCGTCACGCCCCACACGCGCGGCTCAGCTGGATGCGACCAGCGCGTCGTGTGGCCTAACAACGTGCCATCAAACGGAATGGCGAAGTTGCTCCAGGTGTACGCTTCATCGGTGCAGTTGCGGCACCAGGCCGATAGATCCCAACGATCGTTGCCAACGCTCACACGCAGGTTGAACAACTCGTAGCCTTTTTGCACGAGGTTTGGCGCGGGCTCGGTGAAGTTGAAATACTTGCCGCGGAAAAACACGTTGCCGTTCAGGCCGAACTTCCAATCGCCTGACAGCGGGCGCTCGTAGTTGAAGCCGACGTTGCCGGTTACCTCTGACGAGAACGGCAAGTTTTGCCCGCCTAGCGCTGGATTGCCAGGTGTTAGTGCTGGCACGTTATCGTCGAACGTCGCATCGAGATACTGGAGGGACGCGTTCAAGGTCAACGACTCGGTCGCCGCCCAGGTCGTTTCGAGTTCAACACCGTTCGATTGCGCACCAGCAATGTTCACCACGGCAAATGCGCCGTCGGCTGCGCGTAGCGTTTGGTACTGCAAGTCTTCGAAATCCGTGAACCAGACGGCAGCGTTCATACGCAGCCGCTTGTCGAGCAGATCCGACTTGACGCCGATTTCAACGTGATCCGCCTTTTCGGGCTTAAACGTTGGATCCTGCCGCGCGCCGCCACATAGTGGGCCACCAATGGGCGTGGAGCCGGGAGGACAGCCGGTCACCGGGCTCCCAAAAAAGACCGCGCTTCCCGCTGCGTCGCGCGTCATGCTGATGCCGCCCGACTTGTAGCCACGGCTGTAATTGCCAAACACCATCGTATCCGCGGAGATGTCGTACTTGGCACTGGCTGTGAAGGTGGGTTCGCTGTCCTTCACACTGGTGTCGTAATCGTACACGACAGCCAATGGCAGCGACGCGAACGGCAGTATCGCACCCATCGGGTGATCGCTAACCATCGTACCGTCTTTCTTGTCCTCAGACCAACGCATGCCGGCGGCGAGTGTTAGCTGGTCCGTCGCTTGAAACTCAAGATGGCCGAATAACGCCGTGCTCTTGATGTCTTGCTCAAACCGATGGAAGAACGCACGCCCTGCACCGAGCAGCGGCCCAAAGATCTGCAATTGATTCACCTGCGACGCCCAGATGAACTCATTCGTGAGCTCGATCTTCTCTTTCGAGTAGTAGCCGCCGATCAACCAATTGACTCGGCCGCTGTCGCCGGCCAAACGCAGCTCCTGCGAAGTGAGCTCGACACCCGGTAGATTCTGATTGCTGCGCAGGATATCGACACCGCTGAAGTCATTGTCCTTTGCCGCTGTGTCTTCATATTCACGACGCGCAGTGATGGACGTCAGCTTCGCCGCGCCAAAATCCCAATTGATCTCGGCCATCAAGCCTCGATCTTCCGCCTCAAAGTTCGGGCCGAAGTTGGACTCCGCTGTCTTGTTGTCGAGGTCTGGTACGGCAACGATGCCTGAGCCGGCCATCGCTGCAATAGGACCGTTGACGGCCACCGTACGTGGATCGTTCACAAGCCGTTCCGCCCAACAGCAATTTTCATCGAGCTTGGCGTAGTCGGCGATGACGTGAACACTCAGCGCGTCACTCGGCTCAAAGAGAAATTGCGCCTTGACCGACATGCGATCCATGTCATGCAATTCCTGCGAAGAATTGATGAGTTTCATCCAGCCGTCGCCTTGCACATAGCTGCCGGACAGCCGCACCGCGAAGCGATCGCTGACCGGCAAATTCACCGAGCCCTTAACACGCGTGCGGGAGTATTCCTCGATTCCGAGCTCAAACATGCCGCTGACGGCATCGAAGCTCGGCTTTTTGGAAATGAGGTGCACGACACCGGCCGTCGTGTTCTTCCCAAACAACGTGCCCTGCGGACCTTTCAGAACTTCCACGCGTTCGAGATCGACGAAATCGGTCGAAGCGACCAAGCCTGA
This sequence comes from uncultured Steroidobacteraceae bacterium, assembly GCA_964444835.1. Classification (GTDB taxonomy): domain Bacteria; phylum Pseudomonadota; class Gammaproteobacteria; order Steroidobacterales; family Steroidobacteraceae; genus CADEED01. The sequence continues at coordinate 5,310 of CAYUIT010000084.1, forward strand.
TCGACTGCGATAGACACCATCGACGAATGTTGCGACGGCAGGATCAAAGCCCATGTTGAAGACAGAATTGCCGAGCCCGCGCAGTGCGAACGCCGTACCTTGGCCCGGCGGGTCAACGGCCTGAATCTGCAAACTCGGCACGACCGCTTGTAAGTTGTAGATCGAATCAACCTTGTTGTTCGTTAGCGCTTCGGCACTCACCGCAGCGATCGAAATGGGAACGTCTTGCACGCCCTGCTCGCGCTTTTGTGCGGTCACGACGACTTCATCGAGTTCCTGAGCGGAGATAGCAGTCGCACCCATGATTGCAGCGAGTGCACCAACAGACACTATCGATCGATTGACCCGAGCTTTGAATCCCACAGCAACCCCCTACAGCCGAAACGGCACCAGTGCAGGCGATGCTAGGGAATCGCGCGCGCGCGCAGATTATGGGAAGGCATCTTTCGCGTATGCAAAGAGTCCGCTACGCGTTGCGCTGATACGACGACGCTAGCGTAAAGTGACGATGTATGCGGCCAAATCGGCGATCTCACGGTCGTTTGCAAGTGTTGCGGCAGCCGCATTCATCTGCGCGGCCCGCGCGTCATCGTCCGCATTTGACGCACGCCAACCGGCGCGATACGCGTGCAATTGGGCGCGCAAGTACCAGTCCGCGAACTGACGGATCGGCGGCGCCTCAAGATCGGCGAGTCCCTCGCCGCGCTCTCCGTGGCAAGTCGCGCACAGTGCGTACAGCTGCTTGCCACGCTTAATGTTGCCCGCCAATGTTCTCGTCGGCGGTGCCGTCGCTGGAAACGCGCCGATGAAACATGCAACGGATTCGATCGCCGCGTCGTCCCGCAGTGTCATTGCCAGTAGCGACATCTGTTGGCCCAGCGTGTCGTCACGATGGTTGCCGCGGGCGCCGGCACGGTACAGGCGCAACTGACGCGCGACATAGACACTGGGTAGCCCTGCCAATGCGGGAGCACCAAATGCTTCGTTGCCTTCGCCTTTAAAGCCGTGGCACGAAGCGCATGGAAAATAGAGTTCCGATGCCATCGGCGAGCAGCTCGGCACCTTTGCATCGGCCTGCACGGTTCGCGGTGTGAGTGCAACCAGTGTTAGCACCGCAACCGCTAGCAACAGCGTGCGAGGCGTCATCGTGAAATTGCAACCTTTCAATTTCGACCACTCATGGGTGGCTCTACGCGCGCCGCTTGCAGGCCTGGCGGCAAGAGCTGCAAATGCGCGATCAAGCGTACGAACGCTTCGAGTCGTCGCTTGCGATACGTATCGATATCGCGATCGCGATAGTCATAAAAGCCGATGCCCTCGCGCAAGCCGTTACGACCTTCGCGCATGTTGCGCGCGATGACGTCTGGCGTGCGATAGCGATCTGCATCGATCGTCTTGGCTAAGTGGCCCGACGCATAGTACAGAATGTCGTTGCCGCCCCAGTCGATGAATTCAAGCAAGCCGAGGACGGCGAATCGCAACCCGAAACCCACGCGCACCGCAGTATCAACGTCCTCGGCAGACGCGACGCCCTCTTCCACCAGTCGCGCGGCCTCATTCATCGCGAGCGCTTGGATTCGCGGCACGATATAGCCCGGCGATGCCTTACAGACGACTGGCACCTTACCAAGGCGCTCGAGCACCGCGCGAGCACGCAGAGTGGTGTCGTGGGACGTCGCGCTACCCACTCCGATCTCCACCAGCGGCATCAAATGTGCCGGGTTGAGCCAATGCGCATTCAAGAATCGCTCGGGTTGCGCAACGAATTGCGCGAGTTCATTGACGTCCATCGTCGACGTCGTGCTCGCCACCAACGCATCTGGCCGCACATGCCGGCTGGCCCATTCGAATGCGCTGCGTTTTGCGTCGAGTGTCTCTGGCACTCCCTCAAAAACGACATTGCATGCGGTGACCGCGTCAGCGCCGCGCGATGAAGCCACCACACTTACAAGTGAGATTGCCTTCTGCAGCCGCTCGTTCGGTAACAGGCCGAGCGACGCCAAAAACTCGAGATCGCCACGCACTTCGGCGTGTGCCTCACGCTCGAGACGTGCGAAATCGCTGTCGCTGCGCGCCTTGAGGTCGAGCAACTGCGTCGGCACGCCGGCGAGCGCGCAAGCCTTGGCGATACCGCGCCCCATGCGACCGGCCCCAATGACCGCGATCGACTCAACTTGATTGGCTGCGCGCATGTTCACCCGTTCAACTCGCTGCTGCGAAGCCATCGCGTAACAGGGCCGCGAGATCTTTTTTGGAGCTGCCTGCGAGCTGTAGCGACTCGAAGGTACGGCCGCCGGCATACAAGTCGCGACCTACAATAGCCGAGCCGATGGCCAGCAAACCTGCCGCGATCGGCATCTCGACGCCCGCCCACCGACCTACCGAAGTGAACAACGACAATCCGAGAGCGACATCCTCGAGCATATAGCGATGCGACGTAAGCTCGATCTTCTCACGCCAGTCGCCACTGTCGGTGAGCCGCTCATGCGCCGCGCGCCCGTACATCCATTCATCGCCATCCTTGGCATAGTGATCGCGAAGTGGGAAATGTGGTGCGCCGTAGCCAAGCGCCTCACGCAGTGCGATGCGTTCAGCATCGAGAGCATCCGTCGTCCGCCGAATCGACGGTTGAGTACCCTCGTTGTGAATGTCCCAAGCCGGAAAGTGCTCGAGTGGGCCGGCATTCATGATGATGAGCGGTGGATGAATGATCGGCCCGGCGTTCATCAAAGCACCCGACAGCGCGTCGCCACAGGGCTCAATCGAACGATAGGCACGCGCCAAAACATCATGCGCGTGCGAGGCCAGCCTCGTTGGCAAGATGCCGGTCGGGAGCCGCGTAGCGTAACCACTAACCACTACCTCCGCGGGCCCGTGCTTGCGCGCCAAATGCGGCAGCGTACCTGTCTCCGCAAAGGCGACGTCCACGCCCGGACGCGCCGCGTGCAATGCGCGTGCAAACAGAAACGACCCGAAGGTACCCGGCGGCAGGAATACGACCTGGCCGGCTTCGAGCACCGCCGCCAGCTGCGGCGCGAGACTGGCGTGAGTCGTGGCAGGCAGCGGAATCACCACCAGCTCCGCACCGCGCACAGCCGCCGCGAGATCGCCCGTCAAGACCGCAATGGAGACTTGCCGCTTGCCGCGAAAATCTCGAACCGTAACGCCACCCGCTGCTCGGACAGCCTGATGTGCTGCAGCATCACGGCGCCACCAGCGTACCCGATGGCCTTTCTCGGAGAACTCGGCAACGGCAGCATAACAACCGTGACCGCCTCCCAGCACTGCGATATCCATGGTCACGCTTCTCTTGTTAGCGAGGCGGCGCCGGATCGGTCGAGTTGCCCATATCGGCAATGATCCGCCAGACGCCGTCGCGACGCTCCCAGACGAATAGAAACTTGCCCTGTCGCGGCCCAGCCGCAGCGCTGTAAGCATCCGCCGCGCGGGGTACGAAGTGCGCGCTGTAACGCCCGCCCGTCAACGCCCAATCGTCACGAAAACGAACCTCATCGACGACGACATCGAAAGCCTTAATCGTAAAGTTGTTCTGCACGAGCTCGCCGAATGCGCGTATCGCCGCCTTGCCCTTCATCGGTGGCGGGCCGTCGTGATATGCCAGAGCATCGTCTGCGAAAACCTCGACCCACCGATCGATGTCGCCCGTGCGAAAGGGCTGGACGTAGCCTTCAGCCACGCGCGCGCGCAATAATACTGCGACGTCAGTGGACTCAGTGGGAAGTGAGCGGCATCCAGTAACAGCCACAGCCAGCAAAGCAAACAAACTTACCAAGGCCCTCATGGGGCCGTTCCTCGCGCACGCCGCGCTAACCACTTGCGCAACGTCGCGTGGCGCTCGCGCGTGATCGGATAATTCCACAGCACCAGCGCCGCCGCGAGCGCAACAAAGCCTGGCAGGATCAGCCCGACCCAATCAAGCGCACGAATGCTAGCAGCTGTACCCGGCGCCGAGACATCGAAGCCGAGCCCTGCAGCAAGCGGCAGCGCGAGCCCCACGCCCACAGCGAGCGCGAGCTTATGGACGAACATATAGAGCGCCATGTAGAGCGCAGCATCATCGCCGGCGCCCTTGAACATGCCGTATTCAATGGTGTCGGCAATGAGCGCGGGCGGCATCACCCAGATGAAATTCGTGACGACTCCCGCAGCGAGGAAAACGAGCAACGCCGGGATGAATTCACCTTTCGGCACCAGCATGAACAGCGGGATCAGCGCGAAGAATGCGACCCCACCGATCACGAGTGCGCGGTGCCGACCAATGCGATTGCCAAGCCGCGCCGCGACCGGCAGGAATGCAATGGAGACTACGTACTGCAAAAACACGCACCACAAGAAGGCTGAGGTTGGCAATCCGAGTCGGTGGGACACCATAAACAACACCATCGCGTTGTACATGCTGCCGCCGAGCCAAAACAGGAAGACACCAATTAGCAACCGCATTAGCGGCTTGTTACTGCGCAGCAGGCTCAATGCCTCAATGAAGCCGTGTCGCCCCGTATCGACGAAGGTGGGCTGGGGTGTGTATCGCAGTGCAATGATTGCCGTGATTGGAAGCAGGATCACGGTAGTTAGTACAAACACGCGAAGAATTTCTCTTAGCGATGGATTCTCCCCCAACACCAGCAACGGGAGACTCGTCGCGAGCACCACACCCAGCATCAAGGCGCCCTCTCGATAGGCCCCGGTACGCG
>CAYUIT010000085.1:0-9423 GCA_964444835.1 uncultured Steroidobacteraceae bacterium
CGTTGAACCCGGAGTACACGTGTGTCAGTTCTTTTGCGAGCCAGTACAGCACTATTCGTCCTCGTGCACTTTGCGGTTCAACCGGCCTTACGATCGGCGGCTTGTACGAGCGCGTCGACCACGCGCTCCAAGCGATTCACGCGCGAGCCCTTGACTAACAACACGACCTCCGAGGTCAACTCCGCGTCGAGCGCGCGCGCCAAGGCCTCGGTATCGGCAAACCATGCCGCGCCGCTTCCAAAGGTCTCGAGCGCGAGCGGCGTCAGCGAGCCGACGGCGAACAGACGCTCGACACCGCGCGCACGGGCATAGCTGCCCACCTCGCGATGACTTTCCGTCGCGTAGTCGCCGAGTTCCGCCATGTCGCCAACCACAACCCACTTGCGCCCTTGCATGGTTCCGAGCACATCGATCGCAGCGCGCATTGAGCTGGGATTGGCGTTGTAGGAATCGTCGATGACGACGGCACCGCCACGTGTCGCCTTGAACTGCAAGCGCCCTGGGACGGCACGCATCGCGGCGAGCCCGGTCGCGACATTCGCGAGCGTCGCTCCCGCGGCGGTTGCGGCGGCGGCGGCGCACAGGGCGTTGAGCACGTTGTGCCGACCCCCGAGTTGCAGCACGATCGGCACCTGCCCAAGGGGTGAGTGCAACGTAAAGCGCGTCACAAAACCTTGCGCGCCGATCTCGGTACGCAGCTCGCGCGCCGTGAAGTCCGCAGCCTGCTCGACACCAAAGGTGCGAACGCGGGCGCGCGTCATCCCGCGCCACAGATCGGCAAACGGATCGTCGGCGTTGATCACTGCCGTCGCGTCCGCTGCGAGTCCGGCGACCATCTCGCCCTCGGCGCGCGCAACGCCCTCGAGACTGCCGAAGCCTTCCAAGTGCTCGGCACCGGCATTCGTGATGAGTCCCACGGTCGGCCGCGCAATCTCGACTAACTCCGCGACATCGCCAGCGCGATTTGCACCCATCTCGATGACAGCGAACTGGTCCGTATCGGCGAGGCGAAACAAGGTCAGTGGCACGCCGATGTGATTATTCAAATTGCCGCGCGTGGACAGACATGTGCCGGCCGCGCCCAAGATCGCGGCGGTCATCTCTTTGACAGTCGTCTTGCCGTTGCTACCTGCAACACCGACAACTGGAATCGCGAACCGCTCGCGCCACGCGCGCGCTGCAGAGACGAGCGCCTTCTGCGTGTCGGCCACGATGATCTGCGGAATTGCCACCGGCTGCTGCGACTCACACACCGCCGCCGCCGCATGCGCCGCTTGTGCTGCTGCGACGAATTCGTTGGCATTGAAGCGCGGGCCCCGTAACGCAACAAACAACTCGCCTGGCTTGAGTGTGCGCGTGTCCGTGGAGACCCCATCGTACGGGCCATCAGCACCGATTAATGTGCCGCCACACGCCGCTGCAAATTGCGACAGCATGGCCTTCATCGGGCCTCCATCGAGGCAATCTGCAAGGTGCGACGCACGACGGCCTGGTCGCTGAATGCGCGCCGCTCAGTGCCGTAGATCTGGTAGTCCTCGTGTCCTTTGCCCGCGACGACCACGACATCGCCGCGCGCAGCCTCGCGAATCGCCACATCGATCGCCTGGGCACGATCGTGCTCGACGCGGAACTCCTGCCGACGCGCGACACCTGCGACGATATCCGCGACGATCTTGCTCGGCGTTTCGGTGCGCGGATTGTCGTCGGTGACGATGACGCGGTCCGCGAGTCGCGCCGCGACGCCGCCCATCAACGGCCGCTTGCCCGGATCCCGATCGCCGCCGCAGCCAAAGACGACGGTGAGTTTGCCCGTGCAATGCGCGCGCGCAGCGCGCAACACTTTGTCGAGCGCGTCAGGTGTGTGCGCATAGTCGACGACGACGAGTGGCAGCGCGTCGCCACCGAAAGTTTCCATGCGCCCGCTGGGCGCCGACACTTGCTCGAGTGCCGCTGCCGCCGCCGGCGCATCGACATCGAGGGCCCGGAGCAGCGCGAAAACGAGCAAGACGTTATCGATATTGAAGTCGCCGACGAGTCGCGTGGCGAACTCAATCGGGCCCCAGGAGGATTCGAGCGCCAGATGTAATCCGCTGGATGTCTGGCGCGCTGCACGCAGTGCCACCCAGGCATCGCCCGGCACCGCACGCGCGGCAGCCGCGTCGCGCGCGACACGCACCACTGCGCCCGACGCGTACGCACGGCCGGCAAGCTCCGCGCCGAAGCTGTCATCGATATTGAGGACGCGCGCATCGAGCCCCGGCCATTCGATCAACCGCGCTTTGGCCGCGCCGTACGCAGCCATGGTTTGGTGATAGTCGAGATGATCGCGCGTGAGGTTCGTGAACGCCGCCGCGCGAAATCGCACCCCGCCGACGCGATGCTGGTCGAGCGCGTGCGATGAAACTTCCATCGCGATCGCTTGCGCTCCAGATGCTAACAACTGTGCGAGATTGCGATGGACCGTGATGGCGTCGGCCGTCGTCAGCGCTGCAGGCTCGAGTGCACCGACTCGACCGACGCCGATCGTGCCGATGTAGGCCGCGTCGCGCCCGACATGCTGCAGCGCCTGCGCGAGCAAGTACGCGCATGTCGTTTTGCCATTCGTCCCGGTGATGCCGATGACATCCAGGCTCGCCGAGGGTTCGCCGAAAAATCGATCCGCCAGAGCGCCGACATGACGCGACAACTCGGGCACGCGCGCAACGACGATATCCGAGGGAAAGTCTGGTACTTCGATGCCGTCGCCGGGTTCCCACAAGATCGCGCGTGCACCACGCCCCACGGCCTGACCCGCGAATTCGAGACCATGTGTGTCGCGCCCGCGGCACGCCAGAAACGCGCTGCCTTCGATCGCGCGGCGACTATCGAGCGTCAAATCCGTGAGCGCGAGTTCGCGCGGCGCCGACGCGAAGCCGGCAAGCAACGCTCGCAGTTCACGGACCGGTGTGGCACGAGCAGCGGTCATCGCAGCGCCACCTGCTGCTTGATTCGACCGTCCTCACTTTCGGGCACAATCGTGGCGTCGGGCGGGATTGCTAACAACCGCAGTGCGCCACCGACGACACCCGAGAAAACCGGTGCGGCCACGTCGCCGCCGTAGTACTGACCCGCGCTGGGCTCGTCGATCATCACGACCGCAGCGAGCCGGGGATTGCTTGCGGGGGCGACGCCGCCAAACACCGCCAAGTAGCGGTCGGTCGCGTAACCACCCGCCGTCGACTTCCAAGCCGTGCCGGTCTTGCCCGCGACGCTGTAGCCGGGAATCGAGGCGCGCAGGCCTGTGCCGTCGGGCGTCACGACTCCCTCTAACAACCGCACCAACTGCCGGGATACGCGCTCTTCGAGCACGCGCTCGCCTGCGGGCGGCGCATCGACGCGCAAGAACGACACGGGGCGCGACACGCCCCCTGCGCCGATCGTGGCATAGGCATGCGCGAGCTGCAGGGGTGTCACCGAGAGGCCGTAGCCATACGACAGCGTGACGATGCCGATCGGCCGCCAATGCGAATAGTGCGTGAGCACGCCGGCAGATTCACCCGGATAGCCGTTCGTCGCGACCTGACCGAAGCCGAGTTTCGTCAGCGTCGTGTAGATCTGTTCGGGCTCGAGCGATAACGCAATCTTCGCCATGCCGACGTTTGAGCTCTTGGCGAGCACGGTCGCGAGGTCGATCGTACCGAGCGGCCGCTTGTCTTCCACGTACTTCACACCGACGCGAAATGGTGTCGTGTCGATAACACTGTGGTCCGTGTACTTACCTGATGCGAGGCCCGCTGCCACAACGAACGGCTTGATCGACGAACCTGGCTCCAGAATGTCGGTGATCGCGCGATTGCGGTAAGCCTTGGCCTTGATCTGCTCGCGGTCGTTAGGGTTGTACGCGGGCTGATTCACCATCGCGAGCACTTCGCCGGTGGTGACATCAAGCACCACGACCGAGCCAGATTTGGCGCGCTGCGCGCGAATCGCGGACTTGAGCTCGCGGTAGGCGAGATACTGCACGCGCAAGTCGATCGACAACACCAAGTCGCGCCCCGGCCGCATGGCCTTCAGCTCTTCGACGTTCTGCACGGTATTGCCGTAGCGATCTTGGATGATGCGCTTCTGGCCATCCTCGCCCGCGAGCCAGTGATCGTAGGCGAGTTCGATGCCCTCTTGGCCCTCGTCATCGATGCTCGTGAAGCCTAACAAGTGGCCGGCCACTTCGCCCGACGGATAGTAGCGCCGATACTCGCGCATCAAGTACACGCCAGGAATGCCGAGCGCTTTGACTTTCTGCGCTTCGGCCGGCTGCAGATGCCGCGCCACGTACATGAACTCGCGACTGAGGTTACTCGTGACGCGGCGCGTGAGTTCCGTCTTGTCGCGCTTCAGCGCTTTGGCCAGCCGCGGCAGCTGGTCCGTTGCCAGCGCGAGCTCTTTGGGATTGACCCACACCGAGTCGACGGGCGTCGACACCGCCAGCGGCTCGCCGTACCGATCGGTGATCGTGCCGCGATTGGCCGTGGTTTCGACGGCGCGCTGAAACCGCTGATCGCCTTGGCTCGCGAGAAATTCGTGATCGCGGAGCTGCAAATCGACGGCGCGCCAGACGAGCCCGCAAGCGCCGCAGGCGAGCAGCACGGCGACGAACCACGAGCGCTGCGCGAACGAGCGCGGATTGTCCTTCGGCTCGCGTCCACCACCGCTGCTTTTGACGCGACTCTTGCCGCTCTTGTGGCCGCTCCAAATCTTCATTCGCGCGCCCCACTCATGGCGACACCAACTCGATGTCGGCCGGCGGCGGTGTGGCCATCTTGAGTTTCTGCGTGGCCACGTTCTCGACGAACGCATGCGTCGACCACGCGCTCTGCTCGAGCTGCAACTGGCCCCACTGCATCTCGAGCGTGTCGCGGCGCGCATTCAAGCGCTCGAGTTCGACGAACAACTCACGCGCGCGATGTTTGCTGTAGATCGCACTCGCAGCCGACGCGAGCACCGCGAACCACAGGAAGCCGACTAACACGGCGAGCGCTCGATGCGACAACTTACTCATCGCAGTTTCTCCGCCACGCGCAGCGTGGCGCTACGAGCCCGAGGATTGGCCGCAACTTCGGCATCGCGCGGGCGAATCTTGGCGCCGACGCGGCGCAATCGGGGCAAAATGTGGCTCGGGATGTTCGGCAACCCGGCATACATCGGATCGACGCTCGATTGCGCTTGGATGAATTGCTTGACGGCGCGATCTTCGAGCGAATGAAAGCTGATCGCAGCGAGCCGCCCGCCGACCGCTAGTACCTCAAGCGCACCTAACAACCCGCGTGTGATTTGGCCGAGTTCATCGTTGATATGCATTCGCAACGCCTGAAACGTGCGAGTGGCAGGATGCTTGCCCGGCTCGCGCGTGGGCACGGCGGCCTGCACGATCTCGGCAAGCTGCAGCGTCGTTACGAGCGGCTGCACGGCGCGTGCTTTGACGATAGCCGCTGCGATGCGCCGCCCGAAGCGTTCCTCCCCTAGCTTTTCGATCACTTCGCGTATCTCGAGCTCGCGCGCTCGCGCCAGCCATGCGGAAACTGGTTCGCCCGCCGCCGGGTCCATGCGCATGTCGAGCGGGCCTTCGAAGCGGAAGCTGAAGCCACGCGCGGGGTCGTCGAGCTGCGGCGACGAGACGCCGAGGTCGAACAAGACGCCGCGCACGGGCCGGTCGGCAGCGAGCCTCGGCACGCGCGCGGCGATATCGGCAAACGGCGCGCCGACGAGCGTAAGCCGCATTTCGTCGGCAAAGCGGCGGCGGCCGGCCTCGATGGCCGCCGGATCGCGGTCGAACGCAAGCACGCGCCCCTCGGGGCCAAGCGCCTCGAGGATCCGTGCCGTATGCCCACCACGCCCGAACGTCGCATCGATATAAAGACCGTCCGCCGTCAGCGCGAGCGCCGCGATGGCCTCGTCGGCGAGCACCGGTATGTGCTCATCCACGAGTCCGTCGCTCCTCGGTGCCGTCAGCGGCTGTCAGTCCGCCCCCGCTTCTCAAGGCTCCGTTGCCATGGGTTCCGCATCGCCACTGCGAGTTGTTAGGAACCGCCCCCACAAACACTTCCCTGCGGCCTCCCGCCGCCAAGCCCACGCGCGCCGCCTTACAGCGACAGCGAATCAAGCTCGGCCGTGAGGCCGGTCACAGCCGCTTCGTCCTTGAGCCACAGGTCGCGACGCTCGTTCCAGCGCGCTTCGTCCCACAACTCGCAGCGATTGCCCTGACCGATCAACATGCCGTGCCGACCGAGCTGCGCGAACTCGCGCAACTCCGCCGGCAGTAACAATCGTCCGTGCCCGTCGAGCTCGAGATCGGTGGCATGACCCACCATGAGTCGCTGCAGTCGTCGCGCTTGCGGATGCAACGACGGCAGGCTCATCAACTTCCGTTCGATCTGTTCCCAATCGGGCAAGGGGTAGAGGAGCAAGCACTGGTCCCGATCCACGGTGAGCACGAGCTTCCCGGCGCTGCGCTCAGCCAAGCGCTCGCGGAACCGGGTGGGCAAAACCATCCGGCCCTTGTCGTCCAGGGTCACTTTTGTTGCACCGCGAAACATGGATCCACGAGCGAGCTACGCCCATTTCTCCCCACTTTTACCCACTTGCCGCCACTATAGAAACGCGGGCGGGTGCGGTCAAGCGTCGGGGGTCTAAAATTTGTCGCGGCGACAGTAACTTACAGTGCTTTTGCGTCGGTGGGAAGCGACGCTGCAGTGCACTCTGTCATAGCAATCAGTGAGTTGGATTCGATATCTCATACAGGGGTTGAGTGAACGCACACCTGTATAACCCCAGCCGCGCTGCCCCGCCCAGGCCACGAGCCTCGCTCCGCAGCCCTGATCGCCCTGGCCGGAAGACCTCTGGCGAGCCCACCGTCGGTCTCGGGCTAACTACTAACTACAGATCGATTACGCTGTAAATACAGCGTTTTCCACTCTATTTTGCTGGCCGGCGGGAGCCGAGCCGGCAGCGGCTGCTACGCCAGGGAGACGCCTGCGGCGGCGCCGTGGCAGGCTGTTAGGTGACTATATTGACACGTGACTATTTAGTCACTAGTATCGGCACATGGATGAAATCTTTCGCGCCCTCGCCGACCCTACGCGCCGCCAATTGCTCGATTCGCTGCGCACGGAGGATGGTCAGTCCTTGAACGAGCTGCAATCGCATATCGAAATGACGCGATTCGGCGTGATGAAGCACTTGCGGATTCTCGAGGGCGCAGGCCTCGTGACCACACGCAGGGTGGGTCGCGAGAAGCTGCACTACCTCAACCCCATTCCGATCCAGCAGATCAGCGATCGCTGGATTTCGCGCTATTCCGCGCCCTTCGCGCAAGCGATGGTCGATCTCAAGCAACACCTCGAAAGATCGGAGGCCACCATGTCCACGTCGAAGCCGAAACAGGTCCATGAAATCCTCATTCGCGCCACGGCCGAGGCCGTCTGGGACGCGCTCACGAACGGCACTCATACGCGCCAGTACTATTACGGCACGCTGGTCGAAGGGGACTGGCGAGCGGGTGGCTCGATGCGCTACCGAACCGCCGACGGTTCAATCATGCTCGATGGAGCTGTTATTGCAGCCGAAAGACCCACAAAGCTGGTCACCACGTTTCGTGCTCACTGGGATCCCAAGTTCGCCCAAGATCGCCCCAGTCGCTGCACGTGGCTCCTGGAGCAACGCGGCGAGGTCTGCAAACTAACGCTCATTCACGATGACTTTGATGGCGAGACAGCCACGTTCGCCGCCGTGCAAGAAGGCTGGTCGCTCATTCTCTCGGGCCTCAAGACCTGGCTCGAGACGGGCAAAGCGCTGACGGCGACGGCAGCTTAGTCGTTTGCAGGCCGTGCGCGCGCCGGATCGCTTGGCGGCACCGCTGCCAAGCGCTCCGTCGGCGCCTGGCGCACCACGTTATCGAGCGTCGCGGCAAGACGCGTCATCGCACGAGCGGGCTCGAGATCCTCGTCCGCCGTACGCCAAGCCTCTTGCAGACGAGCTAACACCTCACGCGCGCGCTGCGGCTCTCCTTCCGCTGCTAACGATTGAGCCCAGTCGAGCAATGCCAACTGGTGCAACTCCTGCGCCTCCCAACCGAGCCACTGGCCGCGCGGCAAGCTCGCGAGTTCCTGATAGAGCTCTCGCGCCCGGTCGCGCTCGCCGGCAGTGCGCAGCGCACGCGCCAGTCGATAGCGAATCCAAACACGATCGGCACCCACGGTCGGATTCTCGATCGCGCGCTCGAATAAGCCGATTGCCGCCGCAGGCTTACCCTGCGCGTCGGCGATCGCCGCTTCGACCACTTGTCTCGGCCAGTCGTTAGTCGTTAGCTTTGCGCCATCTTCACCTAGCTTCGCGAGCTCCGTGCGCGCGCTCGCAAAAGCGCCGATGTTTGCGTATGCAACCGCCAGGCGCACACGAAAACTCATCGTTGCCTTGCCATAATCGTCCAAGGCTGCAACAGCCGCATCGAGTTCGCGTCGCGCGGCCACTCGATCACCGCGAGTGACGAGCACCGCGGCAAGATAGCCATGATTGCGCGAGCGCGACAACGCCGCGTCGCCGTCGCTATCGACAGCGTTTATGGCTTTGCGGTAGTAATCCGCCGCTTCGGCATAATTGCCGTCGTACTGGGCATACAAGCCCAACGCACGCCAGGCGCGATCCTGCTCGTTCGCCTGACGCGTCGCGACCGTCATGATTGCTCGGGCACGCGCGCGCTCGCCCGCGCCGAAAAGGATCGTCGCGTAGTTGAAGCGAAAATTGTACCGATCGAGAAATTCGGGATCCGCCTCGATGGCACGCTCGATCAGTGGAATCGCGTCAGAAAACTTGTCGAGCTTGGCGTACGCGATCGCCGCGTTGTTCAATAGCTTGGGATTTGCGGGCTCTTCGCGCAAAGCGAGCTGCAGGCTTGCCAGGCCGTCGGCATTGCGCCCCGCATCGAGATACACCTGCGCGAATTGCGCGTGCACCGATGAGTCTCGTGGGTACAGCGCAGCATAGCGCTGGTACAACTCGATCGCTCGCGGGGCATCGCGGCGCGCAGCGGCGAAGTCGGCCTCCATCGAGAGCCGCTCTCGGGCCGTCGCGCGTGCGGCCAGGGCAAGTGCACGCTGAAAGTGCTCATGGCCGAGATCCACGCGGTTGAAAACATAGCTGTAGTAGGCGCGACCGAGTGCAGCATGTGCCATCGCGAACTCCGGATCCTCGGTAACCGCTGCTTGAAATGCATCGACCGCTTCGGAATAGCGCGCCAGATGCCACTGCCTTTGGCCCTGCGAATACAAGCGCAGCGCCTCGAGTCGTGGCGTGGTCACCTCAGCCAGCGGGAGATCAGCCGCCGCGATGCTCTGCAGCGATTCACCCAAATCGCGCCGGAGCTCGCCGCCGATCTCCTGGAGCGATACTAGC
>CAYUIT010000086.1:0-7887 GCA_964444835.1 uncultured Steroidobacteraceae bacterium
GCCTTTGCGCATGCCACACAAGACCGACTGCCGCTGGTTCAGCAGCCGACGCTCGCCATGGCCGACGAGGATGATCCGTTGCGCGTCGGAATCGACGCGGCCGCGACCTTGCTGCCGAACGCGCAGAAGTTAGTTGTCGGCGCTGCGCGCGATAGCGCGGGCCGACGCGCTAAAGCGACACAGATCGCCGCGTTTCTCGACGCGACATGATTGCTTGATGTTAGCGGGCCCCAAAAGGCCAGCACTCCGCGTTCGCGAAGGGATCACTACCCGGCAAGCGCGCCCGCCAATACGTTCCCGCCCCCTCCGCGCCTAACGAGTAACCGCTGAGTTCGAGTCTGCCGGCGTAGCCAACTCACGATCGCGGAACGTTTCACGACCTCCCATCACCGTGCGCAACACTTTGGTATTGCGAATCTCGAGCGGATCGATGGTGAGAATGTCACGCGACAATTGCACGAAGTCAGCGAGCTTGCCAGGAGCGATCGTGCCGCGCACGTCGTCATCGAAACTGGCGAAGGCCCCATTGCGCGTGTAATGCCGTAGCGCCGATTCCACGCTGATGCGATTCTCCGGATACCAGCCGCCGATCGGTGTGCCCTCCGGCGTCAGGCGTGTCACAGCGGTGTAGATACCACGCAGCGGGTCATAGTCGAAGACGTTCCAATCGCTACCGAACGCGATAATGACCCCGGCATCATCGAACTGTTTGAAAGCATTCGCACGCTGCGATCGCTCTGGCCCTAACACCACGGCGTAGTTCGTCAGCACTGTCGCATCCGGCATCGCAAATAACGCCTGCATCGAGGCCACGACGCCCAGGGACTTGAAACGCTGAATCTGCACGCTCGTAGGCACTTCCACGTGCTCAATCCGATGACGGCGCCCGCTCGTGCCATTGGTCTTCGCAGCAAACTCAAAGGCGTTGAGCGCCATATCGATCGCTTTGTCGCCGATCGCATGTAGCAATAGTTGGTAGCCTTCCTTGTCATACAGCGCGACGGTCGCGTTCAAATCCTGCTGGTTCCAGAACGGCAGACCGCGACCGCCGCCCACATAGGGCGCGAGCATCGCTGCAGTTTTCGCGTCCACCGTGCCGTCGAGCATGCCTTTGATCGACCCGAACGACATCAGTGGCCCCTGGTAGGTTTCCCGCAAGCGCTGATACTCGGCGAGGTCGGCCGCCTGCAGCTTGCGAGTGAGCTTCGGGCCGCGGGGCGAGCCCCCGATGTTCGGCAGGATCGGCGGCGCAAAGTGCAGTCGCAAGCGAAACTCACCCGCGGCCAGCGCGCGCTCGTACACGGGTTGATCGCGCGCATCCCACGAGGCGTTGTGGGCAGCCGTGAGACCTTTCGCAGCAGCGGCTTTCATATGCGCGACGAATGACTGATAGACATCCTCTTCTGATCGCGGTGGAATCTTCGCGCGCAGCAAATACTGCGCCGACTCCTTCAACTCGCCCGTGATGTCGCCCGAGGCCGTGCGCGCCAACGTCCCGTTCGGTGGATCGGGTGTGGCACGCGAAATGCCTGCTAACTCGAGCGCTTTGCTATTCGCCAACCCCATGTGGCCGTCGCGCGCCACGATGTAGACCGGGCGATCTGGCACGACCGCATCGAGATATTTCTTGTCAGGAATCTGTTCCGGAAATGCCGAATACGCCCAGCCCATGCCGGTAATCCACGGCAAATCCGGATAAGCCGCCGCGAAATCCGCAATCGTCTTTTGCAGCTCGGCCAATGATTCGATGCCGTCCAGTGCCAAAGAGCGCGTCGACGGACCCGGAAAATGCAGATGGGAGTCCTGGAATCCAGGAACGACTAACTGCCCGCGCAGATCAATGATTTGAGTCTCAGCCCCCGCGAGCTTGCGAATCTCTTGGGTGGACCCGACGGCGAGAAACTTGTCGCCGAGGATCGCAAACGCCTCCGCATACGGTTGCGACTCGTTAGCCGTCCAAACCTTGCCGTTGATGAATATGCGATCCGCAACCTCCGCAGCTTGTGCGGTCGGCAAGCCGATCAACATAGCCAACACCAGCACCGCGCTGGCTATTCTTTCCACCGTGTTACGTTTCGCCAGCATGATTACAGTTCCTCGATTCTCGCGGTGTCGTCGATGTAAAGCTTAGCGTCGAAGATTCGGCACCATGCAGCAAGCTCCGCGTGGAATGTCGGCCACATTTCGCGCGCCCCGTCGGCAGATGCGCCGACAATACGTCCATCGGTAGCGCGAGGACGAAAAATCGGCGTCATACCGCTTTGTGCTCATTCAAGCTGAGGATGTTGCCTTCTGGATCGAACGCATTCTGCGAGCGCATCTCGGCGTACTCATAGGCCGGTCCACAAAACCCGCCACCACATTTCTTGGCGATAGCCGCTGACTGCTCCAAGCTCGCGACGGTGAAGAACAGCTTGATGGCTTGCTCCTCACGCAGCTCTGGCGGCACTCGAATAGCAAATGTCGCCGCGATGTGTGCCGGTATCGCATGAACGATCAAGCGCGCATCCGCAGATTCGAGGACTTGATGGTCGGCATCCTGGTGCCGAACCTGCATCTCCAGTACCTCGCGATAGAACGTTGCCACGAGTTCGAGATCTTTCGCGAACACGAGAGCTCCCGCCCGAAAGAGCTTGCTCAAAGCTGCTCCTAACTACTCTATTCGGCGATCACGCCGGCCGCCAGCAATAAATAGACGATGCCGACCATAATGGCGAGCAGCACTAGGCACAGCGCGATTCCGACACCGATCACCTGCCACCAAGAGCCTTTCTTGCCCCCGGCTGCCGCATGCTCCCGCAGGACGGCACCGAACTGTGCATCCGCCATCATTCGAATGACGACGCTGTAAATCAGCGGCACCAGTATGTTGGGTGTGTTCTCCGGCAGCACGAATGCAACGGCCAGAACAATGCCCGTCGCAATTACGCTCAGCGTTAGCGTCTGGCGCGCTTTTTCCTCGTTACCGAGCTCGCGAAAATTGGCCGCCGCAAACCAGCCCGCAGCGAGCGGCGAACCGAGAAACGACGCAACGAACAGTTGCGACGATGTGAACAATGTGAGGCGACCGACGGTGCTACTGGGCGCCCCGTCGGAGGAGGCCACGTCCGCGATCGGCGCCTGCGGTGGCTCGTAAGGATTGCGCTCCACGGTGCTGCTCAATCTCGATTGGTGACTGGTTGCTTAATGCTCATTTCGACGCGCTCGCGCCTGCGGCAGAAATCGGTACAGTCGCCGTCGGCCCGACACCACTTTCTTGATAGACGACTTCACCGTCTCGCGCTAACAAGAAATGTGCGACGCCGGCAGGCGCGACATACACGGCGCCTGCAGGGACTGCGACCAACTTATTCGCAGCGAACGTCTCGCCAAATCCAACATAGAGTGTGCCGGTCAGCACCGTCGTATGGCGGGTGTCAGGATGCGTATGCGGCGGAATGCGTGCGCCTCGCATCAGGCGGACCCGAAATACATAACTGCCCGGCGTCTTGTCGGCACCCAACACCCAGGCGCCTTGCACGCCGGGCAGATTCGGCGGCGACTGCCACTGAAAAGACTTTGGCAGAAGCGGCTGCGGCGCGATCGGCTCAGTACCGGATACAACCGATACCGCAAGCGAACAGCAGATGATGGCCAATATTGATCGCACGACTTACTCCAAATCAGCGCGCCTTGAGCGCCGTGACCTCAATCTCGATCTGCATGCGCGAGTCGACGAGCCCGGCGGAAATCATCGTCGCTGCAGGCCGCACCTCACCGAAGTACTTGCGAAGCGTCGGCCAACAACGCGGGAAGTCCGCTGCGTTCGGCAGGATGTAAGTCACTCGCACAACGTCGCTCAAACTCGCTCCGCCTTGCGTGAGCGCCGCCGCGATGTTCTTGAGACATTGCTCGGTCTGTTCCTCGAGCTGGTCGGAGATGGTCATCGTTGCGTAATCGAAGCCAGTCGTGCCCGACACGAATACCCAATCGCCTTGCACGACGGCACGGCTGTAACCGATCTGCGCTTCGAATGTGGAGCCTGAGCCGATCAATCGGCGGTCTGTAGCCATCGCAACTACGCCTCGCCCGACACGTCATGGGGCTAACGCATTATGCGAGGTATTGAAACGATTTTCCGCCAGTTTGTG
Source organism: uncultured Steroidobacteraceae bacterium (assembly GCA_964444835.1). Classification (GTDB taxonomy): domain Bacteria; phylum Pseudomonadota; class Gammaproteobacteria; order Steroidobacterales; family Steroidobacteraceae; genus CADEED01. The sequence continues at coordinate 4,131 of CAYUIT010000086.1, forward strand.
TTCCGAAGTCGGTATCGACGGAGGGTCGCTTGCAAGACATAGCCAGCGAACCAGTCGCGAGGGCCTACAGCCGCTCGACCTGCAAGACCATCGCGTAGTTTGCGCGCCGCCTTTCGAGCCATTCGCCAGCTTGAGCGTCCAAAACTTGGTGCCGCTCGTGCGCGGGCCATTCGCAACCTCGAGCGTCAGCACATGCGCAGTCTCCGGCTGCGGCCCCCAGGCCTTCTCGCGCCGCTGATCGGCAACTTCGACTTGCACGATCCATTCTGTCGGATACGCGGGCACCTTGATCCCGAGCCCTTTCGCCCAGCTCTTTGCTGACGAACTCTCGATTGCCGCCACATAGTGCGTCGTGGTCGTTAGCATCTCCCCTGAAAGCCGCAATAAGTCTGTGCGCCCAGTCGTTAATAGCGAAACTTTACCGCAGAGAAACCGAGACTGTGACGGCACTCTCAGCTTCAAGCTGCCTCGCGCTCGAAGCGTCAAGTTGATCGCCGCTGTGCCGATGACCCAATCCGTAAGCGGGACAATCGCGTTTCGAGCGCAGCGTGCGGCTGACAAGCAGCTCCCTAGCGCTCGATGCCTGGCGGTTTTCCCTAGTCATCCGCAGAGCGCGACGAGAACGACATGAGCAAACTGAACTTTTGGAAGCAGATGAGCATCACCTTCAGCTTGATGCTGGTGCTTATGGTAGGTCAGGCGGTACTTTCGATCACCCAAATGGCGCGAATCAACGACGAATCAGCCGTGATCGTCGACACCTGGCTGCCGCGCACGAGAGCTGCAGCCGACTTACGACAAATCGGCGAAGAGTTTCGCGTGCTGCAATACCGCCACATCATCACGCGGACGCCAAGCCAAATGCAGGAGGTTGAGCAGTCGATGGGCGACGTTCTCAGCCGATTCGCTGCTACCAAAGCCGAGTACGAGAAGTTGATATCGTCTTCCGAAGAGCGGCAGCTCTTCACCGAGGCGCATGCAGCATTTGCACAGTTCTTGAGTGTTCACGAACGCGTGCTCGCACTTTCACAGCAACGCAAAAGTGACGAGGCGACGGCATTGCTCTTCGATTCCGGCCGGACACAGTATTCCGAATTCGTTGCAATCCTCGAAAAGATCATCCGGCTCGATGTCCAGGGTGCAACTGCAGCGAGCCAAGAAGGGACCCAGGTTTACACGAGCGCACGTTGGATCATTGGCGGCGCAGTCGCGGGCTGCGCTTTCCTCGCGCTGGGATTTGGTTGGTATATCCGTCGCAAGATCTCGAGCGTGATCTCCGAAGTGAATGACGCCGCCAACGCCATCGCCAGTGCGTCGGAACAAGTCAGTGCGACAGCGCAATCCCTGTCACAGGCAACGAGCGAGCAAGCGTCGAGCGTCGAGGAGACGAGTGCGTCGGTCGAGCAAATGACCGCGTCGATCAGCCAGAACACCGAGAACGCGAAAATCACGGAGTCGATGGCCGCAAAAGCCGCAAGCGAGGCGCTCGAGGGTGGCGAAGCGGTCAAGAGTACGGTGAGTGCGATGAAACAGATCGCGCAGAAGATCGGGATCATCGACGATATCGCGTACCAGACAAATCTGTTGGCACTGAACGCTGCGATCGAGGCGGCGCGTGCCGGCGAGCACGGCAAGGGCTTCGCGGTCGTGGCCGCCGAGGTGCGCAAGCTCGCCGAACGCAGCCAAGTGGCAGCTCAGGAAATCAGCACGGTTGCATCGGATAGCGTCAGCCTCGCCGAGCGCGCTGGCACGCTCTTGAGCACGATCGTGCCGAGCATCCAGAAGACATCGGATCTCGTGCAAGAAATCTCGGCAGCTTCACAGGAGCAATCGGCCGGTGTAACGCAGATCAACTCCGCGGTGGCGCTCATGAACAAAGTCACGCAGCAGAATGCGTCGTCGTCGGAAGAACTCGCGGCGACCGCCGAGGAAATGGCGAGTCGCGCGGAAGAGCTGCAGCACCAAATGGAATTCTTCCACAGCCACCAGACTGCACATCACGCGAGACTTGAATCTCGCTCAGCGACCAATCGCTCGCGTGCCACGACTCCAGCAGCGGGCGCGCATGCGGCGACGGAGCCAGCAACTGCTCGAAAGGAGCGTACGCGCGCCGCAACCGACGGCAATCTCGCGCTGGTCGAAGACGCGCTTGCCGCCGAAGACTTTGCGCGCTTCTAACGCAGCACCATGAGCGCGCTACACAAAATGGCCAGCGACGCGGAGTCGGTCGAGCACGAACAGTACTTGACGTTCGTCCTCGGTACAGAAGTGTTCGCAATCGGAATCCTGGCGATCAAGGAAATCATCGAGTATGGACACCTCACCGAAGTGCCGATGGCTCCCGCGTGCATCCGCGGTGTGATCAACTTGCGTGGCGCGGTCGTTCCCGTCATGGATCTCGCAGTCCGTCTCGGGCGCTCGCGCAACGAAGTCGCGAAGCGCACCTGTATCGTGATCGTCGAAGCCGTCCGCGACGGGCAACGCGAAGAAATGGGCATTGTTGTCGATGCCGTCAACGCGGTGCTCGACATTCCCGCGGCGGACATTGAGCCGCCGCCGCGTTTCGGCACGAACGTGAATGCAGCTTTCATCCACGGTCTCGGCAAAGTGGATGGCCGCTTCGTGATTTTGCTCGACACCGCGACGGCGCTAACCGTCGAAGAAGCTGGCGCGCGCGCTAGCAACACAGCCCTTGTGACAGATGCTGCCTAGCTAACCACTAACCCAGCGCTCTCCCAACGCATCACTAGCTCAACCCGACACTCGATCGCGCACTCCGCACGAATTCTCGCCAGAGAGCGAGCATCCGCGATGCTGCGAATGCCCGCTCTGAGCACCGCGTGTTAGTTGAGCGTCATCCGCTTCGCGACCAACGTGAGGCAGAAGTTACGCGTGTTACCGCTGAGATCCGTTTGCGATAACCCACCCACACCCGCGAACTGATCACCGTCTTCGCCCAGCACTGCGTCAATCGTGATTGTCGTCGAGTTGACAAGCAGCCGGTTGTCGTCGAAGCCGTGGAACTTTACGCGGTAGCGGAAGGTGTCGTGACCCGTCCGCTTCCACAAGCCATGACCAGAGCCTCGGTTCGCGGACGACGACCGCGTACCCTGCTCGTTCATCGTCCCGCCTTTGTGAATGGTGTCGTAGGCCGGGAACGGATTGAGACCCACGCCGACAGGATTCGTGTCGGCGCAGGTTTGGCCAGGCTGCGTGGGCAGCAAACGCACCGTGGTCGTCACTTCCCACGCACCAGCCGGCGAGCACACCAGCCGCTCCCGCGCCGCGCGCTTAGTACGCTACACGGGCTGCGGCGACTTGAAGAACCCGCTGTCGACGAGCAACACGCGTCGCTTGAAGCGCCAGCCGTGCTTCGTTCGTACCACCAGATTCTTTTCGTAACGCCCCGTCGCGATGATCCGCGGGACATCGGCCACCTCGACCACGATCATGTCATGCGTGACCAACGCTTCGTTTGCATTGACGGGTTCGATCATCACGTTCATCGACAAATGGCGCTTTCCATTGGCCATTCCGCCCGGCCCGACGTGGTGCTTCTCAAACTCGTACATCTGTTGCCACGTGTCCATCTTGCCGAACGCCCCGCTGTCGTAGCCGGCGAATTCCGCGGGCTCGACCCAAGTCTGCATGAAGGCATCGGCATCGGCGTTGTCGGTCGTCAGACAGTACGCGGAAACCAAGTTCCGAATCTCATCAAAGTCAGCGGCGGTCAAATGGGCCATCGCGGTTCGCTCCT
>CAYUIT010000086.1:7987-9318 GCA_964444835.1 uncultured Steroidobacteraceae bacterium
GAGCATGCGCGTCGCGCAATGCTCACGCTTGAACATGCTGCAGCGGCGGTCGCGAGTTCGAAGGCGCGGCCGAGCGGGGCGTTGCGCGTCAGTATGTCTGTGGTGCTCGGACAGGCTTTGATGCGCGATGTCGTCGCGGAGTTTGTCGGCGCGTACCCTGACATACAGTTGTTCGTGGATCTCTCGAATCGCCGCGTCGACCTCATTGAAGAGGGCTTCGACCTCGCCATTCGCGCCGGCAGCTTGCCCGATTCAAGTTTAGTCGCGAAGCGCATCGCTCGCGCCGGTGCGCGTCTCTATGCATCCCCGCATTACCTCAAGGCGCACGGTGTGCCGAATACGCCGTCCGACTTGCACTCGCATCGTCTCTTGGAAGGCAACCCCACTCCATCTGCCTCGGGTTGGACGCTGCTGCACGACGGGGATGGTCGCGAGGAACGGCTCGAAGCGCGTTTTCCGCTCATCACTAACGACATCGCCACGCTGCAGACAGCGGCGCTCGCGGGTCTTGGCATCGCGAGCTTGCCGACGTTTGCGGCGCACGACGACTGTGCGGCTGGGCGTTTGCGGCCCGTGCTACGCGGATGGAGCACGCGGCAACTCGACATTCATGCGATTTACCCGTCGCACAAAAGCGTGTCGCCCGCGCTGCGAGCGTTCATCAAACTCGCGAGCGAGCGCTTACAGGCCAAGCTCGCCGCGCAGCCTTTTCCCGTACTGGCACGTGCGCCGGTGCGAGGCTCGCAGCGCTCACGCGTCAAGTAACGCGCTACACAGCGCAGCGATTGGTTCATTGCTCGGAATCGCGGCGCTCGGCAGGCCCGAATCGACCAAACGCGGCGGCTGCAATCGTCACGCCGCCGACCAGCATGAACAGTATTCCCCAAGCGCCTGCGAAATCGCTGATGCGCTGCTCCACTGTCGAGCCCGGCGCGCCCGGCAATAACAACCAAGCCACTAACAATCCCATGGCTACCAGGGTTGCCGCAGCCAACTTTCTCGGCGTGCCGCCTCGGCGCCAAGCCGTTCGAAACAAAAAAGTGCCGGGGCCGAAGACGGCGAGTACCACGACGACGATTGCGATCCATTTGGCGAGCATCGCTCCATTCTAGTCAATATCACCCTGCGAAGTTCGCTACCGATCGATGTCACCGCCCCACTTTGATGATTCCAGCGCCGTCGGCCGTGCCGCCCCACGCGTTGATCCCGTAAACGGTGTACGCGTCGGCGATATCGTCGGCGCGCAGTCCATAGGGCTCGAGCGCGTTCGCAATACTGCCGAGCAAATCGCTAGCCGCGAAACCTTGTTTCAGCGATGCAGCACCGGCGGG
>CAYUIT010000087.1:0-8321 GCA_964444835.1 uncultured Steroidobacteraceae bacterium
CAACACAGCGGCATTGCGTGCCGACCCGAATCGGAATCGCGACATTTTGGCGCGCATTCCTGCGGGGCGATGGGGTGTACCTGCGGATCTTGGTGGCGCGGCGGTGTTTTTAGCCTCTAGCGCGGCGGACTATGTGCACGGGATTGTGTTGCCGGTGGATGGTGGGTGGTTGGCGCGGTAGCATTCCAGGGCAACTAGCTTTCTTTCGCTAGCTCTTTTTCGAAAAACTGGAAGACTCCTAAAGGATGTAGTTGCGCCAGGATCCGAACTCGAAAGCCATTCCACAAGATCCGCTTCTTATCCGGGTAGGAGAGTTAGAGCTCGCCCGCATCCGATGGGAGTCATTAGCGTGCGTTCAGGGCATCAGCTCACCCTCCATACCAGGCTAAGCTTGAAGGTCCTTGCTGATTCGCAGCACACCGCGCCCGTCTTCCCGCACCGCCTTCGTCCTTAACAACTCCGCAAGCAACGTCTTCGGCCACACATTGGCAGCATGCGTGGTGGCTAGTTCCATGAACGTCGGCTCCCCTTTGCTGCCGCCCTCAAATCGCAGTGCTCGGGGTGTGCCGTCCGCTTTGAGATAGCGCTTATCGGTGCGCCACACCTGTAACAACCAGGATGCACGGTGGCGTGCGGTGCGCGGCTCGAACTTGGGTTGCTTCAAGATCTCGCTCACCGACTTGCGCGGCACGCCGCAAATCAGGGCGAGCCGAGCCTCGCTCACGCGCTTGCCGCCGGAGCGCCGCAGCTCGTGTTCGCGCGCTTCGCGCACGTACACGCGACGCAGGAGACGCTCGGCGTCGTCGCAGGTGATGCCCATATCGACAAACAAGCCTACGAGCGGCTCGAACACGCTCATGGCGGCGGTGGCGACTTCTTCTTTGGTGCTCATGGCTAGCGCTCTCCGGGGGCCGGTAGCGCTGTTATGACGGACTTGCGTCTTTTTTGTCAATAGCGCGAGACTTGGGCGGGGCGACGCCCTGCGCTACTGTTGCGGCTAGGAGGTACCTGCACCCATGATCCACCCCGCGCGCCTCACCGCCCGCCCCGCCGACGACTTCGTCGTGTTCTTGATCGGCATGCGCATCAACCGCTTGCTCGCAGTGCATCAGTGGCTGCCCGTGATCCGCGCGATGCCGGCGATGTTGCGCGAGTTGTATACGCAGCCGGAGCTCGGCCTGTTGAGCCACGAGGCTTGGTTTGGGCGCACGGTGATTCTGGTGCAGTACTGGCGCAGCGTCGATCAACTGATGGCCTACGCGAAGGCAAAGTCGGCGGCGCATTTGCCGGCTTGGCAGCGCTTCAATCAAGTGAGCAGCAGCAGCGGCGCGGTGGGCATCTGGCACGAGACTTATGTGATCCAGCGCGGCGCCTACGAGAACATCTACGTGAACATGCCGGCGTTTGGCTTGGGCAAAGTGGGCCCGCTGCTCGAGGCGTCGGGCGCCCTCAAGTCCGCATCGGGGCGGATGGGCGAGCAAGCCTAACGAGTGCTGCAACCGCGCTCGGCTTTCGAGCAGAACGCGCGAGCGGCCGTGCGCAGGCGCTCGTGCGCCGCGGTGAGTGTGCTCTTGGCGGCCACGGCATCCCACTCGTTGGCTGCGCGCGCAAATGCCTCGGCCGCTTCCGAGTGGCGGCCCACGGTGACGAGCCCATAGCCGCGCTGAAAATGCGCCAGCGCAAGTTCGAGCGCTGCATCCACTCGTTGCGGCGCGAGTTGCTGCGCCTGTTGTGCGGCTTGGATGGCCTCTTCGGCGAGCGCGATGGCTTGTGTGCGGGCCTCGGGCTCGGTGCGGGCGATGCGCGCCTGGCTCAAGCGCCGCGCGCTGAAGGCCACATCGAGGAGCGCATCCACCTGGGCGGGGTCCACCGCTAACAACCGGCGCCGGATCTCGAGCGCGGTGTTGAAGCTGGCCTCGGCTTCGGCGGGCGCGGAGTCCATGCGCACGAGCCCGCGTTTATCGAGCGCGACGCTGAGATCGCGCAAGCGGCGGCGGCTGCCGGGCTCGAGCCGCGCCAACTCGGCCGAGGCCTCGTAGAGCGCATCGAAGCGCTGGCGCGCGGCTTCGATTTGATTCTCGGCCAAGAGCAAATCCGCCAAGTTCGACAAGGCCGATGCCTGATGATCGAGCGCCGTGACGTCGGTGTCGCGCTCGGCGCGCAACGCAATGGCGATGCGCTCGGCTTCCTCAAAGCAAGCGCGGGCGGCGGCGCGAGCGTCGCGCGCCATATGGTACTCACCCGCCAAGATGAGCATGGCCGCGAGGTTGCGCCGCACGGAGCGGTCGTTAGGCGTTTGTGCCGCGAGCGTGCGCAGGCTGTCGATCGCGGTGTTGCTCGCGGCCAAGGCCGCGGGGTAGTCGCCCCGCTCGGCATGCAGCTCGGCGAGTTCGCTCGTCGCGAGTGCGCGCTGCCACGCGTCGGCCGCGAGCTTTGCGGCTTGCTGTGCGGCGTCGAGCGCGCGGTCGCTCGCCCCGCTCGCGCGTTCAAAGCGTGCGAGCTGCACCCAGCCTTCGAAATCGCTGGGGTCGAGCCGCTGGGCCTCGCGAAACACGTCGGCCACGGCGCTTGCGGTGGTCTCGCCGCGGTCGTAGCGATCGAGTGCGAGTGCGCCGAGTTCGCGCCAGCCGGCCGCCACGGAGCGGGTTTCGGCGCGTTGCATTTCGAGCAACACATCGAACGCGGCTTGCCGGTCGCCATCGGCATACGCGCGCAGCGCCGATACTTTGCGGATGTCGGTGGAGGCAGCAATCGAACTCACATGCACGCGGTAGCTCGCGAGTTCGGCCGTAAATGTTCGGTCTTGTTGTTCGAGCTTGGCAATGAGTTCGCTGCGCTCGCGTTGCACCTTGGCGAGCTCGGTCTGCACTTTGCGGCGTGCGCTCTGCTCGCGCCGCAACGCGGCTTCGCGCTCGTCGAGGCGGATGAGCACGGCGGCTTCTTGTGCGCTCGCTTTGCGCTGCAAGGTGGCAATGGTGGTGGCGCGCTCGAGCACAAGCCGCTCGACGAGCTGTCGCATCTCTTGATTGAGCTCGACGCCAGCGGCCCACACGCTCACCGCAACGCACGCTGCGAGCGCCACGCATACGCGTGCCCAGAATCGCGCCGTCATTCGCAGCGCTCCACGGCGCTCAACTTGCGCACATCGAGCTCGCAGATGGCGCCGCCGTCGTAGCTGCAGGCGCGGCCGTCCAAGCGGCTCGAACAATCGAGTTTGTCGTGCTCGAGCCGCGCCGCCCGCACGCGAAACTCGCCGACAAACGCGGCGCACGCAACTTGCGCCTCCTCGAGCGCCCGCTGGCGCGCGAGATTCTCGGCATCGGCGCGATTCGGCAGCGCGGCTTTCGGCGCGGCGACAAACAGCGGCAGCCGGCGTTGTTCCGGCGTCCACGCTTCCACTTGCTGCGCACGACAGGCTGCGAGGCGCGTGCGCGCCAATTCGATGTACGCACCCTTCGGATACTCGCGCAGGTAAGCCCGCAATGGCGTGGGCTCGGTGGCCACCGCCGCGCTTGCCCACAAGCGCTCTTCGGCCTCACCCGCCACGCCGCCCACGGCGAGCCATTGGCAAGCGCTGTGCACGCCCGGGATGCGACACAACTGCGAGGGAATGCGCTCGAGGTTGCCGACCGTGCCCACGAGCCCCGCCGCGAGCCCGCACACACCGCCCACCGCCGCAATGCGCCGCGCAGGCCTGCTCCCTCGCAGCGCCCGAATCCGCTCAAGACCGGCACTCCACATCGCGCGCTTACCCGCCGTTGCGGCCGTAGCCGTTGCCTTGCTGTCCGTATTGCGGGTTGTTAGCGGGCACAGTTTGCAAGCCCGCCTGCTGCCACGCCTCGAGGCCGCCGCGATACCACAGCACGTTCGTGTAGCCCAAGCGGATCGCGCGCAGCGCGGCGTTATACGACATCCAGCACTCGGCGCTCGCGCAATACAACACGATGGGCGTCTCGCGGTTGTTATTCGTCAGTTGCTGCAAGTACTGCCCGAACATCCGTTGGGTTTCATCGTTGAACGAGCCGGCTTGTGAGGCCACCACCGCGGGCCGCGCGTTCGGCAGCATTTGCGAGCCGCCTAACACATCGAGGACCACCACCGGCATGCCGCTCTGCGGATTGAGCAACGCGACCAAGCCCTTCGTGGTGATGATTTGTCCGCCCGGAATGCTCGCCGGCGTGGGCGCGTGCGCGGGGCCCGTGTGCAGCTCGCGGGTCGGCGGCACACCCATGTCGCGCCGCTCCCACTGCATCTGCCGATCGAGCGCATCGCCCGTGCTCGGCCTCTGGGGGTTCGACGGCGGCGGCGGCTGTTGTGGGTAGCGCGGCGCTGCAGGCTGCGGCGCCCGTGTGCCGCCGCCCGAGCCGGGGTAACTACCGGATTGCGCCCATGCGCCGCTTACGAGCAAGCACGCGGCCATCGACCAGATCGTTCGCTTCATCGTCCGATGCATAATCACTCGCCCTCAGCGTGGATAGGGAACATCGACACCCACTTGCAACATCGCGCGCAAGTCGAGCGGTGCGGGGTTGTCGTTGATGTTGGTGCCGACCACGACATCGCCTGCGTTGGGCGTGGGCGTGACGCGGTAGTAGTAGCGGCTCAAGTTCTGCACCGTGGCGCGCTCGCCAGTGTTCGGATCGACGATCTCCACCGTGCCCGAGAGCAGATCGCCGCGGCCGCCTTGGATCTGGGCTTGGCTCTCGGCGCGTGCGCGCATGTACCGCTCGTGGATCTGCCCGATCTCGGCTTGATACTGCTGGATGCGCCCGAAGTCGATGCGGTCGGTGCCGTTCTTGATAGCCCACCACTGCGGGTTGGTGCGAATCGTGCCTAACAACCGCCCCAAAGCGATGGCGCCTTCGGCTTGCCGCTCACGCGGCGCCACGTAGCCGCTCAGACCATCCACCGACCATGTGCCCGCGCCCATCACGGCCGCTTCGCTGAATCCCGTGATCGAGATGGCCACAAATCCCGCACGGCCGTCGTTCGTCTCGAACTCGAATTCGGCGGCATCGGCGATGGGGCTCGAGCTTGCTCCCACCAGGCGGTGCGCTTGCTGCTTCTGCTGCACGATGTCGGGGCGCGCGCGCCCGCCTAACAACCGCACTTGCGTCTGCAACAGCGCTTGCAGCGAGCGTGAGGCCAACACATCCAAGCGCTGCACGCTCAGCACGGTGAAGAAATTCTGGTTGTCTTGCGTGTAGCGGCCGCCTTCGCGCCAGCCGAAGCTGTCGAACGTGGGATTGGGTAGGTAGTAGGTCTCGCGGCTCGGATCGCCGTGGAACACCATCACCCGATTGTCGGGGCTCGAGAAGCCGAAGATGAAATCCGCCGTGAAGCCAAACTCGCGCAAGCCGCCGAACGCATTCCAACCGCGCGGCTTGGCCACGCTGAAGGCGAATTGCACCGGATCGCGCCATTCCTCGAACTGCATCTGCGGCAGCGCCGGTGCGCGGCGCCGCGGCTCGGGGGCCTCGAAGCGCACGCTATCGAGCACCGCCGAGAGCGTCGGCAGTGCGCGGTCGAACCGATCGAGCGGACCGGCCGCCATGAACACGGTGGCGATCGAGCCGTTGCGCACGGCAATCACATTCACGCGCTTTTCGACGCCATCCGCGTCGGTGATGACATACCCGGCTTTCGCTGCGGAGGCGTTGATCGGCTCGACGGCGGCGGCACGCACATCACGCACCCAGCGCTCACCTTGCATCAAGCCGCGGCGCATCCAGCGGTTCATGTCGCCGCTCGCTTCGCGGGCGCGCATCAGCGCAAACACCCCCGAGCCCGGCTCCACGATCCAGATCTGTCCCGCATCGTCGCCCATCACTTGCCAGTTGGCGGGCTTCATCACGGTGAAGCCGCGCTGGTCGCGATGCGGTTGCAGCGGCAGCGAGCCTTGCCGCGTTGCGGCTTGCGCCGTCGACATGCTGTAAGCGGTCATGACAGTTGTCTGCCGTGGCGAATCATTGGCGCCACAGGCACTGATCAACAACCCGCTGGCCATCAGCCAGCACCAGCGATGCGTACGTCGGGTGGAATGCGTTGTCATGGTGCCTCGTCATGCAGTGAGCCTTACCCGAAGAGGCGTAACTCACGCTGACGAGGGGACAACGCGAGCGCTAGGAATCCGCTTTGCGTCCGGGGAGCCGGAACGGCATCAGCCGCGACCACAACGAGGTGGCCTCGGTTTCGCCGGTGGCATCGAGTGTTTCGTCGGGGCGGACGCGGACTTCGCGCCATTCGTCGCCGGCACGCGCGCGCATGGATGCGGACCATTCGAGCCACGCTTTGGGCGCGTCCGGGTGCCCTTTCTCGGACTGACCACTGGCATCGACAATGACCAACCGGCACACCACGCCATCGCTGCTGCGTGCACCGAATTGTGTCGCGCGGACGAGCCGCTCGACGCGGGCAACATCTTGCGGCGAAAGCACGAGTTGCCGGCGGACGGTTTGCCCGTCGCGGGTCCAGGTGTGCGCCAAAAAGCCCGTCGAACCGCGCCACGAGCAGGCGATGCGCTCGATCCGCGGCTCATGCACTTCGCCCGCGCGCAGCGGCGCCCGGGTGGTGTCGATCAATAAGTTCAGTCGTGGCATAGGTTCCCTTCTATAGAGGCGCAAACCGCGGTGAAAAAGGGTCACGGCAGGCCGCCCCCCCTCCGCAGGGGGCGTGAATCGCGCAGCGGTTCCGGTACGCTTGGGGAAACATGACAACGACCGAGCCTCCCAGCACCGCCCCGGGCGGTGACAACCTCGACTCTCTGTGGGCTGAGTTCCGCCGCGGCAATCCGGTGGTGCAGGAGCGTTTGCTCACGGCCTACTACCAAGAGCTGCGCGCCGTTGCGCGGCGGATCTTGCGTGCCGATGCGGGTGCGCGTTGGCTGCAGCCTACGGAGCTGACGAACGAGGCCGCGATTCGCTTGTTAGGGCTCGAGCGCATGGAGTGGCGCGATCGCACGCATTTTCTCGCCACCGCCGCCACGGTGATGCGCCAGGTGTTGATCGATGAGGTGCGGCGCGCGAAGTCGTTGAAGCGCGGCGGCCGTGAGGTGCACACGCGGCTCACGAGCGCGGGCGATTTGGTGGCCGATACGCACGAGGATGCGGTGGAGATCGAGTCGCTGGATGCGGCGCTCACGGCGTTGCAAAGCGTTTCGCCCGAGCGCGCCCGTATTGTTGAGATGCGCTACTTTGCCGGGCTCACGATCGAGGAGATCGCGACCTATATGGATGTGTCTGATCGGACGATCAAGCGCCAGTGGCGCGCGGCGCGCGCCTGGTTGTTAGACCACATCACGGCCGCCCGCGCCTGATGGACGTTCGCAAGGAATCGACGGCGCTCGAAATCCTGGAGGCCGCGCTGGAGTGGCCGCCCGAGGAAGTGGACGCGCGGCTGCGCGAACGCTGCGGCGACGATACCGAGATGGTGGCGCGCGTGAAGCAGTTGCTGCACAAGGACCGCCGCTTGCTCGACTCGATGCCGACGCAAGTGCCCGCGACCGCGCTGTACGACGCCGAGCCGCCGCCCGAGCGCATCGGGCCCTACCAACTCGTCGATGTGGTGGGCGTGGGCGGAATGGGTACCGTGTATCGCGGCGAGCGCATCGACGGGCTGTTCCAGCAGACCGTGGCCATCAAACTCGTACGCCCTTCCATGCTCGGCGAGGAGTTGTTACATCGCTTTGCCGCCGAGCGCCGGATCCTGGCGCGCTTACAGCATCGCAATATCGCGCAGCTCTTTGACGGTGGCACGGCCGAGAACGGCCATGCGTACTTCATCATGGAGTTCGTCGAGGGCCAGTCGATCACCGACTACGCGGCGCAAGCGGCAACGACCATTCCGGCGAAGTTGCAGTTGTTTGCGAGCGTGTGCCGCGCGGTGCAGTACGCGCACTCACAACTCGTGGTGCATGCCGATATCAAGCCGTCGAATATTCTGGTGAGCGCCGATGGCACTACCAAACTGCTCGACTTCGGCATCGCGCAGTTTCTCGGCGAAGAACCCCGCGACGGCACCGCCGAACAAACGCCAGCGATGACGCAAGCTTACGCGGCGCCGGAACGCCGCAATGGCGTGAAGCCCACCGTGGCGGCGGATGTTTTCAGCCTGGGCGTGTTGCTCCATGAGTTGCTGACGGGGAGCTTGCCCGACAGTTCCAAGCTTTCTGACGATGCGCTGCCAACAGATCTGACGGCCATCATCGGCCGCGCGATTGCTGCCTCTCCCGAGGCGCGCTATGCGAGCGTGCAAGAACTCATCGCCGATCTCGATCGCTTCCAACGCCGCGAGCCGGTGTCGGCCCAGCCGCAAACATGGCA
>CAYUIT010000088.1:0-8226 GCA_964444835.1 uncultured Steroidobacteraceae bacterium
CCGCGCGCAAGCTAACAACATAGTCGTAGCGTCGGCCATCGCCCATCACGCCGACCGAGCGCACTGGGAGGAATACCGCGAACGCTTGACTGGCTTTAGCGCTGCTCGGCATCGACGCGGATCACTTTGACGCCCAGGTTCTCGGCAAAGGTCTGCATCACTTGATCGCCTTCGCGCAAGCGCAGCAGACCGTGGTCGACGAACACGCAGGCGCGAGTCGCGCTCGAAACAACAGGCCGCGCGCGCGTCAGTTGCGACTTTCGGGTGGCAATTCGAGCGGCGGAGTCGTGTTGCCATGACCCGGACCCAAATGCTTCCAAAGAAATCGGTCGATGGCGATCAAATGGCGCTTCTCATTGGCGGTCGACCAGTAAGAATGCCCTTCACCTTTGAAAACCATGAGCTCCGCCGGTTTGCTCGCTTTGTCGAGAGCCTTTTTCATCAACCGAGACTGCGAGATCGGCACCACCGCATCGTCGTCGCCATGAATCAGCAGAATCGGTACTCGGACTCGATCTGCGAGTCGTGCCGGCGAGGTCGCCGCAAGGCGAGCGGCATCCGCCTTTGGATCGCCGATCGATTTCAACGAATAGGTATAGGCATCCGAGTCTTCGCCCCATTTCTTGCGACGATAGGCAACGAAATCCGCCAGATCGGTCACTCCGTTGATTGAAACCGCGCAGCGATACAAATCCGGCGTCAAGGTCGCGCCAGCGAGCGCGGCATAGCCGCCATAAGAAGCGCCAACGATACAGACGCGCTGCGGATCGACGATGCCGCGCTCGATCAACGCGGACAGCCCGTCGGTAATGTCATCTTGCATACGCGCGCCCCATTGTTTGTAGCCACGCTCCGCAAACGATGCGCCAAAGCCGCTCGAGCCACGAAAATTCGGCTGAAAAATCGCATAGCCGCGGCTCGCGAAATACTGATTCGAAACATCGAACGTTAGATGGTCGCGCACCTCGGGCCCGCCATGCGGATATACGAGCAACGGAAGTTTCGAAGTTCCGCGCGGCGTGGGCGGCAAGGTGAGATATCCGCTCAACTCCAGACCGTCGCGCGCCGTCCACGTAAACACCGTGGCGTTCGCGAATGCACGCCCAGTTAGCGCGCCAGTCTCATACCCCAGCACGGCGAGATTGCGCTTGTCCATGCGGTAGACGTGATAGGTCGGCGGTTCGCTGGGACTGTCGACATACAGAGCCAACACGTTGCCATCGTCCGAAATGTCATGAATGTAGATATTCGCTGCGTCGGAAAAATGTCGACGAATCGCGCGCATGTGTGCGTCGAGTTTTTCATTCGAAAACTCGCAGGTGCGGACATGCGTGTAATAGCAATGCTGCAAGACGCGTGCGCCGTCACGCGAAGTCTGCGCCGAGTCCAAATCGTAGCGTGAGTTCTCCACAATAGGCTCGCCGAAGGATTCATTTTTCAGGTCATACAAATAAAGGCCAATCCGCTCACGACCCGGTGGGCGAGCCAAGACGTAATACCGACCCGGATCGTTCGATGGTCCCACTGGATCGTATTCTGGTCCGCGCTCCAAATCGCGAACTCGAATCTTGTAGTAGCGCTTCCAATTGCCGTTTTCTTCCTTGCGAGAAAAGCTAATCGTCCCGCCCGAAACTTCGAATCGAACGACCGGCCGCCCCTCGACATCCAGCCACCAGCCGAAAACGCGCTGCAAAGGGCGTTCGACCATTTCGCCGGCGCCGGTCCGAAGATCGACGCGAAACAAACTCAGGCCGTCGAAGCCCTCGACATCCATGAGTACGTGATGCGGATCTTTGGGCAGGAAGCTGCGAATCGATCCCAAATCCAATGCGCCAGCAAGCGCTGAATTCCGATTGTCCGCTAACAACCTCACGATATTGCCGCCGTCGCGATCAATCGCAAACAAGCGATCCCCCCAATGACGCAAAATGCGATCGGACGTATAGGCGCGCTGGCCCTCTTCGAATCGCACTTGTGTGCGAAACAGCAGACGATCGTCCGACTTCCAATAGATGTTAGAGATCTTCGCGTCGAGTTTTGCCCCGGCGGCGGTTGCGCCCAGCTGCATCGGCATGTGGCGCTTGCCGGTGACATCGTCGATGACGACGACCGAATCGGCGCCATTGTCACGAGTTACAACGGCGATATAGCGACCAGATGGGGATACAGCGACATCGACGAGCAAGACATCGCCAAAAAGTTCATCGAGTGTCGCCAACGGCTTGGCGCCTTGCGCGCCAGCAGCCGGTTGAGCCTCCGCAGCACTTGGAGCCGGAGCCAACCAAGCACTGAGCACCGCAACCCATAGCAAACGACTCACGGAAACTCCCTTCCTGCGCGCGCGTCTTTCGTATCCGGAATCCCAGCAGATTCCAAGTTTTTTGACAATCGAACCGATACGGGCTTGCGACCCGCTCCAGCGCTTCACCACTCGGCCCAAACACCCGCCGCTTCGATATCCGATCAGGCTGGCCTACACCGGCGAGGCCCGCGCACCCAGCGGCAGCTCGGCCTGTTGCTGATCCGGCGCCGTCTTCAGCGTGAAGCGCACTTGCCCTGACGAGGTGAGCGCCATGCGATCCACGCACACCGGTGGCCGGCTCACACAGCGGCACAGCCGTTCGAGCTTCGGGCGCTGATGCGGCTGGATGTCGATGCCGACATGCAGCGAGAACCCACCGGCTTGGGCGGCGCCACGGCTATCGCCCTGCTGCTCGGCTTCCGGCATCGCAGCGGCTCGAAGTTGTTAGGCGATGCGGCATCGTAGTGGGCCCGAGCGGCCAAGTGGGTGCCGGCGACGCTGAATCACCGGCGTGTCGAGGCATGCACACAAGTCGACGTCGCTTTCGAAGGTGCGGCCTGATCCAAGCGCGAGCGGCTAACCACTCTACCGGGCCGCGAGTCACCACGCTTCCTCGTCGACTTGTACAGCACATAATCTAGGCGGCGACCGAGCCGCCGTCGCAAAAAAGAATCTGCCAACAAAGTCACCTAGCGGGTCACTTCGCCGCGGCGTGGTACCGCAGCACGACTAGGATGGCTCACTCGAGCCGAGGGTGGTAAAACAAACCTCGATCCAGGAGGATGAAATGAACCTTTCGGTGTTGCTGTGGGGCATTCCGCAGGCGATGCGGGCTGCCGCCAAGTTGTATCCGGCATACGCGGCGCGTCTCAAAGAGAAAAATGTCATCGCGCAGTTTCGCCTCCGAGACCGACCCGAGGGACGCTGGGTCCAGATCGAGGGCGGTAAGGTGCGCACTGGCAAGGGCCTGCATGAGAAGCCGCAGCTTACGATCCACTTCAAGAATAAGGAGATTGCCGAGAGTTTCCTGACGCCGCCGTTCGACATGCTCGAACGAATCGATGCGGCCAAGAACTTCAAGATTGGTTTGGATGGTCCCGACGATCTCGCCGTTTGGTTCATGCAGACGCTTGCACGTCTCGAAACCGTGACGTGGAAATCGGGCACCGACATGGGCGACGGTGTCACGCGCTACACCAACGGCACGAACAGCGGTCCGATTTTCGTCTACGTGAAGGACGGTAAGATCCTGCGCACGACGCCGATCGACTTCGATGACGAAGATGCGGCCTCGTGGCAAATCACCGCGCGCGGCAAGACCTTCAAGCCCAAGCGCCGCACCACCGTGGCGACGCATGCCATTTGCCTCAAGTCGATGGTGTATTCGAAGAACCGCATCATGCATCCGATGAAACGCGTCGACTTCGACCCCGACGGCGAGCGCAATATTCAGAACCGCGGCAAATCAAAGTTTGTGCGCATCAGCTGGGAAGAAGCGACGGACATCGTCGTCAAGGAGATCAAGCGCGCAAAGGCTGTCGGCCCCGGCGCGATTTGCGTTGCAAATGGCTCGCACCACCAGTGGGGAAACCTCGGTCACTACCTTAGTGCATTCAACCGCTTCTGGAATCTGATTGGCGTCACGAAGCTCGTGCACACGCCCGATAGCTGGGAAGGCTGGTTCTGGGGCGCGATGCACCACTGGGGCAACAGCCTGCGTCTAGGCTGCCCGGAGTTCTACGGCACGGTCGAGGACTGCCTCAAGGAAGCCGAGATGATCGTGTTCTGGTCGAGCGACCCGGACGCGACCTACGGCTTCGACGGCACCGAGCGGCGCGAGTGGGCCAAGCAGCTCGGCATCAAAATGGTTCACATCGATCCGTACCTCAACCACACCGCCGCGCATCTCGGCGGCAAGTGGATCGCGCCGAAGCCGGGCACGGACCCTGCATTCGCGCAGGCGCTCTGCTATGTGTGGATCACCGAGGGGCTCTACGACAAGAAATTCATCGCAGAGCGCACCACGGGCTTCGATGTTTGGCGGGCCTATATTCTGGGTGAGTCGGACGGCATCGCGAAGACGCCCGAGTGGCAAGAGAAAGAAACCGGAGTGCCCGCACGCGATGTGCGCGCGCTCGCGCGCGAGTGGGGCACGAAGAAAACCTACCTCGGCGCGGGCGGCTGGGGCGTGGGCCTCGGTGGCGCGGGTCGCGGACCGATGGGCATCCAGTGGGCACGCATGATGACGATCCTCGGTGCGATGCAGGGGTATGGTCGCCCAGGTTCGAACTTCGGCAATCTGCAATTCGGCGCGCCGCTCGATTTCAACTTCTATTTCCCGGGCTACGGAGAAGGCAGCATCTCGGGCGATCTGCAATTCAGCGCGAATTCTGCTAACAACTATCAACGCATGCCGCACATCGTCACGATGAGCTCGGTGCGCCAGGCAATTCCGCGCATGTGGTTCCCCGAAGCGATCACCCAGGGCAAGGCCATGGGCTACCTAACAGACGTCGCCTCGATTCAAGGCCAGTTCTTTCCGTTTGGCTATCCCTCGCCAGGTCATGTGCGGGTCGAGATGCTGTACAAGTACGGCAGTTCGTCTCTCGGCACACAGGTCGGGTCCAATCGCTGGATCAAGGCCTACCAACACGAGAGCCTCAAGTTTGTCGTTAACCAGTCGGTGTGGTGGGAAGGCGAAACGCCGTTCGCCGATGTGGTGCTGCCAGCGTGCACGGTGTTCGAACGCTGGGACATCGGCGAGTGGTACAACGTAGGTGCCGGCTACGTGCATCACATGTACTCGATGAACAACCATCGAGTCATCGCCCTGCAACACAAAGCCATCGATCCGCTCGGCGAGTCGAAATCCGACTACGACATTTTCCTCGCCATCGCCGAAAAGCTCGACCTGGGCTCAATCTACTCAGAAGGCGGCACCTCCGAGTATGACTGGTGCAAGCGCGTGTTCGATTCATCGGACATGGCGAAGCACATCAGCTGGCGCCAGTTCCTCAAGAAAGGCTATTACGTCGTGCCGGCGGATCCGGAATCTGCGCGCGCGCCGACCGCGAACCGCTGGTTCTACGAGGGCCGCAAGAAAGACACGCCAGAACCGTATCCGCTGCCGTCCGATTACGTCAACGGCTTCGGTAGCGGGCTGCAGACACCGTCGGGCAAGTTCGAGTTCGTCGCCACCACGCTCAAGCGCATCGATGACCCCGATCGCCCACCACTGAACCAATACATGCCGGTGTATGAGGACAAGCAGCGTGAGCCGGAACTCGCCGACTTCCCGCTGCAGTTGCTGTCACCGCACTCGCGCTACCCATTTCATCTCATGGGCGACGACGAAGGCAGCAGCCTGCGCGATATTCGCGAGCACCGCGTGCTCAAGGATGGGCATTACTACTTGGTCGCGCGCATCAATCGTGAGGACGCGATGGCGCGCGGAATCCAAGACGACGATCTGATCCGTCTCTACAACCATCGCGGCTCGGTGGTTTGCGCCGCGCAGGTCACCGATCGGCTGCGCCCCGGCGTCGTTTCGGCATCGACTGCGTCGGCCGAGTATCGGCCGGCAGGCGAGCCTGGCAAGTCCACGGATCTCGGCGGCTGCATCAACATGTTAAACCCCAGCAAGGCGATCGCGAAGAAGACGCATGGCATCCGGCCCAACACGACATTGATCCAGATCGAGCGCTGGACGGGCGTCGACACCTGGCGGCCGGTGGAGACGGCCTGATGACTAACAAGTGGAATATGGTCGTCGACGTAGCAAAGTGCGACAACTGCCGCGTCTGCTTTATCGCCGTAAAGGACGAACACAACGGCAACGACTTCCCAGGCTACGCCGCCGCGCAGCCGCCGCAAGGCCACAAGTGGCTCGACATCGTGCGCAAGGAGCGTGGCGAGTATCCGCTAGTCGAGGCCCACTTTATGCCCGTGATGTGCAATCACTGCGACGATGCGCCGTGCATAAAGGCCGCCAAGAACGACGCGGTGCGCAAGCGCCCAGACGGCATCGTGATCATCGATCCCGAGAAGGCGCGGGGACAAAAGCAAATCGTCGAGGCTTGCCCGTACGGCGCAATTTCCTGGAATGAGGAAAAGCAGCTGCCGCAACACTGGATCTTCGACGCCCACTTGCTCGATGCCGGATGGACGAAAACACGCGCTGAGCAGGCTTGCCCGACCGCGGCGCTGCAATCCATCAAAGTCAGTGACGCCGAAATGGCGCGCATCGCGGCGGCCGAGGAGTTGCAAGTGCTACAGCCCGAACTCGGCACAAAGCCGCGCGTTTACTACAAGAACTTGCACCTCATGACGCAGTGCTTCGTCGGCGGCACCGTCGTGCATCAAGTGCAAGGCGTCGAGGAATGCGCTGCCGGCGCGAACATCGTACTGCGCCAGGATGGGCGCGAAGTCGATCGCGCGGTCACCGACACCTTCGGCGAGTTCAAGATCGATCGCCTGCCGCCCAACAGCGGGCCGTATGAATTAGAGGTGCGTGGCGAAGCTGGCGCGGCGACGCTGCAGTTTAAACTTGGCGGCGAGAGCCGCTACCTCGGCGTCCTCAAGCTTGGCCCCGGCAACGCGCCCAATCCAAACGAAACACGGAGAATCGCATGATCCTGCTCACGGGCATCACGGGGAATATTGGTGGAGCAACAGCACGCGCGTTGCTCGCAAAAGGCGTGCGCTTTCGCGCGCTGGTGCGTGATGTCGGCAAGGCGGCGACTTGGGCAGATCAGGGCGTCGAGCTCGTGCAGGGCGACCTCGAAGATCCAAACGCCGTCAAGCGCGCGCTGATCGGCGTCGACCGCGCGTTGCTTGTGATGCCGAACGGCGAGATGCAAGAGCGTACGGAAGTCGCGTTTACGCGCATCGCAAAGGAAGCCGGCCTCGCCTGGATCATCAAGCTGTCGTCACCCGAAGCCGTACGCGGCACGACGAGCCCTATTCCGCTCGCGCACATTGCCGCGGAGGACGCCATCATGGCATCCGGGATGAAATGGACACTCGTTCGACCGAGCTTTTACATGCAGAATTTTCGCGGCTCCGTGAAATCCGCGCGCGCAACCGGCAAGCTGTCGATGCCGATGGGCGACGGCACCGTGGCGCTGACCGATAACAACGATGCTGGCCAGTTCATCGCCCATATCCTCACGGATGCGAACAGCGCACAGCACCATGGCCAGTGCTACGACATTACCGGCCCGGATCCAGTGTTGAACTTCCGACAGATCGCAGAAATCATCGGCGAAGTCATCGGTCAGAAAGTCGTCTATGACAACTGCGATGCAAAAGCCTTCCAGGAAGCGATTCGACCGTTTCACCGCAATCAATGGCACTCGGATGCCGTCGCGCGCCTATTCGCTGAGATCGCAAGTGGTCGCACCCCTGGGCACAAGACGGACACGTTCCAGAAAATCATGGGTCGACCGGGGCGATCGCTGCGCGAGTATCTTGCCACGCTAGCCTGAACCGGCACGCGCGAGCATTGCTGCGCGTTTTCCATTCGTTTCCGCATCGTTACCCAAGCGAGCCTAACAGAATCGAGCGCGCGTTCCTGCCTTCGCGGCTGTCGATCTTGTTGTTCAACTTTTGGGGGTCGAAACGGGTGTCATTGCATTCGGATCGAGTGTGCGGATTTTTTCGCCAGCTGTGGCGCTGGACTCCAACTGCGAGGCCACTTTGGTTCCATTCTAGGGAACATCGGCCTGGACCAAGAATCGCCGGTCAGGTCTTCCGGGAGACGATTGAAAGTGGAACGTTTCCGAAATGCCCTAACTACTAATTCCATTGACAGACGGAATCCGCTGCAGAAACCCATCACTCCCACTCAATCGTCGCCGGCGGCTTCCCCGAAATGTCGTACACGACGCGCGAGATACCCTTCACTTCGTTCACGATGCGCCGTG
>CAYUIT010000089.1:0-8102 GCA_964444835.1 uncultured Steroidobacteraceae bacterium
CAATTATGGCGCGAATGGCACCGAGACGACTTACTACGTCGGTGGGATTTTCGAGCGCGTCACCGGGTCTGGTTCCGGCACCACCGACTACCGCCACATGATTCGCGCCGGCAGCGCGACTATCATCGTGACGCGCTCGACCGGGTCTAACAACAAGACGTATTACTCGACACAAGATCATCTCGGTAGCGCCAACGTCATCACCGACGAGACCGCAGCTGTTGTCACCTCCGAAAGCTTCGCCGCCTACGGCAAGCGGCGCAACGCCACCACTTGGGACGGCGGGCTCTCGACAACCGATTGGACCGCGATCTCGCAAACCACGCGGCGCGGGTTCACGGGCCACACCATGCTCGACAACTTCGGCGGTGCCACGGCGAGTTTCATTCATATGAACGGGCGCGTTTATGACCCGGAGATTGGGAGATTCTTGTCGGTGGATCCGGTGATCCAAACGATCGAGGCGAGTCAGGCCTTGAACGCCTACGCCTATGTGTGGAACAACCCGCTCAAGTACACCGATCCCACCGGGATGTTCTTGAAGAAGTTGTTTAAGAAAATCGGGAAGTTTCTCAAGAAGCACTGGAAGGCGATCGTTGCGGTGGTGGCAGCCATTGCGGTTCAGCACTGGGTCTATAGCTCGCTGATGAAGAGCGCGAGCGCCAAGGCGCTCACCACCGCAAACCAGATCCTGGCGGGTTCGAGCAACGCAGCCGGCGCGCTCGCGAGTTATGGCTCTGCAATGGCCAACGCGCATATGAGTGCAACGCTGCTGTCGGGGGCAGCAGCAGGAGCCGCGTCAGGCGCCGTAGCGGGCGGATTTCAGGGGGCGATCAAGGGCGCCTTTGGTGGGTTGTTAGGCAGCGTCGGTGCAGGCGTCTATGCATCATCATGGACAGTCGGGCGAGTTGGACTAGAGGCGATTGCCGGTGGTGCATCTAGTGCCATTCAAGGCGGATCGTTCGCAGATGGATTTCGACTCTCTGGAATCGGCGCTGCTTCACGCGCGATCTACGCTTGGTCGACGGACGGGATGACCCCATCGGCGCGTGGCGGGGGACGTGCCGTAGTCAAAGAGTCGTATCTAACGCCGCCTGATGAGATGGCTAACAATTGGGGAATGCACAACGATAGTGAATTTGGCCTGATGCGAGCCCGATCAAACAGCTTTAGTCGCCTTCTGCACGAGGGGTCCGCAATTAGCCGCGTGGCCAATGCGATTCCTGGCATGAATGCGACGGCGACTCTGCATGATTGGTGGATGACGCGATGGCAGTACACGGACTTAGGGTTCAATTTGTGGAATGTGCCGACGATGCCACTCGCGGTGGGCGCCGCGTACGGGGCCGTCGTGCAACCACTGACTCCATGGATCAACATTGCGCGAGCGCGCCCTTGACAATCGCAAGCCGCCGCGTACGGTTGTGCACCACGCGCATTCTGGTGTCAACAATCGCAGTGGGCATCGGTAGCATGCTTCTTTCCGCCTGCTTCGGAACGAGGTGGCAGTACAACTTGAATAATTTGAAGCCCTTTGTGGGCTCTACGGAAGATGCCGTGGCGATTGGGAGGGGCCGGGTGCCTGACAGAATTGACCGTGTTGGTGAGGCGCGCTCGATCAAGTTCTCGGATACGCGCTGTGCCGCAGAATACACCGAGGTGTTAGGACGTGTGATCGCAGCTATGGTCAGCAACCGTAGCTGCAAGCACCGCAAATATGTCGGCAAGGATGTCAGCCAGCTCGCGAAGCAGTGGGGCCGTTCGCCTGATAGCACTGCCTCGGTCGGCGAAGCGCGGGAACTCGTCTATGTAAAGCCTGAATGTGAGCTCCATTACACTGTCGTGCAAGGGTTCGTCGTTGCTGCGCGGCAAGTGCATCTGCGACGAGGCGGATGTATCGAACAGTAGCTGGGTCTGTGTGAGTCAGTTGCATCGCCAGTGTTTGGGAACGGGCTGGGCGTGCTGTGTGCCGGAAAAGCACCGTCTAGTTGGGCGCGGCGTCGTAGTCTGTGGCTGGGGCAATCACCGGCGGTGTGAAAGGGGCTGTGATCGGTGGTCTATCGGGGCTTTGGAATCTCGGTACTTCAGTGGGGTGCGTATCGCATGCGGCAGGCTGAGATCGAAGCGTCGCGCAGAAACCCTCTGAACTCCGGCGGCCCAAGCGGCGGGTGGATAGGAGACGAAGGAAGTCCGTTCAAACTCGCTGGCGCACGCAGCGTCTCCGGCATGTCCTCGCAACAGGAGGTTTACGATGCGTGGTTAGGCGGGCGTCAGAACGGGTCCGGCACCTTTCGTCTTGGTAGTCTATTTGGCGGCTCGTATTCGCCGAATAGCGCGATCGACAACTTGTTTGAATCCTTCGCAGGCCCGCATGACTGGCTGCTACGCAACTACGCAGTGGCGGACGGGTCCGTACGCTCGATGGGCTTTTGGGGAGTCACCGCCTTAAACGTTCAATCGGCTGTAACGCTCGTGCCGGCCGCGGGTTTTGTTGGAGCTCAGGTGGCACCCGCGCTGGCATTCACGAGCAGCGGCCGGTAGACGCAATGCGATCCCGTGCATCTTGGTATGTGTTGGGCCTGTTGACTTGCGTTCCAGCATGCGACACGACCCGGGTTACTAGCTACCCTAACGACTGGGCACGCGCGAAAAGCGGAACAACGGACTGTCGCGAGGTCACCGGTACGTTTGAGGATCGTGGTGAAATCGCGCCAACCAATGACGGTTATGACGTTGACGTGCGCTTGGCTGCGCGGGCGTCGCTCTCACGGATGCTGTTCGATAAATTGCCGACGGGAGGCCCTGGCGAGGCAGTGACCGGATCGGTGTCGCTACAGATTTCGCCTGGCGATGATTCGACACTCGTTGTTCGTGCTTCTCGCCAAGACGGCACGCCGCAAGGCATCAATCTGGTTGCCACGTGCGGGCTTGAAGGCTTGCAAATCGCGCACGAGCCTTATGTGCTGTACGGGCACGCGCGTCGCACGATCAGAGTCGTTCTGCAGCTGGCGATCGACACGGACGGTCGCCTGATCGTGGCATACGCCTGGCACGAGCGATCTTTTCGCGTGATCCCGCCGCTCCCAGATGCTGTCACCAAGATCTCGTACTATCGATTCCACAGGATCGACGCCAAATGATTGTTGGCCGACCTCGACATCGCCACCACATGTTCCTCAATGCGCAGGCCGCATCGCTGCGCAATGGATGCACCTTGCTTACAGAGTCGCAGTCTCAAGTGTCGGTCGGCGACCTTGGGGTCATCCGCGACGTCTGCCGTGCGTACCTCGGTAGGCCGGACGAGATGCAAAGTTTGCGGCAAAACTCTGCACGCATCGATGCGCGCGGGAGACCAGAATCGAACGCGCTGCGCTACGCAGCCGCGCCTTTGCTTGCGGATCGGTCTCATGAAACTGCATCGGCACACACTGAGGCCCTGCGAATCACGCGGGACTTTTGCGTTGTTAGTCGTGCTCAGTCCTGCTCAGCTGGGCAAATTGGCAACGTCCGCCCGCGGCAAGTGATTGATTCGAACGGACCTAACAAATCGGCTGTCAAGCTACGAACCAGGTGGTCGGGAGTTCGAATCTCTCCGGGCGCGCCAAATTCACTAAATTACTGATTCCTAACAAAATATGCTGGGTCTAGTTGTTAGTCATCATGATCGTGTGAGACACGTCGACTACGTCTGCGAACGCTGCGCCACGAGTGACAACTAATTGAATCAAGCAGTTACGCGTCTAGTCAACTACCTGGCGCGAAACCAGGTAGTCGACGCTTGGCGCGCCTCACGCAGCTTTGCGCACGCTCATCTTAACTCTCAATCCCGCTGCGACCGCCATATTCACCAGGGCATCCAACGCAAACAGGTTGATCTTGCCGCGCATCAAATCTGACACGCGAGGTTGAGTTACACCAAACAGTTTCGCGATCTCTGCTTGACTCAGTCCGCGACGAGTCAGGTGTGCCTTGAGCGCGATCATCAGCTCCGAGCGAAGCTTCATGTTTTCAGCCTGCTCCGGCGTGTCTTCGATAGCGTCCCATACGCTGGCAAATCGCTTGTTAGTCATGTCCTCAAATCCTCGATCAATTCTCGGTACCGCTTCGCGGCAATCTGTACATCTGACTGGCGTGTCTTCTGAGTGGTCTTTCTGAAGCAATGCAGCACGTAGATCACTTTGGCAAACTTCGCGACGTAGAGCACGCGAAACGCTCCCGATGCATCTCGCACGCGAATCTCCCGCGCCCCACTTCCAATGGCCGCCATAGGCTTCCAGTCGTCCGGATCGAGTCCTTGCTGCACTTGGTCAATTTGATGGCCCGCTTCCCGACGCGCCGATTGCGGAAACGCACGTAGGTCGTCGAGCGAGCTGCCACGAAATTCAACGGGCTTACGGCGCATCATTGAACAAGACTATACAATATATTGTATAGTCTTGGCAATGCGGATAGTGCTTGCATGAGCCTTGCGGGAGTGACGCGTGCTTCGTACTGCTTCGTCGGGCCAATCGGCAACGGATATCCGCAGCAAGTGATGATTGCTAAATACCTAACAGATCAACCGCCGCATTCATAGCTGCCGCGTTCGTGTTCTGTCAATCGAGCGCGGCATCAAGGGTGACAGAATGCAGGTGATCGGTGTTTCGAAGTGTTTTGGAGGCATTTGTGAAGCCATACATCGTAGTCCTCACCCTGGCAACAATGATTCTGGCACTGCTTGGTTGCCAACGCACTGACAACGATATCGGAGACACAATGCCATCAGATTCGTCTGTGGAAATTGTCTCCGTGTCGCCTATTGGCGGTGCTGCATTACGCGTCGGTGAGAGGGTTCGAATCAGGGTCGATATCGCATACACGCTCGTGGACGAAGTGGGCACGGTGGAGCCCATCGTCCAGACCGCCGACGATTCACGGATCACTTCGACGTTAGAGGTGGTGAA
The DNA here is from genome assembly GCA_964444835.1 of uncultured Steroidobacteraceae bacterium. Taxonomy (GTDB): domain Bacteria; phylum Pseudomonadota; class Gammaproteobacteria; order Steroidobacterales; family Steroidobacteraceae; genus CADEED01. Next base: position 4,944 of record CAYUIT010000089.1, read on the forward strand.
GAAGGGGAGCGGGAAACTTACGCTCGCATCCGACTTCGTGGTGCCGAAAACTAACGCCATTCAGATCTTCACCGCATTGGCGGGAGAAGGTCAGACTGCAACGTCCGTCGTCGACTCGCGAATTTTTGAGGTAGACGAGAGTTGACCGTACACGCGGGTCACAGCTGCCGGCGTGATTTCTTCGTTGTTCGTACTACTCAGTGCTGCTTAGTCGGCCAAAACGGCAACAGACGCGCAAAGTAAGTGATTGGTTTCAATTGGCCTAACGAACGCAGGTGTCCGACATCTTCGGCGAGCGCCCTATGCGAGAGTTTTGACGCATTTGGAAACGCAGCGTGTAAACCGGCGTTGAGGATTGACCAGCGGCCGGCGTCCAATCTTGACCATGCGAAAATGAGACAAGCTCACGATTCGCATCGGGAAATTTCTATTGAGCCCTGGTCAGGCTTCGATGCCGATTCGGCCCGAAGTCTGGTCAGTATTCGGCGCCCGTTCACAGTCTCGGCATCCGCTTTCCGGCACATGATTCGTGCCGGCAGCGCGACTATCATCGTGACGCGCTCGACCGGATCTAACAACAAGACGTATTACTCGACACAAGATCATCTCGGTAGCGCCAACGTCATCACCGACGAGACCGCAGCTGTTGTCACCTCCGAAAGCTTCGCCGCCTACGGCAAGCGGCGCAACGCCACCACTTGGGACGGCGGGCTCTCGGCGGCCGATTGGACCGCGATCTCGCAAACCACGCGGCGCGGGTTCACGGGCCACACGATGCTCGACAATTTCGGCGGTACGGCGGCGAGCTTCATTCATATGAATGGGCGCGTGTACGACCCCGAGATCGGGAGATTCTTGTCGGTGGATCCGGTGATCCAAACGATCGAAGCGAGCCAGGCGCTCAATGCCTACGCGTACGTGTGGAACAACCCGCTCAAATACACCGATCCCACAGGGATGTTCTTGAAGAAGTTATTCAAGAAGATCGGTAGGTTCCTCAAGAAGCACTGGAAGGCGATCGTTGCGGTGGTCGCGGCCGCAATCACATATGGCGCGGTGGTAAAGTGGATTGCTCACGCCGCCGGCAAGGCTGCGGCCGCATCTATGAATTCTTTGGTCGGATTGACGGGATCGAACATCGTTTCCGGCTTCGCCTATACATCGGCCTATACTGCCGCAGCTGCCTCTTGGACGACCGCAGCCATAGCGGGCGCGGCATCGGGCTTTGTAGCCGGTGCAATTACCGGTGGCGTAAGAGGCGCGGTGATCGGCGGATTGTCAGGGTTCATGTTCGGCGGCATCGCGGGCCACTATCGAGGTACATGGACTCTCGGTCGAGCAGCGGCGAGCGGTGTGGCCGGCGGGGTCACGTCAGAAATGTCGGGTGGCAGTTTCGCTGACGGCTTCAAGTCAGGCTTTGGAATCTCGGTACTTCAATGGGGTGCATATCGAATGCGGCAGGCGGAGATAGCATCCTCGCGCGGCAATCCGCTCAATGATTCGGGTGTAAGCCGCGGCTGGATTGGCGACGAGGCAGATCCCGAGAAATTGGCGGGTGCGCGCTCTGTCTTTGGATCGAGAGCCCTAGGAATGGTGCTGGCGCCATTTGGTCCCCAAGGCGAACAAGGTACGTTCTTTGGCGTTGGCTACTCACCGGGTGGAGCAATTGACAGTTTGCTTGAGTCGTTCGCAGGTCCTCATGACTGGATGTTGCGAAACTACTCAGCCTTCGATGGCTCGGTGCGGAACATGGGCTTTTGGGGGAGATTGGCTCTAAATGCACAGGCCGTCGTCACGCTCGTCCCGGCCGCGGGCATTGTCGGCGCGCAGGTCTCCCCGGCGCTGGCATTTATCAGCCGCGATCGCTGATCGGCTAATGCGCACAGGGCATTCCAGTCTGCTGATGCTTTGCGGAATTCTCGCCACACTGTTGGGCTGTGCGCACCGCTATGTCGCGAGTTATCCGGACGACTGGCCACCGAAGATCGATTTGCCAGAGCAGTCTGGGTGTAGCTCGCTCGCTGGGAGTTACTTGGAATACGGGGAGATCGGGCGCGAGAACTTTCAATATGTTGCCGAGACTAGACTCGGAGAGCGCGCGTCACTTTCGGCGCTGCTGCGAAGCGGGTCGCCGACTGATCGCTCGACGGCGATAGAAACCGCACCTGTGTCGCTCCGAGTTGCCCAAGGTGATCCTTACGGTTTGACTTTCGCGATCGGTAACACCGTCGTTACACCGATTGGTCGAGAGGTGCATTGTCGAGGAGGCTCTTTGACGGTGAGAGGCGTGATCGACGTTAGCAATGACCCTCAAGCACAAAGAAGCCTCAAGTTTGAGTATGTGATGTCTCGAGTGGTCGGCGGCGGTCTGATTGTACGGTATCGGCGCGATGAGCGTGCTTGGCGCCTAGGACCGACACTGTACGGCCGTTCGGACCTCGTGTCCTATTATCGCTTCTTTCCAGTACCGAGTAGTTAGGGCGCGGCATCGGGCTTTGTAGCCGGTGCAATTACCGGTGGCGTAAGAGGCGCGGTGATCGGCGGATTGTCAGGGTTCATGTTCGGCGGCATCGCGAGCCACTACCACGGACAGTGGACGCTGGGTCGCGCCGCAGCCACACGTGTTGCAGGCGTATTTTGGAACGCAGACGCAGCTGAGTCGTGCAGTGCCCCGCCACGCAATAAAAAAGCCGGGATCGACCCGGCTCTTTTACAACACCTCAGCAAGGTGTTAGGTGCGTTCGCGAAACGCTTAGTTCAGCTTGATCTGAACGTCGACGCCCGCCGGCAGCTCCAACTTCATCAACGCGTCGACTGTTTTGTCGGTCGGGTTGACGATGTCCATCAGACGCTTATGCGTGCGCAGCTCGAACTGATCGCGCGCGTCCTTGTCGGAATGCGGCGAGACGAGCAGCGTGAACCGCTCCATCTTCGTCGGCAGAGGCACCGGCCCCTTGACCGTGGCGCCCGTGCGCTTCGCCGTTTCGACGATTTCGCGCGCCGAGCTGTCGATCAAGCGATGATCGAAAGCCTTGAGGCGGATGCGGATATTTTGATTAGCCATGTTCTGTCCTCACGAGCTCGCGCTCGCGGTTGATAACTCTTTACTTCAGGATCTTCGCGACGACGCCGGCGCCCACCGTACGACCACCCTCACGG
>CAYUIT010000090.1:0-7669 GCA_964444835.1 uncultured Steroidobacteraceae bacterium
ACGACTTGATCCGGCTCGGTCGTGCTCAGCACATTGTGAAACCCTTCGCGCGCCAAGAGATCTTCGAGCAAGCGCAGGTTGTTAGGCTGGTCGTCGACGATCAGGATGCGCGAGTTGAGGATGTCGCTGTCGTTCATGCTTCGAAGCGCTCGAGTAGCGCATAAATGCGGGGAATATCGATCGGCTTGGTGAGATAGTCCGTGGCGCCGGACGCTCGCAATCGCTCGATGGTGGCGGGCAGCGCGTCCGCACTCAAGATGGCCACTGGGACGCCGCTCAGTTGACGGTCGGCCCGGACACTCGCCAACACGGATTCGCCGGAACGATCGGGCAGATGCAGATCGAGCAGGATGAGCTGCGGCGCAGACTCGCGCGCCGCACGCAGTCCTTCGTCGGCCGTACGCGCGATGCGCAGTCGCCACCGTGGGCGCTTGGCGAGCAGCGCTCTCAGCAGTGCGATGTTCGACTCGTTGTCTTCAATGTACAGCAGCTCGTATTGCGCCACGGACACAGGCGGCGCTGACGGTAGCGCTGTCGAGCCGGTCGCTACGGCGACCGCGCCCTCGCCCGCAGGGAGTTGCAACGTGAATACGCTGCCGCGACCGAGTTCGCTGCGCACTTCGATCGTGCCACCCATTCTCTTCATCAATTGCCGCGAGATCGCGAGCCCCAAACCTGTTCCCTCAACTTTGCTGCGCACGGCGTCGAGCCGCTCGAACGGCGAGAACAGGCGATCGAGCTGCTCGGGAGCGATGCCGACGCCAGTGTCGGCGACGTCGATGCGCACCATCGAGCCACTGCGCTCGGCAGTCACTCTGACGGACCCGGCCACGCGGTTGTACTTGACCGCATTGGTTAGCAGATTCAACAAGACTTGCAACAAACGCTGCGGATCAGCTCGCACAGCCAGCCCACCCGAATCGCTGACGTCGATCGTGACATTGCTGTTCGCCGCCAGTGGCGCGACCAGCGTACTGACTTCACGCAACATGGGCGCGAGCGCGATCGGTTGCGTCTCGAGCTTGAGATCGCCCGACTCGATTCGCGCGATGTCGAGCATCTCGTCGATCAACGCCAATAGGTGCCGGCCGGCGCCGAGCACTTGCGTGACCGACGTAGCAGACGGCGTGCCACGAACGTCGGCCTCGAGTAGTTGTGCGAAGCCGAGGATCACGTTGAGGGGTGTGCGCAACTCGTGACTCGTCCGTGACAAGAACTCGGTTTTGGCGCGATTCGCTGCCTGCGCTTGCTCCGCGCGCTCGGCTAACAACAAGCTCGCACGATGTAGTCGTTCGGCGAGCTGGCCGACTTCGTCGCCTGCGACGGGCTGCGAGATCAAGGGTAGGCCGCTCGCGAGCCGCTCCGCATTCGTCGCCGCCGTTTGCACGCGGCGGATGATGCCGGACGACAGCATCCACAAGGCAATCGCAGCGCCGCCCAGACCGACCACGGCCATCGCGATGTTGGCCATCAGCTCGCGACGGCGAGCACCGACGGCGAGCGCCGTACGCTCAGCGAGCAGTTGTGCTTCGCGTTCTGCCAGCACGGCAATCTGTGTGCGCAAGTCGTCGAGTACGGCCTTGCTCGAGCGCAAATGAGATTGCAGCGCACTGGGTTCGAGCTGCGCGCCTTCGATGCGCAATTTGTCGAGGCTTGCGAGCTTTGTCGCGACGAGGCGGGAAGCAATCTCGAATTGCTGGGTTTGCTCCTTATCGCGGATCAGCGTGCGCAGCTCGGCCTCGGTGCGCGGGATGCGGTCCTTTGCCATCCAGTATGGCGACAAGAACTCCTCGCGACCCGTCAGCAGATACCCGCGCACGCCTGACGCCGCCTCCGCGATCAAGGTGTGGAGGGCTTGGATGTCGCCGCGAATCCGCAGCGTCCGCTGGACATCTTCGTCTGCACGGCTGACATCGCGCTGCAACGAGTAATTGGAATACAACATCGCTAACAACAGCACGACAGGCAGCGCCACGACGGCTGCGCCTTTGAAGCCCAGTGGCCAGTCCCGCCATCGCGTCCATAAAAAACTCATGTACGAAATCCCCACTCCGTCGCACGTACCGCAGCCTGCGTGCGATCTTTCAAACCCAGTTTGTGCAGAATGCGCTCGACGTGCACCTTCACGGTGCCCGTGGCGATGCCGAGTTCTTGCGCCATCTCGGCATTACTAAGGCCGCGCGGTAACAGTGCCAGCACTTGCTGTTCTCGCGGCGTGAGCCGCGCCAGGATGGCGGCGGTCTCGCGTCGTGGCGGACGAGTGCCGCTGGCGTTCGAGCGCTCATCAAGCGTACATGCTAACAAGACACCCACTGCCTGGAGCGCCTCGAGATCGGCCGCGTCGGGCAAGGCGACGGGGCGCGCACTCGACAACACGCACAGACCCCGTGTCTCGCCGCGGCTGCGTAGCGCGAGCAGCACCTCCCACACGATGCTCGCGCTCGGCCCTACGCGCAATGGGCTCACGACGCGCTCGCGAATCTGCAGCGGTGTCTTGAGAGCGGAGCCAAACACACCCGAGGCAGGGATACGCGCACCCACCGGCAGGGTGGCTCCCAGCGTTGCTTGCACGAGCAGCCCGCCGGCCGCATGGCGCAGGACGACGCCGGCGTCGGCCGCCAAGAAGCGCACCGTCTGCGCGAGCAAGGCGCGCAGGACCGAGCGCGTATCCCGCTCGTCGATCAGGGCAGTAGACGCCGCCTGCAGCCATTGTAGGCGGCTGGCGCTCCGTTCGGCGTCGCGAAAGCGTGCGCGCAGGGCGAGGGTGGGATCGTCCGGTGAGTCCTGCATCGCTGCAGCATATGCCAAAAGGCATACATTGGCATATGCCGAATGGCAGATTACCGCTGGCCGGCTTGGACCGATGCTGCGCGCCGTTCCGGTACCTAACTACAGACCCCCCAAGTTTTGTCATCTTCCCTACTGGAGAACAGTTCATGAATTCGACTCTGAATCTGCGCAAATGGGCGGCGAGCGCCGCGTTGGTCGGCGCGCTGGCCGTTGGCAGCACCGCGCTCGCCAAGCAACCTATTGCTCAGCAAATCGGTGCTCCGGCGCCGGTTGCGAGCCACAACATTTCTGAGGCCGACGTCCTTGCCGCTCAGCGCGCTTGGGGCGAGGCCCTCGTGCAGATTTCGACTACCTTCGAGACGAGCGGCTTCGCTGCAGCGAAGGCGACCGCTGAGAAAGTGCTCGACAGCGCCTACGGCTACAACATGGGCCCGGTGCTCTTCAAGCCCACGCTGACGGTTGCGCCGCAGACCTTCCGCACGACGCGTGAGGGTGCGCTGGCGTACTTCGTCGGTAACGATCCGCAGTTCCCGGCCGACACGGGCTTCGCGCTCAAGGGCTGGCGCAACGTCGAGATCAAGAACGCCGCGATCTACTTGAACGGCGATACGGCGATCACGATGGGCAACGTAATGATCACGGACAAGAACGGCAAGGTCACCACCGTCGACAAGACGTGGGGCTACGTGCGTGATGACAAGGGTGCACTGCGCATCGTGCTGCACCACTCGTCGCTGCCGATGACGAAGTAACTGAGACCCCAGTCGATCGATACCAGCGCGGTACTGCTGTGAAGCGGTACCGCGCTTTTTTTATAGGCCTGCGAATTGCGCGATCATGCGGTGGTAGTGCTGGACCGCCGGCTCGTTGCGACCTAACAAGAACGCGCGATTCGCGCCACTCGCGAGATTCTTTTGGATGGCGCTGGCGATCGAGTAGTCCTCGTCGCGCACGGCACGCAGTGCGATATCGCTGAACGACTCGGCTGCGGCAATCTCGGCGGGTGTCTGCGGTGGCTGCATCGTCAGCACGACCTGGCGGGTGATCGTGCGGCTCGAATCGCTGCCGGGAAAGATGTGACTCACGAGGCAATAGCCGCCCAGGATTCCCGAGATCGACAGATTGGGAAAGCCCGAGTGGATGCGGCGAATGCGCGACTCCGCATCGTCGGCATCCGTCGGCGCGCGATCGATTTCGCGCAGCGATTTGCGGCCAAACACCATGCGTTGGTGCGGCCCGAACGTGTCATGGACGAGCAAGTTGCCGATCGTTTGGGGGCCAACGGTCGCAGCGTGTACGGCATCGTGGTGGTACACCTCGAGGTAGCCATCCATCGTGACGCGCCAACCCGCGCCAGCGAGATCACGGCGCGCGTAGAGGTGCCACGTATCGAGACGTAGGGACTCCAGCAGTGGCTTGAACGTGCCGAGCCAGCGCTCGATGTCGAACTCGAGCCCAGGTGTTAGGCACACCCACACGATGCCGGCGCGTTCTGCGGTCGGCAATGGTGTCAACCCGAGCGTCGCCGTATCGAGTTCGCCAAACGTCTGCTGCCCGGGAACGTGGACGAGCGCGCCTTGTCGATCGTAACTCCACGCGTGATACGGGCACACGAATCGAATGGCTTTGCCCGAGCCCTCCGCGCAGACGGGCGCACCGCGATGTCGACAGGCGTTCAAGAACGCTCGCGTAACGCCATCGTTGCCGCGCACCGCGAGTACAGGGACGCCAGCGATCGCTTGTGTGAGGTAACTCCCGGGCTCTGGCAACTCGATGCTGAGTGCGAACGAAATTGGCAGTCGTTTGAATATCTGCTCGATCTCGCGCGCATAGCGGCGTTCGTCGGTGTAGTGCTCGATCGGCACGGACAGAATGTCAGCCGCTTGATCGGTGGTGCCATTGAGGAGATGCACCCAAGCGCGCGTCGCGAGCGCGATGGCGTCGTCAGACTGCAGCATAGCGCGCGAACTTAACGACATCTGAGGGGCATCGCATCACTGGCCTCACGGGTCATCCGTCTTACGGCTGTCATACGCCAGTCACACGATTGTAACGAACGATCCTTATCGTTTGGCGCATGCCTCGCACCAATGTGCCGAGGCCGCCGCCAATACGCGGCGCATAGAACATCAAGATCCGGCAATGTCGGAGTGGAGAAATCATGACCCGGTCATCCTACGAGCGGCTGGTGCCGCTGTTCAGTCTTTGTGCGGCCCTCGCGGCCTGCGGTGCCGACGAAGTGGCCTCGCCCGGTAGCGGCGGCAACATCACGATCAACAACGCGGCACCGACCACGCCCACACCGCCGACGCCGCCCCCGGGTCCGACTTTGGTCACCCCGGCGACTGGCTGCCCGACCATCGACGATTCGGCAGGCCTCACCGATCGCGGCACGATCACGGGACCGACCGGCACCTATCGCGTGTGTGAGCTGCCGTCGCGCTTTACGCGCACCTCGACGCTGACGCGCATTCCGGGGCTGCTCTACTCACTCGGCGGACGCGTCGACGTCGGCCTCGACCGCGGCGCAGCGCCGACCAGCGACACGCCTGTCGTGCTCAACATCCAAGCGGGTGTCGTGATTTACGCGTCGACCGGCGTGTCCTGGCTCGTCGTGAATCGCGGCAATCGCATCAATGCCGTTGGTACGGCCACCGCGCCGATCGTGTTCACGAGCCGCGACAATGTGTTAGGTCTTGCTAACGACGACTCGCAAGGCCAGTGGGGTGGTGTGGTGTTGCTGGGCCGCGCGCCGATTACCGATTGCACCGTCGCGCCAGCCGCGACGCCCGGCACGGTGAATTGCGAGCGCCAGACCGAGGGCGCCGTGGATCCAGCGTACTTCGGTGGTGCGACCCCGAACGACAACAGCGGCACGATGCGCTATGTGCAGATTCGCTACTCGGGCTACGTCCTGTCTGGCGACAGCGAGCTACAGGCGCTGACGCTCGGCGGTGTCGGCAGCGGCACGACCATCAGCCACATTCACTCGCACAACAGCTCGGATGACGCGTTCGAGAACTTCGGCGGTCGCGTCAGCATGCGCAATCTCGTGCTCACCGGCGCCGACGACGACAACATCGACGTGGACACGGGCTACCAAGGCACTGTCCAATACGTCATCGCGATTCAAAAGACGAGCGGCTCGCCCGACTCGATGATCGAGCTCGATTCGGCCAACGCGCTCGAGAATCAAACGCCGCGTTCGCACTTGAAGCTTGCGAACTTCACCTTCGTGCACCGTAACCCGGCGTCGGGTAACCGCGCCGCAATGCTGTTCCGGGGTGGCGCCGATGCGTCGCTCGTCAACGGTGTCGTGACGAGTGGCATGCCGTGTCTGCGCTTGAACGGCACGAACATCCTCACGGCGAACCCGGCCATCGAGAAACTCGGCCCGCCGCTGTTCCGTTCGGTCGCGATGCAGTGCGCTGCGAATCCCTTCTTGGGCACGGGCAGCGTGACCGACCAGCAAGTCGCGGATGTGTTCAACGCCGGAACTAACAACACGTCGGCGTTCACGGCGACGCTTGCGAGTGGCTTCATCAACGGCGCGAACGAGACGGCGCGGACTGCGAGCGACCCGCAGGCGATCGACCCGCTGTTCACGACGACGACCTACGTCGGCGCCGTGCGCGATGCGAGCGACACGTGGTACCAGGGCTGGACTTGCAACTCGGCGACGGCGAACTTCGGTTCGACCAGCACCGCTTGCACGTCGCTGCCGACGATCTAATCGAGTAGGAACGCGGATCATGCACAACGGACTTGCGCGCGCGAGCGCTCTACTGCTCGCGACCTGGGGTCTCCCGCAACTCGCGCTCGCGCAGGACAGTGTGCCCGAGGCGGCGGTGGCGGAGTCGCAGCAGGAGACGGCCGACGTCGCTGAGTCGACCGACGCCGCGGCCGATGGCCCGGTGGATATCGATGCGCCCGGCGGCGAGATCGTCGTCCTCGGGCGGCGCGATGGCAACATCCAGCGCGACACGACGGAAGTGCTGTCGGTGCTGTCGAACGAGGACATCGCGCGTACGGGTGAAGGCGACATCGCCGGCGCGCTGAGCCGTGTGACGGGCCTGACGGTGGCGGGCGGCGGGTTCGTCTATGTGCGAGGCCTGGGCGAGCGCTACTCGTTAGCGTTGCTAAACGGCTTGCCCTTGCCGAGCCCCGAGCCGCTGCGGCGCGCTGTGCCGCTCGATCTGTTTCCGACCGACGTGATCGCTTCCTCGCTGGTGCAGAAAACCTACTCGGCTAACTACCCGGGTGAGTTCGGTGGCGGGGTCATCAATCTCACTACGCTGACAACGCCGCGTGCGCCATTTTTCTCGATGGGCTTCGGCGTATCAGGCAACAGCGAGTCGACCGCGCGCTTTGGCTATGATCACTACGGTAGCAAGACCGACTGGACCGGCTTCGATAACGGCAATCGCGACCGTCCGCCGGCACTACGTGCGTTCATCGCGAGTGGTGAGCGCATCAGCTCGGGCAATGTCGACACGGGTGCGATCGCCAAAGAGCTCGTCAACAGCAACAACTCGCTCGTGCAATCGATCGGTGAGTTACCCGCCAACACGTCTGCGTCGCTGACGGGCGGCACGTCTTGGGTGTTCGGCGACTCGCAGCTCGGGCTCATCGCCACAGCGGGCTATAGTAACAACTGGCGTACGCGCGAGAATCTCGAACAGACTCCGGCGAGCCTGGATTTGTCGGCCGTTGACAAGGACTACCGCAGTGTCGTGACCGACAATCGTGTCGTCGCGAATGCGCTGGTGTCGTTAGGCTATGAGTTCGGCTTCGGCCATAAGCTGCGCTGGACCAACGTGTACATTCACGACACGCTGAAGCGTACGAGCCTCGCCGAAGGGCAGCAGAACAACCAACG
>CAYUIT010000091.1:0-7637 GCA_964444835.1 uncultured Steroidobacteraceae bacterium
CTCGATGAATGCCGCGAGTTGTTAGCCGCAGCGCCGCCGCGCGGTACGCGCTTCAAGGGCAAGCGCGGGGCATTCAAGACGGCAAAGCCCGCAGAGGCCACCGCCGCCGAACCAAAAGCGGAAGCGGCACCCAAAGCGAAGCGCGCGACCAAGCCTGCTGCCGATAAGAAAGCGCCTGCGGCCAAGAAAGCCCCGGCCGCCAAGAAAACGGCTGCCGCGAAAAAGCCCGCAGCGAAGAAGGCGGCCAAGAAGAGCTAGTGTTGCGAGGGGCGTTGGCTCACAGACGCTCGCGGCTGCGCCATGAAGTACCGACACTCGTATCACGCCGGCAATTTCGCCGACATCCACAAGCATGTCACGTTGCTGTGTTTGCTCGAGTCGCTCGCCAAGAAAGATAAAGGCTTTTTGGTACTCGATACGCACGCGGGCGCGGGCGTCTATGCGCTGTCGGATGAGCGGCGTGGCGAGCGCGAGCCGGAGTGGCGCGGCGGCATCGGCAAGTTGTGGAACTCCGTCGTGAGCGCCCCCGAGCTTGCAACCCTCGTGTCGTGCGTGCGCGATAGCCAGCCTGACGCAGCACAACCGCGTGTGTATCCCGGTTCGCCGCTACTCGCCGCGCAGCGATTGCGCCCCCAGGATCGTCTCCATGCTGTCGATTCCGAAGCGGAGATAGCGCGCGAACTGCAAGCAGCGCTGCCACGCGGGGCGCGGTTTACCGTGCAATGCGGTGACGGCTACCACGCCGTGCGCGCATTACTGCCGCCGCCGGAGCGGCGTGGACTGATCCTGCTCGATCCACCCTACGAAGCGAGCGACGACTACACACGAACGCTTGAGGCACTGGCAGCCGGGCTGCAACGATTCGCCACCGGCGTCTACGCCGTGTGGCTGCCAATCAAGCACGCGGCCGATCTCGAGCAGTGGATCGCGCGCTTGGCGGCCACGGTCTCGCAACCCAAACTGGTGTCGCAACTGTGGCTCTATCCGCGCGACACGCGAGTCGCGCTGGCCGGATCGTGCGTCGCCATCGTCAATCCGCCCTATCTCGTGGCAGAACGAATGCGTGCGTGGTTGCCGGAGTTGGTTCAGTTGTTAGCCGACTCGAATGCGGCAGGCTGCGATGTCCGCGAGATCGACGTCGTCTAGCGCCAAACGATCGCGCGCGCCACTTCGGGAATGGCGGCCGTCACGTCCACATCCCCGCGCGCCAGAATGGCAAACGCACCGCCGGCGCCCGGCTCGATGACGCCCGAGTAGCCACCTTCGGCGAACTGCTGCCGCCGCGAAACAGTTTCGCCCGGCAGGATCATCACGGTGACCGGTCCGACGCTCGACTGCACGACGAGATGCGGCACAAAGCGACCGCGGAATAAACAACTGTGCGCGTAAGTCACGCGCGCCTCAGGTGCGAGGGCTACACCGGACCGACGCACGACGAAGGCCAACGCAGATTGCGGCACAGCGTCTTGGGATTCCCAACTCGCGATCTCCTCCCCCATGTGCGCAACCAGTTCCCCGGCGAGTGCCGTATCGGGACGGCCAACCCACAAGAACGCGCCGACGCCGACGGCTAACACCAGCGATGCCGCCAGCGCCCAGTATCGCGGCGCGACGCGTGGCTTGCGCGCGGGCAACTCGCGGACCTTGCTAGCGGGCTCGCGCACCGCTGCAGGTGGCGCGATTTCAAGCGCAGCTTGGATCGCTTGTTCGAGCCGTAAGGTCTCGGCGCGAAATTGCTGGCACGCCGCGCAGGTGGCGAGGTGCTGCGCGAGCTCGTCAGGCATCGCGTGCGGCTCGGCGCCGATCTGGCGCTGCGCGGCAGCGCAATCGTAGGTGCGAGTACTCGAGTCGGCGGTATTCATGGCGGCGGTTCGTCCGCGCCCGAGTCTGCCGCGGGCTGCAGTCCGTAGATAGTGCGCAGTTGATTACGCGCGCGGAACAGGCGCGTCAACACAGCCTGCTGCGAGAGGCCCAACGCGGCGGCAATCTCCTGGGTCGAGAAGCCGCCGAGTACTTGCATGACGAGCGGTTCGCGGTACTCGTCGCTCAGCCTCAGAATCGCAGTGCGCAGATCGAGCGTCGCGCTATCGGCCTCGGCCGCGAGATCGGCCGACTCTTGCATCACCAGGTCGTCGAGATCGACGAGCGGCAAGCGCTTGCGCTCGTACAGCCGCGCATGCTCACGGCGCGCGATCGTGAACAACCACGCACGCGCGGCTTGACCATCCTTGAGTTCGGTCCGCGCACGCCACGCCCGAATGAGGGTTTCCTGCACGACGTCCTCCGCCACGGTGCGATCGCGGGCTAACCAATACGTAAATCGCACGAGCTCCGGGCGCAGACGCTCCAAGAGCCGCTCAAAGGCTTCGGGCACGCGCTTTTCCGTCGGAGGCTCGTTCATGTATAAAGACCGGGCGCAAGGGGGCGTTATTTCCTACTCAGACTCATCCGATCAGTACGGCGTCGTCGGCCATCCGGTCAACCACAGCTGGTCTCCGTTCATTCACGGATTGTTCGCGCGGCAGACCGAGCAAGCCTTGGTATACCGGTTGTACGACGTTCCCCCTCAACAATTCCGCGCTTCGGTGTTGGAGTTCTTCGCCAAAGGCGGGCGCGGGTTGAATGTCACCGTACCGCACAAAGAGGCGGCCGCCGAGCTGGCTAACGACCTCACGGCACGAGCCGAGCGCGCCGGCGCAGTCAACACGCTGATGCTGCAGGATGATAACCGACTGCTGGGCGACAATACCGACGGCGCGGGTCTGATTCGCGATCTGACGATGAACTTGAACATCGATATCGCGAACAAGCACATTCTGGTCCTGGGCGCAGGCGGCGCAGCGCGCGGCGTGCTGGCACCGCTACTGTCCGAGCACCCCGCAGACATCTTGATTGCCAATCGCGGTGCGGATCGCGCCGTGAATCTGGCCTCCACGTTCGGCGATCTCGGTACGGTGCGCGGCTGCGGGTTCGCCGATGTGCCAGCAGAACCGTTCGATCTGGTGATCAACGCCACGTCCGCCGGCCTCGCGGGTGGGGTGCCGGATGTGCCTGCCAAGATCATCGGGCGCGACACGATTTGCTATGACATGACGTACGGCAAGGCCGATACCCCGTTCGTCGCCTGGGCGCGCCGCCACGGCTGCACGCAAGCGCACAAAGGCTGGGGCATGTTGGTCGAACAAGCCGCGGAGTCCTTCGCCGTGTGGCGCGGTGTGCGGCCCGATACGGGGCCGGTGCTCGCCGTTTTGGGCTGAGCTTCGTCCCAGAAGCGCCCGAAGCCCCTCGCACAACGCGAGGGGAACGCGCCCCGCTGGTAACATGGGGCCACCGCCCCCTCGTAGACGCCGCTCGCCATGCCACACGCCTTTGCTACCCGTAACGGATTGCCGGAGTTCTTGGCCATTCAGCCAGCGGAGATCGAGCCGACGCTGCGTGCGTTACTAGACGAGCATCGCGCCCAGATCCGCACCATCGAGGCAATTGCGAATCCGACGTTTGCCACGGTGGTCGAACCGTTGGAGCAGTTGCAACACCAGCTATCGCGCACTTGGTCGCCAATCAGCCATTTGAACGGCGTCCAGAATTCCGAAGCGCTCCGCGAGAGCTACAACGCATGCTTGCCGCTGTTGTCCGAGTACCAAACGGACCTCGGCCAAAGTGAATCGCTGTACCGCGCCTATCAAACGATTCTCGCGAACGAAGGCGAGCGCCTCTCGCGCGTGCAGCGCCGTGTGATCGAACAAACCTTGCGCGATTTCCGGTTGAGCGGTGTCGGCCTGCCAGCCGAGAAAAAAGCGCGCTTCAAGGCCGTGATGCAAGAGTTGTCGCAACTGCAAGCGAAGTTCGAGGAGAACGTGCTCGACGCGACGAACGCGTGGAGCAAGCACGTGACGGACGCCACGCTGCTGCGCGGTCTGAATGCGACAATCGTCGAACAAGCCCGCGCGCGCGCCGTCGAGCAAGGCGTCGAAGGCTGGGTGTTGTCATTGCAGCAACCCACTTACGTCGCCGTAATGACGGATGCCGAGTCGGCCGACTTGCGGCGCGAGTACTACGAGGCGTGGAGCACGCGCGCGTCCGATCGCGGACCGAGTGCGGGCCGCTATGACAACACCGCCGTGATGGAGCGCCTCTTGGCACTCCGCCATGAGGCGGGTCAGTTGTTAGGCTTTGCGAGCTACGCGGAATATGCGCTCGCCACGCGCATGGCCAAGTCGCCACAAGAAGTGCTCGAGTTCTTGAACAAATTGGTCGTGGCGGCCCGGCCGGCGGCAAAACGCGAGTTGGCCGAACTCGAGCAATATGCCGGGCGAGCGCTTGCCGCTTGGGACGTCGGCTTCTACGCCGAGAAACTCCAAAGCGAACGGTACGCCGTTTCGCAAGAAGAGCTGCGGCCGTATTTTCAACTGCCGCGCGTATTGGCCGGGCTGTTTGGCGTCGCCGAACGCTTGTTTGGCGTGCGCATCGTCGAGCGTCACGACGTGCCGAAGTGGCACGCCGATGTGCGCTTCTTCGACATCGAAGAGGCGGCCGACAAGCGTCTCGGCAGTTTCTACCTCGATCCCTATGCGCGGGCTAACAAGCGCTCGGGTGCCTGGATGGACGACTGCGTCGGCCGGATCGGCATCGGCGGCACGTCGGCTGCGCCGGTGGCCTATCTCGTCTGCAATTTCCTGCCGCCCGCGAACGGCAAACCGGCGCTGTTGACCCATGACGACGTCGTGACCCTGTTCCACGAATTTGGCCATGGCTTGCACCACATGCTCACGCGTGTCGCCTACCCGAGTATTGCTGGAATCAATGGCGTGTCCTGGGACGCGGTCGAGCTGCCGAGCCAGTTCATGGAGAACTTCGCCTGGCATGTCGACGTGCTCACTGCGATGACCGCACACGTCGATACGGGTGCGCCCCTGCCGGCGGACAAGCAGCAAAAGTTGTTAGCCACGCGCGTATTCCACGCGGGTCTCGCCACGGTGCGTCAGCTCGAGTTCGCGCTATTCGATTTTCGGCTGCACGCCGAATACACACCCGAGCGCGGAGCACGCATCGAGCAAGTATTGCGCGAAGTTCGCGACGCGGTCGCTGTCATTCAGCCGCCGGAGTGGAATCGCTTTCCGCATAATTTCGGCCACATCTTCGCGGGCGGTTACGCCGCCGGCTACTACAGTTACAAGTGGGCTGAAGTCCTCTCGGCCGATGCCTTCGAGGCCTTCGAAGAACAAGGCGTGTTCGATCGGGCCACGGCACAACGCTTCCTCGATTCCATCTTGTCGCAGGGCGGTAGCCGCGATGCTCTCGATGCGTTCGTCGAGTTTCGCGGTCGCAAGCCCGATATCCAGGCGTTGCTGAAGAGTCAGGGGCTCGCGGCATGACCGCACTTGCGCCGTGGCAATGGGCGCTCGCGGCCGGCGGCGTCGGGCTGTTAGTCGGCTTCTGCCTGGGTTGGGCAATGCTCGCGGCGCGCGTGCGGCGTAAGTTCGGCGGCCTCAAGGTGTGGTGAACCCCGTGCCGTTCACGATCGCCACTTGGAACGTCAATTCGCTGCGCGTCCGCCTGCCGCAACTCACCGACTGGTTGGCTGCCAATCCCATCGACTGCGTCGCGCTGCAGGAAACCAAAACCGAAGACAAAGACTTCCCCAAAGCCGAGATTGCGGCGCTGGGCTACCAAGTTGCGTTCAGCGGCCAGCGCACCTACAACGGCGTCGCGGTGATGGCACGCACGGAGCCACAGGATGTCGTAACCGACATCCCAGGCTTCAGCGATCCCCAGCGTCGGGTGCTCGCGGCCACGATTGGCAACACGCGTGTCATCGATTTGTATGTGCCAAACGGCCAGGCAGTCGGATCGGAGAAGTTCGAGTACAAGTTGAAGTGGCTCGAAGCCCTGCGCGCCTGGCTCGTCACCGAACTCGCGCAGCATCCCAATGTCATCGTGTTAGGCGATTTCAATATCGCACCCGAGGATCGCGACGTGCACGACCCCGCCGCCTGGGTTGGCCAGAACTTGGTGAGCGAGCCGGAGCGTGCAGCGTTGCAGCAGATCATGTCGCTCGGGCTCGACGATGTCTTCCGCCGCTTCGACCAACCGGCGAACACTTTCTCCTGGTGGGACTACCGACAAGGTGCGTTCCGACGCAACCATGGACTGCGCATCGACTTGATCTTGGCGAGCCACGCACTCGCGGCACGCTGCACGAGTAGCAAAGTCGATGTCGAGCCGCGCCGCGCAGAGCGCCCGTCCGACCATGCGCCTGTGGTCGCCTCGTTCGACGTGTAGCGCAAGCGTCCGAGCACGAAGGGTTGGGTTTGCGCGTGGGTCGGGCGCGCTTCGAAAATCTTGCTCGCAGACTCGCTGCGATTTTCGGCGTTCCCCTCGCCCGTCCGATCGCGACGCCAAGAGAAGGTCAGCGATGACGAACGAGCAAGCACTGGGTCGCGATTAACGGCCGGTCGAGGGCGCCCTCAACACGCGCAAACCCAACCCTTCGTGCTCGGTCGCTCGCACTGCCCGTCGATCGGCGAGATGTGACGCACGTCACGCTCCGGACGCACTAGGCGGTCGTCGCCTAGAGTTTTGCAAGACCCGTGCTTAGACTGCTGTATCTCGGTCGCGCGCGAAATCGATGCAGCCTTCTCGCCGTAGTGACTTCGACGTCACGAACACAGTGCAAGTGAGTTCCGCTCCGGCCGTGCGGCGTGCCGTTGAGGACTTGTTCGCGAGCACTTGGCCCGGCCACTCGTTTCCCGTTTTCGCCACTGTCTTCCAAGACTTCGAACGCATGTTCACCGGTCGTATGCCGGGCTATTTCGGCGTCGACACGGTCTATCACGACCAACAGCACACGCTCGATATCACGCTCGCGGCTGCACGCTTGATCTGCGGCTACGAAGTGCAAGCGGCACCCCATGATCGGCTGGGTGTCGAGCGCGCCACCGTCGGCATCATCATCGCGTTGTTCCACGACGTCGGCTATCTGCGCAAGATTTCGGAGCACCAACAAAGCAACGGCGCGGAGTTCACGAGCGTGCACGTGTCGCGCGGCGCGGCCTTCCTCGAGGATTACTTACCCAAGATCGAGCTAACGAGTTGGGTGCCGGTTGCGACGCAGATCATTCACTACACGGGCTACGAGCGCCCGTTCGACAAGATCTTTGCGCCGGATCCGCGCGATCACAAGCTAGGACACTTGATCGGCACGGCCGATCTGATGGGCCAGATGGCGGATCGCTGCTACCTCGAGAAGTGTCGCGATCGACTCTATGCGGAGTTCGTACTCGGCGGCGTCGCGTTGCCAGTGTCCGAAAACGGCAACGTCGCGGTGCGCTATGCATCGGGCCTCGACCTGCTGCGGCAAACGCCGCAGTTCATGGCGGTGATGCGCGAGAAGCGGCTCGAAGGCGAGTTCAAGCAGGCGTACAAGTATCTCGAAGTGCTGTTTGGCGGTCGCAACCCGTATATCGAGTCGATCGATCGAAACGTTGAGTTCCTGACGCAGATCCTGCGCAGCGAAAACTGGCGCTTGCTGCGTCGTCAGCCGCCGGTGTTTGCGGCGATGAGCGATCCAATGGCAAGCACGCGCAGCTTGATGTTAGGCGCGATCAAAAAAGCTTGGGGCTGAGTACGGCCGCGCG
>CAYUIT010000092.1:0-7619 GCA_964444835.1 uncultured Steroidobacteraceae bacterium
GGCCGGGCACGGTGAGCTCGCAGTTGCCGCCCTGCTCGGCGGCCATGTCGACGATGACGCTGCCGGGCTTCATCGACCGCACCATCTCGGCGGTGATCAGCTTCGGCGCCGGCTTGCCCGGGATCAGCGCGGTCGTGACGATGATGTCGACTTCGCGCGCTTGCTTCGCGTACATCTCGCGCTGCGCCGCCTGGAAGCCTTCGCTCATCACTTTCGCGTAGCCGCCGCCGCCCGAGCCTTCTTCCTCGTAATCCACCTTGACGAACTCGCCGCCGAGCGACACGACTTGGTCAGCGACTTCTGCCCGCGTGTCGTTCGCGCGCACGATCGCGCCGAGGTTGGCCGCTGTGCCAATCGCGGCAAGACCCGCGACGCCCGCGCCAGCAATGAATACCTTGGCCGGCGGAATCTTGCCTGCCGCCGTCACTTGCCCATTGAAGAAGCGACCAAACGCATTCGCCGCCTCGATGATGGCGCGATAACCGCTGATGCTCGCCATTGAGGTGAGCGCGTCCATCTTCTGTGCGCGCGACAGCTGCCTCGGCAGCGCGTCCATGGCGAGCACCGTGAGCTTTTGCGCGGCGAGCTGCTGCATCAGCTCCGTGTTCTGTGCCGGCCAAATGAAGCTGATGAGCGTGGTGCCGGGCTTGAACTGGGGGACCTCCGCCGCGCTCGGCGCCCGTACTTTGAAGACGATATCGGCGCTGGCATACAACTCCGCCGCCGTGCCGGCGATGCGTGCGCCGGCTGTCTGATACGCCGAGTCATCGAAATTCGCGGCCGCGCCCGCGCCCGATTCAACGACAACCCCGAAGCCGAGCTTGATGAGCTTCTCGACGACCTCGGGAACCGAGGCCACACGCTTCTCGCCCGCGTATGTTTCGCGGGGAATACCAATCGTTAGGGGCATCACTACCTCTGTGGGATGAGTCGCTCAGACCGTGGTGCACACCGCCCGGCTAGGCGGCGACACGAAGCCCGAAATATTACCCCAAAAGCCCCCGACAACCGACATTTAGCCTATTTCAGCAGGCTCCGGAGCATCCAAGCCGTCTTCTCGTGCACCTGTAACCGCTGCGTGAGCAAGTCGCAGGTCGACTCGTCGCTGGCCTTTTCCGCAGCCGGAAACACCTGGCGCGCGGTCCGTGCCACGGCCTCGTGGCCCGACACTAACAACCGCACCATATCGAGCGCGTCCGGCGCGCCTTCCGTCTCCTCGATCGACGTGAGGCGTGCAAACTCCTTGCCCGTGCCGGGCGCGGGATAGCCGAGTGAGCGGATGCGCTCCGCAATCGCATCAAGGGCCGTCCACAACTCCGTGTACTGATCCATGAACATCAAGTGCAAGGTGTTGAACATCGGGCCTTCCACGTTCCAGTGGAAGTTGTGCGTCTTGAGATAGAGCGAATAAGTGTCCGCCAGCACGCGCGACAAGCCTTGTGCGATCTTCTCGCGATCCTTGCTCTTGATACCGATGTCGATGACTGGGGCGGCCACTGCCGTCATGTTCGCTTTTGCCATGGGTTCACTCCTTGCTCAATGTCGTTAGAGTCTATCGACGGGCGCCGCTCAGGGCCATTCGGAATCCCCTATTGAACCGATAGATGCGAGCGAAGCGCTGCGGCACGAGTGGCACGCACGACGAACAGAATCGCGATACCGACGACGCACCACACCGCCGATAACGCATAGGCTGTCGTGAGCCAACGTCCGATGACGCTCACCAGCAACGACACGCCACACAATTGCAGCAAGCCGTACAGCGCCGAGACGCGACCCGCCTCACTCTCGTTCCCCACCAACGCTGTGGCTTGTGCCCACGGCTGCACCAATGACCAGCCCACGCCAAACAGGGCCACGCATGCCGCGAGCATCGGCCATACGAACCACGGCGTGCTTGCCAATGCCGCCAACGTAACTGCGGCAAGGCACATTGAGCCCGCGCCGAGCAGCGCCACATGGTGCGGCAACCAGCGTTTGTTGAGCTGGGCCCCCGTAAGACTGCCGATCAAGTAGCCCGCTCCGCCCAGTCCGATCACCAGCGCCGGCCCGGAACGGACAGTGGGGAACTGGTGATGAGCGATGAAGGGCGACCCGACCAAGTGGGACATCAGCCCCGTATAGCCTAACGCTGCACCAGCGGTCGCCCCACGGAAAGGCGCCGAGCGCAAGGCGCGCCGTGCGACACCCAGCAGTGCGCCGAACGATAGTGCGCCGCGGTCCCCCGCCGCCGACCGCGTCGGCAGTGTCGCCGTTGCCCCTAACGCTAACAAGATCGCGTAGCCTGCAATCCCGGCGAAGACGAATCGCCAGCCGAAGTCGCGTGTCAGCGCGGCGCCAATGAATGGTGCGGCAATCGCCATCAAGCCTAATGCCACGCCCATTTTCGACAGCAAGTTCGGTGCTTCTTGTGGCGGGGCCATCTCGCGCACGAGCATGCGCATCGTAATCGGTGCCACTGCCGCGAGCGCGCCTTGCAGAAAGCGCAGCGCGACAATCTGCGCGAGACTCTGCGCGAGCGAGGTCGTGAACGCCGTCAGCGCAAGCAGCGCCAAGGCCGTGAGCAACACGCGGCGCGCACCGAAGCGATCGAGCAGCGCGCCGACGAATGCGTGTGCCATCCCAAAGCCCAGCACGAACGCCGTCAGCACTTGCTGCACCTGGGCCTGCGGCGCACCGAGCATCTCGCCGAGCACGGGCAGCACCGGCAAGACGATATCGGTCGACAGCGGCAGGATGGCTGCGCATCCGCCGAGAACGACCAGCAATGCGGTCCGGTGGTTAGCCGGCGTCGAGGCGCTCGTCACGGCGAGCTCAGTGTACGGCCCGTTGCTGTACTGCGCC
Organism: uncultured Steroidobacteraceae bacterium; assembly: GCA_964444835.1. Classification (GTDB taxonomy): domain Bacteria; phylum Pseudomonadota; class Gammaproteobacteria; order Steroidobacterales; family Steroidobacteraceae; genus CADEED01. The sequence goes on from CAYUIT010000092.1 coordinate 2,845, forward strand.
TTTGGTCGCGAGCGAGAAGCGCGACTCCGGACGCGGCAGCGTACCGCGCACAAGCGCACTCGCGTAGGCGCCCACGGCCGGACCGTGCTTGAAGCCATGGCCCGAGCCGCCGCCTAACAACCAGAACTGCGGGATCGTCGGATGCCGATCGATCAGAAAGTCGCCGCTCGAGCTGTTCTCGTACTGGCAGACGCGCGATTCGATCATCGGCTGCGCCGCGAGTGCGGGAAAGCGCCGGCCCAGGTAGCCGCGCACGTCAGCCAGTTCTGCAGCCGTCGTCGCGCGATCGCCGACATCCGGATCGATCGGTGGGCCATGTTGATCGTGGGCAATCTTGAAACCACGCGCCTCGAGGTCCGGAAAGCCGTAGTAGATGTCGCCGTGGTTGAAATCGGCCCAGCCGGGCAACGCGCCGGCCGCAAAGCGCGCATCGCCTGGCGGCGTCGCAAAAAAGAACACCGTCTGGCGCGTCGGGAAGATGCGCCCACCTAACAACTCGGGAAAGAGCTTCGGCAACCACGGACCACAGGCGAACACGTAGTTGTCGGCCGTCAAGGTTGCGCCGCTCTGCGTGCGCAGCGCGGGCGACGCTGCGGCAGCCGTCGGCGGGAGCACCGCCTCGCAACGATACTCACCCCCGCTCGCGACGAACTCGGCGACCAAAGTCTGCACGGCGCGGCGCGCCATCAGCGCGCCAAAATCGGGCTCGTACAAGCCGATCTCAACGCCGCTCCAATCGACTTGCGGAAAGCGCTGCAAGAGCTCCGCGCGCGACAGCACTTGCGTCGGCAGATTCAACCGCCGATGCACGTCGATCGACTGCGAAAAGTACGCCTCGCGACTCGCCGCAAAGAACAGCACGCCGAGCGGGTGGAAGATTGGCAGGCCTGCCCGCCCGGACAGCCAGCGCCAGCGTTCCAGCGAATCGAAAGCCATCCGCGTGTACAACTCGTCCGCGCCGTAACTGCCGCGCGTGAGGCGCGATTCGCCGCCAGAGGACGCACGCGCATGTGCCGGGCCGAACGCGTCGACTAACAACACCCGCTGACCAGCGGCGCGCAAATGCCACGCCGTCCAGGCGCCGAACACGCCGGCACCGACCACGATGCTGTCCCAAGAACGATTCACCCGGGGAGTATCACCCACGGCAGCCCTGCCCGGTGAGGCGCGGCCGACCGCAGCGAGGCTGCCAGCCACAGCGGTGACCAGCAATCGGCGGCGAGAGATGCGGTGCGACATGACTGGGCGATTGTAGCCACCGGGCCCCGGGACGCTGAGGTTGTTAGCCGGAGCGGCCCTGTTGCCAGGGTTGGCCTAGCCTGATAGAGTGTTCGGGATTTCCGTATATAGAGACGGGATTTTTCGAGATTCTCGGCCGACCGTTCCGGGTAGGATGCGCGCCTTTCCAGCACCGCGCATACCTTGGAGAGACCGCCTTTGCAGGACGTTTTGCTGTTCCCCTTCGCCGATTACTGGTGGGTCTACGGGCTCTTCATCGTGCTGATCGCAGCCGTGTTGGCATTCGACCTCGGCGTGTTTGCGCGCAAGTCGCACGAGCCCACGGTACGCGAGGCCAGCATCCGCAGCGTTGCGTACATCGGGCTCGCGCTGGCGTTCAACGCCGGTCTCTATTACTACATGCTGCAATCGTTCCCGACGCGACCGGATCTCGCCGGCCTCGATCACGGAGCTCTCGCGCAGACGACCGCGCTCGAATTCCTCGCGGGCTACGTCGTCGAGTACGCACTCGCGGTCGACAACGTATTCGTGTTCGTTGCGATCTTTGCCTATTTCGCGGTGCCGGTGCAGTACCAACAGAAGGTGCTCTTCTACGGCATCTTGGGCGCGATCGCGTTCCGTGCGCTGTTCATCTCGCTCGGCTCGATCCTGATGCAGTACCACTGGGTGGTGATCATCTTCGGTGTGATCCTGCTCGCGACCGGCGTCAAGATCCTGTTCTTACCCGAGAAGCCGCTCGATCCCGAGCGCAATCCGATTCTCAAAGTCGTCCGGCGCATTTGGTCCGTCACGCCTAACTACCACGGCGATCGATTCTGGGTGGAAATCGACGGCAAGCAGTGGGTCACGCCCCTGTTCGTCGCACTCGTGTTCATCGAGTTCAGCGACATCATTTTCGCGATCGACTCCGTACCTGCGATCTTCGCGCTGACGAACGAACCGCTGATCGTATTCACATCGAACATCTTCGCGATCCTCGGCTTGCGCTCGTTGTTCTTCGTGTTGCAGCACATGGTCAAGGCGTTCCAGTTCCTGAAATACGGTCTGGGCGTCATCCTGATTTTCGTCGGCCTCAAGATGGTGTGGCTGAACAACGCCTTCGGGGGCAAGTTCCCGATCGGCTATTCGTTGAGCTTCATCGGCACCGTTCTTGGCGTCTCAATCCTCGTGTCGTTGGCGTACAACCGTGTTGTGGGGCGCGGGGACGGTACGACGAGCTGACCGGGAGTTTGGCAGGGGCGGCAACGCCTACCGAGAAACATGGCGCAGCGCACCATGGGGTTGCGTGCCATGCCGCCGCCCCCTAGCCTCTGAGGTAACGCCACGCAGGGATGCACTGGCGAGACCGGGCGCCGCAATGCGCTGAGAATCGTGCCGCCACCAGATGCCTCGCTCACAGATCTGATTCGACGCGCACGCGACGGTGAAGCCGGCGCGCTCCAAGCCGTGTTCGACACGGCGTATGCGGAGCTGCATCGAATGGCGAGTAACCGCCTGCGACCGATGCAGCGCGGTGTTTTGCTCGATACCACTTCCCTCGTCCACGAATGCTTCATGCGCTTCGCCAACGCACAGCGGCTGCGCGTGGAGGATCGCGTGCATTTCTTTCGTTACGCAGGGCAAGTCATGCGCTCGGTCATCGTCGATCTTGCGCGTGCGGCTCTCGCGGAGCGGCGTGGCGGCGATGCACAACCCGTGACACTCAACACCTCGATCGCAGAATCGACGAGTGACGCCGAGGGTGAAATCGTACGCGTCCACGAGGCGCTCGCAGACCTGGCCCAGTTCGATCCGCGATTGGTTCAGGTCGTGGAGCTACGGTACTTCGCGGGGCTGACCGAAGTTGAAGTCGCTGAAGCGCTCGGCATCACCGACCGCACTGTGCGACGGGATTGGGAAAAAGCCCGTCTGTTGCTCGCGAAAGCGCTCGCGCCGTGAGTGTCCGGTTCCGCCTGCGCAATCCGTAGTTGAGGGTATTTGGCTCGCCGAGTCGCTGCCATGGCAAAACTCGATCTCGATCCTCAGAACGCTGCCGAACTCAATCGCCTACTCGACGAAGCGCTCGACCGGCCGCCGACCGAACGTGAGCAATGGTTGCAGGCGCTGCCCGCGACCTGCGACGCGCTGAAGCCACTCCTGCGCGATCTCTTGTCGCGCGCGGGCGGTATCGAGACGGGTGACTTCCTGCGGACGTTGCCAAAAATTGCAACGCCGACGGACGCTGCAGTCACTCACGATCTGCATGCCGGCGCGCAGATCGGACCCTACCAACTGGTGCGCGAGCTCGGTCGCGGCGGAATGGGCGCGGTCTGGCTTGCCGAGCGCATTGACGGTATGGTCAAGCGTGCCGTCGCGCTGAAGTTGCCATACGGCTCTTGGCCCGCCGCGAGCCTCGCCGAACGTATGGCGCGCGAGCGCGAGATTCTTGCGTCGCTCGAACACCCCAATATCGCACGGTTATACGACGCCGGCCTCACGAGCGCGAATCAGCCGTACCTGGCACTCGAATATGTCGAGGGGCAACCGCTCGATCACTACGCGGCTGGCGATGCGCAACGGGCGCCACTCGAATTGCGCGCCAAGCTGCAACTCTTTCTGCAAGTACTCGATGCGATCGCCTATGCGCACGGCAAGCTGGTGCTGCACCGCGACCTCAAGCCCGCCAATATCTTGGTCACCCGCGACGGCCAGATCCGCTTACTCGACTTCGGCATCGCGAAGTTGTTAGCAGATGGCCGGGCAGAGGCCACGCAACTAACCGAGCTCACAGGTCGCGCGCTGACGATCGAGTACGCGTCGCCCGAGCAGATTCGCGGCGAGCAGCTCGCGGTGACCTCCGATATTTATTCGCTCGGCGTGGTTCTCTACGAATTGTTGGCCGGCCAGCGACCCTACCGACTGAAGCGTGAATCGCGTGGTGCGCTCGAGGAAGCCATCATCACGACGGAACCACCACGCCCGAGCGAAACGGCTCCCGCCAGTGCGCGCGCGCGGTTGCGCGGCGACCTTGATACGATCGTCTTGAAAGCCCTGAAGAAGTCGCCACAAGAGCGCTACGCGACCGCGAATGCCTTCGCCGAGGATATCGTTCGCTACCTCGATCAGCGACCGGTACTCGCGCAGCCCGATAGCGTCTGGTATCGCAGCCGGCGCTTTGTGCGACGTCACGCGCTCGCCGTATCCGCAGCAGTGCTCGTCGTCACGGCAGTCTTGGTGGGTGCGGGCGTCGCGCTATCGGAAGCCAACAAAGCTCGCGTCGCGCAGCGGCGCGCCGAGGCGATCAAAGACTACATCGTCGCGATGTTCGAGCATGCCGACCCGCAAACGACCGGCGGCACACCGCTCACGGCCGCACAGCTCGTAAGCCAAGCAGCGCAGCAATCTCTGTCGAGTGACGTCGACGACCCCTTTGCGCGGGCGGAAATCACGCGCATGTTGGCGACGACGCTGGTCCAGCTTCGCGACAAGGAGAATGCAGAGAGCGTTGCGACGCGGGCTGTCGCCGAGGCCGAGCGTCGGCTGCCGGCAGACCATAT
>CAYUIT010000093.1:0-7221 GCA_964444835.1 uncultured Steroidobacteraceae bacterium
GGCGATCGTCGTGGCCGCGAGTGCGGCGGCCCAGGCCCAGCGCGTCGCCGCGCGCTGCACAGGGCCTCCTCCGATCTGCCACAGCAGCCAGGCCGACACCACCGCGAGGAGAGGCCCATGCCCGTACCCCGCGTCGCCGAGCTCCGTCCACAAGAAACCAAGCTGCTCCATCGACGGCAAGAACAACAGCGTGGCGACCGCGACCCACAACAGCGGAACACTGTTTGCCAGCGGATGACTCACGGGCGCGGTGCTCACGATTGACTCAGCCATCGGCACGCTCACGCTTACGGCACCGCATCCGTGCTGGCTCGGTCGCTGGTCACGCGATCGACTGCTGCCATCGCGATCTGGTGCTTCTCCAGTAAGTCATACAACGTCGGCCGCGTAATGCCGAGCAAATCCGCCGCGCGCGAGATATTGCCCGCCGCGATCGTGAGAGCGCTAGCAATCGCTTCGCGCTCCGCGCGATTGCGGACATCACGCAACGTTTGCGGTGCTGCCGGATCGTTCGAACCGGGTAACCCGAGATCGGCGAGACCAACGGTTTGCCCTTCCGCTAACAACACCGCCGACTTGATCTTGTTTTCGAGCTCGCGCACGTTGCCCGGCCAGCTATAGGCCGAAATCGCCGCTAGCGCCTCATCGGTGAAGCCCCGGATCACGCGCCCACTGGGCGCTGCGTATCGGCGCAAGAATGCATGCGCGATGGCCACCGCATCGCTCTTGCGCTCGCGTAACGGCGGCACATTCAAGGTAACTTCGCTCAGACGGTAGAACAGATCCTGGCGGAAACGCTGTTGCGTAATGAGTTGGGCTAAGTCTTGGTTTGTTGCCGCGACGACGCGTACGTTCACGGCGATCGACTGGCGACCGCCGACGCGCTCGATCACGCGATCTTGCAGAAAGCGCAGCAGCTTCGCTTGCAGCGCGAGCGGCATATCGCCGACTTCGTCGAGGAACAAGGTGCCGCCATCGGCCAACTCGATCTTACCGAGCGTTTGCTTCACGGCACCCGTGAAGGCGCCCTTCTCGTGGCCGAACAGCTCCGACTCCAACAACGCTTCGGGAATCGCCGCGCAGTTGATGGCTTGGAACTTGCCGTGGGCACGCGGGCTCAAGCGGTGCACAGCGCGTGCGAGCAATTCCTTGCCGGTGCCGCTCTCACCGAGAATGAGCACCGAGACATCTGCGGGCGCCACCTTCTCGATGATGCGGCAGACGTTCTGCATTCGATCGTCGGTCGCAATCAAGCCATCGAACGATGGGCGGCCTTCGTTTGCGCGACTCGCTAACAACTCTTGCTCGAGGCGCGAGATGTGGAATGCGCGCCCGACGATCAGCTTGAGCACATCGACGTCGACAGGCTTCTGATAGAAATCGACGGCCCCACTTGCGATCGCGCGTAGTGCGCTCTGCCGGTCATGGTGCCCTGTAACAACGATCACTTTCGTCTGCGGTGCCACTTGCAGGATCTCCGACAATGTCGCAAATCCTTCGCTGACTCCTTCAGCATCCGGCGGCAAGCCGAGATCCTGCAGAACGACCGCAGGTGCCGCGCGCCGCACGACCGACAACGCCTCGGCGCGGTCGCCTGCAAATAGAATCTCGTAACCCTCGAAGCACCAACGCAACTGCGAGCGCAGCCCTGGGTCGTCTTCGACGATCAGCAACTTGTTGTTAGAAGCAGTCTGATTCATGGGCATCCTTGCGCACGATCACGCCGCGCCGCGCGCCGCGAGCGCACGCGGGAAAACGATCTCGAACACGGTACCACGTCCGGGCGCCGACTCGACGCGGGCATCACCCCCCAGCGAGCGCGCGTACTCGCGCGCCTGGTACGCACCAATGCCCATGCCGCGGCTGCCCTTCGTGGTGTCGAACGGTCGAAACAGCCGGTCGCGCAAGAATTCCGCATCCATGCCGTGCCCGGTGTCGCGCACGCGGATACTCGGCGCGCCCTCAATCGCTGCGACTTCAATCGTGACTTCACCCGTCGGCGGCGTCGCGTCCTGTGCGTTACGCACAATATGCTCGAGTACGCTCGTCAAACGCTCGAGATCCGCTTGCACGCGTGGCCGCGCGAGCGCCACCACCCGCGGCACGGGCATGCGGCTGGCCATGCGCTGCGCTGCGCGCTCGGCGACTTCCACCAAATCCACCTCGCGGGCCGTACCGGACACGCCGCCCTGCCCGAGTTGCGCCAGCAAGCGGCTCATGCGCTCGACCGTGTTTGAGATCGTCGCCAACGCATCGTCGACGAACTCTGGATTGCGCTTATGCCGATCGGCGTTGTGCAGAATCAATTGCAGCTGCGCCGTCGAGTTCTTGAGATCATGCAGCACGAACGCCGAGAACCGATTGAATGCTTCGAACTGCCGGCTCTCGTTAAGACGGCGATCCATCTCCTCTTCCGACAAATGCGACGCGATATGGCGACCCACCGTGCGCAGCAAGTCGCGGTCTTCGAACGTCAAAGTGCCAAAGCGCGGGTGTCGCGCAAGCTGCAGAAAGCCGTACAGCCGCTCAACATGGAGCAGCGGCACGAGCAACGCATCGCGTCCTAACGAGTACAGCGCCGCATCGATCGGCAATTCGTCGTAGAGCTCCGGTCGCACAGCATGCTCCGCCAGATCCACCACCCACTTCGTGCGCTCCAAGAAGAGCGGCAGCGCCGCTTGCTCCTCGACCACCGCGTTGGCCGCCACGGCGGGCAACTGCGACGCGGAATTCGTCGGCGGCCATTCGGCCGTCGGCCGAAAGCCCCCCGACGGGCCGCCGCGCACCCACAGCACACCGCGCGGGCTTTCGATGATCTGCGCTACCGCACGGATTGCCGTTTGATCGAAGGTCTCCCCGAATTCGCGCTGCGACAGCGTCCCGACGAATCGCAGCCACTCCAAGCGGTAGTCATATTTGTTGCGGAAGAAATTCTTCGCAACGAAAGCCTTGAGACGCCGCCGCATGTCGCCGGAAAAAACGATCGCGGCTAACAACACAGCAGCCACGGCCAGGAAAAGCAACTGCGCCGTCGGTCCCCAGCGCCCGCCACTCTCGCGCACGATCAAGCCACCGAGGCTCATCAATACGAGGTAGGCGCCGACCAACACAAACGAAGTCGAATAGAAAACAACCTGCCGCGAAACGAACAACCCGACCGACCAATCGGGCATACGCCGTGCTGCAAACGCGATCGGCAGCACGACGAGCGCCGAGAGGAAACCGCGCACTTCCCACGCCGTGCGATCGAAGTCCTTCACGAGCAGACTTTCGGCGTACAGAAACATGTCGACGACGAAGATGCCCGCTATGCCCAGACACAACCAGCGCACGGGCGTGAGGCCCGCGCGTTCGGCATTGCGATAGATCTGCTCGAGGCCGAGCACGCCGACGAGCGCCACCGCCAAACCCAACAGCGACAACAGCTGCGTCCCTTCGAAACGGACCAGCGCCAACACGGCCGCGATCAATGCAGCGATCGGCGCAGCGCCATTCATCGTGCGGATGAGCCAGGCAGGCTGCGACTGCAGGCGCGCTAGCGAGGCTAACAACCAAAGCCAGAGCCCAGCGTGAATGAGCTCGATGCACACGAGCATCGGGAGCGACAAGAACTCGAAATGCACCTCGGCCGCGAGTAACGCGGCCCACGCCGCCGTGCCCCAGGCGACGAGAAACAACCGGAAGTCGGGTGAATCGATCGAACGATTCGCGGGACGCAGCAAAACTGCCAGCAGCGCAAAGGCTGCGGCCGCGACGCCGTAGCTCAGCGTCCCGAGCGCCACGTTAACGCGCACCTTTGCCGAGCAACACCACTTCCGCTGTCTGCAGCAGGATCATGATGTCGAACAGCAAGCTGTGGTTCTTCACGTAGTAGAGGTCGTACTGCAGCTTTTCCATTGCGTCGGTCTCCGACGCCCCATACGGGTAGCACACCTGTGCCCAACCCGTGATCCCGGGCTTCACGCAATGCCGCTCGCGGTAGTACGGAATGCGCGCAGCCAAATCCGCCACGAACTCAGGCCGCTCCGGCCGCGGTCCGACGAAACTCATGTCGCCGCGGAACACATTGAGCAACTGCGGCAGTTCGTCGATGCGCAACTTGCGGATGATTGCACCAACGCGCGTCACGCGGCTGTCGTTCTTCGTCGCCCACTGCGCCCCCGCCTTCTCGGCATCGATGCGCATACTGCGGAACTTGATGACTTCGAAGTTGCGCCCACGGAAGCCAACGCGCGTCTGCCGGTAAAAGATCGGCGCGTTGATGCCGTCCTCCAACATGATGGCGAGCGCTGTCAACAACATGATCGGCCAAATGCAGGCCAGCAATAGCCCGCTCGCGATGAGATCAAAGCCGCGCTCAGTCGTTAGCCGGATCCGATCCCGACGGAAGCCGCTGCCAAAAATGAGCCAGCTCGGGTTCAGCACATCGAGGTAAACTTTGCCCGTCTCGCGCTCCAAGAAACTCACGATATCGATAATCTCGATGCCGTCGAGGCGACATTCGAGCAACTCCGCAATCGGAAAGCTGCGGCGCCGATCGTCCATCGCGATGACAATCTCGTCGGCGTCGAGATCACGCGCCAACTCGGCGAGTTCCTTACGCGCAGTGAGCAGGCGCTCGGGCGGAACGCCCTGCGGCTCACCGTCGGCCGCGACGAAACCTAACAACTTGAAGCCGCGTTGATCTGCACGCCGACGCAAAGCCGCGATACTCGCGGCCCGCTGACCAGCCCCGTAAACGATGATGCGCCGCCGGAAGGAATCTTCACTAACGACCTTCTCGGCTAACAATCGCACCAGGCCCGTCAATACGAGCGCGATGCTCGACGCGACAACGATCTGGCTGAACGACGGGCCCGGCCAACCCACAATGCGCGCCACGAGCATGGCGGCGATGCTGCCGATCACGATACCGAACGCGACACGCAGCACGATGCCCGCTGGGTTTGCACGCTGGCGGCGACTGAACAGCCCAAAGCCTGCAAACGCCACCAGCACGCAACCGGCGTACAACAGCGCACCCGGCCAGCGAAATGCGGGTGAGTTCACCGCCTCGTGTAGCAGCTGGATCGCGAAGAAGTACGCTGCCACCAGCGCAGCCACTTCGACGACTGCAAGCAACAGCAACGGCACATACCAAATGACGCCAAAGAATCTCGTCGACATGCCAATCCTGGGCCAATCCTGAGCGCTAAAAGACCATCGTAGGAGGCTGATTTGCCTCGCACGAACAAGCAGCGAAAACGAATGCCTAAAGTGTAGGCGCGAGCGCATTTCAGCGCACGGCGGGGTTCACGCTTATTGTCAAAATGACGGGTATTCTGCGCACAAAAATCAGGGACTTATACGTACTTCGGAGATGGCATGCGCGAGCCGCAAACCGCGTCGCGAAAGCCCGTCCGAAACCGCAGCCGCCGAATGCGACGCAGTTCGCTGTTTGCAGGCGGGAGAATTGGCGTCCCCAGGGGGATTCGAACCCCCGTTACCGCCGTGAAAGGGCGATGTCCTAGGCCTCTAGACGATGGGGACGCCGCGAAACAGAAAGTTGGCCTAAAAAATCCATGGTGGAGCTAGCCGGGATCGAACCGGCGACCTCTTGCATGCCATGCAAGCGCTCTCCCAGCTGAGCTATAGCCCCACGGAAGGCCGCGCAAGGTACGCAACCCCCCGGAAACTGTCAAGGAAACAAGGGCTCAGGGCGCCACGGCTGCGAGGCGTGCCAGCGTGCGCGCTTTCCCGAGCAACGCGAGGGTTTGGTCGATCGGCGGCGACACCGTCCCGCCCGACACCGCCACGCGCAGAGGCTGCGCCACTTTGCCGAGACCCAGGCCGCGCTCCGTCGCGAACGCGTTCAACACGTCGTGCACTTGCGGCGCCGTCCAAGACTCGATTCCGCCCAGCTGGGCTGCCAAATCCTTCAGCGTGGCGCGCGCATCGGCCGTCAGGTGCTTTTCCGCCGCTTTCGGATCCACCGCGACCGCGTCCCCAAAGAAAAAGCGACTGTTGGCCGCCATCTCCTTGAGCGTCTTGCAGCGCTCGCGTTGCGCCACGATCAAGGCTTCCAGCATCGCATCGTCCGCGGCCGCAATCCCGAGCCGTTCGAGATGCCAACGCAGATGCGGCACAACCGCGCGCGGCTCCGCTTTGATCAAATGCTGCTGATTGAGCCACAGCAGCTTTTCCGGATTGATGGCCGAGGCGCCCTTGTTGAGCGCATTCACATCGAACTTCGCCACCATATCCGCAAGCGTGAAGAACTCGTCGTCGCCATGCGACCAGCCGAGGCGTACCAAGTAATTGAGCAGCGCCTCCGGCAGAAAGCCCTCTTCCTGGTACTGCAGCACACTCACGGCGCCATGGCGCTTCGACAATTTCGCGCCATCTGGCCCCAAGATCATCGGTACATGCGCATAGGCCGGCGGCGACTTGCCAAGAGCTAACAACATGTTGAGCTGGCGCGGCGTATTGTTGAGATGATCGTCGCCGCGAATCACATGCGTAACGCCCATATCGGCATCGTCGACGACCACACAGAAGTTGTACGTGGGCGTGCCGTCCGAGCGTGCGATGATCAGGTCATCGAGCTCTTTGTTCTGGAATTCGACCTCGCCATGCACGAGGTCGTGCACGATCGTCGAACCCTCTTCCGGATTCTTGAATCTAACAACCGGCGCTCGGCCCGGTTGCGCTCCAGGCCCACGGCCGTGGCGGCAGCGCCCGTCGTAGCGCGGCTTCTCCTTGCGCGCTTGCTGATCCGCTCGCATCGCGTCCAACTCTTCTTTGCTGCAATAGCAGTGGTAGGCCGTGCCTTTGGCGAGCATCTCGCCAATCACTTGCTTGTAGCGATCGAAGCGTTGCGTTTGGTAGTACGGGCCTTCGTCGTGCTCGAGACCGAGCCACTTCATGCCCTCGAGAATCACCCGCACCGCCTCGGGCGACGAGCGCTCGAGATCCGTATCTTCAACACGCAGGATGAACTTGCCGCCCATGCGGCGGGCGTACAGCCAGCTAAAGAGCGCGGTGCGCACCCCACCGATATGCAACATGCCGGTGGGACTCGGAGCGAATCGGGTGACGACGGTCATAAGGGCCGCGAATGCTAGCAGCGCAGGCGGGGATTTGCTTCGATTGCGCGCGGCCCTTAGACTTGCGGCCCTCGCACAGGCGGGCGGTTAGCTCAGCGGTAGAGCACTGCTTTCACACGGCAGGGGTCACAGGTTC
>CAYUIT010000094.1:0-6976 GCA_964444835.1 uncultured Steroidobacteraceae bacterium
CGCACCGCTCGACAAAGCGCCAATCGACCAACGTATCGTCCTCGAGCACCAGTAACTGCCGATAGCTCGTCGCGAGAAAGCGGCTCCACAATGAGTAGTGACTCGAGTAACAGCCAAGCTCGCCGCGTGTGAGCATGCGACCGCGATGGATAAGCGCGTCCTCCGGGTGGTAGCGCAGAGGTGGAGCGAGTTCTGTGTGTGCGTCGAAGAACGACCACTCCAGCGTCGTCGATTGCGCGCGCAGGCGAAACTCGGTACGACGCTCGTGATCCGTCGCAAGGCTGATCACATTGATGAGAGTGGTTTGAGTGGACTGCGGCGCGATCACCCGACGAATGGTGCCACGATATGTCACGCGTTGCCGTAACGCCGATCACGAAATCTTCGTTTGTAACCCCCATATTCATGGGGCGTTCAGCATGGTTGTTAGTCGGGGATTACAGCCAGTGCAACGTCCTCTCGCAGCTTGCGAGACATCGGTGCCCGGCGCATGATCGCTGCATGAAATGGCTGTTAGTGATGGTGCTGTCCGTGTGTGCCGGCTGCTCGACGGCGGCGTACCAGCGCACGCTCGATGCGATGGGGACGGTGACGGAGGCGTTGGGCGGTTCGACCACGCCAAACGAATGGCCGTGTCCGTATGCGCGGGATCCGGGCTGTGAATGCCCACGCGGGTCGCACTAGCTTGGTGGATCTGCGTTTCGTGCGATGCCAAGCTGCTCGAGTTGCTCGCGGATGATTTTACCCGTGGCATTTCGCGGCATTTCATCGGCCGCTAGAAAGTAGATTGCTTTCGGTTGCTTGTAGCCCGCGAGGCGCGCGCGGCATAAGGCTTCGATGTCACGCGCCTCGAGGCCCGGGTCACGCCGGACAACAAACGCAACCGGCACTTCCCCCCATTTGCTGTCAGGCCTGCGAACAACAGCGGCATCTTCAACGCGTGAATCTTCTAACAACACGCGTTCGATCTCGGCGGGATAGATGTTCTCGGCGCCGGACTTGATCAGGTACTTCGAGCGACCGACGAATTGGAATCCGCCGCTCGCAGTCCGGCGGAATAGATCGCCCATCGGATACCACTCGCCACGGAAGCAACGGGTATCGAGCGCATTGTCTGTCCAATAGCCAGAAAACAGTGTGGGCCCACGAACCCAGGCTTCACCAACCGCGTCTCCTAACACGTCGTGACCGGCTGCATCGACCAGCCGCAATTCGCAGCCAGAGTTCATCCGTTTCGATAGGTCAGTCAATGGGTCGCCGACGGGCAAGAGGTGACCCGATAAGGGCGGCAGGCCTGTTTCTGTGGAGCCGAAGCTGTTGAGAAATGGCGCCGCGACGCGTCGACAGAGGGAATCGATGGTTGCCGTCGGTACGAGGTCCGCCATACAACCGATCGTCTTGATTCCCGCGATCGGTGCTCCCGTTCGCTCGAGTTCTGCCAAGATGGGCTCGATCGTTGCGGGCACTAACAAGAGCCAACCGAGTTTTCGTTGGCTCATCGCCGCGGTAATCGCGCGGACATCCAAGCCGTCGCAGATGACGACCGTGGCCCCATACATCAGGCTCGACAGCGTATGTTCGCTGCCGCCCATATGGAACATGGGTGACCATGCGACGTACGCGTCGCTCGCGTTTAACCCGAGGTCACGTTGCAGCAGCTCCATGCGCGCAATCTCAGCACGCTGACTGATCACAGCGGCGCGCGGCCGCCCGGTGGTGCCACTCGTAAAGATGATGAGTAGACCATCGGTCGATTTCGCGTCGACCGGACCCTGATCAAGATCGCCCGGAGCACGGCATAGCGCTTCGAGATCGAGTACGTGAGGCGCCGCGCGATTGAGCGAAGTTACCGCAGAAGCAAACCGCGTGGAGTAGGTGAGGACCTGCGGGCTTACGACGGATACGCTGTGCTGCAACTCATCGGGGGAGAGTCGCCAGTTGAGGCAGGCGACCATTGCGCCGAGCTTGGCTGCGGCGAGTTGCAGCATTGTGTACTCGGGTCGATTCTCCGCCAGCACCGCAACACGCATGCCGCGTTGTACGCCTAACTGTCGTAGTCGCTGTGCGACGCGTTGAACCGATTCAAGGAGCCCGTGATACGTGTAGTTAGCGGTGCCGCAGACGAGCGCTTCTGCCTGCGGTGTACGTATGGCTTGCGCCGCGAAGCGTTCGAACACCGTCGCGGGGGATGCATTGGTCAGCATGACGCCCCATCCCCAATGCGCGTCGGAACATGCACGCAAGCGCTGGCGCGAACGGCAACTTGGCTCTGACTTTGTAGTTCCAGCTTGCAGTGCAACCGACGGCCGTTGGGCGTGGACTCTTCGCGATACACGTGCAGATGCGCCTCGACGGTGCTAGGTGCGAGGACGAGCCCGGTGAAGCGAGCTTGGAATTCCTCGATGTGTGCCGCCGGGAACTCCTGCATGAGCAGCGTCATCAAGTAACCCATATTTGCTGGACCTGGCATGACGATGCCACGACCCAAGCCGCGCGCCTCGAGTGCGGTCGCATCAGCATGCAGCGGATTGCCGTCCTCGAGAATCTCCGCCCATTGCGCTGCAGCCTCGATCGAAACCGTGAAAGTCTTGATCATGCGCGCCCCAATCCCCGAGGCAGCAGCCAGAGGTAGCGCGCTTCGAGCGTGACGTCACCGGTGGGCGCGATGAAATTCACAGAGAATCGCAGCCGATCGAGAACGCCGAGTCGCGCGCCGTGGGTGCGGTCGATGGAGTCGATGCGGGCGGTTAGTTGGTAGCGCTGGCCGATCGCCAATGGCGAGTAAAATCGTACAGCAAACTCCCCCAAGAGTGGCCCGTCTGCGAGCTCGAATTCGCAGAGTTGGCACAGTTCGCCGATCGAGATCCCGAGCGACCGGAGTGATGCGACGCAGCTGAAAACAGGGTGCACATCCGTAGCGGACTGCAGGAGATGCGCAACGCGTTGCGCGTTGTCGCGCGTGATCGTGTATTCACCGCCGGGTAGCGCAAGCCCCTGCAGACGTTGCTGCAGTACTTCGATGGCAGGATGCGGCCGCGCCGACACCGTCTCACCGACGAACGCGGCGTTGCCATTGACGCCGTGTGCCGCGCTGAAACGAGTCTTGCTCTGCGGCTTCGAGCAACAACGTGAGGCAGCGGTGCAAAGCGGCTTGCTGCCGCGCCGACAGCACGCCCCACAGCGCACGCCGCTCGAGCGCCGTGGCGCTGAGGTAACGCGCCACGACACGCGATCCTTGTGGCGTGCGCGAAAGCAGAATTCGTCGGCCGTCGCCGGGACTCGCGACACGCTTGACGAGTTTGTGGCGTGCTAACGCGGTGGCGGCGATTGAAGCGTGACTCTTTTCGAGCAAGGCTTTCTCTGCCAGCGCATCGAGGTGCACAGGCGCCTCGTCGCCCATCAGCAGAAGAATGCGCCACTCGGCCAGCGTGAGGCCGACTTCTTCTGCGAGGCGCCGCGTTGCGTTGCGCGCAATCAGTCGCGCCAGGCGGGCAATCTGATAGCCCGATTGCAAGTTGCCACGTAGACCGCCGCCCAGGCGGGGGCGTTTTGCGACCGACCGAGTCTTGCTACGGGCTACCTTCATGTATGCAACTTGCGAGGGAGGGCACAACTATGTTGGACTAGAGTCTAGTTCAATATTTAACGAACAACAGCTTAGCTCGCACGTCATCGATGAAATTCTGATTCATTACTGAGGGGGATGGCAATGAGAACGTCACGTATCGCCGTGTTTGCGGTGGTGGGCTTTGCGTCCGTGGTCGGGCTACTGAGTGCGGCACCCACGCTTGCCGCAGAAGAGCAGATCGAAGAGGTACTCATTACCTCGCAGAAGCGCGCGGAGGGCATCTCCGTACAAGACGTGCCTATCGCCGTCACGGCGGTCAATGAGGCGCTCATCGCGCGTACTTTTGCAGTTGATCTTGCCGATGTCGGGCGGCTGGCACCGGGGGCTATGCTGGCGCCGTCCTCGACGTTTGCCTCGTTTCCGAATTTCTTCATCCGTGGCATCGGCATTAGCGGTTCCACGCGCTCGCTCGATCCGGCGGTCGGCATCTTTGTCGACGGTGTGTACTTGGGCTATCCCGTCGGCACGGTCGTCGATGTGTTCGATCGGGAGAGCATCGAAGTGCTGCGCGGACCGCAAGGTACGATCTTCGGCCGCAACGTCACGGGCGGCGCCGTCAACGTCCGCACACGCCGGCCGAGCGGTGAGTTTGGCATCCGCGCTGAGTTGTTAGCAGGAAACTACAATCGTCTCGACGCATCCTTCAGCATCGAAGGTCCGCTTCTCAAGGACAAGTTAGCGGCCAAAGTGGCCATCATGAGCCGCAACCGCGATGGTTACTGGGAAGACAACAACGGCGGGTCCATCAACCTGGCAGTCAATCCGGGCGGTATGCCGAACACACCCACCGGCACCAAGCCGGATGTCGATATGTTGATCGTGCGACCGATGCTCCGATTCACGCCCACCGATGCCGTCGATTTCACCTTGATCGGGGAGTACCTAAAAGACGAAAGTGGTACCGCTAACAGTCGCAATATCGTCAACACCGTCGTCGGGCGTCGCCCGCAGACGATCCACGGTTACATTCCTCCCGGCGATCCGTTCGAGATCAACCACGACCTGATCGGCTATAACGATGCGGAGGTCAAGAGCATCGTCGGAGAACTCAATTGGGATCTCGGACACGGCGTCGTCACGTCAGTGACGGGCTATCGAGATCTCACATACAAGTCGAGCACTGATTTCGACGGCACGCCCTTTACGATCTTCCACTTCCCTGACAACTCAGAAACGGCCGATCAGCGAAGCCAGGAGCTCCGTTACGCTTCAAAGTTCTCGGATCGCTACGAGTTCGTCATCGGTGCGTTCTATTTCGACCAAAGCTACTTCGTCGGCGAGCGCCGGCAGATCATCACAGGTATGGGTCTGAACGATGCGGTGTTGACCGATCGCGCCCAGATCGCGGGCATCGATCACGATAACCTCAGCTTCTTCGCCGAAGCCAACATCAATCTCGGCGAAGCCTGGGAGCTCACGGTCGGCGCACGCCACTCGAAGGAGGAAAAGACAGCGCGCTTTGCGGCCCTCGGCACTTGTAGTTTGGACTTCACCACCTGCACGCCCGTGTTGAGCCGCAATGCAAGCTGGTCTGACTTCACGCCGAAGATCGCTCTCAAATACAACTTGACGTCGGACACGATGGTTTACGTGAGTCGCACCGAGGGCTTCCGCAGCGGCACGTTCGATGCGCGTGCGAACACGGTCGACTCGTTCTTGAACAGCACGCCGAATCCGGAGACCGTGGAAGCCTATGAGCTCGGCTTAAAGACGACGGCGCTCGATGGTCGATTGCGCTTCAACGCAGCGGTGTACCAATCTGACTACACCGACATCCAGCGCCTCGCACTCGAGGAGGTGCCGCTGACGGTGAACTCTACGGGGCGCATTCAGCGCTTGATCAATGCCGCATCCGCCACGATCCGAGGCGTCGAGCTCGAGCTGTCTGCCTTGTTAGCCGAGGGCTTCAAGATCGACGCCAGTGTTGGCTATGTGGATGCCGCATACGACGAGTTCGAGGGCTTCGATGCCGATGGTGTGCCGGGCTACAACCCTGTCACGGACCCAGCGGCTGCGAAAAACAAGAAGTTCGAACGCGTTCCCGAGACCACGTTCAACGTCGCGGCAAGCTACGACCGTCCACTCGCCGTGGGCGGTGAGCTTGGCTTCCGTCTGTCGTACAACTGGACCGACGAGTATTTCAACGATGCGCTGAACGCGCCCATCATTCGTCAGTCTTCGTACGGGTTGTTAGACGCGAGCGTCAACTACAAGAACGAGAAAGGGAACATCATCGTGTCGTTGTTCGGTCGCAATCTGGCGGACGAAGAGTACTTCGACTTCGCGCTGGATAACGCGCTCACCACGCAGACGTGGGGCGGCATGCCTCGGACGTATGGGGTGCGCGTCAGTTACTCGTACGAGTAGGGCGGCGCATGGCAGGCCGCTTGGCCGGCAAAGTCGCGATCGTCACGGGCGCAGGCTCTGGGCTCGGCCGCGCGAGTGCGTTGCGCTTTGCGCGCGAGGGTGCGGCGGTGGTGTGCGTCGACATCGATGAGGCGAGCGCGGCCGAGGTTGCGGCGCAAATCGCCGCCAGCCAGGGCACTGCCCGAAGCGCGCGCGTCGATGTCACGCTGTCGGCCGACACGGAGCGCATGGCGGCGCTCACACTGCGGGAGTTCGGCCGGATCGATGTACTACTGGCCAACGCGGGCATCGCTGGTGTTGGCTCGGTGACAACGACGAGCGATGCCACTTGGGAGCGCGTGCTCGCCGTCAATCTCACAGGGGTCTGGCACTCTAACAAGGCGGTGGTGCCCGCCATGGAAGCGCAAGGCGGCGGCTCGATCATCAATCAAGCGTCCATCGGGGGCTTGGTCGGATTCAGTGGCATCTTGCCCTATGCGGCTGCCAAAGCCGGGGTCATCGGTCTCACGCGGCAAGCTGCGATCGAGTACGGAGCCAAGAACATTCGCTTCAACGCGATTTGTCCAGGCACGGTGGTAACGCCGCTTGTGACCCGAACCTATGAAGAACGTGGCGGCATCGCCATGGGCGCGCAGCAGTCGCTCGATGAAGCACTACAAGCGAATGCCAAGCGCTATCCACTCCAACGCTTGGGCACGGCGGACGACATCGCCGCGATGGCGCTTTACTTGGCGTCGGACGAATCGAAATGGGTTACGGGCGGTGTGTTCCCGGTGGACGGCGGATACACCGCGGGATAAGGGTTGTGCGCTCGTTGCGGCACGATCACGTCGCAGCGGCGCGCCTGCAGGCTCGCTAAATCACTGCAAAATCACGTCTTAACTGATTGAAAATAATAAGAATTAATGGTGGGCGGTACAGGGCTTGAACCTGTGACCCCTGCCGTGTGAAAGCAGTGCTCTACCGCTGAGCTAACCGCCC
>CAYUIT010000095.1:0-6887 GCA_964444835.1 uncultured Steroidobacteraceae bacterium
CACCCGCGCCGCAAAGGTATCGATATCGTGTTCGAAATCCGGGAACGCGAACATGCACGCTGCCACCTTCGCCTCGAAGTAGATCCGATCGAGATACTTCGCGACGGTCTCGTAGCTGCCCACTAGAGTGGGTAGCCCCATGAACATCGACTTTTTCTTCAGGCTCTCCGACATGCCGTCCGACTTGTCGAGCTCTGCTTGTCCTACCAAGTTGCGGATCGCGCCTTCGTCGGCGCCGGCCACGATGTGATCGAAGCGCTTGCGAGCGGCTTCATCCGTATCTGCAGCAATCACGTTGAACAGCGATATCGTGCCAACGCTGCGCTTGAGCGGCCCCGCGATCGCCTGCAGTTGCTCGGTCACTTTGCGAATCGCCGCGACATCTGCATCGATGTCGTGCGTGTTACCGCCCGCGATGATGAAGTTCCGATCGCCGCATTCCGCCGTGAATCGAATGCCGCGCCCAGACTGGCCTGCGCACACCAGTGGGATGTAGGTAGACGGGAGTGGCTTGATGCGTGCGTGGTTGAACGTGAAGAACTCACCTTTGAAGTTTGTCTCGCCCGTCTGCCACAACTCGCGCAACACTTGCGTGTACTCGGTGGCGTAGTCGTAGCGTCGTTCAAAGTGCTTGTCGCCGGGCCACAATCCCATTTGGTCGAACTCATCTTTGTACCAGCCCGAGACGATGTTGAGTCCGAAGCGCCCCGGGCAGGCGGCCTCGATCGTCACGGCCATCTTGGCCGCGACGGCCGGATGTAGCGAGAGCAAAGTGACAGACGGAATGAGCTTGATGCGCTTCGTGATCGGCGCTAACTGCGCCGTGAGAGTGAAGCTGTCGAGCGCATAATCCCAGTACTCGGTTTCGCCGCCGAAGCCCCGGAACTTGACCATCGAGAGCGCGAAGTCGAAGCCGTAGTGCTCGCATTTCAGCGTGACGTCGCGGTTGAGCTCCCACGTGGGCCACGTGGGCGGCACATTGCGCGACACGATGAATCCACCCTTGGCGATGGGCAAGAAGATTCCGATTTCCATAACACTCTCCGCGCGTGCCTATTCGTTTGGTTAGTGGTTAGTATCGATGTCGATGAAAGTGGCGTTATGCTTAGGAGTGCGATCCACAACGAGACGTAATACTTCTGGGCGAGAGTAGTGTCCTGTTGTATCCAGCCACATCTTCACATCGTTGATTTGCTCGAGGTCCACTTCGGCAACTACGAGCTGTTCTTCGTCGCCAGAAACAGGGCCGGCCAGCGTGAAGCCAAAGGGATGGATGATGGCGCTCCACCCGCCACCGGGCCTCATCAACTGCTGTGCGCCGAGCTCGCGTTCCGTGTACGCGAGGGCTTCCGCGGGAATCGGATTCGAGGCGCAGATGACGAAACATTGCCCCGTCAACGCATGATTTTTCATCATGGCTTCGATCTGGACGTTTGCCACTTGGTCGAAGCCCGCCATCGTTGAAAGGCTGGGCCACAGGGCCGCGTGCACTTGCTCACCTTGTTCGATCAGCGCTTGGCGGGCGAGATTCATTGTGTGTTCCCAACAGGCGAGGCCGCCCAGTCGGCCGACCGAGCTGTCCACGACCAACAGCGTTGAGCCATCACCCTGACCCCAGATGTAGCGTTCGGCATACGTAGGTTGCAGTTTGCGATGGACTCCTAACAACCGGCCATCGCGCTCTATGTAGACAACCGAGTTGTGACAAGTCCGCCCGCCCACCCGGCGCTCGCTCGCACCCATCACGACCGCGACGCCGTGCTTCTCGGCTGCCTTTTGCACGAGAGTGATCTCGGGCCCAGGAATCTCGATTGATTGATCCTGGTAGCGGCGATTCAGCCCGGCCTGCATGAGCGGTGGATAGAGATTGATCCAGTGGGGAAAGCCTGGCAGGAACACCTCTGGAAACACCAGCAGCTCGACGCCCGCTTGCTTGGCACGAGCAATCCACTGCGCAGCTTTCTCAGCTGTCGCAAGGGAGTCCATGAAAATGGGTGCAACGTGGGCGGCTGCAATGGTCTTCTTGTTGGGCATATCTGCTCCGCGAGGTTGTGCCGGTTTATTGTGGAGTTTGTACCATCGAAGGGTCGCATTCAGCGGCATAATGCGTCCACTATGAAACCGGATAGCCCAGCCCCGCCCGGTAAACCGGCACACGCAGCCGAAGCCGATCCGGCGCGGCTGAAGACCGATTCCTACCTTTCGCCGAACGCCACGGCGGCGATGCTCACGCGCCTCGAGCTCGCCATCATGCGTTCCTCCGCTGCCTTTAGCCGGTGGGCGCCGGAACTTCACAAGTTAGCGACTGACCAACAACTCACCTACCAAGAAGCGTGCGTTCTGCACTGTCTCCGGTTGCGCGGCGGGTCGAGCACGATTGCCGAGTTGTTGATCTTCTTGCATCGCCATGATTTGGCCGCGTTGCAGTACAGCTTGCGCAAGCTTGAGAAGGCGGGCCTCGTGCGGCGCGCCAAGGGCTCACAGCGACGCGAGATCTACTACTACATTACCGAAAAAGGGCAGGCACAGACGAATGCCTATGCGGAGCAGCGCAAGCAGCTGCTCGTATCGCTGTGTGACGATGTAGTCGGGCTGCAGACCAACATGGGCACTGCCGCCAAAGTGCTCGAGCGCTTGACCAGCTTGTACGACCAAGCGACGCAGGACGCACTCAATCAACACCTGCTTTCGAGCGCGCCGCGCGCGTGGACGACGCTGCCGAAGCGCCGCAAAACCAAGCGTAGCGACCGCAGCTAGCATCGCGCGGGCCGACTGGAGCCGCCACGCTCAGTTGCAAAAAAACGTTGACGTTTCGTCGACGTTTGCTCGTCGAAAAGTCGCTATCGTCATGATGTTCGCTACCAGGCCCGCGGTCGCAGTAATCTCTGTGCGGTCCAAAACCAAGGCCGTTTAGGGGAGCGAACGTGGGGCGTCAGGGCTCGCGTCGGGACTTACTGAAGCTCGCAGGTTATGTGTCGGCGCTGGGTGCGTGCGCGACTGTCGCGCGAGCCGCTGCGGACGCAAAGACCGCCGCAACTCCGGTCGCTTCAGTTGCTTCCCGCGCGTTGCGCGCGACATTTGACTCCATGGTCGCGGCGTTAAACGCCGGCAAGATCGATGAGTTCTACGCCCGACTCCATCCGCAGCTCGTCATGATTGATGAGGACTCGCCCTGGCGGCTTGATCTCGCGGGGTTTCAAGATCACATCGGCTTTCACGGCGGCAACCTGTGGGAATCGTTCGCATGGAAGCCGAGCGACGTGCGAGTGCAGGTCAGCGGCCTCACGGGCGTGATAGCAGGGTCGGCGACGTTTCGCGGGAAGCCGAGAGATTCGGGTTATCGCTTGCGGCCGTTGCTGTACTCGCAGGGATGGATTCGTGATGGCAGTGAGTGGCGTATGGTGCTGTGGCACCAGAGCCCCGTCGTCGGCCACGTCACGCGCAGTTCGCCGGGTTAGCGCACATGACGACAGATACGCTAACCACCTCGCTGTCACGCGCCTTCGAGCAAGGCATTGCAGTCTTCCAGGGAAAGGGCACGCGCGACGCATTTTTCGCGTTCCTGGCTGACGACGTGCTCGTGATCGATGAGGACACGCCATTCGTACTCGATCGTGCGGCTTTCTCGGACCACATCGACTTTCATCTGAGCGGTATTTGGGATTCCGTCGGGTGGGTGCCGCGCGAAGTACGCTTCGAGGTGTTTGGTACATCCGGTGTGATCAGTGGCTCGTTCACGTTTCGCGGCAAGCCTCGTGACGGCGGGTTTCGCTTGCGGCACGGCAATTTCTCGATGATGTGCGCACTGATCGCGGGACAGTGGCGCGCGCTGACCTTCACCTTGAGCCCGTTGCAAAGTCATATTCTCGATGCTTCTCCGGGCTAACGACTGAATCAGAAGGATGGGACGCTGCGCATGAGCCACGATTCGGACAGCAAACGTTATGTCGGTCAATCGATTCGTACCCTGAGTGGGGACGCGTATGTGTCCGGCCAGGCAAAGTACACCAGCGACTTTGCGTTTCCGGGGCAGCTCCACGCGCACATTGTGCGCAGTCCATACGCTGCTGCGAAAATTAAGCGGGTCGACTTGTCCGGGGCGCTGAAAGTAGCCGGTGTCGTGTTGGCGCTCGAAGGAAAAGAGGCCGCCGCGAATCTCGATCCCATTCCGCACTACATCGACCCGGCGGTTTTTGGTGGCAAATCGGCCCCGGTGCGTTGTCTCGCGCTCGATCACGTGTGGCACTACGGCCAGCCGGTGGCGGTGGTGGTTGCCGAAGACAAAAAGACGGCGCGCTATGCGGCGTCGCGTGTGCAAGTGGAGTATGAGCCCACGCAGCCGGTCCTCGATGCCGAGGAGGCCGCAAAGCCAAGCGCGCCGGTCGTTGTACCCGGATGGGATAACAACTCGATCATGGCACTGCCATTCGCTAATGGCGATGCTAACAAGGCTTTCGAGCGTGCGGAGCGGGTCGTCAAGACGACGGTGCGCATTCATCGACATTCGACGCAACCGATCGAGACGCGTGTCTACAACGCTGTATGGGATCACGAGAATCACGCGGTGACGCTGTATGGCACGGCGCAGAATCCGCATCCGCTGCGGCACGTTCTCTCGCAAGCGCTTCGCATGCCCGAAAACTTGATTCGCATCGTTGCGGCATCAGTGGGCGGCGCTTTCGGCATGAAAATGCACGGTCATCCGGAAGAGGCGCTCGTTTGCTTGCTTTCGAAGAAGACGGGCCGGCCAGTGAAGTGGGTCGAAGATCGCGAAGAGTGCTTGCTGATCGGTGCACGCGAGCAACTCCATGAAGTTGAGCTCGCTGTCACCAAGAGCGGCGAGATTCTGGCGCTGCGCGATCGCGCGCTAGCCAATACGGGCGCACCGAGCGCCTGCCCGGGTTGGGGCATGGCTTTTCTAACGGGGCTAACAATGCCGGGCCCGTATAAGGTCACGGATATCGACGTGCTGATGAACATCGTCGTGACTAACAAGCCATCCTGGAACGCGTCGCGCGGCTATGGCAAGGAGGCAACTGCTCTGGCGCTTGAATTGGCCCTCGACAACACGGCGCGTGTGCTCGGCGTCGATCCGGTCGAAATGCGGATCAAGAATTTCGTGCCGAAGGATGCGTTCCCCTACAACAGCCCGACAGGTCTCATTTATGACTCGGGTGATTACGCGGGCTGCGTCCGGAAGGCATTGGCGGCACTCGAGTACGACAAGTGGAAGGCTGAGCAAACCAGCGCCCGTGCAACCGGACGACTATTCGGGATTGGCCTCGCGTACGAGCTGACCCCGGAAGGCGGTGCAATTCCTGGCACGATGGTCGCGGGTTACGACTCCTCCACGGTGCGCGTGGGGCCCGATGGGTCTGTGATGCTGCTCACCGGCGTAACGACGCCTGGCACAGGCAACCCCACTGGCATGGCGCAGATCGTGGCGGACGAACTCGGCGTCGAACTCGATTCGATTCGCGTGATTCAAGGCGATACCACCACCTGTCCGTATGGCTTCGGCAACTATTCCGGTCGCAGCACCATTGTCGGCGGCGGCGCAGCTGCGATGGCTGCCCGCGAAGTGCGAGCCAAGCTCTTGACCGTGGCCGCTGGGTTGTTAGGCGTCCCTGCTGAAACAATTTCTCTCGACCGCGGTAAGTTCATGTCGAGCGTAGCGACTGGCAAGGCGCTGACGATCAAGGAAGTGGCCTACGCTTGTTATACCCGCGCCTACGACGTCGGGCTCGCAATCACGCCGCCGCTCGAAGCCACGTGCACATTCAGGCCTGGACTCATTCGGCACACGCCCGATGCGCAAGGCCGCATCAATCCGTATCCCAGTTACTCCAACGCGGCATACGCCGTGGTGTGCGAAATCGATCGCGATACGGGCCAAGTGAAGCTGCTGAAGTTCGCCGCGGCTCACGACTGCGGCAAGGTGATCAACCCGCTGCTCGTCGAGGGGCAAGCCTGCGGTGCCATCGCATTCGGTGTCGGCGGAATGCTCAATGAGGAGATCCGCTTCGATGCAAACGGCAAGCAGTTGACCAATAGCTTCGTCGACTACGTAATGCCGCGCGCGCTCGATATGCCAGCGATTGCGGTCGCGCACCACGACTCACCGAACCCCGTGACGTACATGGGGCTGAAAGGCGCCGGCGAGGCAGGCGTTGGCGGCTCGGCGGCGGCGGTCGTCAATGCCGTCAACGACGCGCTCGCACCGCTGGGCGTTTCAATCTACGAGCTGCCACTGACAGCGCCAAGAATCTGGGACGCAATCCAGCGCGGTCGCGCCGCGCAGCCAGCGCGCAAGCAGGAGGTCGCATGAGCTTGCATCCCCAGTACGCGCGCCCGCGCACAGCTGCGCAGGCGGTCGAGTTACTAGATTCACTCGGGTCCGGTGCGATGGTGATTGCGGGCGGTCAAGAGATGATGCCGCACGTGAACCACGGCAAGTTGATGCCAGCCGTTTTCGTTGATATCGGCGCGCTGACTGAGCTGCGTGGCATCAGAGAAGATGGCGATCGGATCTCGATCGGTGCGCTAACCGTGCATCGCGAGCTGCAACGCGATCCACTCGTGGGTCAGAAGCTGCCCTTGCTGGCGTTTGCGGCCGGGCAAGTGGGCGGTGGCTGGCAGGTTCAGAACCGCGGCACTGTGGGGGGTAACCTCGTTGCCATGCATCCGCTCTATGACCTCACGTCGTCACTGCTGGCATTGGGAGCGGAGGTCGAGATCCTGAATGCCAAGGGCGTCCGGCGCACGTCGTTAGCAGCATTGATCAAGGACACGAGTCACGGTCTTGGTACGACGAGCGTTCTCACACGTGTGCTGATCGCGCCGATGGCGAGCAGCGTCGGTTGGTCGTATCACAAACTGAAGATCAC
>CAYUIT010000096.1:0-6656 GCA_964444835.1 uncultured Steroidobacteraceae bacterium
GGCAACTCCGCAGTCATCACATGGAGCGCGACGAGCACGAGCGTGTCACCCGCTTGCAGCGAGCGGCCCAACGCGATGACGGCAGCCTTGCGCGAGGACTCGTCGCTCATCAAGCGACTCGCCGTTGCCTCATCGACAGCCAAGTGAAAGAAGCTGCTCAGCCCTACGCGGCGCACGTGTTTGAATGAGCGACCAGCAAACTCCACAGACGCCGCTTGTGTCGCGCTCCCACGCAGCAGGGGGTCTATCGCCACCACTCTCGGCCAGTTCACATAGGAATTGCTGCCGGACAATCTCTTGCGTGCCGACGGATCCCACACGGGCAACGGTGTCGTGCCCCTTTCAGCCACAGGCCACCAAGCGCTCATGATCGTGACAGCGTCCCGTGGCCACGGCGGAATACTGCGCAAACTGGGGATGCGAACATCGCGCGGACCCGCGTGACGCAGCTTCTCGAGCGTCGCAGCATCGAACAAACGCTGCGTCCGAATATGTTGGTAGGCCGCTGCGTTAAAGTGCACGAAGGTGATTACGGGCGCATCCAGCCTAACAACTCCACCCGCCATCGCAGACGCCACAGCCGCTGCTGGCTGACCAGGAAACGCAACGCGCTCGCCAGCAGCGAATGCTTCACTTTTGTTGAACCACCCAGTAAAGGCCGGACCGTGATTCTTGGCGTCAGACCGTGTGATGGAACCTAACACCATCCAAAGGTGCGCGCGCTGCTCGGCCAGATTGCCGGTAAGGCGGAGATGCTCGAGGACACTCTCATCGGCCCGAGAATGCTCGGGGAGCTCCTGGGCCGGAGTGGTAGGTGTCTGCGCAAACCACACCAACAGCAGAAGAAAGATTGTCGCGCGGATCAGGGCCGACATTCGTGGAGTATGTCAGCACATAGCCGGCGAGTCGCTAGCTCCTCAGCGCTGCTTCCCTACAGGCTTCTCGAGCATACCCTTCAAGGCAAGAGCGACAGCCTTCTCGTCGCGGGCTGCGTCCGAAAACAGCTCCGGCTCGGGCACGTCCATAAATCCCGCGCCCGTCACTCGCGCCAGTGGTTGAATGCCGCCAAACGCTTGGTAGGCGGACTCATTCGCTCCAGCGATAAGCTCAACCTGTAAAGACAGGGCTGAAACGCGACCCTGATACTGTGCGCCAGGGTTGAACATCGTGCCCAAGAAGCCTTTGCTGGTAGTCATGTTTTCGCTCGCCCCATCCCATTTGGCGTACCCCGATTGAAAAGAAGCGGAACGAACGACAATCTCGGGATAGGCCACCGCAGTGACGCCGTGCGCCGCGCCTAGCTCCGCCAGTACACGTGCGCGCAGCTCGCGAACCTTCGCTTCGATCGGGCGGCCTGTCGTTGGGCTGTACGTTCCGCCGAGTTCAGCGTCGAGCTTGTCGGATATGGTGCGCACAGTAGCCGCATCGACAACCTTGTAGCCGCCCTTCTGCAGCGCGTCGACTAGTAACGATGCATATCGTTGCTCGACATCTGCTCGCTGCTTGATGTCCGACAGCTTCACGGGAGCAACGGCGAGAATCGGATATTGCTGCCGGAACTGCTCCGACGTCGCGTCCGACTTGGCGGCGCGGTCCGCTCTTGCATCGACCGGAGCTGGCAAAATGCGCGGCGGCTCTGGCTGCTGTGGGTCGCCTGGCTTGCGGTTACGTTGCGCCTTCTTGCGCTGCTTCTCCGCTTCGAGCCGTGCAGCAATCGAGGCTTTGACGGCCTCCGGCCCCCGCACTAACGGGTCGAGGGCAAGCTCAAGTGCCCGCTCGTCGCGCAGCGGATCCGTCAGCAGGTGGGCGCGCGAAACATCGACGTATCCTGCGGACAAAGCACGCGCACGGTAGTAGCTCAAAAGCTGTAGGCCAGCGTACGCGCCGTAAAGATTCTTGAAGGATCTGTCCTGCAGCTGGACATGCAGCGACAGCGCTGGGATCGTGCCCTCAACCAGGCCTGTATTCATTGACGTCCAAAATCCCGCAGCGCCCGTCAATCCGATTGAAGACTCCTCGACACCATCCCAGCGTGCCAAGTCTCCGCCCCCCATCGAAGCGGCACGCGGAACAATACGCGTGTAGAGCACCGCGTCGAACTTGAACTTCGACGTGAACTCATTGCCGACGAACTCGTCGAAAGCTTTGATGCGATCCTCGTACGGCGCGCCTGTGATGGGATCGTACAGCCCACCAAGCGTTGCGATCGTGCGCTCCCGAATCTCGCGCAATGCCGAGGCTGAGATGACCTCGAATCCGGCGCTTTTCAAGCGCTCTGTAATTGCGGCTTCATACCGAGCAGCGACTGCCTCAGCGTTAGGCACGACTTCGTCGATGTCCATCGGCACGAGCGCGATAACTTTGATCTTCGATACGATCTCATCACGTGGAACCGCAAACTGCGCAGCCTGCGCCGTCGCACCGAGCGCGCAAACGGCCAACCAAACAACGACTCTAAATGCATTGCTGAGATCGCTCATGGGGCTTCTGCCTCCGACAAATACGCCTTGACGAGTACCGCGTCCGCTGCGTTCGGTGCCAATTCGAGGTACCGAGCGAAATCGATGCGCGCGAGATCATGCTGACCCAACTCGCGATGGAGCATGGCCTTACGGCGATAAGCGTCCGCTGGCGCTGCGGGAAGCTGTGTCGCGCGGGAGTAAGCAGCGACCGCCTGCTCAATCCAGTCCGCGGTCGCCCGCTCTCGGCGTACGATTTCACCTTCCAGGTAGTGCACGCGCGGATCGTCGGGATTGCTCGCGACATATCGCACGATCGCCTGACGCGCCTTCGCGAACTCGCGCTCATCGATCAAGACGGACACCTGATCTAGCGCTAACTTGTTAGTGACGGCAAGGTATGCCTCACGTCCCGTGAAAGCATTCGCACCAACCGTAGACTGTTCAGCGGTTGAGCCGAGCAGACTTCGATAGCTGGCAATACGCTCATCGAGGTGAGGATGCGACGCGAAGTAGGCCGTGGCTTGCGGCGCAGGATCCGTGCCCGCGCGCAACAATTCGAACACTCGCACACTCTCGCGTGCGTCGTATCCGGCCGCGATGAGCCGCTTGAGGCTTTCGTGATCCGCCTGAGACTCGAGCTCGCGCGAGTATCCGGCAACAGAGGTTGCCACCCAGAGCGAGCCCGCTTGGTGCGATAGATTGGCCATCGATTGACCGAGCTGCTGGCTACCGCCAGCGGAGACGGTAGCAGCGCCGACGAGTGCCGCGAGAGCGATAGCCCAGCCCTCTCTGCGTCGCTCTTGGCTCATTTGCCGCAGAGCGTGCCGCTCAACATAGTGCGTCAGTTCATGGCCCAAAACGGTTGCTAGCTGAGCCTCATTTTCGAGTATGGCGAGAAAGCCCGTATGAATGAATATCGTGCCGTTTGGCAACGCGAAAGCATTCGGCTCACCGCCCTTTAGCGCGCGTACACGCACCCTCGACTTGAGCTCGGACTCGCTCTGCGGAATGAGTCGCTCCAACACCGACTGTAGGTACTGGTCGAGCGCAATGTCGCCGTAGAGAAGCCCGGCGCGCTCGAA
This sequence comes from uncultured Steroidobacteraceae bacterium, assembly GCA_964444835.1. GTDB lineage: Bacteria > Pseudomonadota > Gammaproteobacteria > Steroidobacterales > Steroidobacteraceae > CADEED01. The sequence goes on from CAYUIT010000096.1 coordinate 3,545, forward strand.
TCTAATCTCAAGGTCTTGCGCCGCAAAATCGAGACGCCGTTCATCGTGCGTCGGCGCCCGCTCTTCAGCCTGCACCGCTGCACAGCCAAACAACAAGACCGAGAAAAGAACGCTGCGAGAACCGACCATAGGATTGCCAGCAACCCGAGGCACAGCCGCCCCTACGCTCGCGGACCCCGGCAGGAAGCTGGTAAATACTTGTCCTCGAGGTCCGTGCGATTGTCGCCCGTCGCTTGCATGCCGTTCGGCACGGCGCGCCTACCGCAACGCCACGACATCGGGCTGGCAGGACTCCCCTTCACGACCAGCGGCTGCAACGTCAAGGTCTTGCCCTTGATCGATTCGTTCACATTGCTACCGAAGCGAATGTGCATCGCGCCGTTCGTGACCTCAATCTGGTCGACGTAGTTCCCAATGAGAAACTTCGCCTCGGGGACGCCCGCCTCTGTATTGTCCACGGGCAATCGTCCCCGATCCTTACGAAAATCCTGTATGGATCCTTTGAGTTCGCTCGCCAGGCTGAATGCCTCCACCACTTGAGAGCGGATGGTGTAGTCCTGGTAAGTAGGTATCGCAATACTCGCAAGGATCCCGATGATCGCCACAACGATCATCAACTCGATCAAGGTAAATCCGCGCATCGTCATAGCCACCCCCAGTGTGCGCAGGCCTGCGGCCGTGCTACGCGACCGTGCCTAACTTGAAAATCGGTAAATACATTGCGACGACGAAGGAACCTACTAACACGTACACGATAAGTCTCGCAACCAATACCCAGTGGTTACGGCATCGCAACAGCTCTGCCCAAGCGGTGCGCGAATGCCGTTCTATCTGGCGGTCCAGCTCCCCACGAATTCGCTCTAGACGATTCGCTGCTTGCAACTGACGAGACGTCTCCTCATCGAGTGAAACCGCTCGGAAGCACTCCGTTGCCGCCTGCTGAGCCTGCTCGAGCGATAGCTTCCCGTCTACCAAGATTGCAATCACGCGCAATAGCACCGAGACATCATGGGCACGGACGCCCGCTTGCAACATCGGCCAAAAGCGCGCTCGAGGACCCAGCGCAGCCAGCCGATGAACCACATGACGCCAACGTCGCATCGCGAACAAAAGCACCACCACCGCGACGATGAGCAACAGGAGCAACGGAAGAATCAACCAGCTATTACCTAACAGTGCCAACGTAAAGCCGGGCAACGGCTGATCCATCGCCTCGAACAGTCGTTGAAACTGAGGGATCACGAATACCGAGTAAACACTGACGATGGCTGTGAGAATGACCAGCATCACGAGCGCATACACGACCACATCCCAAATCCCGCTGAGAAAACCCGAGAATAATGAGCGCTGATTGTCGAGTGCAGCACGATAAGAGACGTATGAACCTGCTGCGGAGCCGCCGTGGCGCCGAGTTTCCGCAAGCAGAGCAGCTAGCAAGTCATCGGAAGGATTGGCTCTCCCCTCCAGCAACGCCACCGATTCCTCTAGCTGCGCGTGAAGCTCCGGCGCAAATGCGCCTCGCAGCCGGCTCGCAGCTGCGGCAATAGTTGCACCGTCGCGATCGAGTTCACGCGCCAAATGAAAGGCGATGAATTCGTCACGTTGCTCGCGGAGGGTAGCGCTCATTGAGCAGCCTCATTGCCGCGACCGCGACACGCATAGGACAACCTCGAGCGCCCCACGGTCGTGCGATCAACGCCGAGCACAAGGAACCCCGAGGCCGGCCGTTTGCGACCACAAACCCAGGCAACCGCCCCACTCGCAACGGCAGGACGAAACGTCAGAAGATGCCCTTCGAGTTCGCGTGCTTCCGGACCGAACTCGAAAGTCACGGCGCCCCATTCATCGCGCTCGGGCGCGAGTGGCAGATACCGGCCGGGAATTGCGTCCTCACTCATTGGCTCACCGTAAACTGCACCGTCCGTTGGAATGGTCGTTTGGCCAGTGACTGCAAAATGCTCGGCCCAAGCTACCTTGTGGCCGACGGAAAGATTGATGGGCTCAACTTGCACCGCGAGGGAGATCGTATCGGAGTAGGAGCGCAGCGCCAATCCGACAAGGACTGACACGAGAAGGGCACAGACAGCGAGTTCGCTCGCATTGAAGCCCGTGGGAGAAGGGCTTGATTCGAGCTCTTGAACGACTCGACGGTGTGTTTCGACTGGACGGACGCACTCGAACCGACCAGCCACCACCGCTACCCCACCCGCTCCCCGCGCCCAATCGCGTAGTACGCGATGCCCTGGCGCTTGACGAGCGCTGGGTCGTAGAGATTGCGGCCGTCGAAAATCACCGGCGTTTTCAGCGTCTTTTTGATGTGCTCGAAGTCAGGGCTACGGAATTCCTGCCACTCCGTCACGATCACGAGTGCATCGGCACCTTCCAGCGCTGCCTTCGCTTGTGAGCACAACACGAGATCGGCGCGCTCGCCGTAGATGCGCTTCGTTTCTTTCATCGAAGCCGGGTCGTAAGCGCGCGCCTTCGCGCCCGCCGCCCACAAGGCCTCTAACAACACGCGGCTCGGTGCTTCGCGCATATCGTCGGTCTTCGGCTTGAACGCGAGACCCCACACGGCAAAAGTTTTGCCCTTGAGATCGCCCTTGAAGTGCTTCTTGATCTTGTCGAACAGCACTTGTTTCTGCGCATAGTTCACCGACTCGACGGCGCTCAATATGCGCGCGTCATAGCCCGTACCCTTCGCCGAGCGCACCAGCGCTTGCACGTCTTTCGGGAAACACGAGCCACCGTAGCCGACGCCCGGGTAGATGAATTGGTAGCCGATGCGCGGGTCGGAACCGATACCCACACGCACTTTCTCGATATCCGCGCCCACGCGTTCCGCAATGTTCGCGAGCTCGTTCATGAAGCTGATCTTCGTCGCCAACATCGCATTCGCGGCGTACTTGGTGAGTTCCGACGAGCGAATGTCCATCACAATGAGCCGCTCGCGATTGCGTGTGAACGGCTCATACAGCGCACGCACAAGCTCGATAACCCGCGGGTTGTCAGCACCGACGACGACGCGATCTGGGCTCATGAAGTCGTCGATCGCAGCGCCCTCTTTCAAGAACTCCGGGTTCGATACCACATCGAACTCCACCGCCGCACCACG
>CAYUIT010000097.1:0-6618 GCA_964444835.1 uncultured Steroidobacteraceae bacterium
GGTCACGGCGCGATCAAGCTCAGTCGCGGAAGGCGCGTTGGGTGCCCCGCCTGCCAAGTCCATGGCTCGGTAAGTCAACACCGCAGCCGGATAATCGTTCGAGTCGAGCCCGTATTGATCGGCTTGGCGAATTTCTTCGAGCAGCGAACGGGCACTGGGCGTCAGGGCGCGCCCGCGCAACCACAGTGTCGCGTCATTATTCGCGTACCAACGCTCGATCTGCGTTTGCCACGGCGGAGTGCTCGACCGCACGGTTCCGGCCGCCGCGGTGAGCGAAAGCAGTGCAAAACCCAACAGTACGACTAACCAGTGACGGTGCATGCGACGAGAGTGTAGCGAATCTGTACACTGCCACGAACTTGTGGATCGAAGCGGGTCACTGAAGGAGCCCGCGGTCGATCGGTCGGGAGTGAGCTTTGCGATGATCGATGCCGTGGTGTTCGACGTGGGCTGGGTGTTCGTGAACTTGCGGCCGCAACCGATATTGTCGCTCCTCGAGCGGCATGGTGCCGATGTTGCGCATCTGGAGGCGCTGGTCGCGCGCATCGATTTGGTGGGACATGAAACCGGGCGCCTGCGCGGCCGAGATTTCCTTGCCAACATCGCGTCACTCGCGCGCGAACCCCTGCACCTCGACGATCTACACGCTGAGTGGAACGATATGTTCGAGTTGCAGCCTGCCATGGTGCACCTCGCGCATGCCTTGGCGGAGCACCGGCGAGTGTATTTGTTGTCGAACGTGGGCGATCTCCACTGGACGCATCTGGCACGCGAATTTGGGATTCACCGGATCGGCCACGGCGCGCTACCCTCTTTCGTGGCAGGCGTGATGAAGCCCGATGCGGGGATCTATGCCGAGGCGGAACGCCGCTTTGGTCTCGACCCGGCGCGCACGGTGTTCATCGACGATCGTGCGGATAACATCGCTGCTTGTCAGGCTCGGGGTTGGCATGGAATCGTGCACCGCCATTACGACGAGACGGTGCAAGCCTTGGCGCAACTCGGTGTGACCGATTCAAGGACATAGTATGAAAGCGCTACCAATCGATCCGGAAACTGCGATTCACCGCCTCGTGGAGGCGGCTCGCGAGGGTCGTGATGAAAGCGTCGTTGCGCGGGTGGTTTCTGGCTGGGTGTTGTTAGGCCGACAACAATTCGTCCGCGGTTATTGTTTGTTGCTGCCGGACCCCGTAGTGCCCAATCTGAACGCGCTCAGCACCGAGGCACGGAGCCACTTCATGTTGGACATGTCGCGCGTCGGGGATGCGTTGTTGCGCGTGACCGGTGCGATTCGCATCAATTACGCCGTGTTCGGGAACGTCGAGCCCGCCCTGCACGCGCATGTCATTCCGCGCTACGCCGACGAGCCGGAAGCGATGCGCACACAGCATCCCTGGGCCTACGATTGGAGTGCGGCGCCGGCATTCGATCTAACGACGCATGGCGAGCTCGCGGAGGCGCTCGGGCGCGAACTCGCGCGCATGGGCGTTTCGAAGCCGATGCGTTATGCGCCCGGCACGCGCAAAGAGGCATGAGCACGCCGCAGAGCAGTAGCGGGTTTGTGCACCATATCGACCTGACGGTGCGGGACATGGCGCGCTCGACCGCGTTTTACGGCGAGGTTCTGCCGCTCCTCGGGCTCACTCGAATTGCCGATTGCGCCGAAGGCCCGCTGTGGCGCGGCCAATCCTTCGAGTTGGGGCTGCAAGCGGCACGCGGCCCGGGCCTCGCGCGCACGCATGATCGCTATTCCCCTGGACTGCATCATTTGGCTTTCGGTGCTCCGAGCCGCGCGGCGGTCGATGCGGCTTACGCGTCGCTCCTGCAGCTCGGTGTGTCGATTCTCGACGCGCCGGCAGACTATCCCGCGTACGCGCCGGGCTACTACGCTGTGTTCTTCTCGGACCCGGATGGACTCAAGTTGGAGTACGTCTACACGCCCGTGTAGCCCGCGCGCTAACAAATGAGCCACTACGTCGAATACGTTCTCGAGCAGCTTGCCCCACTCGGGCGCGTGCGGGCGCGCGGCATGTTTGGTGGCCATGGGCTTTACTGCGATGAGCTGTTCTTCGCGCTCGTGGCGAGCGACATGCTGTATTTCAAGGTGGACGACGCCAATCGCGCAATGTTCGAGGCGCATGGCAAAGGACCGTTCGTGCCATTTCCCGATAAGCCGGACTTGACGATGCAGTACTACGAAGTGCCGGCCGATGTGATCGAGGATCCCGAAGAGCTGGCGTCGTGGGCGCGTGCGGCGGTCGACGTCGCGCGACGTGCTGCGGCTGTCAAAGCAAAACGGCGTACAGCGCCAAAGCGCCAGAAAAGTGCGCGTCGTGCCCCGGCAGGTCGCGCACGAAAGTGAAGTCGGCGAAATCGAAGCCGGGCCCTACGGTGCAGCCGACCAAGGAATAGTCGCCGAGAGATCTCGCGGCCTGCCACACATCGGTGGCGATCACGCTGACGTGGACGCCGACGTCAGGATCGTGCGCGAGGCAGGTTCGAGTCAGCCGCTGCGCGTCTGGGCGATAGGCGAGCAGTTCGAGCGGCGCACCGGCATAGAAATGCCACACCTCGTCGGAGCGCACGCTGTGCCAGCGCGAGTGCTGCTCTCGTTCGAGTAGGTAGTAGATAGTGGTTAGCGCTGAGCGCTGGCGATCCCCCGCTAGGACACCTTGTGCGGCCCGGTGCACCTCGCGATACCAGCCCCCCTCGGGATGCGGTTGCAGAGCGAGGCGTGCAATCCAATCCGCGGCCGTTGCCGCCCTCATGTCGGAGTCGCTCGCATGGCGCGAAACCACTGGTTCGCGGTCCGCGTGAACACAAGTACCGTCCCTGCGATGCTGGTTACCCAGCTGAACACGTGGATCGCCAAGACTGGTGGCGCCATCTGCGTTGCGTAGTCATCCCAAAGCAGTAGTACGGGCACCGAAATACACAGCAGCACCAGGTTGACGATTCGCGCCCAGTTTCGCCCGCGGCCGATCATGATGTTGATCCATGCGGCGAAGGTGAGCGCCGCACCCGCCGTGATGACGGCGGATATGACGAACGTGGGATCTTGCCATTCGGCGCTACCGCTGAGCGAATCCAGCGCCCATTCCAGAATCGTCGTCAACAGACTGACCCACAGTAGGGCAAGCCCCATCTGAACTGATTGCGGTCGCGGCGGGCGCAATGTCGCCGTCTCCGGATCGGACACGGCAGCTACCGGCGGCTTGTACCGCGCGTCGCTCATGGCCCGTCAGCGTCCAAATGGGGACGCAGTGCCGAGTGCCAGGAGCGACATTTGCGTTGCAGCGACAGGCCAGCATGGGCAGGGCTGGTGGAGGGTAGGCGCACGCGCTCAATGCGGCGAGCACGCTCGGGAAGTCTTGGCAGGACTTGTCGAACGTAGAGCGTCGCGGCCGTGGCGCCATTGAACGCGATCAATTCGATGCTCGGGCGGCGCTCGAGAAATGCAGCAAAGTCGTTAGGCTTAGCCGTGGCCGGCACGATCGCGGCGTCGAGGCTGCCCGGACGAACGGCCGCTGCGAGGACATCCCAAATCGCCAATCCCAGTCGCTTCGCAGCGCGGCAGCGCTCCGCATAACTGGCGTGTACCGACGTCCCGGTCAGCTCCGCAATGATGGTCCAGAAAGCATTGCGCGGATGCGCGTAATACTGATTGGCCTGCAACGATGCGACACCGGGCAAACTACCGAGCACGAGTACGCGAGGCCGTCGCCCGACGATCGGTGCGAAGGCGACGACGGCGGTCATGCCCTGCGCTCGCCGCCAGACGGCCCGTAGAAGAAGACCCAGGTAGCGAAATCGCTCGTGAAGGTTTCGAAGCGATGCGGCACGTGAGCCGGAACGAACAAGAAATCACCCGTCGCAAACGCGGTGACGACGTCGCCACAGCGAAATGTGCCGCGCCCGGCGGCAATCACGTACACCTCGTCGCGATCGTGCGGCTGCTGCTCGTCTTGCCCGCGCGGCGCATACATTTCGACGCTGAGTGTTCCGTGTTGAAACAATTCGACGAATGCAGGTCGTCGATCTGCTGGGACCGCGTCGATGGCTTGCGCCACGTTCAGATGTTTTCCGGGGGACTGCGTCATCACGCGGCTCCGCGCGGCGTTGCCGAATCTAGACGGAGTGTGCTGCGCTTGATCAACTCACTCAAGGAATCTGCCGGCGCAGCGCACGTAAAGCCGCGACACACGTAGGCTGTGGCAGCGCCGCGCGGCGTCTTATCGCGCAGTGCGGCGTCGAGCGCGGGGGTCTCGCTCGGAATCGCGAACACGAGTCGATGCGGCGCATAAAGTCTGGCCAATTCGCGTTGCCATCCGCCGATCGCTGCTGCATCGCCGCGCAAGATGATGATCTCAGGCGGTGTGATGAACTCGTCCAGCGCCTCGAGCAAGCTGAGGTGCGCGTGCGGGTAGCGCTCGAGCACGGGCCACGCGGCGCGTAACGCTTGTTCGGCCGCTTCGAGATAACGCGCTTCACCGAGTAGGTACCCTGCGCGCAGCAACACCTGCGCCGCGATGCCATTGCCCGATGGCGTGGCATCGTCGCTGAATGACTTGGTGCGATGTATCAAGGCCTCGTGGTCGTTGGCGGTAAAGAAGAATCCGCCCTGCGTCGCATCGGCGAAGCGCTCGAGGAGCGCATCGAGGAGTGCTCGCAACAGCGTGACGTCGTCGTCTTTCCAGCGGAGCTGCAACAATGCCAAGAGCGCTTGCGCGAGGAAGGCGTAGTCGTCGAGGTAAGCGTTGAGGTGAGCGCGGCCATCCTTGTACGTCGCGAGTAGCTTGCCCTCTCGCCACAGATTGGCACGCACGAACGCGAGTGCACGCTCGGCAGCGGCGAGGAACTCATCGCGGCGCAATGCGCCAGCCGCCAGGGCGAGCCCTTGAATGGCGAGTGCATTCCAACTTGTTAGGATCTTGTCGTCACGGGCAGGCCACGGGCGCTGCGCGCGCAAGGCGAGGAGCTTGCCACGGGCCGCCTCGAGCGCCGCTTCCACGGCAGGCTGGGGCATCGCGAGCGCCGCAGCAATCTGCGGCATGGCTTCGCTCGCGTGCAGATGCCAAGCCCCTTCGAAATTGGCGTCGCGATCGAGTCCGAAGCGGCGCGCGAAGACGGCGTACTCAACGTCCGTGAGTGCGCCGCGGATTGCCTCGCGTTGCCATACGTAGAAGCGGCCTTCGTGGCCCTCCGAATCCGCATCGAAGCTCGAATAGAAGCCACCTTCAGGCGACTGCATCTCGCGTAGCAACCAGTTCGCTGTATCGCTCGCGACGCGAGCGAACAAGGGCTCGCCCGTGGCAACGGCGGCCGTGGCGTAGCAGCCGAGCAGCGCGCCGTTGTCGTAGAGCATCTTCTCGAAATGCGGAATCATCCAATAGGCGTCGACTGAATAACGGCAGAAGCCGCCACCCAGTTGATCGTTGAAACCACCCTCGGCCATGCGCGTAAGCGTCAGCGTCGCCATATACAAGGCCTGCAAATCCGGCTCGGGCTGCGCCGCGCTTGCATGCCAAGTGGTTAGCAGGCGCAGGACGGCCGCCGGATTCGGGAACTTGGGGGCAGCGCCAAAGCCGCCAAACTCCTTGTCAAAGCTGCGCGCAAACTGTGCGCGACAGGCATCGAGCGGCGCACTCGTTAGTGCTGTGTCGCGTGCCGGCGGCGGGTTCAGCTCGGCAAACGCTGCGACCAGCGCTGCGTTCTGCTGGCGCAGATCGGCTTGATGCTCGCCATAGTACTGCGCCACGCGTTGCAGCACTTCGACGAACGATGGCATGCCGTAACGTGGCGTGTCGGGGAAATAAGTGCCGCCAAAAAACGGGCGTTGATCGTCGTGGGTGAGAAACATCGTGAGCGGCCAGCCGCCGCCACGCTGCGTCAGCATCTGGTGCGCGAGTTGGTAGATCTTGTCGAGGTCCGGCCGTTCCTCGCGATCGACTTTCACATTGACGAACAACTCGTTCATGACCGCCGCCGTGGCCGGGTCTTCGAACGACTCATGCGCCATCACATGGCACCAGTGGCACGCCGAGTAGCCGATCGATAGCAAAATCGGCTTGCCAGTGTCGCGTGCATGCGCGAGCGCTTCGGGCCCCCAGGGGTACCAATCGACTGGATTCGTGGCGTGTTGCTGTAGGTACGGGCTCGTCTCGTTCGCGAGGCGATTGCGGTGGGCGCCGCGGGCGGCGAGGGTCATGCGGGAGAGTCCTGATCGCAGGTACAATACGCAGCAATATAACCAAATGGGCCGTGCCGAGACGCGGAACCTGAAGGTATCCGATGACGCGCACGACACTCCCGTTGCTGAAGCTGAAACGCGGCGAAGACCGCCGCTTGCGCGCCGGGCACCTGTGGATTTTCAGCAATGAAGTCGACACGGCCGCCACACCGCTGGTGCCTTTCGAGCGTGGCGCGCTCGCGCGAGTCGTCAGCGACCGCGAGCAGTTTCTCGGCTACGCATACGTCAATCCCAACACACTGATCGCGGCCCGGTTACTGAGTCGCGACGAAGACTTGCTGCCGGGCGGTGAGTGGCTCCGGCGACGCCTGCGCTCGGCCGCGGACTTGCGGGCGCGCGTGAATGCCGAGCCGTACGGGCGCTGGGTG
>CAYUIT010000098.1:0-3883 GCA_964444835.1 uncultured Steroidobacteraceae bacterium
AAATGCAACTGAGTACCCGAAAACCCTAACTTGAAGGGGAACGCGCGTAGTCAGCAAGAGTGAGTAGCGCTCGTCGTAGAGGATACGCGGGACGTACCTAGCGCGGGGAGGTCTCGTCAAGCTTGTCCTGCGGTCGATGACCGCGTTGACTCAGAAGTTCCACGAGATTGGGGAGCGGGGTGCGCCGCGTGTGGCACGGCGCCGAGAACAGCGGCAACTGGCGCCCGGCCGCTGTGGCACGGCGGCTCAAAAAACCCGCGAAAGAGGTTGTTAACGGCCGCTTCATGCAATCTGCTCAGCGTCTTCGATCCAGCTGCGAATCGTCTCGAGCGGCAGGTACCAGTTGCCGCGCGGCAGATCGATCAGATAGTCCTGGAACGCGGGCCCGAGCCTCAGAGCGAGTGGGTGGCAGTGGCCCACGGCGACCCGAGTAGCGTGGGTCTTGAAACTGAGATCGAGGAGATTGACTGCGAGTGTTTCGAGCGCGGGCGAACGGTGCGGCGCAAGACCCATCGCAACACCGCGCTCGAGCCACAGGCGTTGCGGAAAATTGAAGCGCGCTTCGTCGTAGCCGCCGCGCTGCACGATACGGCATCCCGGCCCAATGAGGGCGAAGGAGCTGCGAAACGTCATGGGTCGTGCGCCGTCGCGCGGCCGCCGGCACTCGCGGTTCCGCGCAACCAATAGCCCAACATCCTCAAACGGCGATCTGGCGCTGAGTTGTGTTGCTTGCATGTGACTCCCCGATTCCGTCGTACGGCGTTGCGTACGCCGCTCCGCTCGCCCGCCTGTGGGCCAAAGCCGCGCGGGTCGTTTCGCGAGTAGTTGTATGAGATTGCGTGTAAATCGTCAATAGAAAAATTTAGCGCGACTCTTGGGCAGATTGCGCCGGCGGGGGAGTCGCACCGATCGAATCTGTACGGATGCTTGGCGAACTCGTGCTAAGTGCTTGTTGACCCAGCAACCTGGCCGGCCTCGCGCAATGCATTTGGGATCCGCATTGCGCTAGAATCTCGCGGCCGCTGCCGTTCAATGCGATTTGGCGTGGCACGCCCCAACCTCTGGATGAGATAGCCCGTGGCCAGCGCGAGTCGAAAAGCACCCCCATCGGCCGGCGATCGCGAACCTGAGTTCGTGCAGTTGCAGGCGATCGTGCGTGACAGTGTCCTCGAGCAGCTCGAGGTAGTGCTGTGGCTACGCCAGACGGCCGAATCGACCGCAAGCTTCACCGACCGCGGCCTTCGGCAGTTGATGCGCTCGCTGCATAACGAGATCTTCGATTGGTACTGTCGTGAGTATGGCAAACGCGCTCCACCGCGGCCCTACCCGACGGCGAGTGCCATCGGGCGTGAGCGCAAGCAGAAAAAGCGACCGTATTTTCTGATCGATCCCGCGGTTTACCTGCGAATGCGCGCGACCGCCGCGCTCCATGAAGTTGATATGTCTCGGGTTGTTGAGCAGGCGTTCATCATGTACCTCGAGCTGGTGTACACCCCGGAACTGAAGCGCTTTCGCGCCGAAGCCGCAGAAGCTGCAACGAAACTCCTCAAGCGGCTCAACGCCGCACGTCGCTGAGAGAATCCCGACGCCCCGCTCGTCGGTTGTTTGAGCGCGCCCAAGGCCTTGGGCTAACAGCATCTCGTAGCTGCACTTCCGCCATCGCGTGACGTCAACCCGCGCGTTAGCTGCGAATACGCGCTCGCTCGTTGTTGCATCGCAGCCTGCCATATCCAAAGTCGCGCATCCGAACTCGTCAGCGCGCCCGCGGAGCGTGTTGACAAGCCTAGTGTGGTGTGCAATCAATATGCAGGCGTGATAATTTTTTATCACGTATGCAAAGAGAACACTGGCGCGACGTTCGGCCCGCGGTTCGTTCTTGGCAGCGCATCTGCGAGGAGTGACGACGATGTACCGGCATATTCTGGCCATGATTCTTGGTGTCACTGGGGCGAGTGCGCTGCCAGCACACGCTTTCGACAATACGCTCGGACAGCTCCCGGGTGTACAAGTGCACGCCGTAATCGCGCGTGACAGCGATTCGGCGGCGGCGACTGCAGAACGCTTCCCAAATCGCCCGCGCCGCCAGGTGTCTGCGCACCAGTCCAACGTGCGAGTCAACAACGTGGTACTCGTGCCGCGCGTCGCACAACTCGCGGCGCAAGCGCTTGTTGGTTCGCCGGTGTCGTCTGCCCAAGTAGCCAGCGTGCCGACTGCGAGCGCCCCCAGCGCTTCGACGCCGCTCAAGCAGAGTGCCGAGCAATCCAACGTGTTTGCTGCTTATCAGCCAACGGTTGCAAAAGCGCGTACGTGTAGCCGAGATGCAGCCGATTGCACGCGCGCGCCCGAACCGCAGACACCGACGAGCTCGTCGCCAGGCCAACGCCCTACATCGCTACTCGACTCACTACCCGTCGCCGCGGCCCGCGAATCTGACAGCCGCAGTGCGCCAGGCGACGGGGGTGAGCCGGGCCTGCCGCTCGAACGATCGCAAGGGGAGGGACCGTGAGCGGCTCCGTGATCACAGCAGGACGAGTTGCGCGCATTGCGACGACCACGTTCGGCTCTCTGTCAGAGTGCGCGAACTTTGTCGCGAGTGTGTTGGCGTTATTTCTCGTCGGTTCAATCGCTTCGGCTGCCGCACCCGGCGCGCCCGCCCCACAACCGACAGCCTCGGATGATGTTGAGCGAGCGGAGTTCGTTGCCGAAGCGCAGCGCAAACTCGGCGCGACCTTCCGCAGCCTCAGCATTGATCGGGTAGAGCCGTCGGAGATTGAGGGCATCGTCGCGGTCTACGCTGGCCCACAGATTCTCTACTACGCGCCGAAATCCGAGATTCTGATTCTCGGCGAGTTCTATAGCGCAAGCGGTGAGTCACTGACGCAGGCTCGCGTGAGCAACTATGCAGCGTCGAAGAGCCGCGACATTGATCGCACCGTGGCGCTCAGCCTCGGCAACGGCCCGCGCGAAGTGCTCGTATTCGTCGATCCCGATTGCACGTACTGCCGCAAGGCCGAACGCTGGCTCGCAGAGCAGGACTTTACCCACGTGCGCCAGCAAGTGTTCTTCATGTCCATGAAGGGACGACCCAGCGCAGAGGCACGCGCGCTCCGCGCGTTGTGCGCCGATGAGGCAAGTCGAGCGACCGCCTTTCGCGAGGCGTTTGAGCGCACAACTGCGCAATCGGACGCGCGCTTGCTGGGCGAAGCTGCAAGTTGTCCACAAGGGCGGTCACGGTTGAACGCGCATGCCGAAATTGCACGCAAGCTCGGTGTGTATGCCACGCCCTTTTTTGTTGTCGACGGCCAAGTCGTCGCCGGCTTCGACCCGAAGCGATTGACCGTGTTGTTAGCCCCAGAGCGCACGAGTGCTGGATCGCCGTAGATGGCCTCTATCTTTCGAAGTTCGCCTGTTCTCGGCAGCAACGCCCGGCGCGCGCCGCGTCAAGCCTCATCGGGCTGCAATGCCCGCTCAAGAATCGAGCGCAGTCGCAACGTGGATTACACGTTGCGCTGTCGCGTCGACAGTCCAGTAGCTTGCGGATTTCGGTCCAATGGCGACGGGCTTAGGTTGTTAGAACGTGAACGTACCCAAACTCTAGGAGAGGATGAAATGAACTCAATTGTAATCTCGCGCGACCTCACGCGCGCTTTTCGCGCCATGCGCGCGTGGCAACAGCCGTTAGCAGCGTTCGTCGCGCTCGTGGCTGCAAGCGTAGCATCTGCCTTCACTGCACCCGCAGTCGGTGACTTTGCTTACGATGCCTATGACATCGTCGTGAACCAGATCCTGAACGGACCCATCGGCTTCATCGGTGGCGTGCTGCTTATCGTTTGGGGCGTCACACGCATCATGACTAACTGGATGATGGCGATCCTTTGCATCA
>CAYUIT010000098.1:3893-6612 GCA_964444835.1 uncultured Steroidobacteraceae bacterium
GCTGGTTCGGTCCTGGTGCGTGCGGCGGATCTCGTCGTGACGCTCGGCTTCACCATCTAGCGGGACGCGCGCGGGCATGACCGTGCGGGTGCTCAGGGCGCAAGTACCACGGTGGCTGCATCTCAAGCTGCAGATTCTGTGGTTCGACGTGGAGACATTGGGGGTCATCGGCGCCGCGTACGCGCTTTGGCTCGTGGTCAATTCTTGGTACGTCGCACCGATCGTGGTGCTTGCACCCTGGCTCTTTATGGCGGTGAAGGCCGACAAGCCGCGCGGCTTCTTGGGGCACATGCTCTACAGCGTTGGACTGCAACGCATGCAGCGGTATCCGGCTCCGAGTGTTGAGGTGTTTTTCGAATGAATGCCGATACCTACCTTGCACGGATCGACCAACTCGGCCAGAAGAATCGTCTGCTGATTCTCGCGCTCGTGCTGATGGTGATCTTTAACGGGATGAACTGGCTGTCCTTGGTACGTGCCAAGAACGAGGTGCGTACGGTGATCTATCCGGTTGGCGTGAGCACGCCGTTGCAGGTCGGAAACGCTAGCGCGAGTCCGGAGTACTTGCGGCATATGGCCCGCTATGTGACCTCGATGGTCGGTAGTTGGACGGCGAGTACCGCAAAGAACCAATTTCACGAGTTGTTAGGACTGTTCGCACCGGATGCCGCCGGTCGCGCCCAAGTAGAACTCGAGCAGTTGGCTGCACAAATTGAACGTTTCCCGTCGATTTCGTCGAGCCTGCGTTGGTCGGGCGAGGACGCGCTGCGTGCAGCGCCAGGCATTTTGCAGGTGCGCGCCGCCAAAGATCGACTCGTCAACGGGGATGTCACCGAAACAAATGCGGTCTTTTACTGCATTCGCTACCGAATTGAGGATTCGCGCTTCTGGCTCTTAAGTGTTGAGGAGCGCGAAGGCCAAACCACCGCCGATATCTGCATGTTGCCGAGCGATCCGCCGCAACTGCCGTTACCACAGACCAAGGAGAACACCGATGTTAGCAATCGCGAGAACGCTGTCACCGCTGATGCTGTTGCTCGCCGCTAATGTTGGCGTAGCGAACGAAAGCGCCACGATTCTGCCCGAGCGAGCCTCGGGCCATATCGTGAGCAACCGAGACGTCAATCGCATCACCTGTGAAGCCGGGGTTGAGGATGTGGTGTTCTCAGCCGAGAAGCCGGCCAAGGTCACCCGCTCGGGCAATAACGTCTTCGTGAAATTCTTGATCGCGCGCCAGGGTGACTCAGAGGTGCGCGCGAGCGCACCGTTTGACCTACACGTCGTTTGCGGCGGTGCGGTCTATCCGCTCATTCTGCACCCTCGCGAGGTGGATTCCGTGACCTTGCGATTGGGTGACGGGCGACGCGCGCGAATGTCTGTCGTCGCGAAGGAATACGCGTCGCTGCCGGCTGAGGAACGCATAAAGAAGTTCACGCTCGCCTTGTATCGCAACGAACTGCCGGACGGCTTCGTGAAACGCATGATTCACAGCAACGATCCGCGCCGCGCGGTGCCGCTGTTTGAGAACGCCAACATCGTCGGGCAGTACGAAGTCACGGCACCGGGTAGCGGTCTCAAGGGCACCGAGTATGTGGTGCACGCCCATGAGTCGATGCAAGTCACGGAGCGCGATTTCCTCGCGCCTGAACTCGGTGAGATTGTCGGCATCACTGTTGAGCCGCTGAACATTCCAGCAGACGGATTCGCCCGCTTGATCGTCATCGAGCGATCCCTGCCGGATTCAGCGAGTCCTTGAGTCGTTAGGAGAGTAGTTATGAGCCACCTGCCGTCCGGGCATCGAGCCAGCATCGTGCCCTTGAATCCCGCGCCACCTGCTCGCTTTGGCGCGCACACGCCGGCGCGCCGTCGCACCGATACGTCCCCGCTTCACTTGCCACTCGCCACGCGCGAGGTCAGCGCGCGTGCGCGAGTCGTTAGATATCTCGCGGTCATTGTGGCCATCATTGCCGTAGGGGTCGGTCTGCAGATTCTCACGCAACGCGAGCGCGAGGCCGCGCGAATAGCCGCAGTGCAACGGGCGCAAGCGGCCGTGAGTACGAATCCCGTCAGCCCTCGAGCTGCAGAGCCCGTGCGATGAGCGCGCCCGAATCATCAAGCGCCCTGGCGCCGTTGCTCGCCCGTTGGCGCACGCTCGACAAGGCAAAACGCACGAATGCGCTGTTGTTCGTGTCGATCGCCGGCGGTGTGGCGCTGCTCCTCGCGGCCTACTACGGCACCGGTGAGGCCGACAAGCGCGCCGCCAGTCGCGCGCCTGATGCAGTCACAGCGATCAAGCTCGGCGATGAACGGTTGGAGGATGACATTCGAGCGAAGCTTGAGTCACAACGCAAAGACGATCTGGCGCTCGACCAACAGCAATCGAAGACGATTGAGGAAACGCAAGCGGAGGCGGAGGCCGCGCGCTCGCGTCTGGAGATCCTCGAGAAGGCCGTGAAGATGATGGCAGAGGGCGGGCCCGGCACTTTGCCGGAAATGCCCGGTGATGCCGAACGCGGGAAGTCTCCCGCGCGAGATCGAGCGCCGCAAGATCCTGGTGCATGGGCGAATGCACCTACCCGCTCCGGCGCAACGCTCGCCGCTACAGCGCCAGCACCGGCGCCGCTCCCCGTCACCTTCGCCGGCGAGATCGGTGTCGCGAGTGGATCCGATCCGATTGCGTCCGGCGGCGCGCAAGCCGCGCCGAGTGGCGCAAAAAAAA
>CAYUIT010000099.1:0-6354 GCA_964444835.1 uncultured Steroidobacteraceae bacterium
GATACCCTGTTTGCGACTTCGGCCGGCAGGACCTTCTTGACTGTGACCTGCCACTCGGACGCGGCCACGGCTTGCCGTGCAACCTCTCCCAGCAACGGGAGACGGGTCGCCATGAGGTCTTGGATAGAAGCAGCACGCGTGCCGGAACCAACCAGGGAAACCCTGGTCGGTCGGGATTTTCGCTTGTCTCGGTTCGGCCTTTTGGGCATAGTGCCTCGCGCTGCTTCGGTGCAAGCCCCCAGTCAGGTCAGGTCGCCCGTGCAGTATGCAGACTTTCGGATCGTAGAAGAAAAGGGCCGTGGCTCGACCACGAACCCGCGGGTGGCGCTTGTACCTCGTGTGCGGTGTCGAGTCATCAACTCAACCTGCTGTCATCAGCCGGAGTTGGCTGGATGAACATCATTTTCTTTTCGCGCCGCGAAGGGCGCGCAAAGCACTACAACCTCGCCCACCCGGTGGCGATGGGCGCGTGCGGAATCCTGGCAGTCGGCGTGTTGGGTGCAGCGTTCGCGTTGGGCCTGAACCTGGGTGAGCGCTCGTCGCGCGGCACCGGTACCTGGAACAAAACCTTGAGTGAGCAGCAGGCGGAAATCGTCCAGCTGCGGGCTGAAGTGCAGAGCCGTGTGGATGCCGTCGCGGCCCGCATCGGCCAAATGAATGCCCACGTCATTCGTCTCGATGCGCTGGGTAAGCGCCTCACGCAGCTCGCCGACATCGATAGCCGCGAATTCAATTTCGACAATCCGCCAGCGCTCGGTGGCCCCGAAGGCGAAGGCGGCGCGAGTGCGCAGATCCCGGATCTCACCGAGATGCTCAACAATCTCGAGCAAAAAGTGCAATTGCGCGAAGCGCAGTTGGCCGCGCTCGAGAACGTGATCCTCGCGCGCGAGCTCAATGAGTTGATCGTGCCCGAAGGTCGCCCGGTGCGTCAGGGCTTCATCTCTTCTTATTACGGTGAGCGGCAAGATCCGTTCACCGGTCACCAAGCGTTTCACCGTGGTGTCGATTTCGCCGGTGAAGCGGGCTCGGAAGTGGTCGCCGTAGCGGCCGGTATCGTCACGTACTCGGGCGAGAAGCAGGGGTACGGCAATGTGGTCGAAGTGAACCACGGCAATGGGCTCGTGACACGCTACGGCCACAATGCCAAGAATCTGGCCGTCGTCGGCCAAACTGTCACGCGCGGTCAAGCGGTGGCACTCATGGGCTCGACCGGTCGCTCCACGGGCCCGCACGTGCACTTCGAGGTGCTGCGGAACGGTACGCAGGTCAACCCGGTGACATTTATCGGTCGCTGAGCTGCCGTTTCAATTTTTGCGTCGACTCGAGCCCCGCCCCTGCGGGGCTCTTGTTTTCCAGCGAATCGAAACCATTAACGCGTTGGCACGTCTATCCGTAGAATAGCGGCCTCGCGAAGCGCCTGAGCAAATGTAAGTCATTGTTTAGGCTAGGATTTAATAAGGACTTGCAGCGTGCTCAATTTCCTCACCCGCGTTTTCGGCAGCCGTAACGATCGCATCCTGAAAGGCTACGACCGGCTGGTACGCCTCGCCGGCGACGCCGAAGCGTCTCTCAAGAATCTGTCCGACGAGCAGCTCGCGGCAAAGACCCTCGAGTTTCGTGAGCGTCTACAGAAGGGCGCGACCCTGAATGAGATCGCCGCCGAGGCGTTTGCGGTGGTGCGCGAAGCAGCGCAACGCACGCTGAAGATGCGCCACTTCGACGTGCAGTTGATCGGCGGCACGGTGTTGCACGAGGGCAAGATCGCCGAGATGCGCACGGGCGAAGGTAAGACGTTGATGTCGACACTGCCCGCGTACCTCAACGCGCTCACGGGCGAGGGCGTGCACGTCGTCACCGTCAACGAGTATCTCGCACAGCGCGACGCGGAGTGGATGGGGCCCATCTACCGGTTGTTAGGCCTGACAGTCGGCGTGATCAAGAACGCGCAAGACTCGGCCTCAAAGCGCGCCGCTTACGCCTGCGACATCACCTACGGCACTAACAACGAATTCGGCTTCGATTATTTGCGCGACAACTTGGCGTTTCGCCTCGAGGATCGCGTGCAGCGGGGCCTCGCGTTCGCCATCGTCGACGAAGTGGACTCGATCTTGATCGATGAGGCGCGCACACCGCTCATTATCTCGGGGCCGGCGGAAGAGAACGCCGACTTGTATGTCCGCATCAACAAGTTGATCCCGCGCCTCAAGATCCAGCACGGCGAAGAGGGCAACGGCGATTACACGGTCGACGAGAAGTCGCGGCAGGCGCACTTGACCGAGGCTGGCCACGAACAGGTCGAGCGCTTGATGCTCGAAGCGGAGTTGTTGCGCGACGGCGAGAGCTTGTACGACGCGGGCAACATTCGCTTGATGCATCACTTGAACGCGGCATTGCGGGCGCATGCGCTCTACAAGCGCGATGTCGAGTACATCGTGCGCAACGGCGAAGTCGTGATCGTCGATGAATTCACGGGCCGCACCATGCCAGGCCGTCGCTGGTCCGATGGCTTGCATCAAGCGATCGAAGCGAAGGAAGGCGTGCGCGTTCGCGAGGAAAACCAAACGGTCGCCTCAATCACGTTCCAGAACTACTTCCGCTTGTACAAGAAGCTCTCGGGCATGACCGGTACCGCGGATACGGAAGCGCCGGAATTCCTGCAGATTTACGGCCTGGAAGTGGTCGTGGTGCCGACGCATCGCCCGATGATCCGCAAGGACAACCCGGATTTCGTCTATCTCACGCAGAAAGACAAATTCGCCGCGATCATCGAGGACGTTGAGGATTGCGTGAAGCGCCGGCAACCGGTGCTCGTCGGCACGACGTCGATCGAAACCTCTGAGCTGCTGTCGGGCATTTTGCAGAAGCACGGCATCAAGCACGAGGTGTTGAACGCGAAGCAGCACGAGCGCGAAGCGCAGGTCGTCGCCCAAGCGGGCAGGCCGGGCGGCGTCACGATCGCGACTAACATGGCCGGTCGCGGTACCGACATCGTGTTAGGCGGCAGCCTCGAAACGGAGCTGCACGAGGCCACGCTCGCCGCGGGTGAGGCTGGTTTGACCGATGAGAAGCGCGCCGAAATTCGTGCGGCGTGGCAGACGCGTCACGACGAAGTGGTCGCGGCTGGCGGCTTGCACATCATCGGTACTGAGCGGCACGAGTCACGCCGTATCGACAATCAGCTGCGTGGCCGATCGGGCCGGCAAGGCGACCCGGGTTCCAGCCGCTTCTATCTGTCGATGGAAGACAATCTGATGCGCATCTTCGGCGACCCCAACCGCACGAAGAAATTGCTGCAGTTCGCTGGCATGAAGCAAGGCGAGGTGATCGAGAGCGGCATGCTCACGCGCCAAATCGAGAAAGCGCAGCGCAAGGTCGAGGCGCATAACTTCGATATTCGTAAGCAGCTGCTCACGTTCGACGACGTCGCTAACGACCAACGCAAGGTGATCTACCAACAGCGTACGGAAGTGATGGGGACGAACGATCTCTCGGAGGCGATTCGCGGTATGCGCGAAGAGGCCGTGGGCACGATCCTCGATCAGTTCATGCCGAAGAACGTCGGTGCGGATGCGTGGGATCTCGACGGGCTCGCGCAGCAGATCCAAAAGGACTTTGCGACGACGATCGAGCCAAAATCTTGGCTCGATGCGACGCCGGATCTCGACGAGCAAACACTGCGTCGCCGAGTGGTCGAGGCGGTCGAGGCGGCCTACCTAGCCAAGACGGAGCGCGTCGGTGCCGATCTGATGCGGCATATCGAAAAAGACGTGATGTTGCGCACGCTCGATCAGCAGTGGCGCGAGCACCTGGGTGCGATGGACTACCTGCGACAGGGCATTCACCTGCGCGGCTACGCCCAGAAGGATTACCGCTTCGAGTACAAGCGCGAAGCGTTCGATTTGTTTTCGGCGATGCTCGATCGCGTCAAGTTCGAAACGGCGTCGACGCTGTCGGTGGTGGAGATCCGGTCGAGCCAAGAGATCGAGCGCGAGGAACAACAGCGTCGCGAGCGGCTGGCGCGTGCCCTGCAGGCGCAGCATGCCGAGGCGCAGTCGGCGCTCACATCGGCTTCCGCACCGGCCGCCGCCGAGGCTCCCGCACCGCGCGCCGCGGGGTCGGGCGTATTGCCGGGCGCAGCCGCAGCGGCTGCGGCGAGCGAAGCGCCCGAAAGTGCGGGCACGTTTGTTCGCACGGACAAAAAGGTGGGGCGCAACGAGCCCTGTCCGTGCGGCAGCGGCAAGAAGTTCAAGCATTGCCATGGTGCGCTCGCGGGAGCGGAGTGAAGCCACGCGTTCGCGTCGTTGCCGCTGTTGTCACGGATGCAGCGGACAATGTGCTCATTGCGGAGCGTCCTGCCGGCAAGCACATGGCGGGTTGGTGGGAGTTTCCAGGCGGCAAAGTGGCCCCGGGCGAAACGGATGCTGCGGCGCTGGTGCGGGAGTTGCGCGAGGAACTCGGTATCGAAGCGACACCGGGACACGAGATCGTGACGTTGTCGCACGAGTATGACGATCGCACGGTCGACTTGGTGTTCTGGCAAGTCGCCGGCTTCACGGGCGTGGTCCGCGGCCTCGATGGACAGCGCCTCAAGTGGGTGCCGCGTACGGCGTTGTCGCGCGAGCGGATTCTCGAAGCCGATCGGCCGTTCGTCGAGCGATTGGCGAGTTGTTAGGGGTCGGGTATGGCAGCGCGTCGCGAAGCAATCCTCACTACGCCGTTCACGGGCGAAAAGCTCGCCGCAGTCGATCCGCGCACCGGCGTCGTCGATTACACGTTCAATGCCCCGAGTGCGACCGAGCTGCAGCAGCGCTTGGCGGCGCTGCGCGCGGCGCAGGTCGCGTGGCATGAAGCCGGCCTCACGGCGCGCAGCGATACGCTGCGTCGCTGGCGCGCCGAGCTGGTCGCGCGGCAAGCGGAGATCGTCGAGGCGCTCGCGATCGACACGGGTCGTTATGCGATCTCGATGAGCGAGTTCCAGGCGATTCTCGGATACATTGACCGCTGGACTCGGCTCGCGCCCGAGCTCGCGCTGGAGCAAGAAGGCCAGTCCAGTACGCTGCCGACGATTTCGTACCGCTCGCAGTATGTGCCCTACGCACTGGTCGGCGTCATTTCTCCCTGGAATTTTCCGTTGACTTTGGCCGTGATCGACGCGATTCCGGCGCTGCTTGCGGGGTGCGCGGTGTGCGTCAAGCCGAGTGAGATCACGCCGCGGTTCGCGGCGCCACTCGCGCGCGCGATTGCGGCGGTGCCAGAGCTGGCCAAGGTGTTAGCCGTCATTCCGGGTGGACGAGCGATGGGCGAAGCGCTCGTCGCCAGCTCCGATGTCATTTGCTTCACGGGCAGCGTCAAAACTGGCCGGCTCGTTGCCGAGAATGCCGCGCGGAATTTCGTCCCGGCATTTCTCGAACTGGGCGGTAAGGATCCGCTGATCGTCACGGCCACGGCTGACATCGAGCGTGCGACGGATGTGGCGCTGCGCGCGTCGGTTCTGGCGACGGGCCAAGCCTGCCAGTCACTCGAGCGCGTGTACGTCGATCGCAAGGTCTTTGGCACTTTCGTCGAGCGGTTGGTTGCCAAGGCCAGTAAGGTCGAGCTCAATTGGCCTAACATCCACGCGGGTCAGATCGGTCCGTTCATTTGGGCACGACAAGCGGAGATCGTCGCCGCGCAGATTGCCGATGCAGTCGCCAAAGGCGCACGCGTCATGTGCGGCGGGCAGATCGAAGACCATGGTGGCAAATGGTTAGCGCCGACGGTGCTCGTCGATGTGACCCACGACATGGCGATCATGACAGAGGAAACTTTCGGGCCCGTGATTCCCGTGATGCCGTTCGATACCCTCGACGAGGCGATTCGCCTCGCGAACGACGGCGTGTTTGGGCTCTCGGCCGCCGTCGTCGCCGGGACACTCGAGGAAGCCGAGGCGATCGGCCGGCGTATCGACGCGGGCGGTATCTCTTTGAACGACGGCTCATTGACCGCACTGATGCACGAGGCGGAGAAGCACTCGTTCAAGCTATCGGGCATGGGCGGCTCGCGGATGGGGCCTGCTGGCTACACGCGCTTTTTCCGCCGCAAAGCGTTGATTCGCCAGAGCGGCACGCCTGTTACGATCGACATGCTCGACGAGCGCCACGTGCGTCCCAAGAATTGATTTTCGAACCTAACTACTGAGAACTTCATCATGGCTGGCGAACCCAATCTGCCCGAAATCCAAGTCGACTCCGCTGCGTTGTATCGCGAGGAGATCTTCACTGATCGTAAGGCGGGCACCATCCGCCGGCTCGTGCCTGTGCTGCCGAGCGGCGCCGAGGACACGTCCCGGCCCGTGTTGTATTCCGGGCAAACGCA
>CAYUIT010000100.1:0-6259 GCA_964444835.1 uncultured Steroidobacteraceae bacterium
AGGCTATCGCGCGCGGCGCCGCTCTCTACTCCGAGTTCTGGGATATCAAGCAGCCCGGCATTTTCTATCTGTATCGATTTGCCGCACTGTTCCCCGGCGACATCGCGCTCACCGTGCGCATTCTCGAGATTCTGTCATGGGCGGCGACGTGCGTGCTCGTGCGCCGTATCTTGATTGCATGCACGGTCGATCGTGCTATCGCCGCGTCGGTGCCGGCCATCCTCGGTGCCGCCTACTTGTTAGCCGCGCCGGCGTGGCATTTGTCGCAAGTCGAGAGCTTCGTTGTGTTGCCACTCACGTTCGCAATGAGCGTGGTGTTGCGCACAGGGCCCACGCGCCGCGATTGGGGGCTGTTAGGTGTCGCGACAGCCTGCGTCGCGTGGCTTAAGCTCGTTTTGGTGCTGATTCCCGCAGTGTTGGCCGTCGCGATGGTTTGGCGAGCGGTGCAGCGCGCGCCGACGGTGTCCAACACGCGCAGCCTTCTGGGAGATATCGTTGTCGCAGCGCTCGCGTTCGCCGCGACATTAGCTGTTCTACTGCTGCCGTTCTGGTCGCGCGATGCACTGGGCGCGTTGTTCGAGGCGACGTGGGTATACCCGAGCCAAGCGATGGCGACCGTGCCGCGAGCTCCCGTCGAGCGTCTGGCGCTGTCGTTCGCTTGGTTCGCCGCGCTAATCGCCCCCGTCGGCCTGCTGGCGCTGGCTATCGTGCGCTTGCGCCCGCTGCCACTGTCGGCGTGGATCGTCTTGAGCGCGTTGATCGCGACACTCGTCACTATCAGCCTGCAACGCTTCAGCTGGTGGGCGTATCACACGACGTTGCTGCGCGTGCCGCTCACAATGCTGGCCCTCATTGCCATTGGGATGCCTGCAGCACTCGCCTCGGCGGCGAAGGGGCGGATCCTGGCGGTGGCTACGGCCGTGCTCACGCTTGCGCTCACGCTACCGGGCGCCGCGAAAAAACTCACGGCCGTGCCTGACAGTCTGTTTGCCACGACACCCACTGCGCGTTTCGAAAGCCGCGTTGCGCCCGGCTACGAGTTACTGCGTGCGGAGGCACAGGAGTTTTTGCGTGAGCATGGGCCTGATGCGTCGCTCTGTGTCTTAGGGGATACCGCGCTGGCGTTCCACACGCATGCCCGTTGCGCGATGGCAATCGGAACTTGGTCGGCACCCGCGCTCAACGCACCGCAGTGGCGGCAGTTGGCGACAGAACTGCGCACGGCGCGACCCGATTTACTATATCTGGCAGGCAGTGAAGCCGCGATGCTGCGAGCCCACCAGCCAGAGGTCCTGGAATGGATAGCGCAAGAGTACCGACTCTTGCGTCCGGGAATGCCACGTGATGCGTGGTTTGTGCGGCGCGACGCGTCGCTGCGGAGATGATGGCGTGACAAACGGTTTTTTCGAGCGCAATTGCCGTCGCTTGCTGTCGTTGTTAGTCGTGGTCGCGATGTCGAGCTCGCCGATCGCCCTCGCACAGATCTCTGCCGTCTGGGCTAATGACGGCGGCGACAAAGTGCTGCGTCACGAACTGCGTGCTGCTACTGCGCGGCCCACCAACACGATCTGGGATGGGAGTGCCGTCCGGTTGTTTGGTGCTCGCAACGAAGTACTGGGTTTCAACCTGGTGCTCGAGTCGAAAGCCGGTGCGCGCGCTGTGAATGTAGTCTTCAATGAGTTGTTAGGCCCGCAGAATGCGCGGATTGCATCGCGAACGGCGTCGGGCGACGAAGTGTTCGCATATGTTGATCGTAACATTGAGCTTTTCTTCGTTCGTTATCTGCAGATTCGCGGCTTATCGAAGTTGTCTTACGACACTTACGACGAGCGGCATATTCCGAGCAAGATGCGCCGACCATTCACCGTGTCGGCCGCCAATCGCACCGTCACACAAGGAGATTGGACCGCGCGTCCGGGCGCCGACAAGTTATTCCCGGATATCGCTGTGCCGCTTGAGCTGCACCCGAACTTCGCCATCCCAGCAGCGACTAACCAGAGCATTTGGGTCGATGTCTACATTCCGAAGGATGTGCCCGCGGGCGAATACAAGGGCACCGTGACGATTTCGGTCGATGGTGCAGTGGCATCGCGGGTGCCAGTCGTGCTCGAAGTGTTGGACTTTGCGCTGCCGGACCAACCCGTCGCGCGTACGATGATCGCGCTGGAGCCATACGATATCGCGCATCGTTACACGGGGAAGCGATTCCCCGAGGCTAACGACCCCGAATTTCGTATCGCACAGATCGCACGCGATCGGCATTTTCTACTCGCCCGGCGTCACAAGCTCACGTTGATGGGCGGTGGCTTGCCGGCCGAAGAGCCAAACGGCGCCGTGGCACCGCCGAGTAGCACGTACCAGTCGATGCTCAAGGGAACGTTCTTCTCCAAAGCCAACGGCTATGCAGGGCCTGGCGAGGGGCTGCCGCTGGATTTGTACGTCATTGGGCCTTACGGTAGTGCGGCGTGGAGCCGCGGCGATCGCGCCACCGTCTACAAGCGCATGGACGAGTGGGAAGCGTACTTTCGCGCAAATTTTCCCAGCGTCGAGCGGTTTCTATATGACATAGACGAGCCGAACCTCGATGATCCAAAAGTGCTGGCCGAGATCAACGCTCGCCTCGACAACTACAAGTCGAATCCCGGTGTCGGCAAGAATCTCAAGATCTTCACGACGGCCTACATCGACAAAGGCGTCGCACGTGCGCCGCGCTACGACATCTTCGGGCAGTGGGTTGGGCTCGGCGTGACTGACAAGGTGCAGCAAGCGGTCGACGCGCATCGAGCGCGCGGCGGGTTGCTCTATCACTACAACGGCATCCGTCCGGGCTCAGGCAGCTTTGCGATTGAAGACGATGGCGTGTCGCCGCGGACAATACCGTGGGCGCAGATGAAGCTCGGCATTCATCGGCACTTCTACTACCTACTCAATTACTATAACGACTATCAGACTTCCGGGAAGCAAACCAACGTGTTTGCCTCCGCGCGCACCTACGGTATCGATGATCGCTTCGATCCCGTGGTCGGGCGTACCGGTTGGAATTACTCGAATGGCGATGGCGTGTTGTCGTACCCAGGTACGGACAAACTTTTTCCCGAGGAATCGTACGGTCGTCTCGGTCCATTTGCGTCGCTGCGCTTGAAGCACTGGCGGCGCGGCGTGCAAGACGCGGACTACATTGCGCTGGCGCGGCAGAAAGATCCGGCGCGAGTCGATGCGATCGTGCGACGCATGGTGCCACGCGTGTACTGGGAAGTCGGTGTGGAGGAACTCGCCGACCCGTCGTGGAAGCTCGGCGACATTTCGTGGTCGATCAACCCCGATGTTTGGGAGAGCGCCCGCCGGGAGCTGGCAGCGATCGTGACGGGTAATGCGAAGACGACGCGTCCGGCAGCGCCGGGCGCCTTGATCGTACGTTAGGTTGCGAGTACGCCTCTGAAATAGGCGATGGTCTCGCGCAGGCCATCCTCGAGCGCGACCTGCGGTTTCCAATGGAGTTCTTGCTGGGCGAGATCGATATCCGGCTTGCGCTGGCGCGGGTCATCGGTCGGTAGCGGGCGCTTGACGAGCTTTGACTTGCTGCCGGTAAGGGATAGCACGCGCTCCGCGAGTTCGATCATGGTGAACTCGACTGGGTTGCCCAGGTTCACGGGTCCCACAAACTCGGCGCGCGAGTCCATCATTTTTACGATGCCATCGATGAGATCGGATACATAACAGAAGCTGCGGGTTTGCAGCCCATCGCCGTAGATCGTCAGATCTTCGCCCTTCAGCGCTTGCACGATGAAATTACTAACGACCCGTCCGTCATTCGGATGCATGCGAGGGCCGTACGTATTGAAGATACGCACGACCTTGATCTGCAGCCGGTGTTGCCGGTGGTAATCGAAGAACAAAGTTTCGGCGCAGCGCTTGCCCTCGTCGTAGCACGAGCGCGGACCGATTGGGTTCACGCGCCCCCAATACGACTCGGGCTGCGGATGCACTTCGGGGTCGCCGTACACTTCACTGGTGGAGGCCTGCAGGATCCGCGCGCGAACGCGCTTCGCAAGCCCTAACATATTGATCGAGCCGTGCACGCTCGTCTTCGTGGTCTGGACCGGATCGAACTGATAGTGAATGGGACTGGCAGGGCACGCCAAGTTGTAGATGCGATCAACTTCGACATACAGCGGCCACGTGATGTCGTGGCGCATCAACTCGAATGCCGGATTGCCGACCAGGTGCGCAACGTTGCGGCGCGCGCCAGTGAAGAAATTGTCGACGCACAGCACATCATGTTTGGCGGCGAGCAATCGCTCGCACAAATGCGAGCCGAGAAATCCTGAGCCACCAGTGACGAGAACGCGCTGTTCCATGTGATCGTTGCCTAAGCTTCCGTGATGAGCGATGAGTGTACACAAGCGCAGCGCGCAGTCGCGCCTCGCATGCGATTCAGCATAATGCGGCGATGCCGTCGGCCATACGCTTACCCACAGCCGACCACGTGAAGTTCGCTTCGAGACGTTTGCGCCCGGCCAGTCCGTAGGCGGTCGCCAGTGGCACATCGGAGGCCAGCGTCAGCATGGCGGCGGCGAGCGATTCGGGATCGCCACGCTCGACCAGCAGTCCAGTTTCTCGATGGGCGATGATTTCGGGCATCGCGAACGCATTGACACCGATGCACGGCAAGCCGTGCGCCATCGCTTCACAAAGCGAAATGCCGAATGGCTCGTAGAGCGATGGCAGTACATAGATCGACGCGCGGCGAAACTCGTGTTCGAGTTTTTCGACGTGCTCGGGATTCTCGCGACCCAAAAAGCCCAGGCACGTTACCCCGTCCGGCAAGTTGGACAACTCGGGGCCAATGATCACGAGTTCGGCTTTGGGAAGCGTACGGCGAACCTTCTGGAACGCATCGAGCAGGACGTGTCCGCCTTTGCGTTTGAAGTCGCGCCCAACTAACAAGAAGCGCGGTTCTGGATTGCGTTCGGGCACGAGCTCTGGGATTGGGTCGAAATTGAGCGCGCAGCCAGCGACGATGATCTTGGAGTGCGGCACGTTGAAGTCGCGCATGAAGGCATCGGCCAGCCAGCGGCTAAAGGTGGCCACACCGCGTAGATCTCGATACAAATCGTGCTCCCACTGGATGCACGAGCGCATCTCGGGGCTGTCGGCCGGGAGTGCAATGTTGCCGGCTTGAATGCGTGTTGCGATGGTGCCGTCCTGATACGTGAAGCATGGGCGATCCGTGACGTCACTGACGCGGTAGTACGCGCCGATTTGCAAAACCGCATCGTAAGGTTGGGAGAACGCCGCGAGACGGTCGCGCACGATCTCGGTTTGGCGCGCGAAAAAACGCGTGTCGACGTGATACGCCTCTTTCCAGGCCGCAAGGGGATAGCGGATGTTGCGCAGTCGATACCAGCGATCCTCGAGCTTCGACATGCGTACATCGAGCGCGTCAGTCAGCGCGTCGTGTTGGCGCAGGGAGTTGAAGATAAATCGTGACGCTCCAGACCAGCTCCGCGGGTGGAACGGCGGCTCATTGATGACTCCCAAGATTTTCTTCACTGGTTACTCCCTTACCAACTGCGCGCCACGCGCAGGAATAATTCGCGCTCGGTTCGCCGCACGAGCGGTGACCACCACAAGCCTGCAGCGAGTGCGCCACAACACGCGACCTTGAGCGTCGCACCCAACAGACCGGTTGGCGCGACTTGCAAAACGAATGCGACAAACGCAGCCACCACTGCGCCTACCATCCAGAAGCTGGTCCACGGCAGACCGAAGTCGTGAGCAGCCGTCGCGAGTCTGTTGTCGACCCACAATCGAACCGCGCTGCTCCCTAATACAGAAATGGCGGCTCCGACGGCGCCAAACGCAGGCACCAGGATGACGGCAAACACCGTCAGTGCGGCGGCTCCGGCCCATGCGGCGCGATTGACATTACTGGTGCGATCGGACACCAAACTGCCGATGCGGCAATAGAGCCCCAATGACACCAGCACGCCCGATGCTAACAAGTACGGTGCGATCGTCGCGGCGGACGCGAATGCGGGCGTCGCAAGGAGATGCAAGATCTCCGGCGCGAGTATCGAGATGGCCGCCGCACCGAACAACAAGTTGGCGCAGAGCAAGCGAAATACGCTCTGGAACGGGCCGATCGATTGCACACGCTGCCACAAGCGATACTTCTCTGCGTCCCACACCTGGCCGAACGGTTCGTAGAACACGAGCAAGAATCCTTGCGCGAGTCGCGCCGCCAGCGCATAGATGC
>CAYUIT010000101.1:0-6216 GCA_964444835.1 uncultured Steroidobacteraceae bacterium
CTCCCCGCCCGCTTGACTTACGAATTTGAAACGATCATAAGCACAGAGTTTCAAAAAAACAATCAAGACTGTTTTTTTTGTTCGCGGAGGGTTGCCGTGCGCAAGTATCTATTTTTATTAGTTATTTTTTCTGTGGTCGGCTTGGTCGCCTGCGGTCGGTCGAAAGAATCGGAGGCGCCACCCCAGGCGGCCCCGATCGTAAGGGCAGCCCCGACTCTCTATAAAGAATACTGCGCCCAGTGCCATGACGGCGGTGTGCCGAAGGCGATTCACGCGGTCGAATTCCAGATGATGGGGCCCGAGGCGATCCTCACCGCCCTGACGAGTGGCGCGATGCAAGCCCAAGGGCAAGCGTTGAGCGATGCGGAAAAGCGCTCGCTCGCAGAGTTCTTGGGCGGACGGGCGCTGGGTTCGGCCGCTGACACGAAGCTCGCTCAATGCGACGCACCGCATGCCGAGTTCGATCTCGCGTCGCCACCCAAGTTGAATGGCTGGGGCATGACGGCCGCGAACTCGCGTACCGTCGATGCGACCACGGCTGGGATCTCGAGCGAAAACGTCGCGAGACTCGCGGTGCGCTGGACGTTTGCATTCCCGGCTGCCACGCGCGCGCGTTCACAGCCGACAGTCGGCGGTGGTGCCGTTTACGTGGGTAGTCAGGATGGCACCGTGTATGCGCTCGATTTCAAAACCGGGTGTGTGCGTTGGCGCTTCAAGGCAGACGCCGAGGTTCGCAGTTCACCTGTGCTCGAAATCTGGCGTGCCGGCGATGCCACGGCCGCGCCGCGCCTATGGTTTGGCGACTTTGCAGCCAACGCGTACGCCGTTGATGCCCGCACGGGTACGTTGTTGTGGAAGACGCGCGTACATCCCCATGCTCGTGCCACGATCACGGGCTCACCGCGCTTTCATGACGGACGGCTCTTCGTGCCGGTCAGTTCGAGCGAATGGGCCGCTGCCGCAGACCCGGCGTACGAGTGCTGCACGTTTCAAGGCGCCGTCGTCGCGCTCGATGCCAACGCCGGAACTATCTTGTGGAGCGCGTCGACGATCGACCGACTCGCCGAGCCGACTGGCACGAAAACAGCAGTCGGCACCGTGATGCGCGCACCTGCGGGCGCACCGGTGTGGAACAGCCCGACGATCGATGCAAAACGCAATCGCGTCTATGTCGGCACAGGCGAGGGCTACACGTCGCCCGCCGTCGATACGAGCGATTCGGTCATCGCCTTCGACCTAACCACTGGCAAGAAAGTCTGGCACTACCAATCCATCGCTGGCGACGCGTGGAACATGGCTTGTTTCATTGGTGGCGGCCCGAATTGCCCCGTCGAGAATGGGCCCGACCTCGATATCGGTGCGTCACCCGCGCTCACAACACTGGCCTCAGGCAAACAACTGTTGATCGTGGGTCAGAAATCCGCGGATGTGTTTGCTCTGGATCCAGATCGCAACGGGAAACTCGTGTGGCGTCGAAAGATCGGTCGTGGTGGCTACGCGGGCGGCGTGCACTGGGGCCTCGCGGTGGCTGGCAACGTCATCTTTGCACCCAATGCTGACACCAAGTTTTTGCCCAGCGAGGCTCCCCTACCGGCCGATCCAGGCCTGCATGCGCTCGAAGCCACGACCGGCAAATCGTTGTGGTTCGCAGCAGCAGCGAACACCTGCCCTGAAGATCTCAAGCCCGCATGCGACCCGGGTTTGTCAGCGCCCGTCACTGCCGCTGCGGACCTCGTGTTTGCGGGCGGCTTCGACGGTGTGTTGAAGGCGTACGCGCAGCAGTCCGGCAACGTGCTGTGGGAGTTCGATACGAAACGCGATTTCCAAACTGTCGGCGGCAATCCCGGGCGCGGGGGCTCGATCGAAGCCGCCGGGCCCGTCGTTGTCGATGGCACCGTACTGGTGAACTCGGGTTATCTTTTTGGCGGCCGCCTCGCCGGCAACGTGCTCATCGCGTTCTCGGTCGACGGTCGTTAGCGTAGCCGTACTAGTTAGGCGGTAACGCGAACGCCACCACTTCGTCGCTCGCCGGCATGTTGAACCACATGTGCCGTCCAGTGACGAGGACGACGAACTGGCGCCCATTGGCCTCGTAGGTCATCGGCGTTGTCTGCGTGCCGCCCGCGAGCTTGTGACTCCAGAGCTCGCGGCCCGTATCGACTTCGAACGCGCGCAGGCGGCGATCCATCGCGGCCGCAATGAATGCGACACCGCCCGCCGTCATGATCGGCCCACCGATATTCGGCACGCCGAGCTTCCAGCCGACGCTGATCGGTAGTTGATCCTCGATGGTGCCGAGCGGGACGCGCCACTTGATCTCACCAGCACCCAAGTCGATCGCAACCAGTTCACCCCACGGCGGCGCGACACAAGGCGCGCCCCACGGCGACACTAACCACTCGCGCCGTGCGCCATACGGTGTGCCCGTTTGCGCAGCCACATCCTTACCGGGATCGAGCGTAATTCCTTCAACGCCCGGAATCTGCTCGCGCGGCACCAGGATCACCACCTGCGGCACGCGATTGACGTTGACGATCATCAGCTGTCGTGACGGATCGTAGGCCGGGCCACCCCAGTTCATTCCGCCAGCGTTACCGGGCGTCAGTATTGAGCCTGGCGCGGTCGTTGCCGGCGTAAAGATGCCATCCGAGCGCAATTCGCCGATCCGCTTCGCGCAAGCGGCGCGATCGATCGGCGTGAAGCCCCATGCATCCTGCGGTGTTAGCCGTTCGATGGGCACGACCGGCGGCGGCGATGTCGGGAATGGTTGTGTCGGCGACAACTGTTCGCCTGGCAGCGCATTCTGCGGCACCGGGCGTTCTTCGATCGGGAACAACGGCTCGCCGGTCGTACGATCGAGCACGAACACGAAACCTTGTTTGGTGTTTTGCACCACCGCCGGAATCACGCGATCGCCGCGGCGAATGTCGATCAGCATCGGCGGCGACGAGGTGTCGTAATCGAACACGTCGTGGTGAATGTGCTGGAAGTGCCACACGACTTTGCCATTGGTCGCATCGAGTGCCACCAACGAGCTCGAGTAGCGATTGTCGCCGCGGCGCTCGCCGCCCCAGAAATCGGGCGATGGCGAGGACACGGGCGCAAAAATGAGGTTGCGCTCTGCATCGACGACCATCGTCGACCACACGTTCGCCGCACCGGTGCGCGCTGCGCTGCCGTCCTCCCACGTTGCGGCGGCAGGGTCGTTCGGATCTTGTGGAATCGCATCGAATCGCCAGGCCGGAGCGCCCGTGCGCACATCGAACGCGCTCACCGTGCCGACGGGGGCATCGGTCCGCAAGTTATCCATCACGAATGCGCCGACCGCGACCACGCCACCCACGACGGCGGGTGCTGACGTAAGCTTGACCTCGCCGCGGAATTTCATCTGCCCCACGAGCGGCACTGACACTTGTCCACCGGTGCCGAAGCCCTCGCAGGGCTTACCCGTTTTCGCATCGACGGCCACGATGCGCAAGTCGTTAGTACCCATCAGGATGCGAGTAGCACATGCGGCCTCCGCCGCCACTTCCGGGTCACGCCACGGCGTCACACCCCGACAGTTGTAGTGATACGGAATCGGATGCGACTCGTCGACTTGCGCGTCATACACCCAGCGCTCTTTGCCCGTAGCTGGATCGAGCGCGATCAAGCGATTGAACGAAGTGCAGAACACGAGGTTTCCCTCGACGATGATCGGCGTGCTCTGCGTCGAGCTGTTGATGGTGAGTTCAGGCCCGCGACGCTCGACTTCACCCGTGTGGTAGACCCAAGCGACCTTGAGATTGCGCGCGTTGGCCGGCGTGATTTGCGCGACAGCCGAGTAACGTGTGCCCTCGCGGTCGCCGCCGTAGTACTCCCACGTCTTGTTGGCATCGCGCACCGGCACTTCGACCTGCTGAATCGCACCGGGCGCCGCATACTGCGGCGCAGGCGTTGCACGAATGACGAAGTACGCTCCAGCGCTGCCGACCAGCACCAGCAAAGCTACTAACAACCACAACAAGCGCTTCAACATGCAAGACTCTCGCGTTACGGCGCGATCGCCGTCAAAGGTTCGATCACGGGGTCGCTCGCCAAACACGCATAGCCTGCCGCCGAGATTGCGACGTGATACGGCATCTGGGCATGCTTCTCGTACGCCGCTTGATCCGTGAAGCGCTCGAAGAACACGAACTCCAACGGATCGGCCGCTTGCATGAACTCGTACACGAGCGTGTCCGGCTCGTTCGCTTTGATGTTGCGCACGAGCTCGGTGATGATGCCGATGAACTCGCTGCGCTTCTCGGGCTTGACGCGCACGCGCATGTACACCCCGTGTCCGGCCATGATGATCTGCTCCCTTTATGCGCGGTTGTTAGCCTGCTTTGGCAACGCGTGCACCGTTCGCCAGCACCTTACGCACGGCCTGTTCGATCTTTTCGACACTCGGTAGATACTCTTGTTCGAGATCGGGCGTGGCGGGCACGGGCGTATGCGGTGGCGTCACCTTAACTACTGGTGCCTTCAACAAATCGAATGCGTCGCACGCTGCGAGTGAAGCGATCTCGGAGGCCATGCCGCACAGTGGGCTCGCTTCATCGACGACCACCAACCGTCCGGTCTTTTCGAGACTCTCGACGATACTGTCCGTATCGAGCGGCGAGGTGGTGCGCGGATCGATCACTTCGATACTGATGCCTTCCTTCGCCAGCCGATCGGCCGCCTGGGCAGCAAGATTGGCCATGCGCGAGAACGCGACGATCGTCACGTGATTGCCGGAGCGCAGCAGATTCGCTTCGCCGAACGGAATCGTGTACTCCCCTTCTGGCACTTCACCGGAATCCGCATACAACATTTTGTGTTCGCAGAAGATCACGGGATCGTCGTCGCGAATCGCTTGAATCAGCAAACCCTTCGCGTCGTATGGGTTCGATGGAATGACAACCTTGATGCCGGGGATCGACGTGAGCAGCGGATACAGGCTCTGCGAATGCTGCGGCCCAGCGCCGAAACCTGCGCCAATCAACGTGCGAATCACGACGGGTGTCCGCGCCTTGCCGCCAAACATGTAGCGAAACTTCGCGATCTGATTGAGGATTTGATCGAGACACACACCGATGAAATCGACGAACATCAGCTCGGCGACCGGGCGCAATCCAGTGAGCGCAGCGCCGCCCGCCGCTCCGATGATGGCGGACTCCGTGATCGGTGTATCGATCACGCGCGCCAAACCAAATTCTTTGGCGAACCCCGCCGTGACCCCGAAGGTTCCGCCGGCAGCCTCTTCGATTCCCGACGTGCCACCACGCCCGCCCACGACATCCTCGCCGAGGATGATGACGTTGCGATCGCGGCGCATCTCGATGCGCAGTGCGTCGGTGATCGCTTCTCGATAAGTCATCTTGGCCATGTTCTTCTCCTAACTACTAATCGCCAACGCTACACGTAGCGTACGTAGACGTCGCTGTACAGAGCCGACTTCGGTGGCTTCGGTGCGGCCTTCGCCGCAGCAACCTTGTCGTCAACCAACGCTCGCAACTCGTCGTCGATTCGCTTGAGTTCAGCGGCTGCGATACCGTGGTCTTGCGTCAACTGCCGCACCATCTTGTCGAGCGGATCGTGCGCGGCACGGTACTGCGCCACCTCGTCCTTCGCGCGATACAGCTGCATGTCGCCTTCAAAGTGCCCGTAGTAGCGCATCGCCACGGCTTCGATCGCGCTCGGGCCTTCGCCGCGTCGCGCGCGTTCCACCGCGCGCCCGACCGCGTCGTACACCGCGAAGAAATCCGTGCCGTCGACTTTCTCCGCCGCCATATTGAAGCCCGCAGCGCGGCGTGTGATGTCTGCGCCACCCATGTGGTAGCTGATGCCGGTGAACTCAGCGTAGCCGTTGTTCTCGAACATGAAGATCATCGGCAGCTTCAGGCACACCGACAGGTTCATCGCCTCGAAGACCGTGCCTTGATTGGAGGCGCCATCGCCAATGAACGCCATCGCGACGCCATCCGTACCGCGCGTCTTCGCGCTGAGCGCCGCACCGACCGCGATCGGCGGTGCCGCGCCGACGATCGCGTTCGCACCCAGCATGCCTTTGTTCATGTCGGCGATGTGCATCGAGCCACCCTTGCCGTTACACAGGCCACCTTGCTTGCAGTAGATCTCGAGCAACATCCCACCGATGTCGCAGCCCTTGGCGATGCAGTGTCCGTGACCGCGATGCGTGCTGCCGATGTA
>CAYUIT010000102.1:0-5310 GCA_964444835.1 uncultured Steroidobacteraceae bacterium
CTAACTGCTATCTATGCGATCGAAGTTATCGGACAGATCTGATCGGATCCTCTTCGCATCGCACGCTCCTTGATTCCCGATTCTCCCCAATCATCCCCCGAGGCCACGCCCAAGTACACTCCACCGAAACGGCCGTTGACATAAAGACACGCGTCGTCGGCTAGACCACGCCATTCTCCGCCAAAAGCGCCCGTACCCCTTCATCCCCCAACGTGCCCTCAAACCGTGCGGCCGCTTTGCCATCCCGAAGCAGCACCGTGGTGGGATAACTTCGCACGCGAAAGGATTCCACAATCGCACGATCCTGATCGACATCGCTCTTGGCAACGAGTACCCGCCCCTCGAACGGGCGAGCGATGCAGCAATCGCCATCTCACTAAAGTCGCGTGCCGTAACGGAGCGCTCGAAAAGCGACTCACGAGCCAGGCTGGTGCGCCGCAAGACCCGAATAATCAGCCAGACCTCGACACCTAACAACAGCGCGTTGCGCGCACACCCACATGCACATTGGACGCAAAGCGCCCCTCCGCGAATCATCTCTACATGGTGCTTCGACTGGAGCCCAGCCAGCACACACACGCGCGACATCGGCGACGAGTGGCAGCATCGAGTGCCGCCGCAGCGCCTGCATCTCAGTCACAGCCCACCACCGGCTCCTCGGCCCAACGTCCAAGCATACGCGTCACCGTAACAACCGTGATAGCCGGCCTAGCCACCGCCTAACCACAACCACACCGCTACAAAACAGAGCGCCCACGCCGCAAGAAACCATAGCGCGATCGCTGCCCGTTCGCGCCGCGTCACGGCCGGTGATTGGGCTGTTAGTGCGGCCTGCCGGTAAAACGTCTGCCGGACCGCGTAGGGCCAAGTTCGATGCGGCGGCTCTGTGGTGAGTTCAGCCGCCACGCGCACGGCGCGCTCCGCATCATCGATATCGCGAGTGCGTCGCTTCAACTCGGCGTGGAACTCCTGCACGGACTTTTGGTGCCACGAGACGTAGCCCCAATACAAGCCGATCAGCGCAACGAACGGCGACTCTAAATACCAAGCGACCATGAGCAGCCCAACGACACCGAACATCTGCACTGCGACGTTGACGGCCGGTCGCTCGCCGGCAATCAATCGCAGTACGCCGCCGCCATCGAGCGGACCGAACGGGAGCAAGTTGAACGCATTCAGAATAACCAGCGTCATGATTAACGACTGCATTTCACGCGTCATCCCGGTCGGGAGTAGCACGAGCAGCGCAGTGGCTAACAACAACCCGGGGACCGGGCCGGCGAGCAGGACCACGGCTTGCTGGGTGGCCGAAACGGGTGCCGGCCGCGCGGTGGCCAGAGCGCCGATCAACGGCAGAAAGAACACCGACACATCGCGATAGCCATAGCGCAGCATTGCAAGCGCATGCCCGGCCTCGTGCACAGCGAGCACGAGCATGAGCAGCGTTGCAAATGTGGGACTCCAAAACAGAGCGGCTGCGATCCACGAGCCAATCAGCGTGGCTGCAAAAAGCACACGAAGGGCAGGCTGTGAATCGCGCGGCGGCGGCGCCGGGTGTGCCTGCCAGCGAAAAGCTTCGACGTCGGCGAGTGCCCGCAACTGCCAGTCGCGCTCCGTCGGTGCGGCGACGGCTGGCGTTGTCGTTGGCCCAGGCGATCGTTGCAGACGGCGCAGAGCAGTGATCGATCCGTGAGCGCCTTGAATCGCACTTTGCAAGGGTATGCGGTCGATGTCTTCGGCATCCGTGGCAGTCGTGAGCTTCGCGGCACGCAACTGCGAGAGGTACGCTTCGAACTTGTTACGCCAACGCTGCAGCGTCGCCTCAAGCTCTGGCTCGAGGTACGCGCCCTCGCCGGCCGTCGCCAATCGCTCCCGGTGGAGCATGAGCACGCCCGCAAGATCTCGCTCATCGCCGAAGACATGCCCCGGCGGTGGCGGCAAGAAAGGATCGAGCCTGCGCCCGAGATAAGTTGTTAGCGATGTGCCGTCGGGGGCGGCCGAATCGAACGCGATGAAGACGGGCGTTGCCACCTCCGGCGTGAATGACAAAGACACCGTCGCTTGAATGGGCTCGGACGCATGCCGATAGATCGCGCCGTAGCTCGGCTCCACCAATGCGCCGGACATCGTCCGAAAGCGGTGGTAACGAAAGAACGCGAAACCCAGCGCCGCTAACTCCTCATCGCGCGATCGCAGAATCTCCTGAAGCGCCTTGGGGACCTCGTCGGCTTCTGCGCTCGCCAGCTGAATGCGCCGCAGACTCATCGACAGATAGCCACGCACCAGAAGCAGCCGCGGCCAAAGCCAGGCGACGCCGAACAGCGCGGCCAGCAAGACAATGATATCGCTGTATTCCATGAACTACATTATCCACGAGCGGCCGGGCGCCCGAGTGGCGCATCGTCAACATGGCACAGCACTCGCCGCCGATCCGATTGCCTGGAAGAACCCATTCACGATCGTCGTCGTCAACCGCGCTCGATTCAAGACGATATCGGAGAGCAGCCCAAACGCCAAACCAAGATAACCCACGTACGCAAATCCGAGATAATCGCTATAGATGATCGTCATGAGCCAGTTCTGCTCGAAAACGTAGCAGTAGGCGCACACCACGGTTGCGATCGTCAAAAGCACGCCGGGAACGAACAGTTGCAGGCTTGCTTGGGGCTTCCAGAGCGCGACAGCTAACACGAGTAAAAACGCCACGGCATTGGCGGCGGTGAAAATGCGGATGTCGCGCTTGAGATCAACCACCACGCGCGCATAGGTGGCATGGATGAATGGCTCGAGACCTTCGTTCGCTTGCGCCAGCAACTGAATGCGGTGCTCCGTGCCCTCTTTCAGCCACTGTGCCCACTCGGCGCGGCAGGCGCAATCAACGTTACGAATCTCGGCGATGGCGTCGGCCATCCGCTCATGCACGCGCAGCTTTAGTGATTCCTTGTGACGGGCAATCTGTGCTTCATTCTTCGCGTACCAATCGGTCGCTAGGCGCGCAAGCGCTCCATCTGGCTCGGGCGGCTTGTATGCATCAATCGTTCTGTCGATCTGCTTCGCCGCTTCCGCTTCGATGAAATCCGCGGCGTATTGTTCAACCCAATGCGGCGTGCTGAAGGTCAATGCAAAGAAGAATGCAAAGAGCACTGAGCCTGCCAGTGCGGTAAAGGCGAGAATACTGCGTGGAGTTTTGTATGACATCATTCTCGCCGTGTCTCGAGCCGCACGCCGCGTGCGAAGCGGTCTATTCTTCGCGCTCTATCCTCCATGCGTGCGCTCCAGCGATTTGTTAGCCCTTCGGCCGTTACATGACATGGATATCTAGGAACTCCAGCGTCATCTTGCCAGGCCCCACTTTTAAGATATGAAACCGCGCCGTCAAATCACTGGCGTAACCTGAAAGAGGAACATCGTTATAGTGCACCATACCTAAGTATTGTTCCGGGTCTAAGCCGTAGAGGTTCTCTCGATTCACTTCAATCGCTTCGCGTATGAAATCCGAAGAATTCTCGACGTCGAACAGGCTCGTAACCTTGAACTCGTCAACGCCCCAGTCTTCAAGCATCGCTACAAGCGTGTCGTCATGGTCGGGAACGCCGTATCCCTGAATTGTCTTGCGTAGCGACTCCTCAGTCCAAGCATGTACGCTTGGGAACATGTCCAACGCTTCCGCGAATCGACCCTGTGCAAGCGCCTCAGACCACTCGACGACGAGCGAGCGCACCTCCTCCTCGCTGGCAGACACCGGGAGCTCGCGTTTCGCCATGTGCAGACCTAACAGGTAACGAACGCATCCATTGCGAAAGCTTAGCAAGGAATCGCTCGCGTTCGTTAGCGCTGGCTAGGGCTCACCTGCGTGTAGATGCGAAATGGAGGCGATCAACGCAACCCTTCGTCCGCGTTGTCCTCGGATTCTCCATCCGCTGGCGCAAGCGTGAGTGTGCCGAGTGGAGGCAGTTGCGCCATACGGCGAGCGAGACGAGTCAGATCGTCACGCGAGTTAACGACGCAGTACCTCGTTAGCACAATATCCAACGATCCCGCATCTCGTACATTCGCACGAGGGCAAGCGCGTTGAAGCACTTCGAATGCCTCGACCCGCCCCTCGCCTGGGGCCCGTGACAGCAGCAAGTATTCACTCCCTGGCCTCGCGCCGATTTGAATCGTCCACAGTTCGACAGCTTGTCCCTTCACAGTCGTTGTACCGAGCAGCACAAAGAATGACGGATGGGCATCTGCGCCATTCAGATTGCTGCGCTCGTCAGCGCGGAACACGTTCGCCCAACAGTGGAAGACACCGTAGTTGCTGAACCGGTACCACTGCACGTCACCCTCGATATCGGTATCGCGTTTGCGGAATGCCCAGTCGCCGAACGCTACGCGACTCGTGCAGCCAAAGGAGTCGTCGGTGTAAAAGTGCTGCGGCCACTCCTTGTCACCACCCCGGCCGAAGAGTGGTAGGTCTGCGTGCAGGAGGTCGGCCGCCATGTCGTCGGGAGACTGACCCTTTGCGGAAGGAGCAAACAAGAGCACAACGACGAGCAATGCGGCCGCGATGGCGGCACACCTCGGCGCTGTACCGATCTTGGTCACGGAAGTGCTGGCACGATGAGTCGCCCGCGCCCGAACGTTCGAGCTAGGCTGCCCGCGGAGGCAGGCACTGTCGTAGGTCCGCTTGAGCGAGGAGTTAGGTCGCAAGGCACGCGCTCCAGCTTTGTGCAAAGCGGAAACAACAAGCGCGAGCGGCGCGCGTTCTGTCATTTGAGCTTGGCACTTTATCTGCGACGCGAGCGCTCAAGCGAATTGCTAGGAGTCACCTTCCACACATCTGGCGGTAGTCGCGTAAGCGCCGCGACAAGTTGGACGCGCCGCTTAGGGCGCTTTAGCGCGGATGGAAGTTTACTAAGCCAGTGACCATTTGGGCCAACAGCGGTACCGCGATCGGCCGAGAGTCTGCGCGATGTGGGGAGCGGGCTCCTTGAGAGTATGTCAACAAAGTGACGAACCTGCTCACGAGACGAAAACTCCAAGGTCCATCTTCCAACATCGACTACCAAGAAAGAGAACCCCTTTCGACCGAGTGGCTTCGGTGCGGCCGGTTGGTAAGAAGTAGAATGACGCCAGTTGCCAGGCGGCACCTCTCTGTGAACCCAAAACGCTAGAGGGGCGTCGCGCCAGTCGCGACGTAGCTCAGTGTGGGCTTTTACGAGTGCCATGTCTGGCGACACCTAACGTCTTCGTTGAGCGCCGCGGCTGCGTTGGCTCAGGCTTCGCACTTTATTCGTCACGCGGGCGCTCCAACGAATTGTTAGG
>CAYUIT010000103.1:0-5257 GCA_964444835.1 uncultured Steroidobacteraceae bacterium
CTAACTATTGTTTATGGGACGGAAGATTGGGGGACGGGAGTTATTGGACGGATGATAGGGGACGTACCGATCAAGACGAACTCCCGCCACCTTTCTCGCGATTCCCACAAGAAACCTCCCTATTGCATGTCGGTCGCCCCGCCTAGTCTTTCGGGGCGCGTCGCTCCGATAGTGCATCCGCGATGCGCAATTGTAAAACCCGTGGTCAGACGGCCTGCGCAACCGCAGCATAGGTAGGTCGGCGTCCATCCCGTACACGCCGCCTTCGTAGTGTTGTGGCGGAGGCTCGCCCGGCCGCGCGCCCACCTTCGAGGAGCCTGTGCCCGAGCTGTGTCGCTTCTTTGGCATCGTCGTAGCAATGTATTACCGCGATCATCCACCGCCGCATTTTCACGCCATCTATGGGGACTTTGAAGCAACGGTTGTTATCGAGACGGGCGCGGTCCAGGGTCTTCTGCCCCCTCGGGTGCTCGGGCTGGTGCAGGAGTGGCGCGTGCTTCACCAAGCTACATTGCGGGAGGCGTGGGAACTTGCCGTGGCGCAGAAACCATCGCCTAATATTCCCCCACTGGAGTGACGCTCATGTTGCCTCGAATTCTGGACGCGCGTTACATAAGCGGTTACGTGGTGTGGTTGAGTTTCAAGGATGGGTCGGAAGGCACGGTCGACCTATCGCAGGAACTCAACGGCCCATTGTTCGAGCCGCTGCGCGATCGCGCGGTTTTCGCGCAGGTGCGATTACATCCAGATCTGCACACGCTGGTATGGCCGAACGGCGCGGATTTCGCCCCGGAGTTCCTGCGCGCAAGACTGCGTGTAGCGGCCTGACGCTAGCGTCTGCCTCGCGCGCAAGGTGGCAGCGGGCTGTATAGGTGAGGCTCAGCATGCTGACTTCTGCGCCGGTATCGGCTGGCTGGCTTGTTCGTGAGAAACCGCCGCGCCCCTACGGCTCGCGTCCGCGCGCGCTAACAACTACAACGCCACGTGCTCGCTCGGCTGCGCAATCGGTGTCGGTGCCGCTGCCAGCGGAGCCTGCGGCGGGCGGTTTGTATGCGCGCATGCGCGCCGAGCTGCGTGTGCGGCACATGGCCTTTCGCACGGAGAAAACCTACCTGAGCTGGGTGAAGCGCTTCGTCGCGTTCTTTCCGGGTCAGCATCCGCGCGATCTGGGGCCTGCGCAGCTATCGGCGTTCCTGTCGCATCTTGCGGAGCGACGCGGGGTGTCGGCTTCGACACAGAACCAAGCGCTGCAATCGATCCTATTCTTATATCGCCACGTCTTGCAGATCGAGATGCCGTGGTTGGACGATGTGGTGCGCGCGCGCATTCCGCGGCGTGTGCCAGTGGTGCTGACGCGCGAGGAAGTGGCGCGGTTGTTAGCGGAACTGCATGGGCACGAGCGCTTGATCGCGGCTTTGATGTACGGCAGTGGTCTGCGTGTCTCGGAGTGCTTGCGGCTGCGAGTGAAGGACTTGGAGCTCACGCGCGGCGAGCTGATCGTGCGCGACGGCAAAGGTGGCAAGGATCGGGTTACGGTGTTGCCGCGAAGCTTGATCGTGCCGCTGCGCAAGCACTTGGCGCGGTTGCACGTGTGGTTCCTGGCGCAACGCGAAGCGGGCCGGCCGGGTGTCTCGCTGCCGCAGGCCTTGGCTCGCAAGTATCCGGGCGCGCCGACGAGCTGGGCGTGGCAGTACGTGTTTCCCTCGCGCTCGTTGTGTGCGTGCCCGTACACGGGCGCGCCGGTGCGGCATCATCTGCACGAGAAGCGCATGCAGCGGGCGGTGTATGCGGCGGTACGGCGGGCGAAGATCGTGAAGCCGGCGTCGTGTCACACGCTGCGGCATTCGTTCGCCACGCATTTGCTGGAGGCGGGCTACGACCTGCGCACGATCCAAGAGTTGTTAGGTCACTCGGATGTCAAAACGACGATGATCTACACGCACGTGCTGAATCGCGGCGGGCGTGGCGTGCGCAGTCCGCTGGACTGATGCGCGGATCAGGTCGGCACTACGCCGCTTGCAGCACGGCGCGACGGACGGCTGCCGGTAGTGCCGCGGCGACAAACATTGCGCTGGGGTACAGGTAGTCCTCGCCGCTTTCATCGAGGATGCGAACAAGTCGTCGCTTCGCGGCCGCCGGAGCGGGGAGCGCTTCATAGATCTTGCGGCGCACGAGGGATACTTCGAACCCCTCGTTGTCCACGCAAATCAGGAGTTGTCGCTTTGCTTTTGGCATACCCTAACTCCTACAGAAGTCGCTTAATCTTGAATTCGCACTTGCCGACACCGCTTGCCTCGTACCAGCGTATCTCGGCGCGGACCAGGTCTCCGCCACTTAAGCGTACGAGCGCGGTTCCCTTACGTTTACGCCAGCGCCCATGGCCGTAGAGTTTCACGAGGCGGGCGCGCTCCCGGATGCCCCGACCTCGGGCAATGGTTTCAATATCTGCGAGCGGCCCAGCCAGCTGAAACTGCATCGCACGAGCGTTTCAAGCTCCGCCGAGCGCGTAAACGGCAATTTCGACTGGAATTCACTCATTTCTTCGGCTGCTTCACCGGCCGCTGCCAGCCTTCGAGCGTCACCTGCTTGCCGCGCGCCACGGTGAGCTTGCCCTCGGGCGCATCCTTGGTGATGGTGCTGCCGGCGCCGGTGGTGGCACCTTTGCCGATCGTCACGGGTGCGACGAGCATGTTGCCGGAGCCGATGAAGGCTTCGTCGTGGATGGTCGTCACGGACTTGTTAGCACCGTCGTAATTGCACGTGATGGTGCCGGCGCCGACGTTCACATTGCGGCCGATCTCGGCGTCACCGAGATACGTGAGATGGTTGGCTTTGCTGCCGGGGCCGAGGGTGGTTTTCTTGAGTTCGACGAAATTGCCGACGTGCGCGTCATCGGCGATCTTGGAGTCCGGCCGCACGCGGGCATACGGGCCGATGAGGCAACGGCTGCCGATGGTGCTGCTCTCGAGCACGCTGTTGGGATGAATGACACTGTCGGCGCCGATGTTGACATCGCGGAGCACGCAGTTGGGGCCGATGCGCACGCGGTCGCCGAGCTGCACGCGGCCTTCGAGGAGCACGTTGGGCTCGAGCACCACGTCTTTGCCGAGCTGTACGTCGCCGCGCACATCGATGCGTGCGGGGTCGATCACGGTGGCACCGGCAATCATCAACTCGCGCGCGCGGTGTGCTCGATAGAGCGCCTCGAGTTCGGCGAGCTGTACTTTGTCATTGACGCCTAACACCTCGGCCTCGGTGGGCGCGATGAGCGGCGCGACTTTCACCTTCTGCTTCACGGCCATCGCGATGATGTCGGTGAGGTAGTACTCGCCTTGGGCGTTGGAATTCTTGAGCTTGCCTAACCACTGGCGCAGAAGCTTGGCGGGCACGGCGAGAATGCCGCTGTTGCCTTCGCGGATCTTGAGCTCGCGTGGCTTGGCGTCTTTCTGTTCGACAATACGCTGCACGGCACCGCGCGCGTTGCGCACGATGCGGCCGTAGCCGGTGGGATTGGCGAGCATCACGGTGAGCAGCCCTAACGACTTGGGCCCGGCGAGCGCGATGAGCTGGCGCAGGGTGTCGGGCTTGACGAGGGGCACATCGCCATACAGCACGAGTACGAGTTCATCGTCCTGCACGTGTGGCATCGCCTGCATCACGGCGTGGCCGGTGCCTAACTGCTCGGCCTGGAGCGCCCACTGCAAATCTTCGTGCGCGAGTGCGGCGCGCACGCGCTCGCCGCCATGACCGTACACGACATGGATGGCGGTCGGCTGGAGTTGCCTTGCGGCACTAACGACATGCTGGAGCAGGGGCTTGCCGGCGAGCGGCTGGACGACCTTCGGAAGGTCGGACTTCATGCGCTTGCCTTGTCCGGCAGCGAGAATCACAACTGCGAGCTTCATGGGCTCGCGAGTGTATCAGCGCGGACGGCGTCCGATAGCGTTGTACGGATCGCGACCGTTGTCCTCGAGCGTCAGCACGGAGCCACCGAGGAGCGTATCGGCGAGCTGCTTTTGGCGGGCTCGCTCGCGTTCGGCGAGCTCAGCGGTGGTGGGCTGGCGCACGACGGCATCGTCCGTGGGCGTTGCCGGGACGATCCAGTCGATCCGATTGTCGGGGTTTTCGACGATCATGGCCTCATCCTAACGCCGCCCGGCGTGGGCTGAGGAGGTCGTCTGTCGGCGCACGCCTGCCGCTCATCGGGAGGCGCACCGTTCGCGCGCCAAAATCAACCGTTCGTCGCGGGCCGCCCCGCCCTGTTAGCCCTTGATCTTGCGGAGCTTCTCGAGGAGCTTGAGCTGCGCCGCGGCTCGGGCGAGCTCGGCCAGCGCCTCGGCTTGATCGATCTTGTCGGTCTTGTTCTTGAGGGCTTCTTCGG
Organism: uncultured Steroidobacteraceae bacterium; assembly: GCA_964444835.1. Lineage (GTDB taxonomy): Bacteria > Pseudomonadota > Gammaproteobacteria > Steroidobacterales > Steroidobacteraceae > CADEED01. The sequence goes on from CAYUIT010000103.1 coordinate 4,382, forward strand.
CGCGTTGTTTGGCGGCGAGCGCAGCGGCTTCGTCAACATCCTTGGCGCGCAGCGCGGTGTCGGCGAGTACGGTGACTTTCTTCGGCTGCACTTCGAGGGCGCCACCGCCGACGAAGAAGAACTGCTCCTGGCCGTCCGGCGTCTGCACGCGCACTTCGCCGGACTTGATCATCGTCAGCAGCGGCGCGTGGCGGGGCGCGATGCCGATCTCGCCCTGCGACGCAGGCACGAACACCATCTTCGCGGCGCCGGAGAAGATCTCGCCTTCGGCGCTGACGATGTCGACGTGAATGGTGTTGTCTGCCACGGTGTTTAGTCCTCGATGCGCGGTCGAGCGTCGCGGCCCGCGGGCCGCGTCGCCTTACTGCAGCGTCTTCGCCTTCTCGACGGCCTCGTCGATCGAGCCGACCATGTAGAACGCCTGCTCGGGCAGGTGATCGTAGTCGCCGGCGATGATGCCCTTGAAGCCGCGGATGGTTTCCTTGAGCGGGACGATCTTGCCGTCCTGGCCCGTGAACACCTTCGCGACGTTGAACGGCTGCGACAGGAAGCGCTGGATCTTGCGCGCGCGGAACACGGTGAGCTTGTCTTCTTCGGACAGCTCGTCCATGCCGAGGATCGCGATGATGTCCTGCAGTTCCTTGTAACGCTGCAGCACGGCCTGCACGCCGCGCGCAGTGTTGTAGTGCTCCTCGCCGACGACGAGCGGATCGAGCTGACGGCTCGTCGAGTCGAGCGGATCGACCGCGGGATAGATACCGAGCGCCGCGATCTGGCGCGACAACACGACGGTCGCGTCCAAGTGCGCGAACGTGGTGGCGGGCGACGGGTCGGTCAAGTCGTCCGCGGGCACGTACACAGCTTGAATCGAGGTGA
>CAYUIT010000104.1:0-5196 GCA_964444835.1 uncultured Steroidobacteraceae bacterium
CTTGTCACGCCCCAGCGCGTTTCGTCCCTAATCCGTTGTCAAGTTTGTAGACGGTTCCTAACACTCGTTCCATCGGCGATTGCGTGTGTGGTTTGCACGCCGCAAGAGTCGCAACGAACTGGGAGGATACCAACGTGATTAGTAACGACTTGTTGCGCTCGCGCGTGTTGGCGACATGCGCGGCATTGAGCACCACTGCACTCGCGGGGCTGGCGACGCCGGCTCAAGCACAGAGCAATGAGAGCAGCGGCGCCTCACAGATAGAAGAAGTGGTTGTCACGGGCTCACGCCTGCGGCGGCCAGATCTCGATAGCCCGAGCCCGATCTCGATCGTGAACGAGGAGTTCTTCGAGCAGAAGGGCACGGTGAACGTCGAAGAAGTGCTGAACCAACTGCCGCAAATCGTGCCGGGCTTGGGCTCGCAAGTGAACAACGGTGGTGATGGCACGGCGACGGTGGACCTGCGCGGCTTGGGCCCGACTCGCACGCTAGTGCTCATCAACGGCCGCCGTTTCGTGCCGGCAACAAACACTGGGCGCACCGACTTGAATGCCATTCCGGCTAACTTGTTAGAGCGCGTGGAAGTGGTGACGGGTGGCGCTTCGGCAGTGTACGGCTCCGATGCACTCGCGGGTGTCGTGAACTTCATCCTGAAGGACGACTTCGAAGGCATCGAGATGGGCGCGCGCTTCGGCCAATCGACCGAGGGTGACGCAAAGACGAAGGACGTATTCGCCACCTTCGGCGGCAACTTCGCTGACGATCGCGGCAACGCGGTGATTGCCCTCTCCTACTATCAGCGCGACCCGCTGTTCCAAGACGCGCGTGAATTCACTGCGGTGGATCGGCAGTCGAACGGTAGCGCCACCGGTATTGCCGGCCGCTTGGATAATTCGCCGTTTAATCCATTCGGCGCCTTTAACGGCACAGCGGCGGGGAGCAACTATGCGTTCAATGCGAACGGCACGGTGCGGCGCTTCGTCAATGCTCTGCCAGAGACCAACAACGGCGTCGGCGATCGGTACAACTTTGCACCGGTCAACTATCTGGCCACGCCGCAGACGCGCCGGACGCTCGATGCATTCTTGACTTACAACATCAACGAATCGGCGCAGGCGTATGTGGAGACTTACTACATTCAGAATCGTCAGAACTTGAACCTGGCGCCGACGCCGGCGACTAACTTGGTGTTGCCGGTGACGAACCCGCTGCTCACGCAGTCGGCGCGCGACTTGTTAGCCACGCGCGTCGTGAACCCGGCGTCGCCGTTGCCCACAGGGCCGAACGCGCCCGCGATCTTCCGCCGTCGCATGGTGGAGTTCGGGCCGCGTTTGAATGTCGCCAAGTTCGATCTCACGCAGATCGTCGCGGGTGCTAAGGGCAAGCTCGCTAACGACTGGAACTGGGACACGTACTACAGCTTCGGTCGCACCGACAGCAATGTCGGTATCGAGGGTGACATTTCCAAGGCACGATTGAATGCGTCACTCGCGGGTTGCCCGGCGGGTTCTCCAGCCGGTTGCCGCGTGGTCGACTTCTTCGGCCCCGGCAAGATCAGCGCGGCAGATGTGGCGTTCTTGCGCATCGGCTCGGCGGTCGACACGCTCGTGTTCGATCGCCAGTTGGTGGCGGCAACGGCGAACGGCCCGGTGGGCACTCTGCCAGCCGGCGAAGTGTCGGTGGCCGTGGGCGTGGAGTATCGCGAGGACAAGAGCATCTTCAATCCGTCCGAGGCTTCGTTGATTGGCGATCTGTCGGGCTTCAATCCGATGGCGCCGATCAGCGGCGGCTTCGATGTGAAGGAAGGCTATGCGGAAATCGGTGTTCCGCTGCTGCGCGATAAGCCGGGTGCGCAGAACCTGAGCTTCAGCGGCGCGGTGCGCGTGTCGGACTACAGCACCGTCGGGCAGCTAACCACTTACAAGGGCAGCTTGGAGTGGTCGCCTGTGGATCAACTCAAGGTGCGCGGCAGCTATGCCAAGGCCTCGCGCGCGCCGAGTGTGTTCGAGCTGTTCCAAGCGGGTGATACCAACGCGCCTACCGTGACAGACCCGTGCGCGTTGATCCGCCCCACTGGCGCACCGCAGGTGGTGACACCCGCCACTCAGCTCATCTGCCAGTTCAGCGGCTTGCCCGCGCCGGGCACGCTCGCCGTGCAGTCGAACAGCCAAGCCACTTCGAGCCGCGTGGGTAACACGAATCTCGACCAAGAAGATGGCAAGACCTTCACGGCAGGCCTCGTGTGGCAGCCGCCATTCCTGCGCGGCTTCAGCGCGACGCTCGACTACTATGACATCAAGGTCACTAACTACATCACGCGCCTGGCGGGCGGTGAAGCGAGTCAAGTGACGGCGTGCTTTACGAGTGGCGTGACGACGGCGGCCCAATACGCTGCCGACCCGAACTGCGCCAATATCGGTCGGCAGTCGAACGGCGATCTGTTCATCACGTCGCCGCTCGTGAACACGGGTGAGCTCAAGACGAACGGCTTCGACTTGGCGCTCAACTACGCGTTTGGGTGGGACAACGTCGGCAAGTTCTCGGTGCGCGCAGATGCGGGTTACATGAACTCGTACAATCTCGACGGCAACGAGTATGTGTCGCAGACGAGCACCGATTTCGGCACGCTGCCGAAACTGCGTACGAACCTGCGTCTCGTGTACGACCGCGGTCCGTTCCAAGCGTCGGCCAACTGGCAGCGCTGGGGCGAAGTGGATACTCGCCCAGGCGACGCGCAGGACGGCAACGATGTGACGATCCCGGCGTTCAACTATCTCGACCTCGCCGGGCGCTACCGCTTCGGCAGCGACGAGAACTACGATCTCGCGATAGCGATCACGAACGTGACTAACAAGTCGCCGCCGCTGATCCTCACGGGCTTCACGAACACCAACACGGACAACAGCACCTACGACTCGATCGGTCGGCGGTATGTTGTGAGTGTGACGGCGAAGTTCTAGTGCCTACGCGTGGCGCGGCATTGCAGGGATGCGATGCCGCGCCTTTTCTTTTCAAGCTCGCATCAACACGAGATGGCAACCGTACACGCGGGCTTGGCGGGCAGCGGCAATTCATCCGTGGCATAGACGGCCACATGCGGCACGCCATCCGCCCCGATCCAGCCGCGATACATGCCTTCGGTGTTGAAAGGCAGCGCGAACTGGCCATCGGCGCCTAACACGATGGCGCCGCCGTCACCACCGAGCTTGGGAATGGTGCCGTTGATGACAGTGTTGCCCGCGTCGGCGGGGCTCTCGTTCAAGAACTGCATCCGCGCACACACCGCGTGCGCAGCACCCGTGCGGATGTAGTACTCGCCCCAGCCTGTGCCCGACACCGCGCAACGCTCATCGGCATAGGTGCCGGCGCCGATGATCGGCGCATCGCCAACGCGGCCGTAACGCTTGTTAGTCATGCCGCCGGTTGAAGTGCCCGCTGCAAGCTGCGCGCGCGTGTCGAGTGCCACGGCGCCCACCGTGCCGGTGTACTGTGCGCCCGGGCGTTCGTTCGAGTGGTTAGGATCGAGCGACGTTTGCGGCTGCTTCTCTTTCTCTAATCGGCGCTGCAGTTGCTGCCAACGCTTTTCAGTGCGAAACCACGCGGGGTCGACGAGCTCGATCTTCTGCTCACGCGCAAACTCCTCGGCACCCTCGCCGATCATCATCACGTGCTCGGAGCGCTCCATCACGGCGCGAGCGAGAGTGATCGGATTCTTCACACGCCGTAGACCGGCAACTGCACCCGCGCTACGCGTTGCGCCATCCATAATCGACGCATCGAGTTCGTTGCGACCATCGTGCGTAAACACGGCGCCGCGGCCGGCATTGAAGTTGGGGTCGTCTTCGAGAATGGTGATCGCGGCCGTGACGGCATCGAGCGCCGACTTCCCGGCGACGAGTTCGGCATAACCGCGACGCAAAGCCAGTTCGAGTGCGGCGCGCGCTTCGCGCTCCGTCTCGGGCGTCATGCCACTGCGCTCCACTCCCGCGCCGCCGTGAATCACCAGCATCAAAGGCGCAATCTCAGTCGCGCGCCCGTCCACCACATTATAGAAGCGCTGGAAGCTCGGCTTCTCGACGCGTCCGTCTGGCAAGTGCAGCACGGAGTTCACGCCTACGCCGGTCACTTCGATGCGCCGCGCATTCAGCGGTTTGCCCAACTCCGGCGTGGCAGCGAAGCCGCCGCGCACCAGCCACGCGGCGCCGTTCGGGTCGGTGGCATACAAACGCGCACTGCCATCGGCTTCGACCGCGAGCGCGGCACTCTCGTCGATGCCGAGGCCTAACAAGTTACGCCGCGGCGTACCCGTGAGCGATTCGGCTTTTGTTAGGAACGCGAACAAGCGGCCGAGCCGATTGCGTTCGCGAAAGTGCGAATCGGTGACGATGCCGCGCAGCCGTTCGATCTGCAGAAAGTTCTGCTCGATGGTGACGGCGGGCCCGAGCGGATCAGCTAACGCCTCTGGGCTCTTGACGCTGCCACCATCCATCGCGCCATACAGATACTCACCGAGTATCGCGAGCCCTGCGCTGGTGCCACCGAGTGGTTTGCCTGCGCGCACGTGTGTATCGAGCGCGGCCGCGATCGGCGTGCCACGCCAGTAACGCACATACCGGGCTTGATCGCCGCCCGCGATGAAGATGCAGTTCGCTTTGGCGAGGCTCGCGAGGATCTTGGCATCGGTCGAGGGCTTGCCGTTCTTGAACACGAAAGTCTCGATGGAAGTAGCGCCACCGGCGTCGTAGTAGAACTCGTTAGCCACTTCGGTCGTGTACGAAGCGCTCAGCACCACCATATGGCCGTTGCCGCACTTCCGCAGAAACCAGCGCAGCGCTTCCAGATTGCGATCGCCACCGCCCATCAGGAGCAAGCCCGGCGTGACGGGGCCGGGAGTGGCGAGCTTGGCATCGCCTACGAAGAAGCGGCGATAGTCGCGCGCTTCCGCAGGGAGCGCCATGACGCTGAGCGCCGAGACAAGAATCAGAATCGATAGCAGCAAGCGGCGTGACATCGGCAAACCTCCCGTCATAATGAAGACGAACCGAGCCACACCATCCCGCGTCCGCGGTGCGCTGTCGCAGGGCGCCGCGAATCGGCTATGGTTGAGCGCATGATGTCGCCGCTCGATGACTGGTTCATTCGCGAGATCCTCGTGCACGAGGCGGCACTCACGCGCTTTCTGCGCCGCTGTTGGCC
>CAYUIT010000105.1:0-5111 GCA_964444835.1 uncultured Steroidobacteraceae bacterium
AGGGCGCGGACAACGCCCGCTGCATGCCGATCTGCCTGCACACGTTCTGGGTGGGTCAGCCTAACAAGTTCAAGCACCTGAAGCGCGCGTTCGCGCATATCGCGAGTCACGACAACGTCTGGCTCGCGACCGGCGACGAAGTGAACGACTGGTACCGCAAGCAGTACCTCTGAGCGGCGCGGTCTACCAGGAAGCTTCGAGGATCGCCAGATATTCAGCCACGCTCGCCTTGCGCGGGTTGGTGGCGTGGCAGTGATCCTTCGGGGCGGCCTCGGCGATGCCCGCGAGCGTCTCGCGGGGAACGCCCATCGCACGCAAGTTCGCCGCGATGCCGAGCCTTGCATTTAGGTCTGCAATGAATGGCGCAACGTCTGCCGGCCGCGACAGCCCCATCGCGAGCGCGAGCCGTTCGAACTTGTCGCCAACGTGTGACGCATTGAAGCGCAACACCTCGGGCAGCAGGACGGCATTCAGCGTGCCGTGATGAAGCCGAAGCGCGTGCAGCGCACCGAGGGGATGCGAGAGCGCATGCACGGCGCCCAGACCTTTCTGGAAGGCCAGAGCCCCTTCCATCGCCGCCATCATCATGTTCCAGCGCGCATTGCGATCCGTGCCGTCGCGAGTCGCGGTCTCGATGTGTAGCACCGCCCTAACAAGGCCATCGAGTGCAATCGCGTCCGCAGGCGGGTTGACGAGCGGCGACAGAAACGTCTCGATGCAGTGGGCCATGGCATCCATGCCCGTGGCGGCAGTCAGGGCAGATGGTAGCCCGAGCGTAAGCTCAGGATCGCAGATGGCGAGCTTTGGAACCAAGTGCGGCGAGATAAAGCCCAGCTTGCGTCCATCATTCAACACGATGACGGCACCCCGCCCCACTTCGCTGCCCGTGCCCGCAGTGGTCGGGATGGCGATCAGCGGCGCCACTGCCGCGGTGATCCTGCTGCCGCCGCCTTCGATTGCAGCGTACTGCACTAACGGCTCCGGATGAGCGGCGAGCAGCGCGACCGCTTTGCCGAGATCGATTGACGATCCGCCTCCCATCGCGATGACACCATCGGCGCCAATGTCACGGTATCGCGCGAGTGCAGTCAGTACGGCGGATTCGGTCGGGTTTGGCGGCGTGCCGTCGAACACTTCGAAGCCGTACGCGGCATCGAGCGTTGCGTGCAGACGATCGAGCAACCCGCTCGCGCGGATGCCCACGTCCGTGACGATCAGTGGCCGACGGATACCCAGCCGCCGACATTCTGCAGACACGAGCCGTATCGCTCCGAAATCGAACTGCGCTGTCGTTAGGTACCCGATCGTCGCCATGCCGTACTCTCCAGCAGTGTTCAGTCGCGAGCGATCGTCTCGAACACGCGTTGCGTATAGGCCTGCAAGTCCCGTGCACGTTCGGCTGCGGCCGCCTCCGACGGCCGCCAAGCCTCAACGCCTTCGGCGGGCACTGCGCCACGTTCGGCAAGCAAGCGCTCGAGCGCATCGAGGCGCGCGCGGGTGGCCGCGAGTTCCGTGCTCAACGCAAGCACGACATCCCAGAGTTTCTCGTTGCTGGCATCGGCGATGAACTTCGGGCGCGGCGGTCCCGCCGCAACGACCGGTTTGGATTCGTCACTCATGCTGGGGCCCTCCAAGCTCCGACGACCTGCCAGTTACCGGTGCGACCGTAGTCTTCCATGCGGCCCGGCGCGCGCGCGTCGGTGTTCCACGGGACGGCGGAGATTGCGTCAGAGAAGATTCGCTCGGCCTCGAAACCCGCCTGAATCAGCTCTTCGCGTAAGTCGATCTCATACAGACGACTCCAGAATCTTTCGTTGTTGAAGCGTCCGTCCCAGTCGCGCATGCACTGCTCGAACCACGGCTTGTCGTCGTACGGCGGCTGCTCAACATGGAGTGTTAGCCCACCCGGCGCAAGACGGGCAGCGCAACTGCGGAATACGTTGCGCAGCGCATCGTGGCTCGTCTCGTGCAGCACGATCGACGTGAACGCGAGGTCCGCGGAACCGAGGCGCGCCGGGATCTGCTCGATATCGGCCTGCACCCAGCGCACGTTGTCGATACCGAGCGATGCTGCACGCGCTGCCGCATAACGCAACATGCCCGCACCCACATCGATGGCGATCACCTGCGCATCCGGGAAGGCGCGCGCAATCGCGCAAGTATTGAGGCCAGGGCCGCAGCCGAGATCGAATATGCGCCGCGGACGGAACACCGGAAAACGAGTTGTTAGCCAGATCGCAAGCGCGCGGCCCGCGCCGTCGCCGTACGGACCGGAGCGACCGGGTACGATCGAATACGACGATGCCTCGTACGCCGCACCTGCCGTCATGTCGTGCGCGCCGAGGTCGGTCAGGTAACCGCCGGGCATCAAGTGAGCATGAAACTCAGCGAGGTAGGCCGGAGGCTTGAGTCCTGGATCGAGCTCGAGCGTATCGCGGCCAGCCATCGCCTCACGCGCTGCCGCCTCGAGCACCGCTCGCTGGCGCACCGTCGTGTCGAAGTTACGCCGCTGGCGCATCTCCATGCTGCGTCGGCGCAGATGACTCCACAGCGCGAACCGCGCATCCCGCTGCAGTAGCGACCATGCATCTTCGCGACTGGACGGTGGCGTCTCCGCGGCATCCATCTCGAAGCGTGCGCGCATCGCCGGCACAACGTTCTGCGCGAGAAAGTAGTTCAGGTGCGAGATCGCATCGAGGCGCGCCTGCTCGTCGTGCGACAAGTGCGGCAGCACCGCATGCCGCCCGATCGTATGCCAGGGCTGTGGCAGCGTGCCGATCGCGAGTTGGCTCGGCGCGGTTGGCCGCGCTGACGACGGCCCCTTCAATGTATCAGACACTGCAGAACTGCCTAACAAAGCGGGGGATGGCGGCACGGTCATGGTCTCTCCTGATTCGGCCAATCGAGCTAACACGTAAACTCAATGCGCAGGCGCACCCGCGCGAACCGGGTAGCGGCCCAACGTGAACAGCAGCAACGGCCCCAGCAATATCACGACCGCGCCGACGACCAGTGCCGAATGATAGGAGCCGGTGGCATCGAAACTGCGACCGAACAACAGCGGCCCCACGCCGGATGCAAGCGTGAACGAGGCCCATTGCCACGCATAGAGTTTGCCGTAGTGGCGCATACCAAAGTACTTCACGCACAGATAGGCGATCAGGTCGAACTCCGCACCACCGGCGAGGCCGATCAATGCGACAGCCACGGCCGGCATCACCTGTGCGTCGAGCATCAGGCAGGATGCGGCCGCAGGCGCGAAGACGAGCAGCGCCACGACTGGCGCCCAGAGTCGATCCAGCAGCCATCCCGCCGTCAGGCGCCCGACCACGATGAACACACCGAGGATGCTCGCATAGCCGGCGGCCTCGGCAGCTGAGAAGCCCGCGTCCGTCATCATCGGCACAAGATTCGACATCAGACCGGAGGCCACGCCGGCCGCGCAGAAGAACGCGGCGAGGATCACCCAGTAACGATAGCTTCGCAGCGCAGCGCCGAGTGTCACGCCCTCGGCCTCGACTGCAGCCCGTGCCGTTGCCGCAACATCGCGCACCGCAGCGCGCTCATGGAGCAGTACCCAGGTGGTCGGCACGGCCACGAGCAGGATGGCAGCAGCGATTGCCCAGTAGCCCGCGCGCCAGCCCTGACTCGCGACGATCGCTGTCATCAATGGCGGCGCGAAGAATGCCGTGAGCCCCGTGCCCATCAGGCCGAGGCCGAGCGCGATACCGCGCTGTCGATCGAAGCGCGCCGCAATCGCACGCGACCACGTGATCGGGGTTGTGCCGATGCCAAGCACGGCGAGCAACACCCAATTCGCATACCACCAGGTGGGTGAACCGGGCTGCAATGCGAAGCCGACGAAGGCGAGCGCGAGACCTACTTGACTCGCGAGCGCGACGCGTCGAACACCGAACCGGTCGATTAGGGTTCCCGCAAGCCAGGCGCTGCACAGCACGCCGAGCGCCGAAAACGCCACGCCACTCTGAGCCACCGCTCGACCCCAGCCGAACTCGGCGGACATCGGCATCGCGACGACACCGAGCGTGAAGAATGGCAGCGCCGACAGGCTAAAGGCGCAGCCGACCGTCGCCGCCAGCACAATCTGCCAGGCGCGATCGCGACTGAACTCGCTCGGGCCGCTCATTCTGTACCGACAGCCATCAGCCGATCGGCCCCTGACCGGGCTTTAGGATGCCGATCAGCGCGGAGATCGCGACGCCCACCCAGATCAGCAGCACGTAGGGACGGCTCGCGGCCATCCCATCGATCATCAGTTTGTCGCTTTCGGGCGTGGGACCCGTGCTGGCGAGCACCCGGTAGCCCTGCATGAAGGGCGGCGCCGTCATGCGGATCATGAATCCGCAGAAGATCAGGAACGCGAAGATCAGCAGCTTCGCGGCGAGCCAGGGATAGGGCTTCAGGGGCCCGGTGGTCCAGTGATAGGCCACTGAGGCGACGATCGCGACGATCATGAACAACCGGAACTGCTTGTCGAGGTTGGCAAGTTTGCGGCCGAAATCCGTGCCTTCCTTGATGTGGATCGTATGCACGACGACCACCCAGATCGGCCCGAGCGCGAGAATCAGAATCGTCTGCCATACCGAGTGCTCGTAGCCAACGTAGTGCGCGAGAATTCCGCCGATCGTCAGCATCAACGCCAAGCAGTAACGCGGCAGCATGTCGAGATTGGCGAAGATCTTGAACGCCGTCATTCGTTGATCGCGTGTCAGCTTCGGATTCGTCACGAAGCCCGAGGCGTAGAACACGCCAGCGTCGCCGCCTAACCAATAGACGAACAACAGAATGTGGATGTAGCGCGCAAGACCATGCGCAAGGCTCAATTCTTCAACCACGGCGAACCCCCGATGCAGACCTTGGTTCCGCGCAAGTCGGCTGCGACATGCGTGGTCGACCAGCTTACAAGTTGCTGCTGCTGAACTAACAACTCTGAAGTCGCCACCCACATCTGCAAGTTGTGGGTGCAATCTAAAGGGTCGTGGATAGATGCGCAGAGTAGTTGTAGGCTGGCCTGCGCACAGCACCTGCTAAGGATCGATCATGAGCAACCACATTGTCCGCAAAGCCTACGTCGACACGAGCGCGGGCCA
>CAYUIT010000106.1:0-4993 GCA_964444835.1 uncultured Steroidobacteraceae bacterium
GACGCGCGAGTTCGACGAGCAGTGGGGCAAAGGCTTCATGAAGCCCGATGTGTGGCTGGGGCGTGTGTATGTGGACTTGAAGAGAGAGGTTGAGGTCCGAAAGAGATCCAAATAGCGGTCTAAATTGATATATTGGATCTCAGATGGACCAATACCGGCTTTCGATGCCCATTGTTTACATTTGGATTTAAACGCATACAATTGCATGCGGAGGTAAACGTGGCTCAGATGCAAACACTTTCCGCCCGAATCCCAAGCGACGATGTCGAATGGCTCGCGGCGCTGCAAGTTGCTGGCGCCACGACTCCGAGCGATAAGCTCCGCGCACTCTTGGCGGAGTTCCGTGCTTCCCATGAAATGGGCGCAGATTTCGCGTCGCACTTGGCCGGGCTGCGGCAGAAGACTGCACCCGCGCTCAGTAGCATCGCGCGGTATGAGCATCAGACCGGCAAGCACTCCGAACCCATTCGCCTGATCGCGGAGTGGGCAACGTACACGCTCGCTACGATCAATGCGGCTGCGAAGCTCGATCCGGATTCAGTCGAGCAGGCCCCAGAATTAGAGCGAAGGCTAGTGGACCGCAGCCTCGAGCATGCAGCCGCACTTGTTAGACTCACCATAACATCAGCGGCGCCGTGCTTCGATCCGCGCTCCTTAGACGAAAAGGTGATTCCTCTCGTCCAACTTTGTCGTATTGTCGATTCAACCCGAAAGCTGACAACGGAGAAGACTGATGGCTGATTCACTCGGCACTCGTGTTACGCGGATCTTGGCGGGTAGCGCCCACGCTTTTCTCGATGCGGTGGAGGACATGGCTCCAGAAGCGATGATGCGCCAAGCCGTACGGGAACTTGAGCAAGTGCTTGCCGATGTGCGCACCGATCTCGGCAAAGTCGAGGCCGCTAAGCATCTCGTTACCACGCAAATCAACAAGCTAAACAGCGAGAACGAGGATCTCAGCGCGCAGATCGAAACGGCGTTGACGCAAGGTAAGGAAGATCTCGCACGCGCCGGCGTCGAGCGTCAGACGTTGATTGAGGATCAGCTTCCGGTGCTACAACGCTCGCTTGCTGAGCAGCAAGATCGCGCCCGGGAACTCGAAGGCTATGTCACTGGCTTACTGGCCAAGCGCAAAGAGATGGAAGAGGTACTGCAGCAGTACCTTGCAACGCGCGCGACAGCTAACAGCATCGTCACTGCGGCGGGGAAAGGAACCAAAGATGCGCAAGTGGAAAGCGCGCAATCGGCCTTTGACCGTGTGCTCGCGCGTCAAACGGGAGTCGGGGGTCTCGTGGGTGCCAATACGGGCGATGCCGTTCGGCTGCGTGAATTGCAGGAGACGCAGCGAAACCAACGCATCGACGAAAAGCTTGCTGCGATTAAGCAGCGCATGAAGCAATAGAAGCCGAAAGCGACGCGCCGCCGTGACACTCTTTCTCGCGCCGGAAGCATGGCCGTTTGTGTCGGCACTGTTGTTGTTGTTACTTGTGTCCGCGATTGAGGGAGCCTCGCTACTGTTCGGCGCGACTGCGTCGCACTATATCGATAGCCTCTTGCCCGATCCGTGGGATGGCGTCCACGGACCACTCGACAGCTGGCTGGGTTGGCTTCACATCGGCAAAGTTCCGGCGCTCGTGTTAGCCGTAATATTTCTGGCTGCCTTCGCGTTCACTGGCTTCGCCCTCAATCTCGTCGTGCACAATTTTTTTGGCGTTTGGGTGCCGCCGCTGTTCTCAATCCCTGCGGCAATCGTCACGGCGTTACCAGTTGTGCGAATTCTGGGAGCGGGGTTGGCACGCGTGATTCCCAAAGATCAGACCTATGCCACCACACTTGACTCCTTGGTGGGCCGAGTGGCGGTCATTGTCACGGGAGAGGCCAGGCGCGGATATCCGGCGCAGGCGAAAGTATCCAATGAGCACGCTCAGGCAATTTATGTGATGGTCGAGCCGGATTCTGACGCGGTGCGTTTTGCGGTCGGCGATCGCATATTGCTCGTCAAGCAAATCTCCGGGAGTCGGTTCGCGGGCATTGCGAATCCACGGCCAGACATTCTGTAAGTCGTCGACGGACCAACACTAACAACGCAGGGCAGCCGTTATGGAATTCATCTCGGTCAATTTGGTATTCACGGGCATTATTGCCCTCGCCGTATTCACCATTGGCATCATCTTTTCGCGACTGTACCGTCGCGCATCGAAGGAGCGCGCGTTCGTTCGCACTGGCCTCGGGGGCCAGAAAGTCGTGATGGACGGTGGCGCAATCAAACTCCCTGTCTTCCACGAAATGATTCTCGTGAACATGAACACTTTGAAGCTCGAAGTGATTCGCCACGGGAAGGACAGCCTGTTCACAAAGGACCGAATGCGGGTGGATGTGGTCGTCGCATTCTTTGTGAGAGTGATCCCGACAGTCGAGGGGATCGCCAATGCGGCCCAGACTTTGGGCCAGCGCACGTTGGATCCGGGCGCCTTGTCGTTGCTCGTCGAGGACAAGTTCGTCGACGCTTTGCGCGCAGCTGCCGTGTCGATGACGATGCAGGAGTTGTTGGATAAGCGTCAGAACTTCATTCAAGGTGTCCAAAATGCTGCCAGTGAGGATTTGCTCAAGAACGGTCTTGAGCTCGAGAGCGTATCGTTGACGCGGATCGATCAGACACCGATGAACTTCTTTGATGCAAATAACGCATTTGACGCTGAGGGCTTGACGCGCCTGACGGAGCAGACGCAACGTCGCGCCAAGGAGCGCAATGAGATAGAGCGGGATACCGCCGTTGCGATCTCGCAGAAAAATTTCGAGACGGCTCAGCAACAACTGGAGATCGATCGAAATAAGCGGTTCGCGGAGTTGTTACAGGCCCAAGAAGTGGCAGCTCGCGAGGCGGAACAGAATGCAATGGTCGCGAGCGTGCAAGCAGAGAAGCGCCGTGAGGCTGAACTCGCTCGCATCGAAGCGGATCGTAAGGTGCGCGAATCGGAAGTTGCCCGCGATCAGTCGGTTCAACAACGGCAGATTGAAGCGGCTCGATCTGTGGAGGTTTTGAAGATCGACCAGCACCGTGCGATGGAAATAGCGGCGCAAGACAAAGCTATTTCGATCGCAAAGAAGTCCGAGGAGCAATCGCAAGCCGAGGCGCGAGCGAATGAAGCCCGGGCGGCAGCGGTCAAGGCGGAGCAAGCTGTCATCACAGCCGAGCAAGTTGCAAGTGCGGAGCGCGCAAAGCAGGTAGCGCTCGTATCGGCAGCTCAAGACGCCGAGCAACAAGCGATCGGAATGACGGTGGCCGCTATGGCTGAGAAAGATGCGGCGGAAAGTCGCGCCGAGGCCATTCGTACGCTGGCGAAAGCTAACCGCGAAAACTATGAAGTCGAGGCTGTTGGCAAGAAGTTGCTGAATGATGCGATCAATACGTTGTCAGACTCGCAGATCGGCTTACAAGTTCGCCTCGCATTGATTCAAGCACTGCCCAAGATCATTGAAGAGTCCGTCAAGCCTATGCAGCGAATCGAAGGCATTCGGATCATGCAAGTGGACGGTCTGAATGGCAGTGCGTCGCAAAGCACCGCTTCCGGGCCAGCGGCAGCAGCGGGCGGTAATTTGGCGGAGCAAGCAGTGGAGGCTGCGCTGCGATATCGAGCGTACGCGCCGGTCATCGATCAGTTGGTGAAGGAAGTCGGGTTGTCCGACAAAGGCTTGTCCGGCCTCGTGCCATCCGCTGCAACCAGCTATTCGGTGAGTCCGCCTACGGCTGACAATGCAAAGAAGTAGTCGCGCGCTTGCGTAATGAAGTAAGTCTAACACTCGCGCTCGTGTAGAAGTTGAAATGGCGCGTGGCACTATGGCCTGGTGCATCGTCGCCATTAGCATGTGCGCGTCGGTGGGTGGATTTCCAATGGCGCGCGCAGCTGATTGCGCGGTCGCGGAATGGGCCGGTCAGCGCTTCACGGAGTGCCGCGCAACCTACCCGCACGATCGCGTTTCG
The DNA here is from genome assembly GCA_964444835.1 of uncultured Steroidobacteraceae bacterium. Taxonomy (GTDB): domain Bacteria; phylum Pseudomonadota; class Gammaproteobacteria; order Steroidobacterales; family Steroidobacteraceae; genus CADEED01. Next base: position 3,983 of record CAYUIT010000106.1, read on the forward strand.
CTGCACTGGAGCGACCCTACGGGTCAAGTGTTTGGCGGGTTCTTCTCGCTACGCAGCTATCTCGCGGCTAACAAGCAGCAGCTCACATTCGCGATGAACGCCGGCATGTACCACGCCGATCTTCGTCCGGTTGGGTTGTTAGTGGTCGCGGGTAAGGAATTGGTACCGCTCAATGTGGCACAGGGTCGCGGCAATTTCTTCATACAGCCGAATGGTGTGTACGCGATCACGGCGGCGGGGCCGAAGGTGATGACGAGCAGTGACTATGTCGCGACGCGTCCCAAGGTGAGCGCTGCAACACAGTCCGGTCCGATGCTGGTCGTCGACGGCGAGATTCCGGCATCCGCTGTATTTCGGCGCGACTCGGGTTCGCGCCATATACGCAACGGCGTCTGCGTGAAGAACGCAGTCGATTCCTTCTTTGTCATCAGCGACAGTCCGGTCACGTTCTTCGAGTTCGCGAGCTATTTTCGCGATCGACTCGGCTGCCAGAATGCGCTCTATCTCGATGGCGCGGTCTCGAGTTTGTATGCCCCGAGTCTTGGGCGAAGCGATTCACGCGCGACACTCGGTCCGTTGATCGCTGTAACGCGGTGACGCGCCAAAACGCCGCGTAGCCGCGAGCGCGTTATCGTTGTCCCGACCAGGGAGTGAGTGCAGCAGTGTCTGGTGCCAACTGCTTGAGCTTTCGATAGAGCTGTCGTGTCTCGAGCAGATTCCAGATCCGCAGCATCGCCTCCACGTGATCGAATGGCTTCGTGAGAAAGTCGCGCGCGCCAAGCGACAATGCGCGGCGTTTCGCCTCGAGCGTGGCATCGGCTGTGAGGACTAACACCGGGCGGAAGTCGTCTGGCGCACGAATGCGCGCCAAGCGATCCAACACGGTGAAGCCGCTGACCTCCGGCATCAGCAGATCGAGCAGTACCAGATCCGGGTCGAAGGCCGTGTAGAGATCCACGACTTGATCCGGCTCGGTCGTGCTCAGCACATTGTGAAACCCTTCGCGCGCCA
>CAYUIT010000107.1:0-4735 GCA_964444835.1 uncultured Steroidobacteraceae bacterium
CCAATCGTCCCAACGTTCACGTGCGGCTTGGTGCGTTCGAATTTCTCTTTAGACACGGCAGTGATCCTCTAAAAATAGGGTCTAACAACTAACGACTATTGACGAATGATACCGTCGGCGATGTTCGGCGGAACTTCCATGTACTTGGCAAATTCCATCGTGAACGTCGCCCGGCCCTGGCTCATCGACCGAACATTGGTGGCATAGCCGAACATCTCGGACAGCGGCACTTCCGCGAGCACAGTTTTGCCCGCCGGTGTGTCGTCCATGCCATGAATCTGGCCACGGCGGCGATTCAAATCGCCGATCACGTCGCCCATGTATTCCTCAGGGGTCACAACCTCGACCTTCATGATCGGCTCCAGGATCACGGGCTTCGCTTTGCGGAAGCCGTCCTTGAAGCCGAAGATCGCGGCCATGCGAAACGAGATTTCGTCCGAGTCGACGTCGTGATATGAACCATCGAACAACGTGACTTTGACATCGACAACGGGATAGCCCGCCATCACGCCCGTCTCACACGCTTCCTTCACGCCCTTCTCGATCGCGGGCACGAACTCGCGCGGCACGGAACCGCCGGTGATGCCATTGGCGAACTCGATGCCCTTGCCGGCTTGATTGGGCTCGATCTTGAGCCACACGTGCCCGTACTGGCCGCGACCACCCGACTGCTTGACGTGCTTACCTTCGCTCTCGACAGTGGCGCGAATCGTCTCGCGGTAAGCCACCTGCGGCTTGCCCACATTCGCTTCCACCTTGAACTCGCGCTTCATGCGATCGACGATGATCTCGAGGTGCAGCTCGCCCATCCCAGAGATGATCGTCTGGCCAGACTCCTCGTCCGTTGAGACGCGGAATGAGGGGTCTTCCTTGGCGAGCCGTTGCAGCGCCATGCCCATCTTTTCCTGATCGGCCTTGGTCTTCGGCTCCACCGCCACCGAAATGACGGGAATCGGAATGATCATCTTCTCGAGCGTGATCACTTTTTCGAGATCACACAGCGTGTCGCCGGTGATCACATCCTTGAGGCCCACAGCCGCAGCGATGTCGCCCGCGCGCACTTCTTTGATGTCGCTGCGCTCGTTCGCATGCATCTGTAACAAGCGGCCGATGCGCTCTTTCTTGTCTTTCGTGGGCACGTACACCGTATCGCCGGAATTCAGTGTGCCGGAATACACACGGAAGAACGTCAGGTTGCCGACGAAGGGGTCGTTCAAAATCTTGAAGGCGAGCGCCGAGAACGGCTGCTCATCCTTGGCGCTACGCGTGATCGGCTCACCGCGCGCATCGGTGCCTTTGGTGGGCGGCATCTCGATCGGGGCTGGCATGAACTCGATGATGGCATCGAGCAGCGCTTGCACGCCTTTGTTCTTGAACGCCGTGCCGCACATGCACAGCACGATCTCGTTCTTGAGCGCGCGCGCCTTGAGGCCGCGCTTGATCTCGTCGTCCGACAACACGGCGCCTTCGAGATACTTGTTGAGTAGCGCCTCGTCACCTTCGGCCGCCGCTTCGATCATCTGCGCACGATACGTTTCCGCATCGGCCTTCAGATTCGCGGGAATGTCCTTATAAGTGAACTTCATCCCCTGGGTTTCCATGTCCCAGTAGATGGCTTTCATCTTGATGAGGTCGACGACGCCTTCGAAATTGTCTTCCGCACCGATCGGCAATTGAATCGGCACCGGATTGCCACGCAGGCGAGTCTTGATCTGCTCGATGCAGCGCAAGAAGTTTGCGCCCGCGCGGTCCATCTTGTTGACGAACGCGATGCGCGGCACGCCATAGCGATTCATCTGCCGCCACACCGTCTCCGACTGCGGCTGCACGCCCGACACTGCGCAGAACAGTGCGACAGCGGAATCGAGCACGCGCAAGCTGCGCTCTACTTCGATCGTGAAATCGACGTGGCCCGGCGTATCGATGATATTGATGCGGTGCTCGGGGAAGTTCTTTTCCATCCCCTTCCAGAAGCACGTGGTGGCAGCCGACGTGATCGTGATGCCACGCTCTTGTTCCTGCTCCATGTAATCCATGACGGCCGCGCCATCGTGCACTTCACCGATCTTGTGAGAGACACCGGTGTAGAACAGGATGCGCTCGGTCGTCGTGGTCTTACCCGCGTCGATGTGCGCGGAGATACCGATATTGCGATATCTCTCGATCGGCGTGGAACGGGACATGGTGCGGCTGCCTAACTACCTACGGCTTACCAACGGTAATGCGCGAAGGCCTTGTTGGCTTCAGCCATGCGATGCGTGTCTTCGCGCTTGCGGACGGCAGCACCGCGATTCTCGGCGGCATCCATCAGCTCATGCGCCAAGCGGAACGCCATCGACTTCTCGCTGCGCTCACGCGCGGCTTCGATAACCCAGCGCATCGCGAGCGTTTGACGGCGTTGCGAGCGCACTTCGACAGGCACCTGATACGTGGCACCACCGACGCGGCGCGACTTCACTTCGACCACCGGCTTCACGTTGTCGAGCGCTTGCGTCAAGAGCGCGAGCGCGTCGCCGCCTTGCTTGCCAGTCTTCTCGCCAATGCGATCGATCGCACCATAGATGATGCGCTCGGCCGCCGACTTCTTGCCGCTTTCCATGACGACGTTCATGAACTTGGCGAGCATGTCGTTGTTGAACTTCGGGTCCGGCAGGATGTGACGGACAGGGGCTTGTGCACGACGTGACATGGTTGTTAGTCCTTACTTCTTCGGGCGCTTGGCGCCGTACTTGGAACGACCTTGCTTGCGATCGGCCACGCCGGCGCAATCGAGCGTGCCACGCACGGTGTGGTAGCGCACACCCGGGAGATCTTTGACGCGGCCGCCGCGAATGAGCACCACCGAGTGCTCCTGCAGGTTGTGGCCTTCACCGCCGATGTACGAGCTCACCTCGAAACCGTTGGTGAGACGCACGCGCGCGACTTTGCGCAACGCAGAGTTCGGCTTCTTCGGCGTGGTGGTGTACACACGCGTGCAAACGCCGCGCTTTTGCGGGCTCGCACCGAGTGCCGGAACCTTGGTTTTCTCAGACGGGACGCGGCGCGGTTGCCGAATCAGCTGACCTGTTGTGGCCATGCAATCTCCAAACCCTACGTGGGCAACAAAAAAGTGCCGGGCAGGAGATAACCGCTCGTGGAACCCGACAAACATCTTGCGCCGAGCGCAAGAGAACACGGGTTGAACGACCGGCAGCTCCGCGAACGGCTGCGGTGTGCGAATATGCGCGCCCTCGTGGGCCCGCAAATCCGCTGTTTATCGACCGTCGGCCGTGAGGCCTGGGGTCGAGAAGGCCGCGCATTCTAGGTATGCACCCCGGCACTGTCAATGAGATGTTGCGGCGCAGCATTCATACCCTGGGCGCTTTACGGGCGTTTGGCGGTCATTCATTGTCGCAGCGCATGAATCGAATCAACCGGACCACCGCATGGCGGCAACTAGCCATTGCCACCTTTATCCTCAGCGCTATGCAGCCAGCACCAGCCAACGCTTGGTGGAACTGCGGTTGGTCATCGCGGATTGCTCTCGACGTGACCAATACAGGCGGCACGCTCAACAACACGGTCGTCGACACGGCGTTGGGTGCCACGCAACTGCCAGGTTACAACTGGGCGGGCACGGACAACGCGATCCGTGTCGTCGATGCCGACGACCAGACCCTGCTCGCCCACTATACCGAGCCGCGGCCGACAGGGCTGCAGCGCCTGCGCATCTGGTTTCAGCTGCCGACGCTGCCCCCCAACGGAGCGCGACGGGTTTTCGTGTACTACGGCAATGCGGTAGCGCCCTCGACGGCAACGGCAGCCATATTCACGGCAAACGGCGTTCGCATGTTGACACGCCAGAACACCACAGGCGACCCGACGTCTCTCGCGACATTTCTGGGCGCATTCGATGCAGCGGCCCAACCGACGGGCTATGGCTGCTCGGTCTTGCCTAACTATACAGCGCGCAACAACACAGGCGTATTTGGTGCCGGACAGAATATCCATTTCAGCGTGCTGTTTTTTCTCGATGTACCCGCAGCGCAGGCCGGATCATGGCGCGTCCGCTATGGGCCCGATTTTGGGCTCGGTGGTGGATTGTATGCGCGCGGTACGAGCCTACAGGAAGTCTGGAATGACGACCTTTGGTGGGCTAACAACTTCGCCAACACAGCGGAGATTCTCCAGGGCACGATCACCTTGGCTGCGGGTCGCAACCTGATCGCAGGCTATGGGTCGGAAGGCTGCTGCGACGGCGCGACGACGATCCAACTGCAGCGGCCCGGCACGACCACCTGGCTCGACGCAACCACCGCCAATTTCGCGTTGTTTGCGCCGTCATGCCCGGCAACCGGCGTTGCTACCGCGCGCGCCGCCGACTCGACGGGGCTCGTGGTGCGCAAAACGAGCAGCACCGACTCAGATCCATTCAATGCGGCCACCAATCCCAAGGCAATTCCGGGAGCGCGTGTCCGTTATGCGATTCGTCTCACGAATGGCGGCGCAGCACAGACGATCGATGCCGGATCACTCACCGTGACCGACCCCATTCCCGCCAATACGGCTTTGGTGGTCGCAGACATCGGTGCCGTCGGCTCGGGGCCGATGCGATTCGTCGATGGCTCGCCGAGCTCCGGCTTGAGCTATCAATTCGGCGGTCTCGCGAGCGCGACCGACGACATCGAATTCTCTAACAACAACGGCGCGTCCTTTAGCTACACGCCCGTCGCAGCACCCGATGGCACCGATGTGG
>CAYUIT010000108.1:0-4532 GCA_964444835.1 uncultured Steroidobacteraceae bacterium
TGGTTCGTGCGCGGCGATATGTCGTGGAAGGACAAGCAGTTCCTGAATCCCGCGAACATCACGTGGATCAAAGCGCGCACGGTCGTCAACTTCCGCGCTGGCATCACGCGCGGGCCACTGTCAGTCGATGCGTTCGTCATGAACGCGTTCAACGACAAGAACTATGTCGCCGGCTTCCAGGGCGGCATCATCGCCCCGGCTGCGACGCCCTCCGCGGGTGCCGAGAGCTATGTGATCGTCGGCCTGCCCGAGCTTCGTACTTACGGCGCGCGTATCGCGTATAAGTTCTAGGCGCTAACTATCGGACGCCTGGGGTCGGGTTCACGCCTGACCCCAGGCCGAGCTGAACAATCCGTCCAGCGCGTCTCTCGCTTCTAACGACCCACGCACCCTCGGCACTTGGCGTGCCGAATATGCTGAACGCTCGCGCCGTGCATCCGACTCAGCTTTTCCGCTTCGCTCGCTGAGTCAGGTACTTTGCGATGGCTTGAAGTTCGGCGTCGCTGATTTCACTCGGCCGATACTGCGGCATCGCGTTCAAACCGTTACGAACCACATGGCGAATCCACTCCGCCGTGAGATCGCGCCGTTCCTCGAGTACTGCTAACGACTCGCCGCGGGTGCGCTGCAACTGCTGTGTGCCCGTACTACCGTGCCCCGGCGCGTGACAGTCGCCGCACCAGCGATCGAAGAGTTTTTTCCCGTCGCTGAGTGCCGGCCTTGCAGGCTCCGCCGCGCCAGCCGGGTTCCATGCCACCGCGAGTAACCCGCACACCCACGCGCAAACGACACGATTCATACGCCGCTCCCGGAGTTGCGGTAGCGCTGCGGCCAGATGCCTTGCTTGCCCGGCGAGAGGATGCCCTTCGGGTCGAGCGCATCTTTCAGCAGTTGCTGGAACTTGAGCTGCGCGTGATCGTTCCAGTTGTAAGTGGCCGCCACCTGGTCCATGAATGACACATGCGTGCGGTACTCACCGTAACCCGCTGCGGCCGCTTCGCGAACCAGGATGCCGAACACCTCATGCGCTTTGCGCCGCTCCTCGGGCTCGTGCCGGTCGAACACGAGCTCGATGACGTGGTGCAGTTCGCGCCAGCCGATCGCAAACACGCTCAGGTAGTCGAAGCCGTATTGCGCCAGGCGATCGCGCACCATCACGTACTGCTTCATGGCTTCCTGACCGCTGATCTGCGAGACCGGCGAGAAGCCAATGTGTGCACCGCCGCCCACCCAGTTGACGAAACTGTACTCCGTCAAACGCGGCACGCCGCGCATCGTCAATGCACGATGCTTCAAAACGTCGTTCGGATGCTTGCGTTCCTCGGGCGTGAAGAAGCGCGCACCAGGGATTGCAGCGAAAGCATCACGCGTGACGCTCCACAGCACATCCATGACCGGCGGCGGCCCGTAGAGTGCGCCGTAGAAGTTCCACATGCCGATATCCTGATCGGCCATGATCTTTTTCGCGGCGCTTTCCGGAATCGGGCCCGGCCCATCGTGGTACTGACTGCGTGTCGCGTTGATGCCCGCCACTAACAACAAGCTGCGAATCGTCGCCGCGTTCTGGATCACCATATTGACTTTGAGCGGCCGGAGAATCTCGACGATCTGTTCGAGATCGTCCTCGCGCTGGAAGCTGATCATGTAGGGCCGATAGCCCGGTGGCTCGGGCATCAACCAAATACCCATCTTGGTGACGATGCCGTAGTTCGACTGCGTGAACATGCCGTCGACGTAAGGCCCATAGCCGTACTTGAAGAGCTGCCACGTATTGCTGCCGGGCATCGCGCCCATCCCCGTGCGCATCATGTCGCCGTTCGCGAGCACGACCTCCATACCACACTGCATCATGAAGTGATCGCCGTACGGTGTGTAGCCAACGCCGCGCTCGAGCGCGTTGGCGACGACGCTGCCCCAACCCGGATCGGGCACATCCAACCAAAGCTTGATGTTCCGCTCTTGCAAGTATCGATACAGATCGAAGTAGCTCACGCCAGGCTCGAGTAACGCGTAGCCCGATTCCACGTTCACTTCGAGAATTCGATTCAGGCGCGCGAGATCGAGCACGACCGAGCCCGACATCCGTGGCGCCGCGCCACCATAGCCGTGATTCTTGCCGCACGAGATGGTCCATAGTGGGACGCCGTATTGATTGGCGATTTTGACGATCGCCTGTACCTCCTCGGCGGAACTCGGTGCGACTGCTGCCGCCGCCTGGTGTGCTGCCGGATCCGCGACGATGGCGTAGGGATCCGTGTAGCTCACCAAAGCGTCGCCCGTAAACACATGTTCCGCACCGACGATCTTGCGAAACTCTGCGAGGACAGCGGCAAAATCGCTGGCTGTCAGTCCAGGAGGCAGTAGCGGGGTCATGTCGTTAGCACCAACGTCCAGGCAAACAAATCGCGATCCAACCGCTGCTGCTCGAGCACGGGACGCCCGGTCCGAGTCGTTAGTTCGCGCAGACAAAACGGGATCGATTCGGTAGTCACACCGCGTAACCGCGTCGGCAGCCGACGACCAGGGTCCCATAGCGACAGCACGAGATCGCTCACGTCGCCCTCAAAGGCGCGCAACGCGCCCGCATCCGCCCACCGAGCCGCGTAGCTTCGGGCTGCGGGAAAGCGCGGGTCGAAGAGGACGACTTCTGTTGCAGATGCTGCGGCAAATGCATCCAAGGGCTCGACGGCGCTGACGAGCGCAAGCGCCGCAGCCGAACCGAACGCGCCTTGGGCGAACTGCCTGCGACTAATTGGCTTGTGCACCGTGGCTCCCACCATCACACCCACGAGAGCTGCGAGGGTAGCGCGCGCCCGTGGCACAACCTCCACTCGCGCGGTACGGTGATACCATCGCCGCGGAACCCGAGACGGGGGATCGAGCATGCAAGTGTTTTCGACGCGCGGGCTACCCGCACCGCGCAAGCTGCCCTATTGGAACGCGCTCAGCAGTGAAGCCTTCGCCCGCATGGAGGTGCGGCCGCGCGATCCAGCGCGCTTCGACGGTGAGTTGCGGCGCGAGTCGTTGGGTTCGCTGACCTTACTTGACGTGCGCTCATCGGCGGTTCGCATCCGCCACACGCAAGCGCATGTGCGACGAGCGTCCGCACCGTCGTATCTGCTGCTCGCGCCGCTGTCCGGAGACATTCAGATCTGCGTTGCCCACAACCGGACCGAACTCGTACGCCGCGGCGAACTGTGTCTGATCGATCACGCGCAGCCCTACGAGATCGAACATGGGGACAATATGCGTACCCTCTGCATCGACATCCCACGCGAGCATCTGCAGGATGCGCTGCGGAACTCGTTTGATGCCGTCGGCCATCCGCTGCGCGCGGCGAGCGGCGCCGCGCGCGTACTCGCGACCACCTTGCGTGCCATCGCGACCGAACTGACTCCTGCCGTTCACGCGGCAAGCTTCACGCCGGAGTTTGGCAGCGGCTTGTTAGGATTCATCGCAGCCGCGTACTCGAACCGCGCGGAGCGCGCGACGCACGCCGCCACGGCCTCGCGTTACGCCGCCATTTTGGCGCGCATCGAGGCCCATCTCGACGATCCAGAGTTGAGCCCCGGTACGATTGCGCGCGAGTTTGGCTTCTCTACGCGCCGGTTACGCGCCGTGCTCGCCGCCGATGAGTTGTCATTCTCGAGCTACGTCAGGCAGCGCCGACTCGAACGCTGCGCCGAGCGACTCCGCCAGCCCGCTTGGGCACGTCACAGCATTCTTTCGATTGCACTGAGTGCGGGCTTCAATAACGCCACACACTTTGGGCATGCCTTTCGCAAGCGATTCGGTGTGACGCCGCGGGAGTGGCGTGCGAACGGGTGAGATGCACCACCCGCTTCTGCGACTTCAACGCCGACGGCACGCTCTTTCCGCTCGGCTTCGGCAAATCGTTCTCGTGTCCGATCAGCTCTTCAACGCCACGAGCACTTCATCGAGCATCTTCTTCGCGTCGCCGAACAACATCCGGTTGTTCTCTTTGAAGAACAGCGGATTGTCGACGCCCGCGTAGCCCGAGGCCATCGAGCGCTTCATCACGATCGAGGTCTTCGCGTTCCACACCTGCAGCACCGGCATGCCGGCGATCGGGCTGGTCGGATCCTCGAGCGCGGCCGGGTTCACGATGTCGTTGGCGCCGATGACCATCGAGACGTCCGTGTCCGGGAAGTCGTCGTTGATCTCGTCCATCTCCATCACGATGTCGTACGGCACCTTCGCCTCGGCGAGCAGCACGTTCATGTGGCCGGGCATGCGGCCCGCGACCGGGTGGATCGCGAAGCGCACGTTGACGCCCTTCTCGCGCAGCAGCTTGGTGATCTCGTAGACCGTGTGCTGGGCCTGGGCGACCGCCATGCCGTAGCCGGGCACGATGATCACGCTCTTCGACTCGCGCAGCAGCTCGGCCGTCTCCACCGCGCTCACCGGCGTGACCTCGCCCTGAGGCTCGGCCGCCGCACCGCCGGCCGCGGCCGGTGCCGGCGCACCGCCGCCGAAGCCGCCCGCGATCACGCTGATGAAGTTGCGGTTCA
>CAYUIT010000109.1:0-4369 GCA_964444835.1 uncultured Steroidobacteraceae bacterium
ATCGAAGCCGCGATCGCGAATCCGGCGCGCAGCGCCCAAGACCGCGAACGGGATGTGCGGGACAAGGCGGCGGAGTTGCTCGCGTTCGCCGGTGTGAAGCCGGGCATGGCCATCGCTGATATCTTCGGCGGCGGCGGTTACTACAGTGAGCTGTTCTCGTACATCGTGGGGCCGACCGGCAAAGTCATGCTCGTCAATAATGTGCCGTACATGCAGTTTGCGGGTGAAGACTTCAAGCGGCGCTTTGCCGATAACCGCTTGCCCGGCGTCGAGCGGCGGGTCGTCGAGATGGGCTACATGCGTTTGCCGGAAAACTCGCTCGACCTCGCGGTGATCGTGTTGTCGTATCACGATCTCTACTACATCGATGAAGCGGGCGGTTGGCCAGCGCTCGATGTCGAGCGCTTCTTCGCGCAGTTGCGCAAAGCACTGAAGCGAGGCGGCCATTTCTTGATCATCGATCATGCGGCGGCCGCCGGCAGCGGCAATGCGCCGGCGCAGAACCTGCATCGCATCGACGAGAAATTCGCGATCCAAGACATCACACGTCGCGGCTTCGTGCTCGAGAAGACCTGGGATGGCCTGCGCAACCCGAGCGACGATGTGAGCAAGCTCGTGTTCGACCCCGCCGTGCGCGGCAAGACCGATCGCTTCGTGCATTTGTATCGTAAGCGTTGAGGGCTCGCTCAAGAGCGAATCAGACGCGCCGCGCGCTTGGCCTCGCGTTTGGTCGGGTTGTTAGGGGCAGAACCGGCATTCTGATCGGGCGCAGCGGCGACGGTGGCGGGCGCCATCCACGCGCGCTTGAAGTCGGGTGCGGCGGTGCTCGCGGCGTGCGGCTCAAAGCGCGTGAATTTCGGCGGATCGCGAAACATCACGCTGCAACCCGAACACTCGTAGAACTCCGTTTGATATGGCTTGCCGGTGCGGGCGCGAACGACAACGGCTTCGTAACGCTGCGAGCGGCAAATCGGGCAGCGGAAATAGACTGTTTTGGGCGTCGGGATGGGATTGGGCGCGGACATCGACTGCAAGCGTAGAGCGAAGCGCGTCTGGACTTCCATCCAGTAGCCGGGCCGCTGCCGGCCTGTATAGGGCAGCCCACCTATAAAATTGGGCCGAGCAGGGCCGCATTGCGATTAGTCACCGTTTTGGTCGGCAGAGCTTGACCGCGGGGTGTCACTGCTTTATCTCTGCGTCATGGCCCCGTTCCGTCAATTCGCCAAACGACGTCCGAAGCTTTTGATGCTGGCGGCGTTGTTCGTGCTGACTTTCCAATCGCTGGGAGTCACGCTCGAGTGGTGCTTGCACGAGGGCGAGGTGGCGCATCTCGAGTCTGGCGTTGCGCCGTGCCCGGACGCCGTGCCCGATTGCCACGGCGACGACCATGGCACCAGCCTGATGTTCTCGGCTTTACAGACGAGCGTCGTCTCGGCGGCGATCGCGCCGTCGGCGGATTGGTCGGCTGTACCGCTGCACTATGTACGCCGCGACGATGCCGCGAATTTCTCTCCGATCTTAGGTGCGATGGCGCCTGACGACTTTGAACCGCCCGACACCGGGCCACCGCGCATCTCGGGCGCGTTACCGGGCACTTCTGCCCGTCTGCTGATCTAACGACCTGCACGTCTCTTGTTCCGCCGCATCGCGTTGCGCGGTGTGGCGCTGCCTGCGTTCGTGTTTGAGGTCGCCATGACAAAGTCATTTTCGGTTGGTTTGTTGTTAGTGTGGGCTGCGCTCGCTGCGCTGCCGTCGTTTGCCCATGAAGGGCACGATCATGCCGAGGAGCCCGCTGCGGCCCCGGCACCGATGGCGGGTCGCAATAGCATCGAGCTCGTCTCGGAGCTGTACGAAGCGGTCATCATCAATCACGGCGACCACGTCGACATTTATCTCGACCGCTACGACACGAATGAGCCGGTGACGGGCGCCAAAATCTCCGTGGAAGTCGGCGACGGTGCCGCGCAGATCGCGGCGGAAGAGAGCCCGGCGCAATACATGGCGGAGATCACGCCGCTGCAGCCCGGCGAAGCACGGTCGATCACCTTGACGATCGACGGCGCTGCCGGCGCAGACTTGTTAGGCGGTACGCTCGAAATGCCGGCCGCGGAGCACGAGTCGCTCTTCGAGCGTCTCCTCCATTGGCTGTCGCACGCTTGGGTTTGGCTCGCGGGCTTGGCCGCGTTGGCAGTGGTGGCGTTCTTCGGGCGTCGGGCGCTGCGTTCGCGCGCGAGCGTGGTTGCAGGTTGTGTCGCGCTGTTTGCGATCGGTGCGGTGTCACCAGTGAATGCGCACGAAGGGCACGACCATGCGGAAGAGCCGCCGCCGCCAACGATCAGTGGCGCAGGCGATCGGCCGATGCGCCTCGCGGACGGCAGCTTGTTCGTGCCGAAGGCGACGCAGCGAATCTTGGCGGTTCGGACGCTCGTCGCGACGGAGGGTGCGATGCCACTGTCGCTGCGCCTCGCCGGCGAAATTGTCGGCGACCCGCGGGCGAGCGCGGCCTTGCAGACGGTGCAGGGCGGTCGTGTCACATCGGCTGGCCGCGAGTGGCCCACGCTCGGCGCAAAAGTGCGACGTGGCCAAGTGTTGCTACGCCTCACGCCGACCGGGTCGGGTGGTGAGCGCGCGACGACGGCCGCCGAAAGCGCGCGTGTGACGCAAGAGCTCGCGCGTGCCCGAGCGGACCTGGCGCGTTTGGAAGGTTTGGAGGGCGTGGTCTCTCGCGCCGAGCTCGAAGCAGCCCGCTCGCAAGTCGTGAGTTTGTCGGCGCAACGCGCGGCGCTCGCAGCACCGCTCGGTTCAGGGGAAGCGCTGACGTCGCCGATCGACGGCATCATTGCTTCGATCGATGCGAGTCCGGGTGCCGTGGTCGAGCCGGGGCAGTCGTTAGTGACGGTCATCGATCCCGCACGGTTGTCGGTGGAAGCGCTCGCGTTCGAACCAGTGGTCGGCGGCGCGGCGGCGATCTCGCGCGCCACGGTGGCCTTGCGCGACGGCACGACGCTCAACGCACGAGTCGAAGGCATCGGCTCGCAGTTGAAGGGCGGGGCGATTCCCGTGCGCCTGAATCTCAGCTCGGTCGCATCGGGGCTTGCCGTCGGTCAGCCGGTGGTCGTGTTCCTCGAGCGCACCGTGACAGCTTCGGGCTTGAGCCTGCCAGTCGATGCGCTGGTTCGTACGGCGAATGGCGATCGCATCGTCTATGAGAAAGTGTCCGCGGAGCGATATATGCCGCGCGCGGTGCGCGTGCGGCAGGTGTCGGCTGATCGAATCGCGGTGGTGGCAGGCCTCGAGCCTAACGCGCGTGTCGTCGTGAGCGGTGCGCCGCTGCTCGCGCAGATTCGCTAACGAGCACGCCCATGTTCAATCAAATCGTCACGGCGAGTTTGCGCAATCGAGTCTTCGTGCTGGCAGCTTCGTTGCTGCTCGTCGGTCTCGGCGTGTGGCTCGTCCCGAAACTCAATATCGACGTACTACCCGATCTGAATCGGCCCACGGTCGCGATTCAAACGGAATCGCATGGCCTCGCGGCCGAGGAAGTGGAGCAGCTCGTCACCTTCCCGATCGAGTCGGCGATGCAAGGCTTACCGGGCGTCACGCGCGTGCGCTCGACATCGAGCCTCGGTTTGTCGTTCATCTATGTCGAGTTTGAATGGGGCGCTGAGATCTATCGCGCGCGCCAACAGGTTGCCGAACGCTTGGCGGCTGTCGAGAGTCAGTTGCCGGAAGACGTGCAAGCCGCGATCGGGCCGATCTCCTCGATCATGGGCGAGATCCTGTTGATTGCCGTGGCGGGCGAGAAGGCCGATCCGATGGCCTTGCGGGAAGTCGCGGATTTCGACATTCGGCCGCGCTTGCTAACGATTCCCGGCGTGTCGCAAGTCATCCCGATCGGTGGCGAGGTGCGCGAGTATCGGGTTGCTCCGGACCCGGCGCGGATGCGGCAACTCGGTATCACACTCGAGGAGATCGAAGACGCGGTGCGCGGCTTCTCGGCGAACGGCGGCGGTGGCTTCATCGATCAGCGTTCACAGGAATTCGTCATTCGCACGTTGGGACGCGAGCGCGATCCGGAAGCACTTCGCGGGCTCGTGGTGGCCACACGCGACAACGTGCCGATCTTGTTAGGTGCGGTTGCCGACGTCGGCTTCGGCGCGCGGCCGCGGCGCGGCAGCGCGGGCTTCGAGGGCCGTCCGGCGGTGATTCTGGGTGTGCAGAAGCAACCTGGCGTGGACACGGTGCGGCTCACGCGCGAGGTCGAGGCGGCGCTCGCTGATTTGCGCAAGGCTTTGCCAGCCGAAGTGACAACCCTGCAAGTGCAGTTCCGACAAGCCTCGTTCATCGAAACGTCGATCGGCAACGTCGA
>CAYUIT010000110.1:0-4357 GCA_964444835.1 uncultured Steroidobacteraceae bacterium
GGATCGACCATCGTGCGATTGAGGGCCACTCCGAGATGCAGATGCGGTCCGGTCACTCGCCCAGTCGCGCCGACGTCGCCAATGCGCTCGCCGGCCTTCACCCGTTGCCCGGGCTTCACGCGGATCGCGGACAAGTGGCAGTACATCGTGATCAGGCCTTGGCCGTGATCGATGAAGATCACCTTGCCGTTGTAGAAGTAGTCGCCGGTCGAAATGACATTGCCGTTCGCCACGGCGACGACTGGTGTGCCGGTGGGAGCCGCGAAGTCGGTGCCGCTATGCGGGTTGCGCGGCTGATTGTTGAAGAAGCGCCGAAAGCCATAAGGGCTCGAAATGCGGCCGACGGGCCGGCGCAGCGCGAAGGTGCTCGGCGGCTCGGGTGAGAATGTCGCCAGCGTTTGTCGTTGCGCGTCTCGCTCGGCGTTGACGCGCGCCAAATCCTCGGGCGATAGATCTACCTGACGGGGTGGCACGGTGAGGTACTGCGCGGGATAGTCCTTGCCCGCAATCTCGATCGGTATTGATTCCGATGCACCGCCGCGCGTGACCTGCAGTTCCACCTTGCCGGGTGGGGTTGCGAGCGGAATGCCGAGCACCGCATGCCACTGATTCGCGTGTTTGACGACCATCACGGGCGCTTCGTTGAAGGTGGCGGTGGGTGCAGGTTGGGAGGCGTCGCCGAGCGCGACGACGACCACGCCGCCAGCCACCTGCGAAGTGCGCGGCAGGGCGTGGGCGCTCGTGATCACGACGAGTGCGAGGAGTGCGAGCCAATAGCGGTAGTTAGTCATCGACATCTTTCGCAGGGTGTAGGGTGGTGACACGCGCCTCGATTCGACCGCGTGCGACCCGAGCAGTAATCAGGTCGCCCGGCTTGAGTGTGTCCGCGGCGGTGACAACATGCGATTGTGCATCGGTCACGATCGCGAAGCCGCGCTCGAGCGTGGCGAGCGGACTCACCGTGTCGAGGGAGCGGGCCGCAAGCTGCAGACGTTGCTCGGCGCGTGTGAGCCGCAGTTGCATCGCGTGCTGCAAGCGCTGTAACAACTCTGACTGGCGGTTCGACAACATCGCGACGCGGTTCCGAGGGCTGGCCGCCGCCAGCCGACCCGACACCAGATTGAGCCTCAGCTCTGCATCTTGACGCGCGCCGCGCCAAGCAGCGACCAAGCGTTGCTCGAGGTCGTCGAGGCGCTGCGCGTTCTGTGCGAGACGCGCGCCGGGATGAGCGATTCGCAAGCGCCGCTGTAGATTCGCAAAGCGCTCGGTGAGCTCGCGTAACCCACGGCGCCACGAGACCACGAGGCGCTGTTCGATTTGCGCGAGCGACTGCAACCACTCGCGTTTGTCAGGCACGACGACCTGCGCGGCCGCTGACGGCGTGGGTGCACGCATGTCGGCCGCGAAATCGGTCAGCGTGAAATCGACTTCATGGCCCACGCCACTAACAACCGGCAGCGCGCTCGCCGCCACGGCGCGCACGACCCGCTCGTCATTGAAGCACCACAAATCCTCGAGCGAGCCGCCGCCGCGCGCCACGATCAATACATCGCATTCCGCACGCGCATTGGCGGCCGCGAGCGCCTCGACGATCTCGGGAGCGGCATTCGCACCTTGCACGGCCGTGGGGTAGATGATCACGCGCGCGGCGGGGAATCGGCGCGCCAGCACATGCAGAATGTCGCGGATCGCGGCGCCAGTCGGCGAGGTCACGACCCCAATGCAGCGCGGTACTTCCGGCAATGGCCGCTTGCGCTCCTCGGCGAACAGGCCTTCGGCTGCAAGTTTCGCCTTCAATTTCTCGAATTCGCGCTTGAGTGCGCCGAGGCCCGCTTCTTCGAGATGCTCGATGATGAGCTGGTACTCGCCGCGAGGTTCATAGAGGCCCACACGGGCACGGGCGAGCACTTGGAGTCCGTCTTTTGGCCGGAAAGCGACGCCGTTCGCGCGCTGCTTCCACATCGCACAGCGCACCTGCGCGCTGCCGTCCTTCAACGAGAAATACCAATGGCCAGAGGAGGGTGCAGCGAAATTCGAAAGTTCTGCTTCGATCCAGATCACCGGCATGCCCGACTCAAGCAGCAGGCGCACCTCACGGTTCAAGCGCGAAACGCTGTACACGTCACGCTCGGGAAATCGTTCGGTGGGGCCGCGCGAAGCGGCCGGTGGACGCACGGAGAAGCTCACATTAACAGTGTACCGATTGATGCCCTGCAGTGGGGCTCGGGTTTGCCCGAGCGGCGCTTGCACCGTACAATCTCGCACCGCCACTACCCCCCTTTGCCCCATGCGAATTCTCGAAGAAGCCCTGA
This sequence comes from uncultured Steroidobacteraceae bacterium, assembly GCA_964444835.1. GTDB lineage: Bacteria > Pseudomonadota > Gammaproteobacteria > Steroidobacterales > Steroidobacteraceae > CADEED01. Next base: position 2,313 of record CAYUIT010000110.1, read on the forward strand.
CCTTCGACGATGTCCTTTTAGTTCCCGCTTACTCGGAAGTGCTGCCGCGCGAAGTGGATTTATCCACGCAGCTCACGCGCAACATTCGCCTCAACCTGCCCATGGTGTCAGCCGCCATGGATACGGTGACCGAGGCCCGCCTCGCGATCACGATTGCGCAAGAGGGCGGCATCGGCATCATCCACAAGAGCATGACGATCGAGGGCCAAGCGCGCGAAGTCGCTCGTGTGAAGAAATTCGAAAGCGGTGTCATTCGTGACCCGATCACCGTGAACCCGGAGATGACGATCCGCCAAGTGATCGACCTCACGCGCTCGCGCGGCATCTCGGGCGTGCCCGTCGTCAAGGGCAAACAAGTCGTCGGCATCGTCACGCATCGCGACTTGCGTTTCGAAGAGAAGCTCGATGCGCCGGTGTCGACGGTCATGACGCCGAAAGAGCGGCTCGTCACCGTGCGTGAGAATGCACCGAAGTCGGAAGTGCTGCTGCTGTTGCACAAGCATCGCATCGAGAAGGTGTTAGTGGTCGGCGCAGGCGATGAGCTGCGCGGCATGATCACCGTGAAGGATTTCCAGAAGGCCACCGAGTTCCCTCGCGCCTGCAAAGACCCCTCTGGGCGCTTGCGAGTCGGTGCGGCGGTGGGCACGAGCGCCGACACATTGGACCGCGTCGCTGCGCTCGCCGAGGCAGGCGTCGATGTGGTCGTGGTCGACACTGCACATGGCCACTCACGCGGCGTGCTTGATGCGGTGGCGCGCGTCAAGGCCAAATGGCCGGAGTTGCAGGTGATCGGTGGCAACATCGCGACGGCGGCGGCTGCGCGTGATCTCATCAAGGCGGGCGCTGACGCCGTCAAGGTGGGCATCGGCCCGGGATCGATTTGTACGACGCGAATCGTCGCGGGCGTGGGTGTGCCGCAAATCTCGGCCGTCGCCAATGTGGCTGAAGCGATTCGGAACGAAGTGCCCGTCATCGCCGATGGCGGTATTCGGTTCTCGGGAGATTTGGCCAAGGCGATTGTCGCGGGTGCAAACGCCGTCATGATCGGCGGCATGTTCGCGGGAACCGAGGAATCGCCGGGTGAGGTGGAACTGTTCCAAGGTGCCTCCTACAAGGCGTATCGCGGGATGGGCTCGCTTGGCGCGATGTCGGAGCGGCACGGCTCGGCCGATCGCTATTTCCAAGACACGGCGAGTGAGCTCGAGAAGTTAGTACCCGAAGGCGTGGAAGGGCGCGTGCCGTACAAGGGTAGTTTGGTCGCCATCCTGCACCAGCTCGCCGGCGGCTTGCGCGCCGCGATGGGTTACACCGGTAGCCGCAATATCGAGGATATGCGCAGTAAGCCGCAGTTCGTGCGCGTCACGAACGCCGGTATGCGCGAGAGCCACGTGCACGACGTGCAGATCACCAAGGAAGCGCCTAACTACCGAGTCTCATGAACACCGTAGCCGCCAGTTCGAGCGGCGCACCGCGCGCCGACATTCATGCGGATCGCATCCTGATCCTCGACTTCGGCGCGCAGTACACGCAGCTGATCGCGCGGCGCGTACGCGAGAACGGGGTGTACTGCGAGATCCATCCTTGGGATGTTAGCGATGCTGACGTCCGTGCCTTCAAGCCGCGCGGCATCATCCTCTCGGGCGGGCCCGAGTCCGTTACGGATGCGGAGCCGCCGCGCGCGCCGATGGCCGTGTTCTCGCTCGGCGTGCCCGTGCTCGGTATCTGCTATGGCATGCAGACGATGGCACAGCAGCTGGGCGGGCGAGTTGTGAACTCGAACCACCGCGAGTTTGGCTACGCCGAAGTGGCAGCGAGCGCGTGTCGATTGTTTGACGGGCTCTACGATCGACGCGATGCGTCGGGCAGAGCGGTGTTTGATGTGTGGATGAGCCACGGCGATCGCGTCGACACTTTGCCGCCCGGTTTCACGGCGGTGGGGGCGAGTGCTGGTGCGCCGCTTGCTGCGATGGCCGATGAGGCGCGCAAGTTTTACGCCGTGCAATTCCATCCGGAAGTGACACACACGCTGCAAGGCGCGCGGATGC
>CAYUIT010000111.1:0-4337 GCA_964444835.1 uncultured Steroidobacteraceae bacterium
GTTACTCGTCGATCCTGCGCGACAAGCTGTGGCTGCCGATGGGCGGCGAACGCGCGCGCGTACATACCGATTCGCCGGGTGGGCGCGCGTTCACGTCCTGCTGTCTCGGCGCCCCCGCGATGGACTGGGCTCGGGTCGGGCTCGTCCTGCTTGGCAAGGGCGAGGCCAACGGGCGTCGCATCGTTTCTGCTAACTGGATCGAGCAGATGACGCGCCCGTCGCGTACCTCACGCCGTTACGGCTACCAGACCTGGCTCGGCTACGACGATCCGATGCTGCCGCCCACCGGCGGCGGATCGACCGGCGGCATCGCGACCGAGCCGTTCCTCGCCCGCGACACCTTCTTCCTGGTCGGGCGCGGCCAGCAGCACGTGTTTGTCACGCCGTCGCGCGAACTCGTGATCGTGCGGATCGGACCTGCGCTCGGTCGCAAGCCGATCGAGCGCGGCTTCGATCTCTCGGTGCTGGTGAACACCGCGATCCGCGGCATGGCGGTCTCCAAACCTTTGTGATGGCGTGGCGCCTGCAATCAGTAGACAGCCGCACGCTGCCGGATATTTCACACGGCCGCAGAGCACAAGTCTCGGCCCCTCTTGGACCTTTGCTGGCAAAATGGTCGTACGGCTTCGGGACGTTCCCGAGCCCTAACAAGGCAGACGATCCCACATGCGCAAACTCTTCTTTTGCATCGCCGTGTTGTTAGTGCCCGCGTTCGGCACAACCGCTGAATCGCAGCTAAGTCAAGCAGCCAAGGCGCTACCGATGCGTAGTCTCGGTCCGGGCTTGATGAGCGGGCGGATTTCCGATCTGGCCGTGCACCCGACCGCTGAGGGCACTTGGTACGTAGCGGCAGGATCCGGCGGCGTCTGGAAAACCACGAATGCGGGCACCACCTGGACGCCGATTTTCGACGAGCAGCCGTCGTACTCGATCGGCGAGATCACGCTCGACCCTAACAACCCAGAAGTCGTGTGGGTGGGAACTGGCGAGAACGTCAGCGGCCGTCACGTCGGCTGGGGCGACGGCGTGTATCGAAGCTTGGACGGCGGCCGTTCGTGGCAGGCGATGGGATTGGCCAAGTCGCAGCATATCGGCCGCATTCTGATTGACCCGCGCGACAGCAATGTCGTTCTCGTGGCCGCCGAAGGCCCGCTCTGGTCGGCAGGTGGCGAACGCGGCGTTTTCCGCAGCAGCGACGGCGGCGTCACATGGACAGCCGTGCTCACAATTGATGAGAACACCGGCGTGACCGACATTGAGTTCGACCCGGGGAACCCGGATGTGATCTATGCAGCGGCCTACCAGCGGCGACGCCACGTGTGGGGATTCCTGGGCGGCGGACCTAAGTCCGGAATTTGGAAGTCGACCGACAATGGTAAGACTTGGCGCGAGCTGAAGACCGGCTTGCCCGAGGGCGACATGGGCAAGATCGGACTCGCCACCACACCGGCCGACCCGGCGATCGTGTATGCCACGATCGAGGCGAACGAAGAGGAGCGTGGCTTCTACCGCTCACGCGATCGCGGCGAAAGCTGGGAAAAGCGCAACAGCTACATTTCCGGCGGCACCGGACCACACTACTACCAGGAGATCGAAGCCTCGCCGACGGATCCGGACCTGGTCTACCAAATGGACGTGTTCCTCCACGTGACCCGCGATGGCGGAAAGACGATGGATTATCTGGAGACTGGCCACGACAAGCACAGCGACAATCACGCGCTGTGGATCAATCCGAGGAACGGGCGCCATTTGCTCGTGGGATCTGACGCCGGAGTTTTCGAGAGCTTCGACGACGGACAGACTTGGCGACATTTCCCGAATCTGCCGGTTTCGCAGTTCTACAAGGTTGCGCTGAGCGAGCGTGAGCCGTTCTACGACATCCTGGCCGGCTCACAGGACCTCGGCACGCTGTTCGGTCCGTCTCGAACGACGAATCGCGACGGCATTCGCAACCAAGACTGGTACGTGGCGCTCGGCGCCGATGGCTACGGCGTAGCATTCGACCCGCAAGATCCGAACCTGATGTACCTCATGTGGCAGGAAGGCATGCTGTACCGCAGAGATCGGCGCAACGAAGAGGCGCTGCTGATCCGGCCGCAACCCGAGGATGGCGATGCCCCAGAGCGTTGGGGCTGGGACTCGCCGCTACTGGTTAGCCCGCATCGCTCGAATCGGATCTACTACGGTTCGCAACGGCTGTGGCGCAGTGACGATCGTGGCGATAGTTGGGTGGCGATCAGTGGCGACTTGACCCTTGGCAAGAAGCGCTACGAGCAGAAGTTCATCGGCCGCGTATGGCCCATCGATGCACTGTTCGACCATAGAGCGATGTCGAAGTACGCGACGACTACGGCGATCTCGGAATCACCAGTCGTTGAGGATGTGTTAGTGGTCGGCACAGACGATGGACTGGTGCAGATCAGCGATGACGGCGGCGCGACTTGGCGCCGCGCGTCCACCATCCGCGGATTGCCCGCGCTCTCGTTCATCAACGATGTCGAGATGTCCGTGGTCGACGGCAACACGTTGTACGTAGTGGCCGACAACCACAAGAACGGCGATTTCGCGCCATACGTTTTCGTCAGCACAGATCTCGGCCGCTCATGGCGTTCGATGGCGGGCGACCTGCCAAAGGGAACCATCGTTTGGGCGATCCAACAGGACCATGTCCGCCCCGATCTGTTCTTTCTGGCGACCGAGTTCGGACTGTATTTCAGTGTCGATCGCGGCACGCATTGGCTCAAGATGGGTGGCGTGCCGACCATTTCGTTCCGCGATCTGAAGTTGCAGCGGCGCGATGGTGACTTGGTTGGCGCGAGCTTCGGCCGCGGCCTCTACGTATTGGACGACTACACGCCGCTGCGGCAATTGGCGGCTGGCCCGATCGTCGGTGATGGCGCGCTGTTCCCGGTCCGCACTGCCTGGTGGTACGTGCCGATACAGACCGGACAGGCGCCCGGACGTCCGGAGCTCGGTACCGACGACTACACCACGGCAAATCCACCGCACGGTGCGCTGTTCAGCTACTACCTCACGCAGACGCCCAGTACTGCGCAAGAAGCGCGACAGAAGGCCGACAAGGTGCTTCTTGAAGACGGCAAGGATGTGTCGTTCCCTGGCTTTGAGCGACTGCGTGCCGAGGCGCTGGAGGAAAAACCCAAGGTATTGCTGATCGTGTCCGATGCCGCAGGACGCAAGGTGCGGTGGATCGAAGGCCCAGCCAAAGAAGGGTTGCATCGCGTGGGCTGGGATCTGCGCAGCGCCAATCCCGATCCGGTCGAGCTCGATCCGCCGGCGTTTCGCGCGCCGTGGGACGATCCGTCGAAAGGTCCGCTGGTCGCACCCGGGCGTTATTCGGTTGAGTTGGTGATTGTCTCGGCCGAAGGCGTTCGCACGCTTTCCTCAGCACAGGAGTTTGAGGTAAAGGCAGTGCCGAACCTGGCCCCGGGAACGGATCCATCGGCCGTCGCTGCCTTCCAGCAACGAACGGCGGACGCTGCACGGCGCAGCGCGTTCGTCGCCAGTGAACTCTCTGGCTTGCGCGATCAGCTCAAACAGATGCGCGCGACGTTGGCGCATACGCCGCGCGCGAGCCCCGCACTCTATGCACAACTGGACAAGGTGAACGGCGCGGTCGCCGAACTCGGCATGCGCCTCAACGGCGATCCCGCGCGTCAGAAGCTGTCCGAGAGTGACATCCGCTCTGTGAGCGATCGCATCGGGATGGTGCGGTCTGGACACTGGGATACCCGACAGATGCCCACCGAGACACAACGCCGGGATCTGGCGCGAGCCGAGACCGATGTCACTCGATTGGAGAGCGACTTGAAGTCACTGATTCTGGGCGATGTCGCGCGACTTGAGGCGGCGTTCACGGAAGCAGGCGCTCCTTGGACGCCGGGGCGACGGGCAATGCACTAGGGTCTAATTGATGAACACGATGATCCTTCACGATGGTGCTGCGGTTGTCGTCCGCGGCACCATCTGGGCCGAAGTCAGGGGCTGGCGGAGCCCATCTGCTTTCCCATCTCATGGTGCATGCGGATCTGCTCTGGCGTAAGCCGCAGGAAACGCGCGGCGTTGTTGTAGAGGATGTCGCGCTTTTGCGCGGCATCGAGGAACGGTGCCTGCTCGATTGCCTCGATCGATGGCTCGATCACACCGGGCCAGATCATCTGGTCCGAGCCGAACATCACGCGATCGGCGAAACCGGCCTCGACGATCTGCTGCAGATACCGATAGAACGCGGGCCGCAGTTCCGTGTACACGATGCTGGAGATGTCGACGTACACCTGCGGGTGACTGAACAGCAGCGCACGAAGATCATCGATGAACGG
>CAYUIT010000112.1:0-4167 GCA_964444835.1 uncultured Steroidobacteraceae bacterium
CTTGACTCTCCTCCTCCTCCGCAACGCGAACGTCTACGCGCCGCAGCCGCTCGGCATTCAACATCTTCTCGTGGGCGGTGGGCGCATCTTGTGGATGGGTGCGGATGCGCTGGAGTTGCCGGCGCCGTTGCGCGCGAGTGCGCGTGTGATTGATGTGGCGGGGCGGCGCACGATTCCGGGTTTGATCGATTGCCACGTGCATGTCACGGGTGGTGGTGGTGAGGCGGGCTTTCGCACGCGAGTGCCGGCGGTGCCGTTGTCGCGGTTCACGTCTGCAGGTATCACAACTGTTGTTGGGTTGTTAGGCACGGACGACATAGCCCGTGGCCCGGGTGAGTTGTTAGCCACGATCTATGCGCTGCGTGAGGAAGGGCTGAACGCGTTTGGCTATTCGGGCGGTTATCACGTGCCGCCGGTCACGCTCACGGGCAGTGTGCGCGGTGATTTGGTGTTCGTCGAAGCGCTCATCGGTGTGGGTGAAATTGCGATCAGCGATCATCGCTCGAGCCAGCCGACTCTCGATGAGTTGTTACGTATCGCATCGGAGTGTCATGTCGCGGGTGTGATGACGGGCAAGGCGGGTGTGCTGCATCTGCACTTGGGCGATGGTGCGCGGGGCTTGGAGCAGGTGCGCGAAGCGCTGCGTGTGAGTGAGTTGCCGCCGCGGGTGTTCAACCCCACTCATATTAATAGGCGGCGGGCGTTGTTCGCGGAAGCGGTGGAGCTGGCGCGCCAAGGTTGCACAGTAGACATAACGGCGTTCCCGGTGGCAGACGGCGAGGATGCGTATTCGGCAGCGGAAGCGCTCGAGCGCTATTTCGCGGCGGGCGCGCCCCTGGATCGTGTGACGGTGAGCTCGGATGCGGGTGGTTGTTTGCCGTGCTTCGATGCGGACGGGCGCGTGACGCATATGAATGTGGGCCACTCGGGCGCGCTGTTGGAGACTTTGCGCGAGGCACTAACACGTGGCCTCGCGTTCGAGCAGGTGTTGGCTACGCTCACGGCGAACCCGGCGAAGCTGCTGCGCCTTGCGGGCAAAGGCCAGCTTGCGGCGGGCCACGATGCCGACGTGGTGGTGCTCGATGACGCGTGCCGCGCGGACCTCGTGGTAGTGCGCGGTGAGGTGCATGTCGAGGGCGGCGTGGCGGTTCGCCGCGGCACCTTCGAAACAGGTTAGAATGCGGCGCATGGAGCGAGCTCACTAAATGTGCCCGAGCAAAGTAGCCGAAGGCGCATCGCGCGGCTGGATCGTCCCGATCGGCGGCGCCGAGAATAAGGAAAACGATCGCACGATCTTGCGGCGCTTCGTCGAAGCGTCGGGCGGTAGCGATGCGAACATCGTCGTCATTCCCACCGCGAGCCGCATGACAGAAACGGGCCCGCGCTACGAGAAGCTCTTCAGCGAGCTTGGCGCTGCGCGCGTCGACGTGATGGATTTCGACACGCGGCGCGATTGCCAAGAGCAAGGCCGCCTGCAGCGGCTCGAAGAAGCGAGCGGCATCTTCTTCACGGGCGGCAATCAACTGCGCCTAACAGCCTTGTTAGGCGGCACGCCGGTGTCGCAGCTCATTCGCAAGCGCAACGCGGCGGGTGTCACGGTGGGTGGCACGAGCGCGGGCGCGAGCATCTTGAGCGAACACATGATCGCCTTCGGTGACGATGGCTCGTCGGTGATCGCGGGCAGCGTGCGCTTGGCGCCGGGGCTCGGGCTCACGAACCGTTTTGTAATCGATCAACATTTCCGCGAGCGCGACCGCCTCGGCCGGCTCATCACGGCGCTCGCTTACAACCCGTTCGCCATCGGCATGGGGCTCGACGAGGACACCGCAGTGTTCATGGGCCCCGACGACGTGCTGCATGTGGAAGGCAGCGGCGGCGTCACCATTGTGGACGCCGCAGACGTGAGCTTTTCATCCGTCTCCAGCGTATCGGAAGGCCAGCCGGTCGCGATTTTGGGCCTGAAAGTGCACGTCTTGGTGGCCGGCACCACGTTCGACCTGAGCACCCGCACGGCCTCCGCCGCCGGGCTCATCCGCGCCAAGGAATAGCCCCACTCGCTTGGCGTCATGCCAGAATTGGCCCTCGACTCGCAATGAGTTTTGGGGGAGTGGCGCCGGCACATGCAAGTCCTCGATCGCTCGGTCTATGTAGGCCCTTCGCTTTACGCGCATTTTCCAGTCATTCGTTTGGAGTTGGATTTAGGCCCGCTCGAAGCGTGGCCCACGGGCCGGCTGGGGCCGAGTTATGTGGATGGCCTCGCGGCGGCATTGCCGGGGCTCGCGGAGCACGGTTGTTCGTATCGCGAGCCGGGCGGATTTTTTCGCCGCATGCGCGAGGGCGATGGCACGTGGTTAGGACACGTGCTCGAGCACGTCGCGATCGAATTGCAGAACGTGGCGGGCGAAGAAGTCACTTTCGGCAAAACACGCAGCACCGATAAGCCCGGTGTGTACACCGTTGTGTATGAGTACGCGCAGCGCGATGAAGGCGTGGCGGCCGGTGAACTCGGCTTGCGGTTGTTATGTTCGTTGTTGCCCGATGCGTTGCGCCCAGCAGGCTCGGTGCCGGAGGGCTGGAGCTGGCCCGAAGCGCGCGACAACTTCATTCGCTTTGCGCAGCGCCGCGCGTTGGGGCCTTCCACGGCTTCTCTTGTGCGTGCGGCCGAGGCGCGGGGCATTCCGTGGCTGCGGCTCAATGATCAATCGCTGGTGCAGTTAGGCCACGGGAAATATCAGCAGCGCATTCAGGCCACGGTTTCCGGGCGCACGCCGCATATTGCGGTGGAGCTCGCGAGCGACAAGGAAGAGACTAACAAGATTCTGGCGTCGTTAGGATTGCCGGTACCGAAGCAAGAGCTGGTGCAGTCCGAGGGCCAGGCGGTGCGCGCGGCGAAGCGTATCGGGTATCCGGTGGTCACGAAGCCCTACAACGGCAACCACGGGCGCGGCATTTCGATTCGGTTGATGACGGACGCCGAAGTGGCGCATGGCTTCAACGTGGCGAAGGAGCATTCGCGTTCGGTGATCGTGGAATCGTTCCTGGAGGGCGATGATCACCGGTTGTTAGTGGTGAATGGTGAGTTAGTGGCCGCTACGCGCCGCACGCCAGGGCACGTGGTCGGCGACGGCAAGCACACGATCGTGCAGCTCATTGAGATTGTTAATCAGGACCCGCGCCGCGGCGTGGGCCACGAGAAAGTGCTGACGCGGCTCGAGCTCGACGCGCAAGCGGAGAAGATGCTGGAGCGCGCGGGGTTGACGGCGGATTCGGTGCCGGAGCCTGATCGTGTGGTGTATCTGCGCTCCACGGCGAATCTTTCGACGGGCGGCACGGCGACGGATGTCACGGATGTTATCCACCCGGATAATCGCGACATGGCTGTGCGCGCGATTCGCGCGATTGGGCTTGATATCGGTGGCGTCGATTTCCTGTCGCCTAACATCGCGGAGAGTTATCGCAACGTGGGCGGCGGCATTTGCGAAGTGAACGCCGCGCCCGGCTTTCGCATGCACGTGGCGCCGAGTGAAGGCACGCCGCGCGATGTGGCGGGGCCTGTGATCGACATGCTGTTCCCCACGGGCACGCCATCGCGCGTGCCGATTGCGGCGGTGACGGGCACGAACGGCAAGACCACCACCGCGCGCATGCTGGCGCATATCACCAAGATGGGCGGCTACACGCCGGGGCTAACAACCACCGATGGCGTGTACATCGACGGCCAGCGCACAGTGTCGGGCGACATGACGGGCCCCGTGTCGGCGCAGATGGTGCTCGCCGATCCGCAGATCGACATGGCCGTGCTCGAAACGGCGCGCGGCGGTTTGCTGCGTTCGGGCATGGGCGTGCGCAATGTGAATGTGGGCGCGGTGCTCAACGTGCAGTCGGATCACTTGGGGCTGAAAGGCATCGACACGCTCGAGCAGCTCGCGGAAGTGAAGCGCGTGGTGGTGGAAGTGGCCACCGATTGCGCGGTGTTGAATGCCGATGATCCGCTCGTGCTCAAGATGTCGGGCTACACCGAAGCGAAGAGCATTTGTTATGTGACGGTGAACCCGCAGCATGCGCTGGTGCGCGAGCACATTCGCGCCGGCGGGCGCGCGTGCGCGCTCGAAGCGGGTGTGAATGGGCAGATGATCACGCTGTATGACCGCGGTAGTCACATCCCGC
>CAYUIT010000113.1:0-4148 GCA_964444835.1 uncultured Steroidobacteraceae bacterium
GAAATGTGCGCCGCGCTATGGGGCCGCACGCCATGCTGTATCGTGCCACGATGCGCGATCCGGCGCATCGTTTCGGCGGTCGGCGCCCCGCGCCGCACCCTGTTAGAAGATTGGGAAGATGGTGATTTGGCAGCGAGCGGTGATTGTGGCTTTATCGGCGGTGATGATCGGCACCGCATGCTCCGGTGGTGAACGCGTTGCGACGTCCGTCGGGCCGTTCAAGATTACGCGCACGCAGCATGCGTATACCAATTGGAGTACGGGCTCGCGCAACACTTACTTCAATTACGACGTGCGCTATCGGCGCCGCGAGTTCAAATTCCCTGGGTTCACATATTCTGGCAGTGGCCTGGATGCGCCGACATCATTTGATTCATCCCAGATCGCGGCGGCGTTCGTTGTCGCGCAGTCGCCCGCTGCGCTATTGGTGCTGGCGGGTGATCCTAACAACGATGCGAGTTGGATTTTATTGGTCGATACGCCCGCAGGCCTGCGAGCGGAGCATGTTGCATTCCAGTCGACGCCGAGTGAACTCGCGTGGCTAGATGGTGCTACGCCGGTTTCGCTCGAGGGGTGGCGCGATCGGTTGATGCTCGATGGCGGCAAATGGTTGTGGGTCGACCGTCAAGCCATGGTCGATGTGCAAGCGCTGCAAGTGTATCGTCTCGACGCGCCGCGCGGCTCGCGCGACGGTGCGCAGTTCGTCGCCTTTTCACCGGATCGGCAGCGCGTAGCGCGCTTTGGCGTGTATCTAGATACGGAGGATTATCGGATCGCGCACCCGGTCATCATCGAGAACACGATCGCGACGGGCAAGCAGCGCTTGTTCGATATCGATACATCGACGATGTGGTTCGATGACAATCGCGATGTCGATCAGCGCTGGCTCGAAGCGTACTTTGAGTGGTGGCCGGGGCGCGACGGCTACACGCTGCAACGCCGGGCGACGCCGCAAGATCGGCCGTACCACGGCCGATTGGAACTGGAGCCCTACGCGAAGGCGCTGCAGTACCAAGTGCCACGCATACGCTTTGAGCACCGCGTATCGGTGATGGAGCACCTTGCGTCAGCGGTAGGGGGCACTTTTGAGTTTGATGCGCCGATTGCCGAAGCTCCGCCACCGCCTGCGGCCGCTGCCGCTTCCGCAGATTTCGCTCCGGCGGACGCTGCAGTCGCAGCGCCCCCGGTGAGCGGACCGCTCGTGCGAGCGGTCGTCAAAAAAGGCGACAAAGCGCTCGTTGTGTATTTCAGCGACAGCGGCCTCTCGATCGCGAACAACGACCGATCCCTGAACGAGTGGGTGCAGACGATTGCCACCTCACTCGATGCAGCGCTTGCGACCCCCGCCGGCCGCGCGTGGATCACGGCAGCCCACACGACTCCGTAATCATGCTCGGTACGCGTGCGTCACAGCATCGACTGCAGCTTATTTGTGTTGCTGCACTGTCGCTGCTGGTTGGCGCCCAAGGGTCGCAAGCGGCGCCTGGCGACAACGCCGCGCCCAAGCTGACGAGGCCATTGATTCCAGTTTGTATTTCAGCGCACTTCCATGCGTGTGGTTTGTTAGACCGCAGCGGCAAGTGGGTGGTGGAGCCGCGCTATTCGGCGATCTTCGAGAATGGCGAGTACTGGACGGTGGAGCGCGAGTCGGGCGTAGTGGGCCTCCTCGATGCGCAAGGTCGCGAGAGGATTCCAGCGCGGTTCCGCTTCATCGGCGAGTTCGTTGACGGCCTTGCAGCTGCCACGTTGCTCGGACCGAGCGATACGTTGAGTGGTTACATCGATACGCGCGGCGAGTGGGTCATTGAGCCGAAGTTTCTGTACACGGAACCGTTTCACGGGAAAACGACGATTGCCACGCTCGGGCCGAACTATGAGCAATCGCAGCTCGTGCTACTGCGACGCGATGGCTCGACGGAGCCGCTACCGTTCGATCAGTTGATTCGCGCCAAGGATGGTCGATATGTCGTGGGTCGTGGCGAAATCAATGTTTACGACTGCGCTGGCCTTGATGAGCAGGGGCGGGTGCTAGTACCGATCAGCAAAGGCTGCGGGCTCGAAATCGTACCAGGCGCTGGCTGGACGAAGAATGACGTCGCGCGCACCGATGGGCAGCGTGAATCACAGGTGCTCGATCGGAACGGCAAGATTATGGCGCGAATCACTGGGCCGGAGCCGTGGATCGCGGAGGCCGATACGAGTGGCCTCGCTCGCTTCCTCACCGATGGCACTCTCGAAGGCTTGTTAGATGCGCGCACTGGACGCGTCATCGTGCCGCCACGCATAGAGCGAATTCTCGGCGTGAGCGAGGGGATGGTAGGGGTCGCTACGGAGGAGGGTGTAGGCTTCCTCGACGCTCGGGGGCGAGTTGTTATTCCACCGCGCTTTCGCTACGCGAGTGAGTTCGCACATGGCCGAGCTGTCGTCACGCTGGCGGGCTCGCAACGTGAGTCGACGGGTGTCATCGATCGCGCCGGGAATCTACTCCCGGCTTTCGACAAGTTGCGTCCCGACCGAATCGAGCTGAGTGCTTGGGAGAGCGCACCGCAATCCCCAGTCAGGCGCGATATCGCACGTGTGTCTTCTGGCGATACGGTGTACCTAACGACATTGGACGGCGACGTTATCGCAACCTTACGGAAGCTGCCCGAGTGCGATGCACAGTCGTTGTTCGATGCTGGCGGCAAACTGCTGTGGCCGCGCTATCCCAAGCAGAGTTGTGCTATCCGCAACTACCAACAGCCCGACGCGACCTCGAGCGAAGAGTTCCGGCTCGCGTATCGTGAGCGCCTCGACTTCGAGAAGGCACTCGAGCAGGAGCGAGCCATCGTCGACCGCCAGGGCGGCGGCCTCCTGAACGTCTTGGATCGCGAGCGGAGTAAGCGACGCGCGGTGCTCGATGCGGCACCGTGGATCAAGGCGCCGCAGGTAGTCCGGCTGGGACGCGAAGCGGAGTTCACATTGCCTGCGGGCTATCGGTACCTCAGCGCAGAGGCTGTCGAGCAGTTTGCGCAGCGCGAGTGGTTAGTGCCAGCGGGGGTCTCGGGCTTGGCCGTGCTCGAGGCACCTGACGGGCGCTGGCGTGCGCACATCCGGGTGCTCGATAGCGGTGCGGTCGATTTCGTGACGCCGTTGCCACGGAGTGAGGACCTCCTGACGCTGTTGCGCGCACGTCGCTTCGGTCTCTTCGCCGATCAACCCGCGCCACATCTTGGTTCTAGCTTGTTGATGAGTTGGTTGGTGGAGCCTGTCGTCGATCCTGGGCGCCGCCGGCTCGTATTTGCGCTTCGTGCCGATGACTACGCGAACGCCTCGGGCAGTCGTATTCTGCAAGTCGTCAAATTTGGCTATACGCAGACGATCGTCGTCATGGTCGATTTCTCGGGCATGCTGCGCATGAACGATCTCGAGTACTACCAAGGTGACGTCGTGGAGTTGGTCGATTCGATTCTCGTCCGCGAACCTACGGCCAAGCCACCGCTCGATCCGCGGGGACAATCCGCGCGGTTGTCCGCCAAGGACTTCGTCACCGGTGTCGCAACCGACAAGGAAAAGGCATTCTTGAAGCGCCTTGACGATGAGACTAACCCGTTCTCTCGCGATAACCTGCTCGACGCGCTCACCAAAGCGCTCGGTCCCTTGGGATTACTGCTGACCCTGCTTGCTCTTCGATGGCGCCAGCGCGCCCAGTAACGCTGCACGCGATACAGCACGCGGCGCGCACGATCGACCGTGCGAAACCAAGCGCGCCGTCGACGCAGATGTGCTGGGATAGGCAAGCGCTCGCGACGAAGGCCGATACGCGAGGTGCCGGCGATTTCGATTACCGGCGCCGGATAGACCGAGAAAGTAGGCAGCGCACCGCGCCAACCATGATCGAGAGAGTCATCGATCGGCGCGCGAACCGTTTGCAGATGATCCAAGTAGAACGCCGCCGCCGCGCGTGTCACGACGTAGGCTTGCGTGCCGGAAGAGTAGGCGGTGTTCTCAATGAGATAGCGGTCGAGGAATGGCGCGACCAGTGCCGGCTTGCCTAACGCTTTCGAGAATAGTCGCAGGTAGTCCACGCCGACCGTCGAGAGATCCTCTTGGACGCACCGCTCGACAAAGCGCCAATCGACCAACGTATCGTCCTCGAGCACCAGTAA
>CAYUIT010000114.1:0-3762 GCA_964444835.1 uncultured Steroidobacteraceae bacterium
CGTCGACAAAGAAGGGCGCGTCGCGATCGACTTCGGCGTCTATGGCGCGCCCGAGACGTTCTTGATCGATGCGAGCGGTCGCGTGGTGTACCGCCATGTCGGCGCGTTGACGCGCGAGGTTTGGCAGCGCGAATTCTTGAGTCGATTGCCGAATGGTGGGCGGTCATGAAGCGACTGAGTTTTCTGGCGATCGTAGCGTTGCTGTGTGCGCAAGCGTTCGCCGTCGATATCACGGAGCTCGCGGATCCGGCGCTGCAAAAGCGCTATCGTGCGCTGACGCATGAATTGCGTTGCATGCAGTGCCAAAACCAATCGATCGCGGATTCGCCTGTGGGTCTTGCCGGGGATTTGCGCCGTCAAGTGCGCGAACTCCTCGAGCAAGGCAAGACCGATGCCGAGATCCGCCAGTACATGGTGGACCGCTACGGCGCGTTCATCCTGTTTCGGCCGCAGTTCAATGCGCAAACCGCTTGGTTGTGGATCGCGCCTGGCGTGTTGTTGTTAGTGGGCGCGTGGGTGGCGGTTCGCGTCGTGCGCCAGCGACGCAGTTTGTTGGCGACCGACAATGCGCCGGTCGATGAAGGATCGGACGGGCGGCCTACATGATCGCGGCATTCGTCGCTCTCGCGGCCGTGGTCGCGTTGATTGTATTGGCGTGGGTGGCGTTACCGCTGCTCGTGAAGCGCCCGGACCAAACCCCCGCAGCGCCGTACGCCGCACTCGGTGTGGCGGCCGTGCTGCTCATCGCCGGCGGCGCGCTGTACGCGGGGCTCAGTAACTTCGATTGGCGCGCGCCCACGGCTGCGTCAGCGGACGCTTCGCCAGAGACGATGGTCGCAAGTTTGGCGCGCAAGCTCGAACGCGAGCCGGATGACCTCAACGGCTGGTTGATGCTCGGTCGCTCCTACGCCGTTCTCGAGCAATACCCGCTGGCGCTGCGCTCCTACCAACGCGCGGATCGTTTGGCGAACGGGCAAAACGCGGAGGCGTTGGTCGGGATGGCCGAAGCGCTCGTGCTGCAGGACGAGAATGAGTTGCAGGGCCGTGGCGGACGTTTGTTTGAACGCGCGCTCGAGATCGATCCGACGTCCGGCAAGGCGTTGTTCTTTGCCGGAGCGGCTGCGTTGCGGCGGGGCGATTTGGTCGTGGCTCGAGAGCGCTTTTCGCGGATGCTCGATCTCAATCCGCCGGACAACATTCGGCCGATTTTGCAGCAGCAGATTGCAGCGATCGACGAGCAGATTCGCACGGGCGGTGGTGCGGCAGCGCCGAGTGCGGGCCCCGGTGAAGCGGCCTCCAATGCCGCTGCCTCCGTTCGTGTTCGTGTCAGCCTCGGCCCGCGAGTCGATCCCGCGCTGCTCGCCAATGTGCCGCTGTTCGTCTTTGTGCGTGAGCCAGACGCAGCAGGGCCGCCGCTCGCGGCCAAGCGTTTAGCCGCACAGTTCCCGGCGAGCATTGAGCTCACCCCGGCGGATGCCATGATGGCAGGACGGACGTTCGCGGCCGACCAGCGCGTTGAAGTCGTGGCGCGCTTGGCCAAAGGGGGCGGACCGACCGCCGCCAGCGGCGACCTCTACGGCACAGTTCGATATCATGTGGGCAAGGATGGGGTCGTCGACCTCGTCATTGATCAGGTCACCCCTTGATATGCAACCCACTTACTCGCTCGAGTTCGCCGCTCCGCCTGCGGCGTGGTCCACGTATCCCAAGATCCTGTTAGGGCGAAAGCCGTCGCTCGTCAAAGACGGGGGCGAGGTGCCGCGCATCGAGGCGCGGCTGAAGGCGGCTACCGTATCGGCATCGCACCTCGCGAGTTACGTCGATCTGTGCGCTGCACGCGGCGACGTCCTGCCAATCGCTTATCCGCATGTGCTCGCGAGCCCGCTGCATCTTGCCATGCTCGGCGCGTCGGCGTTCCCCGTGAAGCTGTTAGGTCTGGTGCATATCCGCAACCGCATTGCGCAGCGGCGGCCCATCGCGCCAGACGAAGCGGGGGAGTTGTTTGCCTGGATCGAGGGCCATCGGGACACGGAGCGCGGCCAGGAGTTCGACCTCAATACCGAGTACCGAATCGATGGCGAAGTCGTGTGGGACGAAACGTGTACGTTTCTCGCTCGCCGGCGTGGCAAGCCGAGCGGCGAGGGTGACAAGAAGGACACGAAGCCGGCAGCCGCGAGTGATGGTGAGAAGCCCGTCGGCGCTGTCCGCACGAGTAGCTTCCGAGTGGATGCTGGTCTCGGGCGTCGCTACGGCTGGGTGTCGGGCGACTTCAACCCGATTCATCTCGCGGACGTCACGGCCAAGGCATTCGGCTTTCGCGGTGCCATTGCACACGGAATGTGGTCGATGGCGCGCTGTGCCGCGGAGTTTGAACCCGAGGTATGGCAGCAGCCAGTTGAGCTCACCACCCAATTCAAGCTACCGATCTTCATGCCGGCTTGGGTGATGCTCGAGCGGTGGACGGTCGAGGCGGGTCAAGGGTTCTGCTTGCGCGACACGCAAGGCGAGAAGCCGCATTTGACGGGCGCAGTCAAGCCGCTGAGCGACGTTTGACCGCGCCGGTTGTTAGTACGCCAGCGCTCGTTCCCGCAGAGCGCAAGGCCTTGTTCACGGCCGCGGCCGGCTTCTTCTGCTTGCTTTGCGGCTACTACATGCTGCGACCCATTCGCGAGGCGATGGCGCTCGAAGTTGGGCGCGAGTACATCCGCTGGCTTTTCACGACGATATTCTTTGTCTCGATGGCGATCTTGCCGCTGTATTGGTGGATCGTCGGGCGGACGCCACGGCGCTTGTTGCTCTGGTATGTGTATGGCCCCGTCGTCGCGGGGTTTCTCGCCATCGCTGTTGGCTTTGCGATGTATCCGGGAGATCGTACGCTCGCAT
Organism: uncultured Steroidobacteraceae bacterium; assembly: GCA_964444835.1. Classification (GTDB taxonomy): domain Bacteria; phylum Pseudomonadota; class Gammaproteobacteria; order Steroidobacterales; family Steroidobacteraceae; genus CADEED01. The sequence continues at coordinate 2,884 of CAYUIT010000114.1, forward strand.
TCGTGTACTTCGTCGCGTTGTCGAGCGCTAACTTATTTATCATTTCCGTGTTTTGGAGCTCAATGGCGGATGTGTGGCCGCCAAACGCGGCAAAGCGATTCTTCGGTTATGTCGCGGCGGGTGGCAGTTTGGGAGCCTTGTTAGGGCCTTTGATCGTCAACTTTACGGTGCGCACGATTGGTCCAACACCATTGATGTTCATCGCTTGCGGCTTCATCCTCTGTACGATTCTGTTAGTTGCCTCGGCACGGGCGTCGTTGCGCAGTGTCGCGGGTTCCGGCGGCGTGCCGGACAGCACCGAAGCTGTAGGGGGCAAGGCGCTCGACGACTTGGCGCGCCTCGTCAAAACGCCGTACATGCTCGGCATTGCCGCCATCGTGGTTGTCAGCCAAACGCTAGGCGCCTTCATGTATTACGAGCAGGCAAAGTACGCTGAGCAAGCCTACGCGTCGCTTGCAGAGCGTGCCGCGCTGTTTTCGCGGCTGGACTCCGCGGTCAGTCTGCTCGCGCTGTTCTTCCAGGCCGTGGTGGTGGGCTGGTTGACGCGCCTCGGCAGTGTGCGTGTGTCGCTGTCGGCGATGCCGATTGTCATCGCCGCCACGTTCGTGTTGCTCGCACTGTTTCCCGTGGGAGCTGTATTGCTAGTTACACAAGTAATTCGGCGCGCCGCCGACTACGGACTCGGCAAGCCGGTGCGCGAGATGCTCTTTACCGTCGTCAATGTCGAGAGCAAGTTCAAGAGCAAATCGCTCATCGATACCGTCATGCAACGTGGCACCGATGCCGCGGCGCAATGGCTCTATACGTTTCTCACGACGGTGGCAGGCATGGGTATCGTCGGACTGTCATGGATGTCGGCGGCAATTTGTCTCGCCCTCG
>CAYUIT010000115.1:0-3678 GCA_964444835.1 uncultured Steroidobacteraceae bacterium
CCTGATAATATATCAGCATCCTGATACTCCGCCAGTACCCCGACTGCTGTCCACACTGTAAACATGTCGCGCCGCAACCACGCCGATCGCACCATCGACCTGATGGGCAATCCCGAAGCCAGCCTCGGGTTTCTCCTCAAGCAGGTCCATCACCTCACGCGTCTTGGAATCGAGGAGCGGATGCGGGCTGCGCGGCTCGAACACATGACTTACGCCCACGCCGTAACCTTGCACTCGCTGATCGCGACACCGGGCTGCTCGGGCGCGGAACTGGCGCGCGCTGCCATGGTCACCCCGCAGACGATGAACTCGATCATCGTGAACCTCGAGACGCAGGGCTTGGTCGAGCGCAAGCCCGATCCTTCGCACGGCCGCATCTTGCTGACATTCATCACAGAGAAAGGCCGCCGCCACTTCGAGCGCGGCGTCGCCGCGGCCGAAGGGTTTCTCGAGGAAATGGAAACCGCGCTGACAGCCACCGAGCGCCGCGACCTGCGACGCTTGCTGATGCGTTGCTTACAGCGCCTCGGCGCCATGACGGGCGTCGAGGAGCTCGATCGCTTTGGCCTCAGGCCTATGAAGACTTCGAAGCCGCTGAAGCCGAGCGCGACGCGCTCCGCCACAGGTACCAGCCAAAGAGCATGATCGCTAAGTTGACGGCGGCCAGCAGGAAGAACGGCCCGCCTTTGCTCACCTTGTCGTAGAGCAGTCCGCCGACGCCGTTCGCGAACAGAATACCGGCGGACGCACAGATTCCCGCCAAGCCGAACACCGCACCCCGACAGGAGCGCGGCGCCTCTTGGCCGAGCATCGTTTGGCTCGCGATGATCGCTGCGATTTGACCGATGCCTAACAACACGGAGACCGGCACGACTACGCCCTTAGCGGTCGGGTCCGCGATGAAGGCACCCAGAAAATACGCAGCAGCGGCCAATCCCATCGCGATCGTGCCGGTTTTCAAGCGATCGAGCCGATCGAGCATCACGCCGAAAATCACGGCTGCAAACAGCGCGGACGCTGCGAACACCACATACGGGAAACGGGCAGCATCGGTCGCCTGCGCCATCGTCATGCCGTTCTCGAGGCTCGTCTGCTGCAAACGCAATGTGAAGAACGTACCGATGACGACACGGTCGCCGAATGACACGAACTGCAGCGCATACGCAAACCAGATCCGCGGATTGAGCCGCGCTGCGATGACCCCATCGCGCAGAATCTCGCGCAAGGTCGCGCTGCGGCCGCTGTCGCGCGGCGTACCCTTCTTCAACCCGATAAGCACCGCGACCGCCGAAACGATGCACAGCGCTGCGGCGATCCACAGCGTGATGATGCCGGCTCGCACTTCATCGATGCCGCTTTGCTCCAACCATTCGGGTACTTTGCCGAGTACCAGTACCGCCAGCATTGCGCCGAGGCCCTGGAAGAAGCCAGCCGTGCCTACGAGTCGCCCCCGCGAGGTCTCCTGCGGTGTATCGGCCAGCACCGTCGCCAACATCGTGCCCACGGCCGCAACGCCGACCGAGAAGAACAGCGCGCACGCTAACAACTGGGCAAACGTCGTCGCGAGCGGGTACACGACGAACCCTGCGCCCATCCACAAGAAGCCGAAGGCATACACTTGGCGACGCCCAATCTTGTCGGCGAGAGCACCGAACGGCGCGACCAGCAGCAACGCCACGATCTCGTTGGCAATGCCGAGCGTACCGACGGTGCGCCCTTGCACCTCAGGGGGTAGCTTCAGATTGACATTGAGTAGGTAGGCTTGAATGAAGCTGATGAACGCGAACATCCCGATCGTGATGAACGCGGCATACAAATAAGTGACGGCATTCAAGCGCGTGTAGCCAGGGGCCAGCGCGATGGGTCCAATTCGATGTGATTCTGCGCTGGTCATGGATCGGGGTCGCTTCGGTACGAGGATACTCGCTCACGCACGGCATGGCGCATGAACAACTCGTGCGCAGCCCGCGCTGCGGGCCCCGCAACGTCCGGCTTCACCAATACGACCGATAGCGGCATTTTGCGGACCGCGCCTGCGGCGAGCGGCAATTCGCGCAGCGCCCCGCGTTCGAGCTGACTCAGCACGGTATGCCGCGGCAGCCACGCATACGCGAGACCGGCAGCGACGGCGGCGGTCGAGGCATCGGGGCTCGACACCGTCCAGCGATGCTGCGCGCCCAACCAGCCCTCATCGCGAGGCCGTTCGCGACCCGAGTCGCGCACCACGATTTGCGTGTGCTGCGCGAGGTCATCGCTCGTCAGCAACTTGTCGAGCGCGAATAGTGGATGGTCGGGCGCTGCCACAGCGACCAGCTCAACATCCAGCACCCAATCGCCGAGAAAACCTTGCGGTACGCGACTCGTAATCACAACGTCTGCCGCACCGCTCGTGATCGCCTCCTCGGAGCCTGACAGAATCGCGTCCGACAAACTCAGCGTGGTGTTGCCGCATTCGCGCTTCAACTCACTCAGCACGGCGAGCAGGCGTGCTTGCGGATAGGCCGCTTCGACCACGATCCTGAGTTCGCTTTCCCAACCGCGCTCGAGACCGCGCGCGAATTCCTCGAGCCGCGACCACTGATCGATGACGCTGCGCGCTCGCTTCAGAAGTGTGGCGCCATGCACCGTGAGCTCGGCTTTGCGACCTTTGATCTCGAGGAGCGGCACCCCGAGTGCTTTTTGCAATTGCGCGATCGTGTAGCTCACAGCGGATTGGCTGCGGTGTAGCGCCGCAGCAGCCTGAGCGAAGCCCCCGCGATCCACGACGGCGGCAAGCACGATCCATTGGTCTGGGTGGGTTTTGGGCGTCGGCATGCACTTTTATATCAATAATTTCGATTATTCATAGCAACATTTCGCGCTTTTATATCTGAAACATGAAAGCAAAATACAGCCCATCGCAAACCCGCTTGGAGGACGCTCACATGCTCGAACTTCGCGCTAGCAAAGAACGCGGCTACGCCGACCATGGTTGGCTGCAGAGCTATCACAGCTTCTCGTTCGCCGATTACTTCGACCGCCAGCATGTCGAGTTCGGCGCATTACGCGTCATCAACGAGGACTACGTCGCGCCGAGTACCGGCTTTGGCACACATCCGCATCGCGACATGGAAATCGTCACGTACGTGCTCGAGGGCGAGTTGCAACACGAAGATTCGATGGGCAATGGCTCCATCATCCGGCCTGGCGACGTGCAACGCATGAGCGCTGGCACTGGCATCCTGCACAGCGAGAAGAATCCGTCGCGTGACCAGCGCGTCCATCTGTTGCAGATTTGGATTCGTCCGAATCGCATCGGCGTGACGCCGTCGTACGAGCAAAAGTTCTTCGCGCCTACCGACAAGCGCGGCCGCTTGCGCCTCGTGGCGTCGCCCGATGGGGCTGAGCAGTCGGTGACGATTCACCAAGATGCACGCATGTACGCTGGCCTGTTCGACGGCGCCGAGCGCGCTTCGCTAGCGTTACAGCCCGGGCGCCGTGCCTACGTGCATGTCGCTCGCGGAGAACTCATCGTCAACGGCCAGCGCCTGGGACATGGTGATGCGCTGAAGATTGCCGACGTAAGCGCCGTCGAACTCGACGGCGGCCGCGATGCCGAAGTGTTAGTGTTCGATTTGCCCGGCGCGGATACTCGCTCCTAACAACCCCGTTTGTGACTCACACAGGAAGATAGACAAT
>CAYUIT010000116.1:0-3644 GCA_964444835.1 uncultured Steroidobacteraceae bacterium
AACAATGATCCAGTTTCGCAGATTGATCCGGAAGGCCTTTGGGGCCGAGTCAGGACGGAAGACTGGGCGCTGCAAGACTACAGCGTTTGTAGTTACTACGATCAGGTTGCGCGCACGCATGGATGTAAGTATCACGCGACGGCAGCGAGAATTTGTCGCGGAGGCCACTTGGGCGTAAATCTGCTCACCGATCAATGCGGCTTGCAGAATACAAAGAAGCTGAACTGCATTCGTCGCTGCCTAGTGCGCAGAGATGCGGAAGCGAGGCAAAACCCGCAGTGCCAGAAAGGAGGCCCGTGCACGGAAAGTGTTTGCACGCGATTGTCGTGCATCAATCGTTACCACAACGAATGCTTTCGCAAATGCGGCTCCGGTCCAGCGTGTTATGGCGGCAACTACGATCTAGGCACCGGAGCGAGCTACCAGAATGACGGCGACTAGTTCAAGAGACCCTTCTCGGAGTGCGGTGCGAATTGCAGTGGCCGCGGTCGCTTGTGCGCTTACCGCGCCAGGTATCTATGGGCTGTTTGGCCTTTTGCTTGGAACAGTGAATCGAGAAATGCCGGCTGGAGCGATTTTCGGTCCCGTCTGGCTCATGGCATCCGCATTGACCATGATTGCTGTGCTCGTTCTCGGCATTCCAGCATACGTCTTGTCGCTTGCGCGAGGACAAGCTACGTTAGTTGCGGCTGCAGCATGTGGAGCGGTCGCCGGTTGTCTAGTTTTCGGCTTGCTAGGAGCAACCGTATTAGAGCGCTTCGCAGCGCGTACCGGCGTCGCGCTGGTGTTGACCGGGACGGCTGTTGGCTGTGTCTTCTGGTTGTTTGTTAGGCCACGCTCGAAATGACGCCCAGCGCACGGCGCGCATCGTGGCGAGTACATCACAACTACTTCAGAGATTACGACTCGGCGATCGGCAGATACGTCGAGTCAGAACCGATTGGCCTCGACGGCGGAATCAACACCTTTACGAATCCTCGCGGCAACACTCCGAATGCCACTCATCAATCCAAATGAACCTGTAACTGCGCTGGAGCATTCATCGGAACCTTGGGCGCCGTTGTTGCTTCAAGTGGTGCTGCGCTGGCGAGATCTCGGCGACTGCCATGCGACAAATGGAACACGCTGCGTGGGACTACGGCGAAGTTTCATGCCGGGCGAACTGAAGTGGATGCACATGTTGTATCCAGGACTTGGTGCGGTCGCGTCGCAGGCGAACTTGCTTTTAAAAAATGACCCTCGCTTGGCGCAGCGCGGAGTAGCGGAAGTGCAGCTTCCGCGCGCAGCCGAGATAACAAGCCTCCAAGTCCCGTCGGATTTCCGTCGGTTCTTGGCATGCGTGAACGGTGCGGGCCTGTTTGCGGGCCATCTAACAATATTAGGACTCGCCGAGGAAATAATGTTGGAGCCGGAGCCATGGCCTCCTAGCATTCGCGATGCAAACGGCTTCAATCGGCCAGTGCGCATGCCGCCGCAGTTCTTGGTGTTCGCGTTCTACCCAGAGGATGGGGGATGGGTGGCGTTCGATTCTGCCGCACGCTGCGTGCGCTGTTCGAATGACGGCTCTCCGGGTGCTCAGGTTTGGGGAACGTTCAATGACTTTCTAGTGGCCGAGCTGGATAGATTGTCTGCGTTGTTTGACGACACGGGGCAACTTCGCGTCTAGCGCGCCGGCAGCTTTGGTCGGTGCCGCAATCCCAATACTAACGACTGCCTAAGTCACCGCTCACTTCGCGTCTTTACTCCGCTCGCCCCCCGCACAACGCCGGCAACGCCCTTATCTCCGCCGCCGTCGCTTCGAACTGCTTCACTAACGACTCGGGTGGGGTGTTGCTTTCGCCGGGCAGATACACGCCGAATGCGATGTCGCCCTTGGCGTCGTAGAACAGCACGCCGCGGGTCACGGCGTCTTGGCTCGGCATGGTGAGCACATATATCGCCGAGATGAGGTCGGGGCGTAGATGGCCGCTCATGCCGGGGCCGTCGTCTTGGAGGTTGAAGTAGTTACTGCGTTTCGAGGGCTCGCCGGGGAACACTTTGCTGTGGGTCTCGAACACATGGCCGCCTTTCATCACGACGAACACGGCGGTGTCCCAGGTCTGCAAACTCTTCCAAATGGCTTGAAAATGGCTGCCTGCCACGCCGTACGCTTGCGCGGTGGGCAGTGCGCTCATGATCACGGCCTCGGGAATTGGTAGCTCGCGGGTCATTTGCAGGAGGCTCGGGGGTTTGGGCTTGTTGAGTGCATCACGCACGGTGGTGGCTTGTGCGGGTGTGGCGCAGAGGGCCTCATTCGCGACGGCGAGCGCGGGGTTCGCAGCGGTGAACGCGAGGAGCAGGGCGATGGTGGCTGTGCTGCGCAGCTTTGAGTTGATGACAATCATGTGGGCCTCCCGGATTGCAGCGCAACGTACCGCCATTTCAGCAGCGGGTAAAGCGGTGCAACCGGCGGCGCCGCTGCGGCGTTTAACCTACACCCGGGGTCATGCCGTTGAGGAGTGTGTAATGCGCCCGTTCGTCGCTCAAAAGATCTCAATTCCTCGCATTGCTGGGCGCTGGGGGTTTGCGCCGGCTCTGTGCATGCTCGCATTACTCGTGCCGGCGATTCAGCCGACCACGGCTGCAGAGCCCGCGGTACGCAGCGAGAGTGTGCAATTTACGAACGCGGGCGTCACCCTGAGTGGCACGCTGGTTCGCGCACGCAAGTCGGTCGCGGGCGTCGTGATCGTGCACGGCTCGGGGCAAGAGAAGCGCATGAGCGACTTCGCCACGAGCTTGGCTGAGCAAGGAATCACGGCGTTTACCTACGACAAGCGCGGTGTCGGTGAGTCGGGCGGTGTGTATGCGGGCCCCGAGGTGGGCACTAACAACATCGATCCGGCGAATCTTGACTTGCTGGCGAGCGATGCGGCGGCGGCGGTGCGCCTCCTGCGGCAGAAGCTCGGGTCGAAGCGCTCGCCGGTCGGCCTCATGGGCTTCAGCCAAGCGGGGTGGGTGATTCCGTTGGCCGCAAAGCGTGAGCCGGCGGTGCAGTTCATGGTGCTCTTCAGTGGGCCGCTCATCACCACGCGCGAGCAACTGCGCTTTCAATTCATGACGAATGGCGACGAGGCGTTCTGGGACTCGCACACGGATGCGTATGCGCGTGAGCGCATGCGCACGGATCCTGATCGTTATGAGTTCGTCGACACAGACCCGCGCGAAACGCTCGCGGCGCTCTCGATCCCGGGCTTGTGGCTGTTCGGCGGGCGGGATATTCAGTTGCCGGCGCAGCTCTCAATCGAATACTTGGATGCGCTCAAGGCGCAAGGCAAGCCGTTCGAGCATCGGCTGTATCCGACGCTGGGGCATAACACCGCGTTCGCGAGTTCGAGTGAACCCGTGGCGGCGGCGGTGGAGTGGGTTAAGCGGCGCGCGAGCAAGCGGCAGCGCTGATTATGAGGGCGGCTTGTTAGGGCGGATTATTAGGGCTGCTCGTTGAGGAGCACCGAGGCAGGCTGAGTGCCCGCGCACACCTCGCGGCGCGTTTGCAGTTTCGCGATGGACTCTTCTATATCCGGCGCGATCAAGGCGTTGGCGGCGCGCAGTTCGTTCATGCGATCGAGCGATGTTTGCCACGTGCGGCACGCCTCGTCACGCCGCTT
>CAYUIT010000117.1:0-3606 GCA_964444835.1 uncultured Steroidobacteraceae bacterium
AATAAGCCGCGCGAAGTGCGCGCACCGCGTCGGACCAGTCGAAAACCCGCCGCACATCCGCGTCCGTCAAAACTCGCGTCGGGCGTGCAGCCATAGAAGTGAGCCCTTTCGCCGCTCGATCAAAGGGCGGCTACCTTGCCGCAGATTAACCGAACGCCGTCCGCCGACCATCGATTCTCGTGATCTGCAGCAATTGCCGGGGTGATTGTAGTCTGTAACTCTATCGTTATGATTACGTTGTGTTAGCGCCCCTCAGCCCCCCATGAATATCGCCATCATGAAAGGCAATTTTCGAATCCTGGCCGTGAGTTCCTTGGTCGCTGTACCCGTCGTCGCGCAAGCCGCTCCGCAGGACCGGATCCCCGCGATGGTGTTGGCAGCGGACATCGAAGGGGTCAAGATCGGCATGACCCGAGACGAAGCTACCGCCAAGTTGGTAGGCCGAGGTTACGTAGCGAAGCCAGATCCGCAGCCAGGTGCCGGCCGCGGCGGCGTAGGCCGAGGAACTGCATTGTGTAGCGGTTCATCCAACACCGCGAGCCGCGACTTCAGTCAGCAACCCAGTGGAGGCCGCCTATACGCGAATCTGCAGATCGTCTACCGATGCGGGGATCTTAAGGTCACCCAGATCGAGCGCAAGCTACACACCGGTGACAACAAGATTTCTGGCACCACGCCGGTGACGTCACTACCGCATTACGCTGAAGTGGCATCCGTGTACGAAACCCTATGCCCGAACCCTGCAGCGGCTGTGGTGTCTGGCCACAAGGTCGATCGGATCGGCGCGCTCATTGATCTGCAAACAGGCTACATCGAATGCTCCGGCATGCAGACAAGAATCAGCTTCCGGTTCCAGAAGACTGCGAGCGGTAAGCTTTATGACTACCGCATGGGCGTGCACGGTTACACCGGGCGCGAAGAGTTCACCGAGATTTTGCGAGCAGACGCGTTTTAGCCTCTAGCCGGATTCCTAGAGCCTCCGTAGTACCTGCGCTCATCGCGCGTCATGAGCAAGCTATCGGCGCTCTGCGCGGAAGTGGCGGTGGCACACCTCGCGTGCCAAAAGGCCTGACTACGACGCCGAGGAATCCATCCCGCGCGCCTGAGTGGAACTGCATCGTCGAGAAGGTATATGACAGCGTCCCCGCGGCTCACCCACATCCCCGCATCGCGCTGGCACTCGGCAGCGGCGGGCCGCGCGGCTACGCTCATATCGGCGTGCTGCGCGTGCTCGAGGAGGCAGGCATCGTGCCGGACCTTGTCGTCGGCAGCAGCGTCGGAGCGGTGATCGGCGCCTTCTGGGCTAGCGGGTTGAGTGCGCGCGAAATCGACGAGCGGTCCTTTCACGGCGGGCCACTAACGGTGTTCGATCTGTCGCTGTTTGCAGATCGCGGCTGGATTCGCGGCCAGCGTTTGCAAGACTACGTCAATGTAGGTGTGCGGGGCCGGCGCATCGAGGAGTTTCCGCGACGCCTAATCGTGGTCGCGACACAGCGCGACAGCAAACAGCCGCGCTATTTCGCGAGTGGGAACACGGGCGTCGCCGTGCGCGCATCGGCAGCCGTGCCGGGCATCATCTCGCCAGTCGGCATCGGCGGTATCGAGTATGAAGACGCCGACGAATCCCTTCCAGTGCCGGTTACGCCGGCGCTGCGGGCGGCGCTAGCAGCGCGGCACAGGGCGTCGCGCGAAGCGACGCCCTGACCGCGACAAAAACCTGCCCTAACAGTCACGACATCGATCAAAGCGGTCCGTTGCGCCACGGGCCTCGAATCGCAAACGTGATCCCCGGCGTTTGAATGTTGACGAACAACACCCCACCGCGCGGGTCGAAGCAACCACCGCAGAATTCCGCGCCGCGGTAGTCCCCAGCACGGATCGACTTACCGGCCGCCGCGATCTGCTCAGCCGTCAGCACGATGTTGTTCTTCGCAAAGATGTACGAATCGCCAAGCGTCGTGATTCCTATCATGCGATTGCCGAAGCCAAACTCATCGGCAACACCACCACCGTCCTCGAACGCCAGGATTCCGCCACGCGGACTCACGGTGATGTTGTCAGGGTTGTTAGCCGCGATCGGGTTGGTAGCAACGAACACCGCACGCAGCGTTCCGGTGCGCGGGGTGTACTCCCAAATGGCGCCGTCGCCGCGGCCACGGCGGCCTTGGGAATCGACACCGGTGCTGGTATCCACGATGTAGAACTTGCCGCGCGAATACCAAACGCCCTCGCCGCGACTCATACGCAACCCGCCCTGCGCCCAGCCTTGCGCAAAAGGACCGCTCGCGGAGGTCGGGCCCGTGAAGTCAGGCAACGCGATGTTGACGCGATCGGCATCTGGATCCGCGATGTCGACCCATTCGATTTTGTACGTATCGCCGTAACGTGCGGTGATCAGATCGGCATTCGGCAATCCGACCACGCGCGCCATCTGCAATCGACCACCGTGCTTTTCGTAGTCGCCAAAGCTGCCGCATTGGTTCGGTAGGAACCGATATAACCCTGCCTTGTTGCGATCGTCCTCCGTCAGGATGACGCTGAAGTCGCGCGGATCCACGCCAACGGCTTCGTGCGCAAATCTCCCCATGCCGACGATGGGTCGGCCCGTCGCGAGCGCTGGATCGTATGGCACCTCGAAAACATAACCGTGCTTCAACCCACCGAAGGGCCGAAGATCCAGACCGGTCTCCTCACACGTCAGCCACGAGCCCCAAGGTGTCGGTCCGCCCGCGCAGTTCACAATGGTTCCACCCAGCGCCGGCGCCGCATCGACCCAGTCGCCGCCGCGGTAGCTCAGGACCGTGTTGCCGCCGCCTGCTGTGCCTGTACCAACGCCCGGCACGGTGACGACAGCGGTGTCGTACTTCGCAGGCGCATCGATCAACGGCCCCAAGCCCAGTTCATGGTTGCGCACGAGCAGCACGTCGAGCGGGCCTGCTGTGTTCCAGCAGACTACCGCCATGCCGTCATGGCCGCCCGGTGTCAGTTGGCCGTTCTTGAGCATGTCCCCCGTCCACCCGAACGACTTATAGGAGAAGCCCGCGGGCAGCTGTAGCAGCGGCAATCCGGTCACGAGGTCGTTCACCGGCGCAATCGGCCCATATGGACTAACGACTGGCGCAGCACCGCCGGATGCCAGGGCTTGGCGCATCTGCAGTGCCTCGAAAGAGGCAATCATTGCGACAGCGCCGGCCGAACCAGTGGAACGTAAGAAGGAACGTCGGGTGAACGCAGACATCGAGACCTCCGAATGAATCGAGTTAACCTATCTCGGAATCTCGCGCGTCCATGTTTCGCCAGAATGACAAAACTGCAAACAATGCAGAACGAACGACGCGAGCTTCCTGCTCGGCGGAGGATTTCCTACAGGCCCATGCACGTGCGCTCCGGCGCCGAGGAGATGCGTGAGCGCTCGCGGCAACGAGAGCCGAATCGAGGCAAAGCGTCGCCCACCAGCGTCATTCGTGCGTGAGCCGCGCGTTCACCTACAAGACAAATGGACCCCTCGATACGATCACGGTCACCGGCTCGAGCGGCCAGCTCGCGCAGTGGCTGTACGCCTATGACGATGTGCTCAATGTGGACACGCAGACTGATTTCGATGGG
>CAYUIT010000118.1:0-3562 GCA_964444835.1 uncultured Steroidobacteraceae bacterium
AGCAGCGTGTTGGCCGCAATCGGCACGATGCCGCCGCGTATCGCACCGAGAAACACGGCGGGAAAGTCGATCGTATCGAGGAGCGCCAGCATGATGCGGTCTTCGCGCGCCAGCCCCAATGCGGCAAGGGCACCCTGTACGCGCTTGGCACGCTCGGTCAGCTGGCTGTAGGTGTGCGTGCCATTGACATCTATGTACGCGGCCTTGCCGCCGCGGCCGGCATTGCGTTCGAGCAGGTCGTGCGCGGCGTTGTAATCGCGCGGCACCGTGACGTGCGGCGTGGCGGATGAATGATCTGCCTGTGACAGACTGGCCATGCGGGTCTCCTTGCGTTTTCAGGATGCGCCTTCCTGTTGCCGGAAGGTCGTGTTCGGTTGCGGATGTTACGCGGCGGCGAGCTCCGTGCGCGCCTGCTCGCACCAGGTTTGCGCCCACTCGAGGCAGACCTCTTCGGGCAGGGTGCCGGCGCTGGCATCGTGAAAGCACACTTCGCCCACGCGCTGCGCGCCGAGCTCGGAAAAAATGGCGTCGAACTTCTTGCCACCAAAGCAGAAGGTTTGCAGATAGGTGCGGTCGCCCAGGGCGATGACCCCGTAGCGCACCGAAGACAGGTCGGGCCGCGTAGCGACCAGCGAATCGTAGAGCGCCTTGGCGTTGTCGGGTACATCGCCCTGGCCATAAGTGGAGGTGCAAATCAGCACCAGCGAACCCGGCTTGATGGCGCCCGCGTCGAGGCCGTCCATGTACTGGACGTTGACGCTGGTGTCGTCGTCTCCCAGCGTCAATTCGATTTCCTGCGCGACCAGTTGCGCGGTGTTGGTCATGGTGCCGACCAGGATGGTGAGTTCAAGCGCCACGGCAATCTCCCTGAAATGGGGCTTCATCAAGACCTTCCGCAAAAAGTGCTTGCAGAAGTTTGAGGAAGCGCGTAAAGTGCATTATATTACATGTTTTATTGATTGCAACAACTATATTGCATGTCTGCCGTTTTCAGCGAATCCGATCCCAGCGCAGTATCCGCTGATGATGCCCACGCCGGCCTGTTGTCCGCCTTGGGCGAACGGGTACGCACGCTGCGCGCCCAGCGCGGCATGACGCGCAAGATTCTGGCGCGTGATTCCGGTGTGTCGGAGCGCTATCTGGCTCTGCTGGAGAACGGCGACGGCAATGGCTCGGTGATGGTGCTGGCCAAGGTGGCCGCAGCACTGCATGTACCTGTGACCGAACTGCTGCGCGAGGAGCGCACTGCGCCCTCCGAGCGCGAGCAATTGCAATCACTGCTCAAACGGCTCTCGCCCACCCAATTAAAGGCAGCGCACGACATGCTGGCGCGCGCGTTTGATGCCGAGGTCAAGGCGCGCATGCGCCGCGTGGCGTTGGTCGGCTTGCGCGGGGCCGGCAAGTCTTCGCTGGGTGCGGCGTTGGCAGCGCGCCTGCGCGTGCCGTTTGTGGAACTCGACCGCGAAGTCGAGCGCGAGGCCAATGTCTCGCTCAATGAAATTTTCCTGCTCTACGGCCAGGCCGGTTACCGGCGCCACGAGCGCGCGGCGCTGGAGCGCATCTTCGCCAAACACGAACGCGTGGTGATCGCCACCGGCGGCTCGATCGTGTCCGAGCCCGACACCTACGACCTGTTGCTCTCGACCTGCTACACCGTGTGGCTCAAGGCGCAACCCGAAGAACACATGGCGCGTGTGGTCGCGCAGGGCGATACGCGCCCGATGAAGGGCAACCGTGAGGCGATGGAAGACCTGCGCCGCATTCTGGTCACGCGCGCACCGCTCTACGGCCGCGCTGATGCCGTAGTGGATACATCCGGCCGCGTCCTGGACGCGAGCCTTACCGAACTGGCCGCGCTGGTCGAGGCCTGATACATCAAGGAGACGATGACATGAATGCTGTCCTGAAACCGGCTGACGCCGATATGCCCCCGGTCAATTTTGAAACCCATCCGTCGCGCTACCAGCACTGGACGCTGGCGGCGGAAAACGACGTTGCGACGCTGACGCTGAACATCAAGGAAGACGGCGGCATCCGACCCGGCTACCAGTTGAAGCTCAACTCATACGACCTCGGCGTCGACATCGAACTCAACGACGCGCTCAACCGCATCCGCTTCGAGCACCCCAACGTCAAGACCGTGGTGCTCGCGTCGGGCAAAGATCGCATCTTCTGCTCGGGCGCCAACATCTACATGCTCGGCCTGTCGACGCATCAATGGAAGGTCAACTTCTGCAAGTTCACCAACGAGACGCGCAACGGCATGGAAGACTCGTCGCGCCACGACGGGTTGAAGTTCATTGCCGCCGTTAACGGTGCCTGCGCCGGCGGCGGATATGAAGTGGCCCTGGCCTGCGACAAGATCTATCTGGTCGATGACCGCTCGTCCACTGTCTCGCTGCCTGAAGTGCCGTTGCTCGGCGTGCTGCCGGGCACCGGGGGTCTCACGCGCCTGATCGACAAACGCAAAGTGCGCCGTGACCTCGCCGACATTTTCTGCACTACCTCCGAAGGCGTGCGTGCCGACCGCGCGTTGCAGTGGAAGCTCATCGACGGCTTGGCCAAGCCGGCGCAGTTTGCCGAATACATCAAGGCGCGCGCCGCAGAACTGGCCCGCGAAAGCAGGCGACCCTCTGGTGCGACTGGCGTTAGCCTGCCGGCGCTGACCAAGACAGTTGACACAGCGGGCTACCACTACGAAACGCTCGATGTGCAGGTCGACCGTGCTGCACGTGTTGCCACGCTGGTATTCAACAGCCCGAAATCGTCGGTGGAAGCCACTCTCCCTGCCATTCATGCCGCTGGCGCCAACTGGTGGCCGCTCAAGTTTGCACGCGAGCTCGACGATGCGATTCTCAACCTGCGCACCAACGAACTCGATGTCGGCACGTGGGTGTTCAAGTCTGTCGGCAGCGCAGCCAATGTGCTCTCGGCCGATGCAGCGCTGGCAGCGCACGCCGATGATTGGTTCGTGCGCGAGACCATCGGTCTCCTGCGCCGCACGCTGGCGCGGCTCGACGTCAGCTCTCGCTCGATGATTGCGGTGATCGATGAAGGCTCGTGCTTCGCCGGCACCTTCCTTGAACTTGCCCTTGCCGCCGACCGCAGCTACATGCTCGACCTCGCCGACGGCGACGGCTCGCCGGCGATCGAACTCTCGCCGCTCAACTTCGGCACCTACCCCATGGTCAACGGCCTGACGCGCTTGCAAACCCGCTTCTGCGGCGAGGAACAGCCGGTCAAGGTGGTGCATGCACTGCTCGGCCAAACCATCTACGCACGCGCGGCGGCCGACGTCGGCCTCGTCACCGTGGCGCCGGACGACATCGACTGGGCTGACGAGATCCGCATGGTGATCGAAGAGCGCGCGTCGCTCTCGCCCGATGCGCTCACCGGCCTCGAAGCGAGCCTGCGCTTCGGCGGCCAGGAAACGATGGATACGCGCATCTTCGGACGTCTCTCGGCGTGGCAGAACTGGATCTTCCAGCGCCCCAATGCCGTGGGCACGGACGGCGCCTTGAAAGTGTTCGGCAGTGGCCGCAAAGCCAAATTCAACTGGGAA
>CAYUIT010000119.1:0-1756 GCA_964444835.1 uncultured Steroidobacteraceae bacterium
AGCAGGCTGCTGCCCGCCTGCTTGAGATAGAGCGGGGACTGCGTGATCACGTCGTATTGCAAGTCTCGCCGCACCAGGCCGGCGCGCGCGTCTTCCCAGAAGACGCGAATCTTGGCCAGGTCAGAAGGAAGGAGTGTCTGCTGGGGAAAAGCGGCGAGAACCTCACGCACCGTGTCGATGATCTCGTACGTGTCCACAACCAGGATCCGGTTCGACTTGGCCAGGGTGCGAGCTGTGGCGCCGGTTCCCATGCCGATGTTCAAGGCGGTGAGATTCTGCCGGCCATCGTGCGCCAACAATGGCAGCAGTGCGATCAGCATCTTGCGGCGGACGTTCGGAGTCCGTTTGGCGGCAAGATCGCTGTCCCTGAACAGCACCGAATGCCACAGGCCGTCGATGTACACCCAGTTGTCGGGCGTCACCTCCACCACGCCGTCGCGACCATAGAACTCGAGCCGCTGCGCCGAGACGGTCGGTCTGCCGCTTTTGAGGGTGGCGACGCCCGTCACCAGGAAGATGAGTGCCAGCACCAGTCCGGTGAATACGTTCACTCGGCGAAACGACGGATGCGCGCGACCGTAGAAATAGGGCACGAACGCCAACAGCCCGAGGGCCAACAGCCACGCATCGACGTCCTTGTCGAACTCGAACAGCAAAAAAGTGGTGGCGAGAATGCCGATGGCGCTGCCAACGGTGTTGAGCGCGGTGAACACCCCGACATCCCGGCCCCAACTGCGCGCGTATCGGCTGATGGTCATTCCGAACAGCACACCGAACCCGAAGCAGGGCAGGAAGTAGATCAGCCCGAAGCTCCAGATTGGAAATTCCACGGCATGGAATCGTTGGTAGGCGAACACGAAGGGCACGATGGCCACTGCCGTGGCCGTCAGAGCCAGGGCCGGCACAAACTGCTCCTCTAGCTTCTCCGATGCCGCCACGCCCAGTGACCAGAACAGCAAGAAGCCGACCAGCACCACGCTGAAGATCCAGGGCAGCGGCGTATAACCGAGCGCAGCGAGGCGGAAGAGGTAGATCTCGTAGGCCAGCGATAGCCCGCCAAGCGTGAAGGCGAGCACCAGTTCGATGGGAACGCGCGCACGCGCCTTGCCTTCAGATGCCGCCTGCGGCGCAGGGGTGGGTGCTTGGGCGCTCCGTGATGGCAACGGACGGAGCAGTGCGAAAACCAGGAGACCGGCGAACAGATTGGCGCCGGCGGCAACTGCCAGGGTGTATTTCTGTCCGAGCAACGGCATCAGCAGCAGGCCGGCGCTCAATGCGCCAAGCACGGCGCCGACCGTGTTGACGAAGAAGAAGTGCGACACCGCTTGCTTGCGCTCCATGCCGAGTTGCCGCTGGGCTGACTCGGCGGCCAAGGGCACCGTCATGCCCATGAGAAAGCACGGCACGATCAAAACCACCACGCACAACATCGCGAAAGTCCAGGCGGGCGAGATGCCGGCCTCGGCGGCTTCCCGCAGCACCAGATAGCCGGTGGAACGCATCTGCTCCCCGAACGCGAATAGCAGGATGAGATTGGCTGCGCACAGCAGCAGCTCCACGGCGGCGAGCGCACCGAAAGCGTTGCGCACGACGGGCGCGCGGCGGGCGGCGTACAGCGCACCCAAACCGAGCCCCAGCATGAACACCAGCACGACGATGGTGGCACTCAGTGTCTCGCTGTTCCCCAGGTACACCTTGACGGCGCGCTGCCAGGTGATCTGGTTGATCAGCCCCGCGGCACCGGAGGCGAAGAGCG
>CAYUIT010000119.1:1766-3556 GCA_964444835.1 uncultured Steroidobacteraceae bacterium
GCGCAATCAGGAGAACGCTGTACAACTTCTTGCTGGCCACATTTGTTCCGTTGTCGGTCGCGGCGACTGACTGTGGCATGACTGCCGGTGTTCAAACAACTGGCGTCGCTGGTGAGTTCGTCAGAGCCTCAAGGGCCCGCTCGCGCCATCTAGCGATCGAGCGCCGCTCATGAGCCCCGACTTTACGAAGCGCCTCGCTGCGTCGGTGATGCGCAGCTCGCGCTCCTGCGACACGGTGCCTCACGGCACACCACCATGAGTCATCTATCGACGCGCGAATCGTACGGCGATACCCAACGCCGCCCCGCCAAACAACAGCGCCGCGATGAGGTACAACCCATTCGCCGTCGACCCTTTCGCGTCCTTGATCGCTCCCACCGCAAACGGAATCACGAATCCACCGACATTCGCGATGGAATTGATGATCGCGATCCCCGCCGCCGCCGCTGCGCCTCTCAAGAACGCGGTCGGAAAACTCCAGAACAACGGCGATGCCGCTATGACCCCGAACGTCGCGAGCGTCAGCGCGGCCAACGCCGCCGCGGGGTAGTTCGAGAACTGCACGCTCAACACTAGCTCCAATCCACCGCATGCCGCCGAGACGGCGAAGTGCCATGGTCGTTCCTGATGTTTATCCGAGCTACGGATGAGTCATGGTGACCGCGTCGACACTTTACCGCCCGGTTTCACGGCGGTGGGGGCGAGCGCTGGTGCGCCGCTTGCTGCGATGGCCGATGAGGCGCGCAAGTTCTACGCCGTGCAATTCCATCCGGAAGTGACACACACGCTGCAAGGCGCGCGGATGCTCGAGCGTTTCGTGCGCGAGATCTGCGGCTGCGCGGCGCTGTGGAGCATCGGCAACATCATCGACGATGCCATCGAGCGCGTCCGGGCCCAAGTGGGCAAAGGCCGCGTGTTGTTAGGGCTGTCGGGTGGTGTCGATTCCTCGGTGGTCGCCGCGCTGCTCCACAAAGCGATCGGCGATCAGCTCGTCTGCGTGTTCGTCGACCACGGCCTGCTGCGCTTGCGCGAGGGCGATCAAGTGATGCAGACCTTCGCCGAGAATCTCGGCGTCAAAGTGATCCGCGTCGATGCTGAACAGCGCTTTCTCGAGGCGTTGCGCGGCGAGTCCGACCCAGAGCGCAAGCGCAAGATCATTGGTAAGCACTTCGTCGAAGTGTTCGACGAGGAAGCTAACAAGCTCACCGGTATCGATTTCCTCGCGCAAGGCACCATCTATCCCGACGTCATCGAGTCGGCGGGTTCCAAAACCGGCAAGGCGCACGTCATCAAGTCGCATCACAACGTCGGTGGCTTGCCAGCCAACATGCGCATGAAGCTCGTCGAGCCGCTGCGTGAGTTGTTCAAAGACGAAGTGCGCAAGCTCGGCGTGGAGCTCGGGCTGCCGCGCGAGATGGTGTATCGCCATCCGTTCCCAGGCCCGGGCCTTGGTGTGCGCATCTTGGGCGAAGTGCGCAAGGACTATGCCGATCTTCTGCGCCAAGCGGATGCCATTTTCATCGAAGAGCTGCGCAGGCACGATCTATACGACAAGACCAGCCAGGCATTCGCCGTGTTTTTGCCCGTGCGTTCAGTCGGCGTGATGGGCGATGGCCGACGCTACGACTATGTTGTTAGCTTGCGCGCGGTCGAAACCATCGATTTCATGACAGCGCACTGGGCGCGCTTGCCGTACGATTTCCTCGATCTCGTGTCGCGGCGAATCGTGAACGAGGTGAAGGGTATCTCGCGCGTCGTGTACGACATTTCGGGGAAGCCGCCGGCGACGA
>CAYUIT010000120.1:0-3526 GCA_964444835.1 uncultured Steroidobacteraceae bacterium
CGTACAAGAACATCGACGCCGTGATGGAAGCGCAGCGCGACTTGGTCGAAGTCGCATACACCTTGAAGCAAGTGCTGTGCGTCAAGGGGTAGCCACCGGGGAAACTCGCCTGTCAGCTGACGTCCTCTCGCAGGGAGGCGAAGAGCAGCAGGCGAGCTTTTTCCCAGGATCGCTGCACCGTGCGCTCGCTCACGCCGAGTAGCGTCGCAATTTCGGGAATCGACAAGCCGCTGAAGTACTTGAGATCTACTACTTCCGCAAGCGTCGAGTCGCGCTGAGCGAGCTCGTCAAGCGCGTCCGAAAGCTTCGATAACTCTTGTGTGGCCGGCACGCTTTCGGCGACCTGTGTATTGAACTCGGTGAAGTGATACTCCGAGCCGCGCTTCAATGCGCGCCGCTCTCGCACCGCATCGATGACCATACCGCGCATGGTGCGCGCGACGTAGGCGAGGAACCGTGGGCGGTCTTCGAAAGCAAGACCGGCGCGTTGCGCGATGTTCTCGTATACCTGATGCACCAGCGTTGTTGCTCCGAGGCTCGCGAGTGGACCTGATGAACGACGCAGTTCTCGCCGCGCCATACTGCGCAGCTCGTCGTACAGTATGGCGAATAGCTGATCTCGCGCGGCGGCGTCGCCGGACTTCACCTTATCGAAGATTGCGGCAAGCGCGGCAGTCGTTGTCATGAATTCGAGATGCTCAGCAACAGGCGCCGCGCCGCCGTCGTTCGTTCGTGATTCTGACCGTAGCCGTTCACCAAGCAACGAACCGCACGTTCAAGAGGGCGCGTTGCGAGCGATTCCTGCTTCGCACCGATATGGGCTTTAGCCAGTATCACGAGTGCGTCGCCGACTCGACCGCTTTTGTCGGTGCCGCGAGCCAGACGCTCGAGCAAGGATACGGCGTGGGTACTCTCCTCGATAGCGCGCTTGAACTCGGCAAGTTGTAGTGACAACGCACTCGCCTCCAGCATTACCTCCGCGAGCAGTCGCTGGTCATCCTGACGCGTGAGTTCGTGCACCCAGTGGTCAATCCGAGCTCTCGCTGCGCTGGCATCGCCTCGTTGTAGGTCCAGTCGCACCCATGAACCGAGTAGCGCCGTGTGGTACTCGGGTGGAATGTCGCGCCCGGGCGCATCGAGCAGCGTGTTCACCCGTGCGACCGTGGTATCGATCGCCGTTGGAGATGCTTCGGAGTCGAGCAGCGCTGCCAATTGCGCCGTGAGCGCATCGATCTCCTGGAGCGTATCGCCGCGTGCGCGCAATGCCTCGATGACCTCGGGCAGGCGTTGCCATGCAGCGGTTCGTACAGCGCCACCCATCCGCGCGGCAGCCACGATGTAGTTAGTCGAAAAGTTCACCATGTTGCGGCTGCTGGGTTCCAACCGTGCGACTCTTGCTTCGAGCGCCTGCAGGCGCTCGAAAGCGCTCTGGAACTCGCCCATCTGCGCTAACAAAACGGCCTCGTTGTTGAGAGCGATCATGCGTGAGCGCGTTTGTCCGCGACCGTTCTGCTCGTGAATCTTGCCGCCGAGCTGCACGAGTTCAAATGCGCGCGCGATATCGCCACGCCCGCGGTGTACCACGGCGAGATGCGACAAGACCGCCGTGTAGTCACGACGATGCGTGACGCTGCTCGACTCCATGCGCTCGCGAGCTTGGGTCAGTAGTGCGAGCGTGCGCGCGCTCGCAGCGCCGGACTCATCGGTCGACATACCCTCGATGTTTGCTTCGGCGCGCAAACACTGCACTTCGGTTTCCCAGCGAAGCTCGCTCAGCCGACCCAGCTTCATTTGCGCCGACTGCAGTGCTGCCAAAGCGTCGGTGCGTCGCCGATTGCCGCTTTGCAGGAAGGACTGTGCGCACTCCACGTAGGCCTCGAGCTCAATGTCGCTTGCATCGCGTGCGGCGAGCCGCGCGGCATGCATCAATTGCTCGGCTTTGTCGTACTCACGACGACTCGCTCGCTCGGTGGCGAGCGTCAGCAACATTCGCGAGCGAAATCCAGGGTCGTCGGCGTACTGTTGGTTGAGCATACGCACTGAGCGGTTCAATAAATCGTCGACCGTGAGCGGCTGCTCGACGGTGCGATTCTCGGAGAGCACCAACTGGAGAAAATCGGATGATGCCTCCGCTCGCCGTGCCTCATGCTGCGCAACATCGCGTTGGCGTTGTGCGTCAAACATCTGCAGCGTGGCGAAAAGTGCGGCGGCGGCAAGAATCAGTACCGCGCTACTCGTGACGGCGACGAGTCCGCGATTGCGCCTCACAAACTTTTGCATGCGATACGTGATCGTTGCGGGGCGCGCGGCGATCGGCGCGTGGCGCAGATGTCGGATCAGGTCGTCGCCCAATGACTCCGCGGAACCAAAGCGCAACTCGGGATCCTGGCGTAATGCTTTGGCCACGATCGTGTCCAAGTCGCCACGTAACGCAGCAACATCCGTGGAACTGCTGCCCACCACGCGAGACATCAACGGCGGTTCGAGCGTCGTCGCGTTGCGCCACCGCTGCTCGCGCGAATCCGCTTGAAATGCGTGCTGCCCCGTCAGGAGTCGAAACAACACCAGACCCAAGGCATAGATGTCGGTGCGTGTGGTGACCGCCTCGCCGAGGATTTGTTCGGGAGCGGCATAAAGCGGCGTCATCGCGGCGACACTCGAGCGGGTTTGCTCGGCGGGGTCGGTCTGATGCGCGAGCTTTGCGATACCGAAATCGAGTAGTTTTACACTGCCCGTGCTGGTGACCAGAATATTGGCTGGCTTGATGTCGCGGTGGATGATCAGGTGACGGTGCGCATGCGCCACCGCATCGAGCACCCGTAAAAACAAACCGATGCGTTCGCGAATGGGCAAACGATGCGCGTCACACCACTCGTCAATGGGTATGCCGTCTACGTACTCCATCACGAGGTACGGTTGATGCGAAGGCGCATGCACGCCGGCGTCGAGGAGACGCGCGATGTGTGGGTGGTTGAGTTGGCCTAACAGATAACCTTCGCGCCGAAAGCGCTGTTCGCCCTCGCTACCGAGCGCAGCAAAATGCAGGAACTTGATGGCAGCCAAGCCTTCGAAACGGCCATCGGAGCGCCGCGCACGCCACACGCTACCCATGCCGCCGCGACCGATCTCCGCTTCGACGGTCCACGGCCCGATCGCGGCGCCAATCAAGGCAGATTCTGTTTGAGCTTGCGATGCCTCAAGCGCGCTCGTGTCGGAGAGGAATCCGGCGCTCTCCATGGCCGGGCGTGACGCGAGCAGTTGTCGAAGGCGCTGCGACAGTGCCGGGTTCGATTGCTCGAGTACTGCGAGGAAATGAAGTTGTTCGGTGGCGTCAAGGGCAAGCAGCTCGTCCAGTCTTGCGCTCAACTCCTGCCAATCGCCCACGTCTGCCATGGGTCGATTCTAACTAGTCGCACGAGATCAGCATCCTGCCTTTAGGGGGTCGCTTTCGATGGTGCAATGAACAACATCGGATCGACCATCGTGCGATTGAGGGCCACTCCGAGATGCAGATGCGGTCCGGTCA
>CAYUIT010000121.1:0-3322 GCA_964444835.1 uncultured Steroidobacteraceae bacterium
CCGGTCGCAACGAGTTTCTGCTGAGCTCGCTGCGGCTCGACCATCGACTGAGCGACCGCTGGCAACTGATGGCACGCGCCAATCACGGCCGCATCACGATCGAGCGACCCGGGGGCGCGCTGGGCGGCGGCAATGTGCAGTTCCCGTCGGCGGGCTCGGATCAGGACCGCGTATCGACCCTACTCGCGAGCACCGTCTCCTACGACGGCGAGCGATTTCGCTATCAAGGTACGCTGCAATGGAGCCAGTTCGACTGGGACTACGGTGAAGCGCGCGCGCCTGGGCCGCAAGTCGTGGCGCTAGACGCGTCCGGTCTGCCGGCGGCAATCGTCGGACATCCGGGGTTTATCTTCGACGAAGCGGAGCGCACGGTGCAAACGCAGCACAGTGTGCGGGCCGACCTTGGTAAACACCGCCTACGCTTCGGCATCGACGTGCTGAGTTCCGACTTCGAGTTGCTTGGCGGTGGCAACGTCGCTGGTAACTACACCGTGGCGCTCACGAGCGCTCAGCTCACTCAATTGCGCAGTTTGAATCGGGGCAGCGCACTCACTGCCAACGACATCCTCAGTCTCAATCCCGCCGTCGTTGCGTACGGCGTGGAGCTGTTACCCAATGCCTTTGGTGAGCGTCAAACGCAATCAGCCGTGTTTGTCGAGGACGAGTGGCGCGTACGCTCGAATCTCATTGTGACGTTGGGGCTGCGCTACGACTACGATTCGCTGACAGAGCTCGGCACGGGCTCGGGCGACACTAACAACATTGCGCCACGCTTTGCCGTCAATTGGCAGCCCACCGAGCGCTCGGTGGTCCGCGCCGGTGCCGGCCTCTTCTACGACAAGCTGCTGTATGCTGTCGTCTCCGACGCCTTGCAGCGAAACACGACCTCAGCCGCTTTCCGGTCCCAGTTGCAACAACTCATCGCGGCCGGGCGACTGCCGAGCAATACGGATCTCGATCGCATCACGTTCGACGGCAATCTCACGGTCAATCCTACCTGCGTGGGTGGCGTCGTGACGGGCTGCCCTGCTGCCGCCAATGTGCAAGCGTTGCGCGGCACCACGCTCTCAAACGAGATTCGGATCCTCAATCCTGCCGGTTACGACAACCCGCGCAGCCTGCAGTTGTCCGCCGGCTACCAACAACAACTCAGCGACGCTTGGACTGCATCGATTGACTTCTTGTACAACCGCACTCGCGACCTCGTGCGCCTGCGGGATCTCAATGCACCCAGCGCGTTCTCGCCTAATGCGGCGGCTCTCACACCGCAGAACATCGCGGCGCTACGAGCGCTAACGGACCCCGCACAACGCTTACAACTCGCGGAGCAACTTGGCCTCGCGCGCTCGGTGGCAAGCGCCGATGCAACGCGCCTCGTCGCACCGCTTGCAGGCGGCGCGCGTCAGATCACGGTATCGGAAACCGACGGTCGCTCGGACTATCGCGCCATGACACTCCAACTCAACAAGGAGCGCGCCGACGATCGCTACGGCCTGCGCTTTTCGTACACGCTCGCGAAGCTCACGAACGACACGGACGACATTAACTTTCGCGCCTCGAATGCTAACGACTTCGCCGCCGATGAAGGGCCATCGGCGAACGATCGACGCCATGTGATCTCGGCGGTAGGCTTTCTGTACCCGCGCCCGGGCTTGCGGGTGTCGATCGCTGGCCTGTTTCAATCGGGACAGCCGGTCAACTTGGTCCCCGACGCTGCGATTTTCGGCACCCAGGACTTGAACGGCGACGGCCGCTCGTTCGGCGAGAACTTCGTCGGCAACTCCGACCGGTACCCCGGCGTAACGCGGAATTCCGCGCGCTTGCCATGGTCGAAGAGCATCGACCTCGGCGTGCGCTACGATTGGCGCGTGTTCGACCAAACCCTCGAGCTTTCGGCCGACGTCTTCAACGTGTTCGACTGGAACAATCTGTCGGGCTTTGCCAACGCAGCGACCACCTCGAACCAGATTCAGTTCGGCGGCGGAGTGCCATTCGTGCAGCGCAACGCGGGCCCACCGCGCCAGTTCCAATTTGGAATCGCGTGGAAGCTGTAGCCGCGCACGAGACCACGAGCTGGCTACTGCGGCTGCAAAGCTGCAGTGGCATCGCGCTGATCGTGGCGCTTGCATGGTTCGCAAGCGAGAATCGGCGTGCGTTGCCGCCTGTGCGCTGGATCGCGGGCGCGATCGGCCTGCAGTTCTTGCTCGGCGTGTTCATCTTGTTAGTGCCGCAAGTGTGGGAGCTACTGCGCGCCATGAATGCCGGCGTCGTCGCCATCGAGCGCGCCACGCTCGAAGGTTCGTCCTACATGTTCGGCTACCTCGGTGGCGCACCGATCCCGTTCGTGCTGCGCGACGGGGCGCCCTCGCCTGTCGTCATCGCGTTTCAGATTCTGCCGCTCGTCATCACGATGAGCGCGATCGCTGCGATCCTGTGGCACTGGGGTGTGTTGCGCGCGATCGTGCGCGGCCTGTCGTGGGCACTGCAACGCTCGCTCGGCGTGAGTGGCGTCGTGGGCTTGAATGCCGGCGCGAACGTCTTCTTGGGGGTCGTGGAAGCACCGCTCGTCGTCCGCGCCTATCTCGCGCGCATGACCCGCAGCGAGTTGTTTGCCGTGATGACGCTGGGGATGTCAACGGTGTCGGGCGTCGTCCTCGTCTTGTACGCACAAACCCTCGCGAAAACGGTCGATAACGCGTTCGGCCACATTCTCGCTGCCTCGCTGATCTGTTTGCCGGCGACGCTACTGATTGCGCGCATCATGGTGCCCGGCGACTCGCGCACCGACACGGCGGCTCACGCAGAAGGTGACTTGCGCTACGAGAGCAGCATGGATGCGCTCGTGCGCGGCACGCTCGATGGCCTGCAGCTATTCTTGGCGGTCATCGCCGTAATCATCGTCGTGTTCTCGTTGGTGGCCCTCACCAACCAAGCGTTAGGGGCGCTGCCGGACGTGGCGGGCGCACCACTCACGCTGCAGCGCTTGTTTGGCTGGTTGTTTGCACCCTTGATGTGGACGCTGGGTATTCCGTGGGAAGAGGCGCAGGCGGCCGGCTCGCTGATGGGCGTCAAAGCGATCCTCAATGAGTACGTGGCCTACCTACAACTCGGCGCACTTCCCGCCGGCACGCTGTCACCGCGCTCGACATTGATCGCCGTGTACGCGATGTGCAGCTTTGCCAACCTGGCAAGCATCGGGCTTGGCGTCTCAACACTAACCACTCTATGCCCCGAGCGGCGCGCAGAAATCGTGCGGCTCGGATTCAAGTCGTGGTACGCCGGCAATCTTGCGTCGGCAATGACAGGCGCCGTGGTGGGCGTC
>CAYUIT010000122.1:0-3249 GCA_964444835.1 uncultured Steroidobacteraceae bacterium
TCGAGGGCGAGGACTTGGTGCCGGAAGACACCGATCTCGGTGCCTTCTTCAACGGTAACGTCGGTCAGCCGAACTGCATCGCGGGTGGCGGCTGGTACTACGGTCTGGACAGCAATCCGGGCCCGGGCCAGATCGACTTCCTCGACACGTTCATGCACGAAGTGTCCCACGGTCTCGGCTTCACGTACTTCGCGAGCCGCACCTCGGGCGCTTTGTTCCTGGGCTTCCCGGACCACTACACCACCTACTTGCGCGATCTGACGACGGGCAAGGGTTGGAATGAGATGACGTCGGCCGAGCGCCTCACCTCGCGCTTGAACGACGGCAATCTCGTGTGGTCGGGCCCGAGCGCCACGGCGAACGCGCGCAATGTACTCGGCCCGCGCCGGTACCTCAGCGCCTACTTGAATGGTTCGTCGAAGATGACGAATTTCATCGCCACGACAGCGGACTTCGGCAGTGTTGCGGACCAATGGAATCTGTTCGGCGATGCAGTGCTGGTCAATGACGGCGCTGGTGTTAGCACGACGGATGCCTGCGAACCGCTCGCTCCGGGAAGCTTGAAAGACAAGGTTGCGGTCGTCGATCGCGGTAACTGCGCGTTTGTCGTCAAGGCGGCGAACGTGCAGGCGGCCGGCGCTTGCGGCTTGATCCTCGTCAACAACGTAGCGGTCGCTGGTGGGTACACGGCAAACATCGGTGGACTGGATCCGTCCATCACGATTCCCGTGCTCGGCATCGGCTTGGCTGACGGCAACACGCTGAAGGCCTCGTTGCCGACAGCGGTGCGTTCGGTTCGCGTTTCGCGCGCGGAACTCGAAGGCGCGAAGGGCGTTGCGGCAACCGGTCCGCAGTACCCGCAGTTGTTTGCTCCGACGGTGTTCGCGGGCGGCTCGTCCGTCGCGCACTTCGATCAACGTCATGCTCCGAATGCGTTGATGGAGCCGGCAATCACGGCGACGCTGCGTGGTATCGAGAACCTCGACCTCACGCCGTTCTTGTTCCAAGACACCGGCTGGCAGTTGCAAAACCTGTCGATCGGCTCTTGCGACACCGGCGCTCCGAGTGTCAATCGCGCGGGCGAAATCCTCGCGGTCAAGGTCGAGAGCTGTGCTGCTGACAGCGAAACGTCGGGTCAGTTCGTGTCATGCGTCGCGGGACGCGTGTACGACGACGTCAAGGCGGGTCTGCTGACGGTCGGCCAAGCGAGTGGCATCGTAAGCTGCGCCGCGAAGGCCTCGGGCAAGTAAGCCTGTAGCGAAAATCCGCTCACGCGGTGGAAGGGCCGGACGCGAGTCCGGCCCTTTTTTTTGCCTGCTGGTAAACTCCCGGCCCTTCCAGTAGCCCAGCCGGCGCGCGTGCGCCGCCCGATTCGATCCTCGAGGAGACTTCCGACGATGAAACCCGCAGTGAATGTCGCAATTACCGGCGCCGCAGGCCAGATTGGTTACGCGCTCGCATTTCGTGTCGCATCCGGCCAGATGTTAGGGGCCGATACACCCGTCAACTTGCATCTCCTCGAAGTCACGCCGGCCTTACCGCAACTGCAAGGCGTCGTGATGGAGCTGAACGACTGCGCATTCCCCACCTTGAACAAGATCGTCGCGACCGACGATGCGAAAGTCGCCTTTAAGGATTGCCAGGCGGCGTTGTTAGTGGGCGCGCGCCCGCGCGGGCCCGGCATGGAGCGCAAGGATCTGTTGCTCGCCAATGCGCAGATCTTCTCCGCCCAAGGCAAGGCGATGAACGAAGTGGCCGATCGCAACATTCGCGTGCTGGTCGTCGGCAATCCTGCCAACACCAATGCGATGATTGCGCGCGCGAACGCGAAGGATCTGAATCAGCGCAACTTCACGGCCATGACGCGCCTCGATCACAACCGCGCGCTGTCGCAACTTGCGGAGAAAACCGGCAGCCACGTCACGCAGATCCAAAAGATGCTGATTTGGGGCAACCACTCCTCGACGCAGTATCCCGATCTCAATCAATGCACCGTGGGCGGCAAACCCGCGCACTCACTGGTCGATCGCAAGTGGTACGAAGAGACCTTCATTCCAACCGTGCAACAGCGCGGTGCGGCGATCATCAAGGCGCGCGGCGCATCGTCGGCGGCCTCGGCGGCCTCGGCGGCGATCGATCACATTCGCGATTGGGTGCGCGGCACGGCGCCAGGCGACTTCATCAGCATGGCAGTGCCGTCAGACGGCAGCTACGGCATCCGCGAAGGTGTCGTGTACTCGTATCCGGTGGTCTGCAAGAACGGCGACTACCAAATCGTCCAGGGACTCTCGATCGATGAGTTCTCGCGCAAGCGCATGGACGCCACCGACGCTGAGCTTCGCGAAGAGCGCGACGGCGTGAAGGACTTGCTCGGCTGATGTCGGCCGCACGAGCGCCCGAATATCGGGCGCTCGGTTGCGGTGGTGTGGGTCGGCCCGCGAAAGAATTCGCGTTTGCGGGTGTGTTAAGGGCGCCGCGCCATCGTGTAGCGCGCTCGTGTGACGACTTGCCGCACCACAGTTCCCATGTGGCGATGCGCGCTACACGTGGGGCGCGGGGACGGCTTGCGTCCGCGAGCCATGCGAGCCCAGACCCGGCAAGCCGCGCCCGTCCACACCCGCAAACGCGACTTCATTCGCGTGCCGACCCACTCAATCGACACCCCAAAGCGGCACGATTTCCTGGCGCCCGCGCGACTGACGGAGCCGAAACTGCTCCCTTTATGCCGCGATCTTCGCCGAAAAATCGGCTTCCGTTGCGTTCATGCCTCGCTTTGTCCTGCACGAACAAGCGCCCTCGCGCTGCAGTGCACAAAAGGCTATATTCACCCCATCTACAGTCGCCATCGACCCGAGGGGTTCTCCAATGCTCGGCGCAGTCATCGCGTTTCTTGCCGTAGCCGGCTTTTTCTTTTTAGTGGCCAAGGTCGGCACCGTCTTCACCGTATTGTTCATCGGCCTCGTGCTGTTGCTCGCCTACAAACGGTTACCGCTGCTCGCGTTCACAGCAGCGTTTACCGTGTTGTTAGTCGGCTACACGTACATCGCGCCGCCCGCCGGCATCTGGAAGGGCTTCCTCTGGGTGATGCTTGCGGCATTGTGGCTGTTCAACATTCGCCCGCTACGCAAGTCGCTGATCACGCGGCCCTTCATGCGCGCCTATTTGAAGATGTTGCCGACCATGTCGCAGACCGAGCGCGAGGCGCTCGAGGCGGGCACCGTGTGGTGGGACGGCGAGCTGTTCACCGGC
>CAYUIT010000123.1:0-1078 GCA_964444835.1 uncultured Steroidobacteraceae bacterium
GAGTACTACCTCGCGCGCGGCATGAAGATCGACGATTTCGCGCCCAATTTATCGTTCTTTTTCTCAAACGGAATGGACCCAGAGTACGCCGTGATCGGTCGCGTGGCACGGCGCATCTGGGCGCGCGCGATGCGTGAGCGCTATGGAGCGGACGCGCGTAGCCAGATGTTGAAGTACCACATTCAAACGTCGGGTCGCTCACTGCACGCGCGCGAGATCAACTTTAACGACATCCGCACGACGCTTCAGGCGATGTACGCGTTGTTCGATAACTGCAACAGCTTGCACACCAATGCGTACGACGAAGCTCTCACGACACCAACCGAAGAGAGTGTGCGTCGGGCGGTCGCGATTCAGCTCATCATCAATCGCGAGCTCGGGCTCAACAAGAACCAGAATCCGTGGCAGGGTTCGTTCGCGATCGAGCAATTGACCGACATGGTCGAAGAGGCCGTCTACAAAGAGTTTGAATCGATCTCCGAGCGTGGCGGCGTGCTC
The DNA here is from genome assembly GCA_964444835.1 of uncultured Steroidobacteraceae bacterium. Classification (GTDB taxonomy): domain Bacteria; phylum Pseudomonadota; class Gammaproteobacteria; order Steroidobacterales; family Steroidobacteraceae; genus CADEED01. The sequence goes on from CAYUIT010000123.1 coordinate 499, forward strand.
GGCGCGATGGAGACGATGTACCAGCGCGGAAAAATCCAAGAGGAAAGCCTCTACTACGAAACGCAGAAGCACGATGGCACCTTGCCGATCATCGGCGTGAACACTTTCTTGTCGGACCACGACGCGCTCGATGAGCACAAGGGTGCCGCGCTGATTCGTTCGACGGAGGAGGAGAAGCAAGACCAGGTGGCCGCCGTGCGTGCGTTTCAGCAGCGCAATGCTAACGACTCGCTGGCGGCGCTCGCGCAGCTACAGCAAGTTGCTGCGACGGGCGGTAACGTGTTCGGTGAGCTCGTCAACGCGGTGCGGACTTGTTCGCTCGGCCAGATTTCGCGTGCGTTGTATCAGGTGGGTGGGCAGTATCGGCGGAGCATGTGAGTCGTTAGGCGGTGCAGGTGCGCTGGTTTTGAGGCCCGCGAGCCACGAGGCAGGAGCTACGAGTCTGGTCGATCGCGCCGCTAGCGCGGCGTCCCCGCGCGGCCACGATGGCGCGCCCGCTACAAGAGTGAGTGGAAGATTTGTTATGGCACCACAGCGCGCGCCATCGATCCGCGCGGCGATCTCTACAGACTCGTAGCTC
>CAYUIT010000123.1:1178-3196 GCA_964444835.1 uncultured Steroidobacteraceae bacterium
GATCTCTACAGACTCGTAGCTCCTGCCTCGTGGCTCGCGGGGCTAACGACAGCGCTCCGCTCAGGCGGCGCGCGACAGGTCTGGCTCGCCGAGTTCGGCCAGGATGCGTTGGCGCGACAGATCGCGCAGTTCGATAGCGGCGTTGTCGGATTCCGTCTGCGTGCTCGCGATCGGCGTGAAGAACTCGACTTCGATGACGCCCGGCGTCGGCAGGATGCGCGAAGCCGGCAGAGCGGCCCGTGTGCCGCGCACGACCGAGGGCACGACGGAGCAACCTGCGCGCGCGGCAATCGTGAAGGCGCCCGTGTGGAATTTCAGTAAGCCCGGTTCATGCGAGAACGTTCCCTCGGGAAAGAACACGAGTGAGTGGCCGTTCGTTGCAGTGCGCAACACGCGCCGCGCATCGCTTGCACCTTTCTGGCGGTTAAAGCGCTCGACGAATTCCGAGCCGAGTCGCCGCAACAACAAACCCGCGAGCGGCACAGCGTCCATTTCGCGCTTGATCACGAACCCAAACCGCGGTGGCAAAGCGGCGGTGAAAACGATGCCGTCCAAATAACTCGCGTGATTGGCGACGACCACACACTGGCTGTCGGGAATGTGCGACGTGCCGCGGACGCGCAAGGGCATGCCGGCCGAAAATAGAAACAAGCGCGCGGCGTTTCGCGCTGCACTGCGGCGCCAAGCGAGCCGCGGCAGCAACAAGACGCCGAGCAGGGCGCTCAGTGCAATGACGAGGAACACGAGGCCTGCGTAGAGCCCGTATACCCAGCGCAATGGAGCAAGCCACATGCTGGTGTGCGCTGAACTGGACGACTGGACGCGGTGCTCCGACATGGCGACGTTTTGCGAGTCTTTCCGATACTGCGATGTGATGCAGTTCTCTTTATGTTAATGCTTTTGTGGAGCTGTGAAGATCATCACGTCGACAAGCAAGTCGCGCTTCCATACTTGACCGTAGCAATCGTGTGTCCCGAATAGAGTGAACGTCTTGGTCAAGCACGCAACAGCCAGAGCCGATTCCGTCGCAGCCGATGCGACCGATCCGTCCGTCACGCGCTTCTTGGATGCGGTTTGGATGGAACGGGGTCTCGCGTCGAACACGCTCGCGGCCTATCGCGCCGATCTCACCGCACTGTCACGCTGGCTTGCCGAGCGCGATGTGCCGATCACGCGCACGACCCGCGCGGAGCTGCTGGCCTTCATTGCATTCCGCGTTGACGCGGGTGCTCGGCCGCGCTCCACCGCGCGCCAATTGTCTTCGTTCCGTCGCTTCTTCCGCTACCTCGTGCGCGAGGGGGTTCTCCGTGATGATCCTACTGCGCAAATTGCGATGCCGAAAATCGGTCGCTCGCTCCCGAAGTCGCTCACGGAAGAAGAAGTCGAATCGCTCCTGAATGCGCCCGCAATCGCCGATCCGCTGGGTCATCGTGATCGCACTATGCTCGAAGTGTTGTACGCCACGGGCTTGCGCGTCTCCGAGCTCGTGAATCTCAAGTACAGCCAGATCAACACCAACCAGGGTGTGATCCGCATCATCGGCAAAGGCAATCGCGAGCGCTTGATTCCGCTCGGCGAGGAGGCCGTGCGCTGGCTGACAGAGTTCGTCAAAGGTCCGCGCAACGAGATCCTGCTCGATCGCACCACCGACTACTTGTTCCCGACGCGCCGCGGCGATCGCATGACGCGCCAGGCCTTCTGGCACATCATCAAGCGGTATGCACGCAAGGCGCAGATCGATAAAGAGCTTTCGCCGCATACGATGCGTCACGCCTTCGCGACGCACTTGTTGAATCACGGCGCTGACTTGCGCGTGGTGCAGATGCTGCTCGGCCACAGCGACCTGTCGACGACTCAGATCTACACGCATGTCGCTCGCGAGCGCATGAAGGAATTGCACGAACGGCATCATCCGCGCGGCTGACGCGCAGGCGGACTGAGTCGTTAGGCTCGGTACGCCGGTATTCCCCCAGAGAGCTCGGGCGAATCGGTCACGATCGATTCGCCCGTTTTTTTGG
>CAYUIT010000124.1:0-3025 GCA_964444835.1 uncultured Steroidobacteraceae bacterium
CCTCTTTCGCGGGTTTTTTAAGCCGCCGTCGCACGGCGGCCGGGCGCCAGTTGCCGCTCTTCTCGGCGCCGTGCCACACGCGCCGCACCCCGCTCCCAACTCTCGTGGAGCTTCTGAGTCAACGCGGCCATCGACCGCAGGACAAGCTCGACGAGAACTCCCCTCGCTAGGCACGGCTGACATCGCGCGTCCGATGCCCGCTACTCTTTTGTGCTGACTACGCGCGATACCCTTCTAGTTAGGATTATTGCGTACTCAGTTGCATTTCCTTTACTTTCGGTCTATTTTGCGCCAATGGAGCAGATAACTGCCTACGATCCGAAGGCGTTTCGCAAGCGGAGCGCAACGCTAGCCGAGCTCAAGGAGCTCTGGGGACGAGCCAACGACTCCGTCGAGGCGAAGCGCATCGCAGCACTGCGTCCCGAGGGAATCAAGAAGCTCCGCAAGTTTACGCTCACAGAGGTCTGCGCAATCCTCGGCATCCACCCACCGGCGCTGTATCAGCTGTCACGGCAGCGCCCGGATTGGGAGGGCGAGAAGCATGGCTCGACGCGGCTTTTCACGCTGGAGCAGATCCTGGCCATGCGGGCTGCACGCGGGCAAGCACCGCGCGATTTGTACAAGATCGACCGCGCCTTCATTCTGTCGATCGCGAACTTCAAGGGCGGCGTCGCCAAGACGTACACGACCGCAAACCTCAGCCAATACCTCGCACTGCGCGGCTTTCGCGTGTTGGTCATCGACCTCGATCCGCAGGCGAGTTTGTCGACCACGTTTGGGCTGAACTCGCTTGCGACAGACGACTGGCATACCGTGCTGCCCTACTTCCACGGGCGCGCCGATGTCGAAGCCAACGGGCATGCATGGCCGGCCTCGTTTCACGAATCGATCCAAAAAACCTACTGGCCGAACATCGACATCGTGGCCGCAAATCTCAACCTGTATTCAGGTGAGTTTGTGCTTTCGCTGCGCCGCCATAACGATCTTGAATTTCGTTTTCATCGCCCGCTGGCGGATGCTCTGAAGGACGTTGAGGGCGATTACGACGTGATCTTGATCGACAACCCGCCGGCACTTTCGTTGTCGACTGCGGGGGCGTTGTTTGCGGGTCATGGATTGCTGATCCCTGCGCAGGCGGAGTACCTCGACTATGAATCCGCCCGTGCCTTTATGCGCCTCGGTATCGAAATCCTTGAGGCGGTCTCCAATCTGTTTCACGACACCAAGGAGTTCGAGCTCTTTCGCGTGTTGATCACCCGGTACCGCAAAGCACAAGGGGCGGTCGCGGCCGATATCTTTCGCGTCTTCGGGGATTATTGTTTGCCCGAGCCCATGGTGGACAGCGGCGCGATCAGCAAAGCGATGGGCAATCTCAGCACCGTCTACGAAGCCGACCCGAAGGCGTTCGGGCGCAGCGCGCTCAAGCGGGCGCTCGAGGCGGCGAACGACGTGCACGGGCTGCTCGAGCGGGACCTGATCGAGATCTTCAAAGAACGCGCCGCAACGAGTGGCACACAACTGCGGATGGCTGTTTAATCCATGGCGGACGAAAAAAAGATCAGTCGCTTCGGTGTGCTACCGCAATCGCCTGCGGCGCCCGCGCTCACAACGGTGGGTTTGCGCCCAAAGGGGGCGGGCCTAGCTGGCCCTGTGACCACCATCGGCATGATGGCCGCTGAGCAGGCAAAGGGCCTGCTGCCGCAGCTTGAGGAGCTTCGCAAGGAGCGCGAGAACGGCAGGGTCGTTCTGTCGATTGACCCGAAGCGAGTTCGGCCGACGCAGTTTTACAACCGCGATTCCCGATCACTTGCGCCGAACGATCCGGATCTTGTCGCCCTGACGCAGAGCATTCGCGAGAACGGCCAAGAGGTACCGGGCAAAGTGCGCCCGCTCGAGGGCTCGGCGGAGTTCGACTTCGAGCTCGTGTCGGGCCACCGTCGCCACGCGGCATGCCTTGCGCTTGATCGCGAGCTCCCGGGGGGCTATGCGTTCCAGGCGCTCCTCGACGCGTCGGCCGCCGAGACGCAGCAACTCGTACTGAAAATGTTTCGCGAGAACGAGCTGCGCACGAATCCCTCGCCGTACGAGCGGGGTATGGCTTTCGAGCAGTGGCTGACGCAGGGCGTCTTTGATAGCCAGGCCGCGATGGCGAAGGCGATCGGCGTCGACGGGAGCCACGTGGCCCGCTGTCGCGGCGTCGCTCGCCTTCCTCTTGCTGTGCTCGCTGCGTTTGGCGATCCGCGCGTAATCGCAATCCGCTGGAGCACGCCCCTCGAGTCAGCACTCAAAGCGGATATCGACCGAGTTCTCGCAAAGGCAAACGAGCTTGCCGCTCTCGATCCCCGGCCCGCGCCAGATGCGGTGTTCACGGCCCTATGTGGACCAAGCGCCAAGCGCCCAGCAAAGAAAACCTCCCGCGAGGAGAAGGTGCGTATCGGTGATCGAGTGCCACTGAAGGTGGTACAGGCCAAGAACAAGGTCATTCTGAAGTTTCACCACGTTTCACCAGCCTTACAGAAGGAGCTGAACAGCGAGCTCAAGGATTGGGTCGAGGATTGGCTTACACGCAGGCTGGGGGACTCATGAGACGCCCCTCCCCGCCTACCGAATCCATCCCTGAAACCCCGCCTTGGCGGGGTTTCGGCGTTTTAGGGATCTGGAAACACGCGAATCCGAGCTGTTTGGCTCGTTTCGCGCGATCTGCGCAAGAATGCGAAAATCACCAAAACCTGTTCGTTCGAAGCCAGCTCAGCAAAGCGTCGATAGCGATCGCTAACTTGCACGCGGACCACCGCTCGTTTCTACCAGGCGTGTGCGAATCCGGGCGCGGGCAACAGAGAAGCACTTACGCGCGGGCGGCCAATGTCTCGATGCGTCGGTTTAGCCACCCCGAACGCAGCCAATCGACACACAATTGTCCGCGGACAATTTCCAACTCAGGGGGCCACTTTGGCCACCCTGAAATCGGCCAAGTGGCACACAATTGTCCGCGGACAATTTCCAACTCAGGGGGCCACTTTGGCCA
>CAYUIT010000125.1:0-2957 GCA_964444835.1 uncultured Steroidobacteraceae bacterium
CTCCGCCATCGACTGACTGGCGGCGGCGGCCTGCTCCACTAACGCCGCGTTCTGCTGCGTCAGCTCATCGAGCTGCATCACCGCCTTGTTCACCTGCTCGATCCCCGACGACTGCTCACGCCCCGCCGCCGTGATCTCCGCAATGATGTCGCTCACCTTCTTCACCGCCGTCACTATCTGTTCCAGCGTCGCTCCCGACTGCGTCACCAACGTCGAGCCATCCTCCACTCGCTTCACGCTGTCTTGGATCAGCTCCTTGATCTCCTTCGCCGCCGTCGCGCTGCGACTCGCCAGGTTCCGCACCTCGCTCGCCACCACCGCAAACCCGCGGCCCTGCTCGCCCGCTCGCGCCGCTTCCACCGCCGCGTTCAACGCCAGCAGATTCGTCTGGAACGCGATCTCGTCGATCACACTGATGATGTCGGCAATCTTCTTCGACGACTCGTTGATCTCCGTCATCGCCTTCACGGCGCGCGAGACCACCGCTCCGCCCTTGTCCGCTTGTTCGCGCGCCGCCATCGCCAACTGATTCGCTTGGCCGGCGTTGTCCGCGTTCTGCTTCACCGTCGAGGTCATCTCTTCCATCGACGATGCCGTCTCCTCCAGCGAAGACGCTTGCTGCTCCGTGCGCTGCGATAGGTTCTGGTTCCCCGCAGAAATCTCTTCCGCTCCGCGGTACACTTCATCGGCCGCGCGCTTCACTTCGCGCACAACCCCACTCATGTTCTCGATGAGCGCGTTGACGCCGCCACCCAAGCGCACGTACAAGCCACCTTTGCCACGCAAATCGATGCGATGAGCGAGGTCGCCGTCGTTGGCAGCCGCGACGAGTTGCTGAACATCTGTCACCACCGTCGCCACGGTTTCGACGAGTCCGTTCAAGCCGCGTGCTAACAACTCATAGAAGCCGACTTTTCCCGCCATCGAAATGCGCGTCTCGAGCTTGCCGTCGGCCACGGCCGAGACGAGATCGGCTACTTCAACTTCGGCGGCAATCTCTTGCGTGCGGTCAATCCATTCAACAACCGAGCCCAAGCGAGTGCCGTTCTCGTCCAGCACAGGATTGATTGCGAGTCGCATACTGCGCGGCCCAATCTTGATATCCGCTGTATGCGCGCGCGTGAGTCCGCCCAGCATGCGTTGCTGATGTGCGGGGTTGCTGTGGAATACGTCCATCGAGCTACCGACCACGGTGCTCGCGCTGAATTGCGGAATCTGCTTGCGGAAATCATCCTGCGCGTCGCTCATCAGGCGCTGCGCGGCCCGGTTCAAGTAGATGATCTTCATGTGCTCGTCGGCCACCATGACGTTCGCCGAACTCGCATCGAGTGCAAGCTTCATGCGCTGCGCCGCCGCCGAGATCAGGCGCTCGTGCTCGAGACGAGCACTGAGGTCCGTCTGCATCTTGCCCAGCGCCGTGAGGAGCGAGCCGAGTTCGTCGCGCGGCTGCCGACCGATCTCGTTGTCGAACTTGCCGTGGGCGAGATTGGCGAAGATCGCATTGGCCTTATCGACCTGCGAGCTGATATAGCGTGTGAGCCAGACGGCAATGACGATGGCTGCCAGCAAGCAGGCAATACCGACCGCCAGCTCCATCCACAGCTTCGCCGTCTCGCTCGATACCCGCCGCTCGAGCAACACGGTCAACTCGGCAAGAATGGCCTCCTGCAAACCCTCGACGGACTCCACCAATACTTCGCCCTCTTTCGACAGGGCATCGGCCTCTTTCGATGTGACCTCCAACGAGCTGGTTGCCGCTTGCAAGCGCGGTACATACGACTGCAGTTGCTCATAAAGCCCTTTGGCACTCGTGGGTATCGTTGACTCCGCTGGCGCCACGACGGAGTAGTCCTCTGTCATCTGGCGCAGCGCACTAGTCAGCCGCGTGCGAACCGTGCCGAGCTCCGTACCGAATTCGACTCTGCCGGGCAACGTCGCTGTACCGGCCGCCACCTGCTCTACATAGCGGCGCGCGCCACTCAGCGCTCCTAAAGCAACCGGCATCTGCAGGATTGCTGCATCCATCAATAAGAAGGTGTCGGCACCGGGATCGAGTGTCAGGCCAGAGACGGACGCCACTTGATTGATCGCACGTTCGACGTCGCGTATCGCATCGACGTGTTCACGAGGGCTCTTCGTGGGATCCGTGTAGGTCTCGAGAGCAGCCGCACGGAGCGCCTTCTCTCGCACCGACTGCCAGTCGACACTACCGAGCATGTTCTGCTCGCTGCTTGCCACGATTGCATCGATCGCTTGAATGTCGGCACGCGCTCGTTGCCCATGCTCGATCATCTCGGCACGTTCGCCGACTGCGCCACCTGCCACCGCAACGAGGTGATCGCGCTGTTCGGCGAGATTGATGCCGAGACTGATCATCGGCCGAATCCAACGCGCGCCTTCGAGCTCGTGCTTCGCAACATTGATTGTCGATACGTGCGACACCACTGTGAAGAACGCAAAAATGCCGATCGGCACTAACAACATTCCGACCACGGCTGCGAGCTTCGCACGCAACGAGAGATTGCCCAGTATTCGCTTCATTGCTGACTTCCTACTCTTTGAATCACAGAGCGCATCGTCGCGCCCCGCTGACTAATGTCATTCCTACCCATTCGCTACCGACTAAAACTCTTGCCATTCCGTGTCGCTACCGCTCGCCGCAGCGCTGGCAGCGGGTTTTGGCTTGGCAGCCTCTGACGTCACGTTGGCCGCAGGCTTTGTGCCCGCGCTCCCGGCTGGCTTGCTCCAAGGCCGGTTGGCGCGTCGCCGCTCGACTGCAGGTGCACCCGCATTCGGGTCCTTCACCGGGGCACTAACCACTGGCTTCGTGCTGGCAGGCGCCGTTACCGCAATGGATGAGCCATCGACGCGATACTTGGCCATCGACTCGTTGAGCGAGCGCGCCTGCTCCGCCATCGACTGACTGGCGGCGGCGGCCTGCTCCACTAACGCCGCGT
>CAYUIT010000126.1:0-2927 GCA_964444835.1 uncultured Steroidobacteraceae bacterium
ACTGTTCTCGACAGAACCCGGCTTATCGGCCGACTCCTAACTACCTCGAGCGGCAATTGGCCGGTTACATGAGTACTTTGCACTCGACCTTGACGTTGTTAGCTTCATCATATTCGATGATGGTGCCAGAGCCGTCGAGAATGAGGATCGACACGACGCCCAGGGGCCGATTGGCCGACAGGACCGAAGTCGATAGTCTTTGCGTTTCAACCGGTCGGCCGCCGGGCGTAAGGTTGGAAGGGCTCGTGAAAGTAAAGTCGCCGACCAAGACGGGATCGCCAGTGCGAATGATCGCGCGAACATTACTCTTGTCGTAAGTTCCGTCCATCAGGCGCGGTAAGCTACCGATTGTCACCAGTGTGCCGTTACCGAGCACAGCAGCGAGTCCGGGCGTGTTCACGTAGTCAGCGTGATTGACGTCGGTGGCACACTCGCCGGCCGAATTGAGCAATGCTGGGAAGCTAAATAGGTCGCTGCGCATGTTTGTAAGGGGGCTGCCGGTGCCCAAGTTAATCGCCGCGCCCGTCACCACGAGATCCGTCGCTGTCGAGTCGCCGATCGAAACGTTTTGAGGAACGAGGTCGATCGATGAGACATGCAGCGGCTGTGGAGTCGAGGTTGAACACGCCGTACCGTTCACGTTTGCGCAGGCGGCAATGGTCCATACGACGGGTTTATCGAGCCACGTGTCAGGCAACGCGGCGGTGGGGCGAAATGTGTAGCGGTAGCCGGTAATCGCTCCCGACGAATTGCGTATGGCCTTGGACGGAATGTTTGCGGCGGGCGAAGACCACACGCCCGGCCACGCACACGGAGTGCTTGCCGATGCGCCGCGCACACAGATGATGAACGCGCGCGGGGGTGGGGGATCGATCAGCGGTCGATAAATGCCACCTGGCTGGTCCCAGACGAAGGTCATGTGCGTTGCAGCGGGGCGTTGACCGAGTAGGACAGCGTTGGCGACCGGCGAAATCGCTGTGGCTCGGGAGGGTACTGTCGGAATCGTCAGCTGCGCGGCAGCTGGCAGAGCGGTGATGAGGAGCATGATCGCGACCGTTCGAGTTGTTAGCTTATGCATGGAATTGTCTCCGAGTAAGATAAAGATGAACTACCGAATCAAAAACAGCGTGACGTTGCGATTGCCCGTCAGCGCGACAGTGCACTCGTTGCCTTCGGTGTTGACGGACGTGCAACCGGACCATTCACCGATGCGCGAGGTCGAGTAAGCGAATGCGCGCAGCACGACTTGCGTCCCAGTGGGGAACTGGCGCACGCAGACGATCTGATTGGCACCGGTTTCGTTCGAGCACCCGGTGGCCGCAGGCGTGTAGGTAACCACGCCGGCGCCGCCGCCCAATATCGTCAACGTTAGGTCTGAGTTGTTAGCGGCCGACGAAACCGTGACGCTCCGAGTCGTCTCACCAGTTGCATTGCGGTCGTCGGTGACTCGCAATCGAACCGCGTAAGTGCCAGCGGTTGGATAGTTGTACGTCGCAATGCGCGCGTCATTGGGCGTGCCAGTTACGTCGAAGGTGCCATCACCATTGAAGTCCCACTCGTAGCGCGTGACGCGCCCGTCGTCGCTGCTGGCGCTGGCGTCGAACGACACCGTCGTGCCGACCTGTGGCGTCGTCGGCGCGAACACGAAACTCGCCACGGGCGGCGTGTTGGCCCCCGCATTGACGGTGATCGTTTCGACTGCTGTGCCGGCGGCGCGCTCGGCATCGACTACGCGTAACGAGACGTCGTATACGCCGGCGCTCGTGAATGCGTACGATGCGTTGACGCCGGTCGCGTCGGTGACCCCGTCCGCATCGAAGTCCCAGGCGTAGCTCAACTGCGCGACGTCTTGATCGTCGGTTGAGCCTGCAGCACTGAAACTCACGACTTCGTTGACGGCCACCTCGCCGGTGGGAGTGCGCGTGATACGCGCAGTGGGTGCCACGTTTGTGGCACCAAACGCGAAGCGCACGACACGATTACGCACCATCGATACACGGCACTGCGCGTACTGGGTCGTCGTTGCCGGCGTTACGGTGTCGCAACCTTCTTGGCTTGTTAGCAAACGGCCCGGAGCCTGGATGATGTCGATCACGGCCGTATCGCTCGGTGCGAAAACCACCTCACACACACCGCCGTCCGGTGTGCACGGCGCTGCAGTACCTCGCAAGCGCGGCCGAATGCGCACCTCGCCGCCGTTCGACCCTGGCAAGAAACTCGCCGCGACATGATTGACGCTGTCACCTGCAAGGTTGGGTCGCGTGAAGAAGGCAGCGACGTGCCGAGCGCGGTTCATGACGACACGGCAGACGACCGGGTTGCCGACGATCGTCGCGTCGAAGAATGTCAAGTCGCAGCCGATCCAAGTGGCTTTGACGGACAGCGCATTGTCGTAGCGTAAGTCGACCACGGAGTTGCGAGTGAATGGACGCTCGCAACTCGTCGTGCAGTCGAGCGCGCGCGGCGCGGCGGCACCACTCACATACACGCGGCTAAATATGTCCCCCAGGTCGCGTGCAATCTGCACACTGAGGCGTTCGACATCCGCAGCGAATCGCGCCGTACAAGCGACATCGCTGATGGCTGCGAACTCGACGACACGCGCGCCACGCGGCACTTGCCCGCCTGAGCAGTCGATCGTCTCCACTTGCCAGCCCGGTAGCACGGCGCGGGCCTCGAGGCGCACCGTGGAATCGCGCACGAAGGTCTGCGAGCAATCGGCGGCGTCGCGTCCGCAGAGAATGCCCGTGGGTGAGCTCGTCACGTTGCCCAGCACTAACGCAAGATTGTTAGGCTCGAGCGTGACGCTAACGCGTGGCGACCCGGGCGGGGCGCCCGTGAAGATCGCGGTACACGTGCGCGATTCGGTTAGCGTCAGGGCCAAAGGCGACGTGCGGTCGAAGGCGGCGCAGCCTTCTTCCCAGCCC
>CAYUIT010000127.1:0-2847 GCA_964444835.1 uncultured Steroidobacteraceae bacterium
GTGCGATCGGCAACAGCACGGTCCCATGGGCGCGTGCCTTCCCGCGCGCCGAGGTACACGGCATCGATGTGGGGGCGCCGGTGTTGCGCTATGCCCACGCGCGGGCCCAGTCGTTAGGCGCCGTGGTGCATTTCAGTCAACAGAATGCCGAGTGCACGGATTTTCCCGACGGTAGTTTCGACTTGATCGTGTCGCACATCATGTTGCACGAAACCTCGAAATCCGCCTTGCCACGAATCATGCGTGAATGCCATCGCTTGCTAAAGCCCGGCGGCATGATGATTCACCTCGAGATTCCGCGTGGCAGCAATCCGGTCGAGAAGTTCATGCACAACTGGGAAAGCTATAACAACAACGAAACCTTCTCGCGCTACATGACCGACGTCGATCTGAAAGCGCTCGCTGTGAGGGGCGGCTTTGCCGCCGAGAATGCCCATGCACTTGAGTACTCGCCCGGCTATAGCGTCGAGCAAACGAATTATTCCGAGACCTTCTTTTGGAAGATCTTGGTGGCAACGCGCTGAGGCGCAAGGCGGATCGAATGGCCAAGCAAAAGCGCGTCGTACGTCCGCGAGCCCGCACCCGAACGCAGTCGGCCCGTTCGGTGCCACCGCCTGCCTGTCTGCCCCGCGTCGCGCGTGGCAAGCGCCCGCAGTACTTCAGTGACCCTGCGATCGACAAGTTGCTATCGATCACACTGACTTTGTGCGAGGAGCTATCAGTGACTCGCGATCGCCTCGATACGGTCGAACGTCTTCTCGAGCAGCGCAAGCTTGTGCCACGCAAAGCGATCGAGGCGTATGTGCCCGACGCGACAAGCGAAGCCGAGCGGGACGCCAATCGGCGCGCCTATGTCGAGCGTGTCATGCACATCGTGCAGGCAGAGCTGGCAGAGGTGGCTAACAACGCCGCACGAACGGCGGACGATGCCGTCGCGGCCGTTGACGACCTACCCGGATGACGACTCGAGTTCTTCGCGCGGTACGGGTTTGAGCGCAAGGTAGGCAAAACCCGCCAAGACGAGCGGCAGGATCCCGGTCCACGTGTACGCCCACTGCCATCCGAGTGGCGCCACTAACAACGACAGCGCAAGCGGTCCGAACGCCACGCCAAGATTGACGCCGAGCGAGCCGGAAAAGCTCGTCGCCGTGGCGCGCAGATGCGCCGGGAAGTTCTCGGCGAGGAACGTAAAGATGACGGCGGTTGCACCGTAAAAGAAAAATGTGGTGGCGCCAAAGCTCACGACCGTTTCGAGCCAGCCCTGCGCACCCCAAATCATCCATACAAACGCGGCGGCACCACACCAACACCATACGACGATCACATTGCGGCGACTCATCCAGAATTCGCCCACAATTGCCGCCAGGATGTAGCCCAGTGAACCAATGGCGTACGACAAACCCACTAACAGCAACGTGTCTTGCAGGTTGAAGCCGCGCGCCTCTTGGAAGTACGCGACCAACAAGATCGTGGCACCGTAAGCGAAGACTTGCAGGAACTGGCCGAGCAGCAGCATTGCCGTGCGATAGCGAAACTCGGGCTTGAATAAGTCGGCCGTGGTGACGCGTGTGGCATCGCGGGCATGTGCGGCACGCCACGCGGCGGGCTCTTGCAGGTAGCGTGAATACGCCCAGGCGATCGGTAGGCCAAGCAGCCCCAACCAAAACACGTTGCGCCAGTTACTGTCCGGGCTGCCGTCGTAAACGAGCGGCACCAAGGCGAGTGCCGCAAGCGCCCACCCTAGTGGATATGCAATCTGCAGCAAGCCGGAAATCAGGCCGCGGTACTTGGGTGGCGACTCCTCGAGCACGAGGGTGCCCGTGACCGGGGCTTGTGCGCCGGCGGCCGTGAAGCTCAGCGTGCGCAGCACCAGCAAGGCGAAGGTTGATTTTGCCCAGTACATGGACGCCACCAACAAAGGCGTGATGATCATCGATAGCACGAGAACGCGTTTACGGCCCAGGCGATCCGCCAGCACGCCGACTTGCGTGATCAAGACGCCGGCAATGACGAAAGTTACGCACAGAAAGGCGCCTCTCTCTGCCTCGGTCCAGCCGAAGTCGCGTTTGATTTCCGTTAGAACGAGCGCAAACAGCGAGTGATCGAGGTTCGCGAAGGTCAGGCCGCACAGGCCGAGCCCGAACGCACGCCACGTGTTGCGAGGCAAAGCAGTCATTCGCAGCGACGCTGACACAGTTACCACACTGCGTCCACTCAAAACCGCAATGTTGCCCCCGAGCAACGTCCGCATCGCGGATCGATAGGGAGAACCATTGAAACATCAAGCATCTGGCGGCTATGGTTACATTTAGTTAGGCTTCGGACACTGGCGGCTCGGCGTGGCTTGCGCGCGACGAATGCGCCACGAGAACGATAACGCAGCCCGTCTCATCAGCCCCTCTTCTCAGGAGCCCCTGTCATGTTGAAGTCCCGGTATTCCCTGTTGATCGCCGCGGCGGTCGCCACGGCTTTAGGTCATTCGCCGCTTGCGAGCGCGCAAGAGCCCGAAGCGTCCGGCGGACTGCTCGACGAAATCGTCGTGACCGCGCAGCGCCGTGAAGAGCAGATTCAAAACGTGCCGATCGCGATCACGGCATTCAGCGAAGCGCAGCTCGAGCGGCTCAACGTCGACAATACGCTCGACTTGATTCGGCTGGTGCCAAACCTGATCGGCAGCAACAACACGGGTTTGGGAACGGCGAACGTTTACTCGCTGCGCGCTCTCAATAATACCGAGTCGATCGCAACGTTCGACCCGCCGGTCGGCACTTATGTCGACGAAGTCTTTGTCGCACGCCAGAACGCTAACAACTTTTCGTTCTTCGATGTCGAGCGCATCGAAGTGCT
>CAYUIT010000128.1:0-2807 GCA_964444835.1 uncultured Steroidobacteraceae bacterium
TGCCGGGCACGAGCAGCTTGAGCACGGGCGCCTTCTTGATCCACATGCCGCCGTCTTCGAACGTCACGGGGTTGTAGAGAACGCGCGTGTGGACGATCCGGATCTTCTTGCGCCGTGCCACATCCAGCAGCGCAGGAACCTCCTTGACGCATTTCGCAACGCCGGGCGCGTAGAGAGGCGCCTCCGGGCGGGTGTAGCCCTGGACGAAGTCGATGACGAGGACGACGGGCTTGCTGCCGAAGCCGATTCGGTTGTCCCACACACCCGCATAGTTGTTGGACACGGATGCGGCTGATGTGCGTGACTCGGACTTTCGCTTCGTGGACATGCGTTTTGCCGTGTTTTTCCAGTGTCGCGATGCATACTTCCATGGACGACTTCGATGTGCAACAGCTACAAGGGGCCATTGTTAGTTTCATGAAGACCTATCGAATCGCAGTCATCGCCGGTGACGGTATCGGCAAGGAAGTAATCCCCGCGGGCAAGGAGGTGCTTTCGGTCGCCGCCGCGCGCGGCGGATTTCGCCTCGTGTTCACCGATCTGCCGTGGGGCTGCGAGTACTACCTCAAGCACGGCCGGATGATGGATGTTGATGCGATCGAGAGACTGAAGCAGTTCGACGCCATCTACCTCGGCGCGATCGGCGGTCCCGGCGTATCGGATGCGATTTCGTCGCGGCAGATGATGATGCCGTTGCGTCAGCGCTTGCGGCAGTACGTCAATCTGCGGCCGGCGCGTCTGCTTCACGGCATCGAGTCACCGCTTGCACATCGCCGTGCCGCCGACATCGACATAGTCTGCGTGCGCGAGAATTCAGAAGGCGAATACTGCGGTGTCGGCGGACGGCTCCACGTCGGCACGCCGGACGAAGTGGCCGAGCAGACAGGAGTGTTCACGCGCCGCGGTATCGAGCGGATCGCGCGCTACGCGTTCCAGATCGCTCGGTGTCGCCCGAGGAAGCTGCTGGCCAGCGCGACCAAATCTAACGCGCTACAGCATGCAATGGTGTTCTGGGATGAAGTGGTAGCCGACGTCGCGATCGAGTTTCCGGATGTCAGCTACCAGAAGTTCCACGTCGATGCTCTCGCGGCGCGTATGGTGACGCACCCACAGACGCTCGACGTGATCGTCGCTTCGAATCTTTTCGGCGACATCCTCTCGGACATCGGCTCCGCGATTTCAGGCAGTCTGGGTGTAACGCCCGGCGGCAACATCAATCCCGATCGCACCGCGCCCTCGATGTTCGAACCCATCCACGGGTCCGCACCAGACATTGCGGGCCTCGGCATCGCCAATCCGATTGCGGCGATCTGGGCCGGTGCGATGATGCTCGATCACCTCGGCGAGCGTGCTGCTCATGACGCCATGCTAACAGCGATCGAGCGAGTCATCGGCGATGCGACGGTTAGGACGCCTGACCTAGGAGGATCTGCAACGACCGCGACCATGACGGCCGCTGTCACGGCGGCGCTGGGCACGATGCCGAGCCCGCCGTGTGGACAAATGGGGTTGTAGTGCGCGCGCCATTGCTCGATCAGTATTTGAGCCGCTCGCAAAGAGTTGCAGTCTTGCCTTGTCCTAACAGCACATCCGCCTGGCCCCAAAATCCCGGGTCACGTCACCATGATTTTTGCTTTTGCCTTCAGATAAAGTGATGGAATTACTTTGCGCGTGTAATGGGGCGGCGCTCTAACAAGACGCCATACGGATTTGCGGCCAACTTCGTTGCCCTGAAGGCGCGCGTCCGGTGCGTGGGCGTCAATGCGAACGGTTCGCTCGGTAGACCACCGCCCCTTACGCTGGGAGCTATGATCGCGCGCGTTCCGAAGGACGCGAGCGCATGCTCACACCGGTCCGCGCGTCGTTTCGTGCTTGGCGTTACTAAAGAGGTTTGCGCATGTTCTTGGGATGCCGTTTGCGTCGCTTGACGTTGTCGCTGATGCTGACCGCCGCGCTCGCGCCACTGGCCGCAACGGCGCAGACCGTCGCCGCGCCGACGCCACGACTGACGGTGATCCACGCGGGTACGCTGCTCGCTGAGCCGCCGCGACCGCCTCTGCAGCGCCAGAGCATACTGGTACGTGGCGATCGCATCGTCGAAGTCCGCGACGGATTCGTCGACCCGAACAGCGTGGCGGCTGCCGGCGAACCCATCCCGCAGTTGATCGACCTGTCCACCAAGGTCGTGCTGCCGGGGCTCATCGACAGCCATATCCATCTGTCGTATGCGGCCGGTCCCGATCTGCTGGCTTACCTCAAGCAGTCTGATTCCGAGCAGGCGCTCGGCGCGATGATCCTCGCGCGCCGCGCGCTGATGGCGGGGTTCACCACCGTTGCCGATTGTGCCTCGGGTGCCGAGATCATCTATGCGGTGCGCAACGCCATCAACGCGGGGCGCTATTTGGGTCCCGAGATCCTCGCCGCAGGCCTGCCTATTTCCACACGCGGTGGCCATGGTGATGCGCCGGGCCTGCGTGAGGACCTGTTCCAGGACGCCGCGACGCGTCAGTCCGGTGTTTGCTGGGACGAGGGCTCCTGTCGCGATGCCGTGCGGCTGCAGGTCAAGCGCGGCTCGGATTTCATCAAGCTGATGGCAAGCGGCGGATTCGCCTCCGGCACGGGCCGTGCGCAGCAGATGACGCTCGCGGAAATGCAGGCGTCGGTGGAAGCGGCGCACATGCGCGGCGTGCGAATCACCACGCATGCCTATGCAACGCATGCGATCTCGGACGCCGTGCTCGCAGGCGTGGATTCGGTCGAGCACGGCATCGGCCTCGACGAGGCCACGGCGCGCGAGATGGCGAAGC
>CAYUIT010000129.1:0-2783 GCA_964444835.1 uncultured Steroidobacteraceae bacterium
GCAGAACGCGGCGTTAGTGGAGCAGGCCGCCGCCGCCAGTCAGTCGATGGCGGAGGAAGCGCGCGCCCTCACCGAGGCGATGGCGAAGTATCGAACCGATCAGGAACACACGCGGGTGGTAGCCAAGACGCCGCCCTCTACTCCAGTCAAGCAGCCCAGTGCGAAGCCGATAGTTGAGCGCCGCGGCGCCAATCGGCCCTGGAGTGGGAAAGCAGCCGCAGCCGGCACTAACAATCGTGCCGCATCGGCCAAGCCTTCGAATCCAACTCCGGCACCGAAGCGAGCGACAGCGCCGGCGAGTACGGGGTCCGACGCCGAATGGCAAGAATTCTGAGTCTCAACGAGCACCGAGAAACCATCATGAATGCTGCGACCGCCATGGAATCGAACGCGACCAGTACCGCACAGTTCCTCACGTTCTTTTTGAACGGCGAGGAGTACGGTGTCGACATTCTTCGCGTCCAGACAATTCAAGGCTGGGATCGCGTAACGCACATTCCGAACGCGCCGAGCTACGTACTGGGTGTCATCAATCTGCGCGGCACGGTTGTACCCATCGTCGATCTCCGGAAACGTTTTGGACTCGAAGCGGCCTCGTTCGGGCCGACGACCGTCGTTGTCGTGGTGAAGATTCAAGCGCAAAGCCGCGAGCGCATCGTCGGCTTGGTGGTGGATGCGGTGTCAGACGTCTATGGCATCGCTGCAGAAGATCGACGCCCCGCACCCGATCTCAGCGCGCGCGGTGATGGCACGTTCATCGCCGGTCTAGCAACGGTGGACAAGAAAATGTTGATTCTGCTTGACGTCGATGTCTTGGTCGGAGATCCCGCAATGGAAGCCCCCCCAGCGAACTAACTACGAATGCCGCTTGGTCATCCCGGATCAATCGGCGAGGAACTATTATGAAGATCGCGTTCGAGAATTTGTCGATCAAGGCGAAGCTGCTAGCAGTGGGCCTCGCAATGTTGATGCCCATCGGAATGTTCGCCTACTCCGCGAAGTCGATGCGCTTTGCCACGATCGATGTCGCGCAAGCGGAACGCGACGGAGCAACCTGGATTGTTCCGCTCGTATCGATGGGGCTGAATCTCGCCGAGCAACGTGATCATCTCACTGCGATGGCGGGTGGCGCCGAGGGTGAGCGTGCTGAGATGCTGGAGCATGCCGCCAAAGCGCGGCGCGACGTTGAAGCACTCGACGCCTTGATCGCCAGCAGTGACGTGAATTTCTTCGGCGAGATCAGTTGGACTGAACTCCGCAAGCAAGTGCTGGAGGCCGCCAATCAAGACAGTCATGCCGATCCGCGCTTCCCGCCGAAAGCGCACATGGCGGCAATTGCCCAGGTGGATGCGGCCATTCTCAAGGTGGCGACACGTTCGGGCCTCACACTGGATCCAAGCGCCGACACCTTTGCATTGATGGATGCATCGATCTTGCAGATGCCTTTCGGTTTGGCCGCGCTCAGCCGCGCTCGCCGCTTCCCCGAGTTTGCAGTCACCAACACGGCTACCGTCGATGATCGTGTGGAGTTCGGCCGTCAAGCGGGTATTGCCGAGACGCGCCTCTTCTCCGCGATGCAGCAACTCGCGGGTGAGTATCCGTATGTCGCACCGAACGAGTCGACGATCCCGGGGCTCGCAAGGCCCTTGCGCGACCAAGTGCGAGACTATATTCCAAAGCTTGTCGCAGCGGCTAACAACCCAGCTCTGAAAATCGAGGAGGCTCGCGCGATCAATCTCGAAGGCGAGTTGCTCGTCGAGGCACTCGAGAAGTTGCAGCACAACACACTCGTTGAGCTGCCGTTGCTGCTCGGTCGCCGGATCGATGCGGAGAAGCGCCAGGTCGTCGTTGATACCGTCATCGTCGTGGTGGCGCTAGCGCTCGCCACGCTGCTGATGGTGTGGGTATCGCGTTACCTCACGCGACAAGCGGCGCGGGCCAATGCTGTGTTCGCCAACATCGCGAATGCCAAGTTCGACAACGAGATCGGCCCGCAGCCGCGTGACGAACTGGGGTCGCTCCTTACAGCTGTCGACAAGATGCAGCGCGACCTGCGCGATCGTGTTGGAAATGAGCGAGAACTCACTGCCGCCGCGCAGCGCATGAAGCTCGCCCTCGACGCAGCCTCGGCAAGCGTGATGGTCGCGGACCAGGACTTGAAAATCATCTACTTGAACCGCGCCGCGCAGCGACTGATGAGTGAGGCGCAAACCGAGTTTCGAGCCGACATTCCGCAGTTCAATGCGGCCAACGTGCTCGGCAGCTCGATCGACATTTTCCACAAGAATCCGTCGCATCAGCAGCAAATGGTGCGCGGTCTGACCAAGGCGCACACCGCGAACCTCAAAGTGGGTGGGCGGAGCATGCGCCTCGCGATCAGTCCGGTGGTCGACGACAACGGTACGCGCCTCGGCACCGTCGTCGAGTGGATCGATCGGACGGCCGAAGTGGCCGGTGAGAAGGAAGTGTCTGAGTTGGTCGCGGCCGTGGCCGACGGTCAACTCGACCGCCGTATCGATATGACTGGCAAGACGGGCTTCGTAGCGTCGCTCGCCACGGGCCTTAACGAGATCGTCGATACGATCGAGGCGGTCTCGCGCGATATCCGCGAACTCGTTAGTGCTGCGAATGCGGGTGACCTCTCTCGAACGGTCTCGCTCGAGTCGAAGCAAGGCTTGTACGTGCAGCTTGCTTCTGGGATCAATTCCCTCGTACGCGACATGAGCGGACTTGTTAGCCAAGTGAAGGTAGCGGCGAACGAGGTATACCGCGGAGCGGAAGAG
>CAYUIT010000130.1:0-2701 GCA_964444835.1 uncultured Steroidobacteraceae bacterium
TTCTTCGCGCCAGATCTCGGCGCCGTCTCGCAGCGCCACGCGCAACAGCTCGCCGGTCTGCGAGCTTGACGAGTTGTCGCCGACTAACAAGAAGTCGTCGTCGGCACGCCGATCGAAATCGGCTTCCAATTGCAACACATCGCGGACTCGGAATTCCTCGAACCGCTGCGTCCATCGGAACTCACCACCACTACCTAGGAGCGATACGATGGTGGCGCGGGTGACCTGCGATCGAATGCCAATTGAGGTTGCGATCAGCGCGCCACCTTGGGCCGTTGCGATGACGCGCATATCGGCTGGGTCATTATCGAGGTGCTCGAACGGGGCGTCGGCGAGCCGCCGGCTCCACACGACGTTGCCTGTGGCATCGAGACGGGCCGCCCATGCCCCACGACCGACGTTACCGCTCGTCGGGCTGGTGCGCAGGTCCGCCTTGGTCCAGCCAGCGACGATCGCGCCGCCGTCGGCGAGTGGCGCGATGTCCCAACCAAAGTCTTGGGCGGTGGCGCCGGTGTCGAAAAAAGCGTAGCCCGCGAACGGCCCGCTGTCGTAGCTGCGCGACCAGCGTACTGCTCCATTGGACTCGAGGCGCGCGACCACCAAATCCACCGCGACATCGCGCGCTGTGACGACGCCGGATGGCCCTGCGGCCGTTTGAGTGCCCACGAGCCAGTAGCCACCGTCCGTCGCACGAATGCGCTTCGTCTGGCTGGAGGTAGCGCTCGCGGCAATCGCACGTTCACCGAAGCGGTACTGCCAAACGACGTCGCCCAAAGTGTCGAGCTTGACGATCCAGGCGTCACCGTCGCGCGGTGCGTCGAGCGGCTCGCCCGGAACCGCGCGGTGGTCGAACACACCGGCAGCCACGTAATGGCCGTCGCGGGTTGCGATGACGGCATTCGCCCAATCCTCACCGGGCCCGCCCAAGGACTTCGACCAAGTGGCCGCTGCGCGCGGTGCCTCCGGGTCGTTGCTAGCGCCCCCCGGTGTGCCGGTGCAGCCCACCAGGATGAGACCCAGAAGAACTAACAAGACTAATTTGCAGGACATGACGTGCTCCAAAGCGAACTGATTGGCGTGGGGCCTGTTGTAGGCGTCGAGTGGGGACGAAATCCTCAAGAAGCGCTGAAAGAGTTCTGGAAAAAATCTCAGGGCCGCATCGCAACGACGCGATAGAGGCGCGAGCTGCGGACGGACGTCGTCATCCAGCCGTCATGCATCTCAGCGTCGGCGACTGCTCGCCACGCCGAGCCAGGCGTTAGATCGCTTTGCAGCAAAACGGCGTGCGTGCCGGGAGTGATCTGCGATCTGTCAAACGGGATGGCGACCTCAACGGGTTGCGCCAGCGTGGTGCCGCGGATGGTGAGGGCGTACGTCGCACTGATAGGGCGTCCGCCAGCGTTTTGCGCCGGCATCCACTCGAGCGGTGCAAACGTCAGTCGCAAGGCGTGCTGGGCGGATGCCATGTCCCTGGAAAGGGCGACGCGCGATCCGGCCGGCCCTGTTACGGTCAATGCGCAGATGCGTTCGGTGTCGTCACAATGCGCATCAGTCGCGACGCTCTGCGTCGCGTCGGTACATGCGAAGGTGGTGGCCGCAACGGCTACCGCCACTAGCATGCAGCGGTGTCCTCGTGATCGTCGGTGTAGCTTCGACATTCGGTGCACTCCGGTTGGCAGGGTCCTTCGAGCGGACGCACGAGATTGGTTAGGACGCGGAGTTCATGTCCTCGAAAACATCTGGAGAAATTCTCAAAGATTCTTTAGCGGGTGCCTCTGCGGGCAGCTCCACGCGGGTTTTCTACTGTGGTCGATGGCGGATTGACGCCGAGCAGCGCGTGTTGTTTCTTGACGAGGAGCCCGTGGCGCTCGCGCCGCGCGACTTCGATCTTCTTGTGGTGCTCATCGAGAACGCGGGCCGCGTCGTCTCCAAAGACGAACTCTTACGGCGCGTCTGGGGGTCCGTGATCGTTGAGGAGGGCAACCTCGCGACACACGTTTCGGTTTTGCGCGGAGTGTTGGCGCAGGGCGACGTCGCAGTGCGCTACATCGATACCGTCCCAAAGCGTGGTTACCGGTTTAGCGCAGCGCTCGACAGCGCGCCTGTGCCCGTTTCGATTGCTGCGGTGGTCGAGTCGAGCGAATCAGCGCACGTACCGTCGACGTCGCTTGTCCCGCCACCGCGTGTAGCCGCGTATTCGTGGCGTTGGCCCGCCCTCGCCGCGATCGTCTTGCTCGTCTGCGGCGCTTTGTGGTTTGGCTGGCCGCGCGTTACAGAACGCACTTTGCCATTTTCCGAGCGCGACTGGTTGTTAGTCGCTGATTTCGAGAATGCGACGGGCGAGCCGCGTTTCGACACGGCGCTGTTTACGGCGCTGACGGTCAGTTTGGAGCAGTCGGCGTACGTTAACGTTTATCCGCGTTCGCGCGTCACGCATGCGCTGACGCGAATGCAGCGCCCGCCAGAGACGCCATTGGACGAAGCGATCGCCCGCGAGATTTGTTCGCGCGAGAGCATCCGTGCCCTGGTGACTGCGACAATTACCCGGACCGGCACGCAATATGCGCTCGCCGCGAGGCTGGTCGATCCGACGACGGGCACCGCAATTCGGTCATACCTGCGTCAAGTACCTGACGAATCGCAGTTGCTAGTATCGCTCCAGGAGATCGGCGGCGAGCTCCGGCGCGATTTGGGTGAATCG
>CAYUIT010000131.1:0-2677 GCA_964444835.1 uncultured Steroidobacteraceae bacterium
CGATCATGAGCAACCACATTGTCCGCAAAGCCTACGTCGACACGAGCGCGGGCCAAATGCACTATCGCAGCGTCGACGCGCCAGGCTCGGCGGCGCCGGTGCTGTTCTTCCATCGCACGCCCGTCACGTCGGCCTCTTTCACGCGCGTGCTACAGCAACTTGCTGGGTCGCGCCGCTTGATCGCATTCGACACGCCGGGCTTCGGTGAATCCTTCGTCCCCGCCAACGATGCCGACATGGCCACGTTCGTGCGCGCGTTCAGCGATGCGATCGCCGCCCTAGGCATCGAGCGCTTCCATCTTGTCGGCCACCATACGGGCTGCCATTTCGCGGCCGAACTCGCCGCCCTCCCGCGCTCCGGTGCGCTGTCACTGCTACTGGACGGCGCGATGGTGCCGTCGGCCGAAGAACGCAGCCGCGTCGTGCCGCCGATTCCCGCGCCGGTCATCGATCGCAGCGGCAGCTACGCCCGCAATGCCTGGGAATTCCTGCAGCCGTTCTACACCGTGTTCGACGAGCGATGCATCCATGACGAATACGTGGGCGCACTGGCCAGCACGTTCACGCGCACCGCATGCATGAAGGTGGTACGCGGCCATGATCTTGCGACGCTGCTCGGTGCAATCCGCTGCCCCATCCTCGCCTGTGCGGCGCAGGACGACGTATTCGCGCCACACCTTGAGCGCGTCAGCGCCGCGAATGGCGCAGCGCTGATACGTCGCTACGGCAATGCCGGCATCGCCGCACCGGAATTGCAAACCGCAGCGTTCTGCGATCTCGTGCGCGAAGCGATTGCGTTGGGAGAGTACGCCCGCGCCCACTGACGGATCGCGCTTTCGCTGCGTCAAACCGGGACTTTGCCCGGGTCGTATGCAAACAGGCCGAGCGCCTCGTCCACGGGCGTGTCATGAATGAAGGCCTCCGGCGTGTCGCCAAACCAGACCTTACCCATTGCCGCGGAGCGTTCAACGATAAAGCGGGCGCGACCGACGCGCGCCGCCTCGTAACGGCCGAGGCCTTCCTCGATGTTTGGGGCCGCCGACAGTGCACGCCCCAGGATCACGGAGTCCTCGAGTGCCATTACGGCACCCTGACCGAGATAGGGCAGCACCGGATGCGCCGCATCGCCGAGCAGCGCGACACGCCCATCGACCCAACGCATCAGCGCACTTCGAGCGCACAGCGCCCATTTGAATAGACTGGCCTCCGGAGCCGCCTCAATGATTTTCGTCACATGCGGGTGCCAGCCTGCGTAGTCCTGCAGGATCTCCGCCTTCGATGCGGGTGTACTCCACCCCTCGCCTTCCCAGCCCGACCGCAGCGCGAACGCTACGAAGTTCAGCAGCTTGCCGCCGCTGACCGGATAGCGGTTCAGCATCAGGCGCCGGCCCATCCAAACCTGGCAGGCTGGATCCATCGCCTCCTGCGGTACGAGTTCCATCGGGACGAGGCCGCGATAAGCAATGAAGCCGGTGAATCGTACTTCCTCGGGCCCGAACAACTGCGAGCGCAAGCGCGAACGCACGCCGTCTGCGCCGAGCAGAACATCGCCGCGCGCAGACCGACCATCCACAAAATTTATGGTGACGCCGTCGGCATCCTGTTCGAAGCGCTCGAACCGGCAGCCGAGGCGAATGGCGCCTGCATCATGGGCCAGCACCGCCTTGGCAAGCAGGCCCTGCAGAGCTGCGCGGTGCACGGTGTAATAGCGCTCGCCGTAGGTCTCCATCAGACGCACACCCCGGGTCACCTGGGCGAGCTGCTTGCCAGACTCCCAGTGCCGCACGACCTGGTACTCCGGTGCATAGGCGACGCTATGGAATGCGTCGGAAAGGCCCAGATCCTTGATCGCCAGAGCGGCGTTCGGACTGATGGAGATTCCAGCACCCACCTCCGTGATGGCCGCAGACTGCTCGAAAACCGTGACCTGCAATCCCGCCTTCTGCAGCGCGACTGCCGCAGCCAGACCGCCGATGCCACCTCCCACGATCAGCACGTTGAGTTTTTTCATGCCTGCTTTTTTAGCTCACCTTGAGCCAGATCGACGGGCGGTAAGCCGCAACGTCCGTTTCGAGGCCAACGTGTCTCCTTTAGCGAGGGCCTAGCAGCAATATGACTCGCGTAATTTCGACCCGCGCCGGCAGCGGGAGAATTCCGTCCGGTGTTCGACCGTAACCGCTGCGAGGGCAAAGCCGCCTGTATCGCCGTCTGTCCCTACGACGTGTTCGAGGTCTGCAAGATCGACGCGCAGGACTACCTCGCGCTGTCGTTCCTAGGGAGCATCAAATCGCGCGTCCACCGTGGTATGACGGCCTACGCGTCCAACGCCGATGCCTGCCGCGCTTGCGCGCTGTGCGTGCGCGCCTGCCCCGAGGACGCAATCAAACTCGTGCGCACACCGGAGTGAAGCGCCATGGTAGCCAGAGCGGTGTCGCTGATGACCTCGTGCTCGCTGCGATGCCGCCCGCACCTCGGTGCGCGCAACAGCGAATTCATTCACAGGGCTTTTCGGAAGAACGTGCCACCAGAGACGCCAGCAGACGGCGAGCCTCAGGCATGCGAAAGCACGCCCAAGCCGCACCGGAAGATCACTCCCACTCAATCGTCGCCGGCGGTTTCCCTGAAATGTCGTACACGACGCGCGAGATACCCTTCACCTCGTTCACGATTCGCCGCG
>CAYUIT010000132.1:0-2627 GCA_964444835.1 uncultured Steroidobacteraceae bacterium
GACTTGAAGCGCTGATTGCCCCAGCCGCCCTTGCCGCCCTTGGCAACGAGGATCTCCATACCATCGCTCGTGAGATCCCCGAGCACTTCACCCGTATCGTTGTCGCGAATCACGGTCCCGACCGGAACGGTGACGCGAATGTCCCCACCGCCGCGACCGAAGCAATCGCGGCCACCGCCCGGTTCACCGTTTGGCGCTTTGAAGGTCCGCTCGATGCGGAAGTCGGCCAGCGTGTTGATCCCCTCGACAGCGCGCAGATACACGCTGCCGCCATCGCCGCCATCGCCGCCGTCGGGACCACCAAAAGGCACGAACTTCTCGCGCCGAAAACTCACACAGCCGCGGCCGCCGCTCCCCGCGTGAACTTTGATGCGTGCCTCGTCGACGAACTTCATCTGCGATTACTCCGGCCCGGAAACAAAAACCCCGGCGCGAGGCCGGGGCTTTGGGCGCGTCTGGCAATGACGCTGCGCGTTACTCAGCCTCGACGCTCACGAAGGCGTGCTGCTCGGCGCCCTTCTTGTGGAACTTCACACGGCCGTTCTTCAACGCGAACAGCGTGTGATCGGTGCCGATGCCGACGTTCGTGCCCGGGCGCACTTGCGTGCCACGCTGACGCACGATGATGTTGCCGGCAACGACGGCTTCGCCGCCGAACTTCTTGACGCCCAAGCGCTTGCTGTGGGACTCGCGGCCGTTACGTGTACTGCCGCCTGCTTTTTTATGTGCCATGGCTCGTTAGCTCCGTAATCTCTAATGCTGGCTTGTTAGCCTGCGATGTCCGTGATCTTGATCTGCGTATACATCTGGCGATGCGTGCCTTGGCGCAGGTAGTGCTTGCGCCGACGAAACTTCACGATGGCCTTCTTCTCGCCTTTGCCGTGCTTCTCGACGGTGGCGCGCACGGTGCCGCCCGCGATGAGCGGCTTGCCGATCTTGACGCTGTCGCCGCTGCCGATCAGCAGCACTTCGTTGAATTCGACGGTGGCGCCCAGTTCCGCATCGAGCTTTTCGACCTCGAGAACCGTGCCTTTTTCCACTCGATACTGTTTACCGCCCGTGGCGATGACCGCGTACATGAATACACTCTCCGAAAGGGAAGCCTCGGGGACACACGCACCAGATGCGTGAAAAACCTTTCCGCCCAAGGCCTTATGCGAAAGGCCGCGCATTCTACGCATCACGCCGCGCACGGTCAAACGCTGCTTTTCCCATCCGAATCAGCCACTTGCACCGCCCCTAAATCCGTGGCCTCGCCGGTGTGGCTCCGCTACGATGCGTCACCTTCGAATTAGGCCCCCATCGTGCCCGCACCGCCCAACAAATCCCTCGAGGAAATCCGCGCCCCGGTTCGCTCCGATCTTGCTGCGGTTGACGCGATGATTCGTGATCGGCTGAAGAGCGTGGTGCCGCTCGTCGATCAAGTGGCCGAACACATCATCGCGGGTGGCGGCAAGCGCTTGCGCCCACTGATCTGCGTGCTGGCGGGCCGTGCTTGCGGCATCACTAACGACAAACATATCGAGGCGGCCGCGTTCATCGAGTTCATTCACACCGCCACGCTGTTGCACGACGATGTAGTCGATGGCTCTTCGAAACGCCGCGGCCGCGCAACGGCGAACCACGTGTTCGGCAATCAAGCGAGCGTGTTGGTCGGCGACTTTGTGTACTCGCGCGCGTTTCAGATGATGGCGTCCGTCGGCAATCAACGCGTGATGGAAATCATGTCGGATGCCACGAACGTGATCGCCGAGGGCGAAGTGCTGCAGTTGATGAACGCGCACGACCCCGACACCACCGAAAACCGGTACCTCGAAGTGATCTACCGCAAGACGGGGCGATTGTTTGAATCTGGTGCGCAAGTATCAGCCGTGCTTGCGGGCGCCTCGGAGCGCGTACAACAAGCGCTCGGCTCTTTTGGCAAACACCTTGGCACTGCCTACCAACTCATCGACGACGTGCTCGATTACAAGTCGGACCCCGCGACGCGCGGCAAAAACCTGGGCGACGATCTCGCCGAGGGCAAGCCGACCTTGCCGTTGATTCACGCGCTACGTCACGGCGATGACGCACAGCGCGCCTTGATTCGCGAGGCGATCGAACAAGGCGGGCTCGCACAGCTCGGCCCGATTGTCGCTGCGATCGAAAGCACGGGCGGGCTCGAGTACACGGCACAGTTTGCAGCGCGCGAAACCGAGCTGGCACTGAACGCTTTAGAGGCCTTGCCCGATACGCCCTATCGCGCGGCGCTCGTGGCGCTCGCGCGCTTCACGCAAGAACGCACCCAGTAACGCGCTCGCAGTTAACACATTCTCGTGACCGTGACTGCGGTCACGGATCCAGGACTGCCGTTCAACGCCGACCGCGGTCGCGCGTTTTGACTCCCAACGCACACGCAGTTTGGAGTCGCCATGCCCCGCCTACAGTTGTTAGTCCTCAGCCTCGTTGCCGCTGCTTGCAGCGCCTGCTCGACGGTGCCCGTCGCGGTGGTGCCAACACCGTGGGCCGTGGTCGGCGCCGCCCGGTTCGAGGCTCCTGCGCCGCAAAGCGAAGCGCCCTCAGCCAATGCACTCGCAATTGAGTCGCAGCGGTATGCAGGCCTTGCGAGCGACGCGGACGCGGCTGCC
>CAYUIT010000133.1:0-2603 GCA_964444835.1 uncultured Steroidobacteraceae bacterium
TCAACAACCAGACCGACTCGCAGCTCGCGCAGGTGATCCAGGCGATGGTCGCAGAAGCGGGCTTCGACATGAAGATCGAGGCACTTGAGGCTGGCGCGCAGGTCGCCGCGACTACGCGCGGCGAATTCGACGCCGCGATCCTGCCCTGGAGCGGCCGCGTCGATCCCGACGGCAACATCGCCATCTGGGTCCAATGCGACGGCTTCATCAACTTCGGCAAGTACTGCAGGCAGGTTGTCGACGATACGCTCGCTCGTGCGCGCGGCACCAATGATCTGATGCAGCGCCAAGCGTGGTACCGTGAGATCGCCGACCTCTATCTTAGGGATCGGCCGCTGCTGTTTCTCTACCATGCCAAATGGCTTTGGGGAACCAGCGCCCGCGTCGAGGGCTTTGTGCCGATCGCTGACGGGCTAATCCGGCCGCAGGGTGTGTCGATCCGGGACTGACGCGCAGGCCGGTACGAGATATTGGCGGTCGAGTACGTGCGATCGCCGTCACCGGCTACGCGTGACAGAATGCTACGGCAAGTGAGCAGCAGCCTGTTGTTGAGGTGTCTACTTAGATGCCTGGGGGATGACTGAAATCACGGCGCAGGCGCCTGACCTTGATGTGCATGAGCGCTGTCGGGCGCTGCCGATCAGCGAAGCGCGAGCCCGTGTTGGGCTCGCGGCCCCCCTCCCGGCGCACGGCGCATGCGCGCCGACGTTCTTGATGCGCCGCGAGCTCTGTCGTCCGTTTAAGGCCAAGCGCGCTGACGCGCGTGCCGTGCGTGGACTCCTCGGTTGAAATGGGAAGGTCGTAGATTCGATCCTGATCAGTTCGACCACTGCGTTCAATGCTTGCGGAATCCTGATCCGGGACCAAACCGTGAAAGTAAGCACGCAGCAAACTCGCGATAGCGGTTTAGCGCACGTGTCGACGCAAGTGCGCGTGATTGCGGGAGCGCGTCCGGGCGGAGCGCGCTGATCTCATCCCATGAGATTCGTGCCGTGTGTGAACGACTATGCTGATCGCGGTGCAAACAAAATGATGGCCATGCCTGCGAGACAAACCGCAGCACCGACGACATCCCATTGATCCGGCTTCGTCCCTTCGATGATCCATAGCCACATCAACGACGTCACGACATAGATCCCGCCATAGGCGGCATACGCCCGACCTGCGAACTCGCTGTCGACCAGCGTCAGCAGATAGGCGAACAGCGCCAGGGCGCCGCCGCCAGGGACAAGCCACGCAGCCGAGTGGCCCAAGCGCAGCCAAGCCCAGAACGCGAAGCACCCCGCGATCTCGGCGATGGCGGCGCCGAAGAAAGTCAGAATGTTACCCATCGGCGCGGCGCTTACGCTGTCCCGCCTCCTTCGCCAAGTCATCGATCATCGCGCAGGTCGATGCGGAACCGTCCGCGCAGGCGTCGATACACTGCCTCACCAGGCCGTGGATCTGCCTTCTGATCGCTCTCAGTTCCGAGATCTTGGTATCGACGATCGCCAAGTGCGTCTCGGCAATCGAGCGCGCGTCTGCACACGGCCGATTGTCGATCGTCAGCGCCAGCAGCGAGCGTATCTGCTCGATGGTGAATCCGAGATTGCGGCAATGCGCGATAAAGGTCAGTCGGCGCAGTTCACCAGCGCCATAGGTCCGATGGCCCCCATCGCGGCGTCCCACCTGCCGCACCAGTCCGATCTCTTCGTAATAGCGGATCGTGGGGACCGAAAGACCGGTCCGTGTCGCGACTTCGCCTATGCTGAGATCAGGAACGGGCTGCATAAACGCTCTCCGATTGGATCTTGAATCTCAAGTTACTTCATCTTGTAGCGTCCTGCACTTCCCCCGACGGAGTGTCAGATGAAAGCAGTTCTCGGCCTTGTTCTTGCGTGCGGTGCTTGCTGCGCCTTGCCGGTTGTTGTCGGTGGCCTGATCGGCTCAGGAGCGATCGGCATAGCGCTGTCGCTCTGGCATTGGGAGGTCGGCGCGGCGTTTGCCGTGACTGCCGTCTTGGGTGGGATAGCGATCTGGTACAGGCGCAGACGAGCGGGCGCATCCTGCGAATTCGTCCGGTCAAATTCGATCGGGTAGAGCTGACGATGCGCCACCAGTAGGAGCTGCATATCGCGCCGCGGATCGACTCGTGCGTGCATCGAAGCCAGCAAACGCTCCGTGCGCGGCTTCTATGACTTCCTACCGGCGTTTTGAATCATTGCGGCAAGCATCACCGCGGCGCCGGCTGTCAGAGCCATGTCCGCAACTTTGAAGCTCGGGCAGCGCGAACGCATGAGCATCTATGAAGTCGACGCCCCGCCGAGTGGCAGTCAGGAGATAGTGTACCCGATCATGCCCCCAATCAGTGCGGCCATCCTTTCTTAGGCAACATCCCTGCGTGTGAGGAACAAGGAGAGGAATCAACCGCGCCGTGTTTGCCGGAGGCTCCAGCCCTTGAGAAGATGGAGCAATGAAGGAATCGAAGAGCTACCACCTGAGGTCCGCGAGCGTGCGGTTCGGCTCGTGCAGGAGCAGCAGGGCGAACACGGCTCGGAATGGGCGGCGATCAGTTCGATCGCCTCGAAGCTAGGCTGCACGGCGGAGAGGCTGCGTCGCTGGGT
>CAYUIT010000134.1:0-2455 GCA_964444835.1 uncultured Steroidobacteraceae bacterium
TCGACGCCGAGCTTCTTGAACTCGCCGTACAGATCGGCCACGTCGCCGAGCTCCGTCGGGCAGACAAACGTGAAGTCAGCGGGGTAGAAGAAAAACACCGACCACTTGCCCTTCAGGTTGGCATCGGTCACCGGCACGAACTTGCCGTTGTGGAACGCCGTGGCTTTGAAAGGCTTGATGGTCGTATTGATCAGTGAACTCATTGCGTAAACTCCGTAACGTTGCGGGGGTCAAATTGGATGAGCGGCAAGATACCGACCAGGGCATCCAGATACCAATTGATTGATACTGACGAATCGATAGATGGCATCTATCGAGGAATTGCGACGGGAGACGAGCGAATGAAGCAGACGAGTCGGATCGGTGTGTGGCTGTGCGTCCTGTGGCTGGCTGGCTGTGCCGCGTCGGTGCCGCCCGCGCCGCAGCCCGGCTCGGAGCCGCTCGTATTGCGGCGGCAGACTTTGATCGTGCGCGACATCGACCGCTCGCTCGCGTTGTACCGCGACGCGATTGGCATGACCGTCATTTACGATCAACTCATTCGCCGCGCACACCCGACCGAGAATCGGCCGCAAACCAATCGACTCGTGTTCCTGAAGGCGACCGACGACTACATCGGCGTGCTAGGTCTGCTCGAGTATGAGTACGGTGACAAGTCGCATCCGATTCACTCGAAGCCTGTCTTGAAGGAAGGCTTCACGCCCGGTCACTCGGTGGTGTTGTTCAACACAAATAATCTTGAAGCCAAATGGCCCGCCATCCGCTCTGCACCAGGCGTTGAGGTCATTTCAGAGCCCGCATTACGCGAGTATCCCGCCTACGACGGCCAAGGGACGATTCGCGTAATGGTAACCACGTTCTACGATGCCGACGGGTTTTTGGTGGAGTTCAACCAGCCACTCGACAAAGTGATGCGCCGCTGATTCGGTGTATCGGCCTATAGCGAGTCGAAACTAACAAGAACACGCAAGGTGCCGGCGGGAACAGCAGGGGAGCGATGCACGGCTCCGTAGCCGGTGTTCTGCGGCCAACGTTCGCCTTTCATCAGCGCGACATCGTAACGTTGCATCGTCCTAACGACTTCGGGCGAGCGCAACAAGCCGGAGCTCGCGTCAGTAAGCCCTTTGGCGCCGAGCCCGAGTAGGCGTCGGTCGACGTTTGCGCTATCGACCCACTCTGTCGCAGGCCCGCGATACGTGCACAACATGCGCAGTGCAACGTTGTCGACGTGGAAGCGCGGGCAAGTGCGCGTATCCGTGATTTCGACGCGCAGGCCGATGTGTGTCGCGTCGGTCACCGTAATGAAAAGTTCGGCGAGCGCCGCCAAATCGGTCGCGAGTGCGCTTTCGGCAGCGAGGTTGCAGGCAGCGGCGAGTCCGGCGGCGCAACACTCGTCGACGGCGAATTCACGGAGGAAGCGGCGTGGATGTGCCAGCCACGGCGCGAACTCGGCGTCGCTCAGCGCGACACCCGACCGTCGCCACACCACTAAGTTGTATTCCGGTTGGAAGATCCGCTCGAGCGCGGCGACGTCCTCAACGATGACACTCTGGCCGCGGACGGGCGGCGCAATGGTCATGACTGCGTTCATCACTTAGACCCTCAATTTCGAGGCACGTGGTATGTAATACTATAACGCAATAAGATAACCTTCCATTTACTTGCGGGTGCCTAGCGCGAGCGCGAGAATTCACCCATGTCGAGAGCCTCGAAACGAGCCGCGCCGAAGCGCGACGACGCGCACGATCACAGCGTCTGTGTCGACGATGCGTTGGCGGCGGCCGAGAGTGTGTGCGCCGAGCGAGGCCTCAACCTCACGCCCATCCGCCGCCGGGTGCTCGAGATCGTGTGGCGCCAGCACGAGCCCATCGGCGCGTATGACATCCTTGCGCAGCTAACCACTGGCACGCGCAAAGCCGCACCGCCCACGGTTTATCGTGCGCTCGAGTTCTTGATCGATGCCGGGCTCGTGCACCGCATCGATTCATTGAATGCCTTCAAAGGCTGCGATGCGCCACAGCAGGTGCACGCTTCGAATTTTCTCGTCTGCCGCAATTGCCACCGCGTCGAGGAGATCAACGACCGGGCGCTCGAGAAGGCATTGGCAGAGCGCATGAAGTCGGCCGGCTTTGCACCCGAGGGCGCATCGCTCGAGATCAAAGGTGTATGTCGTGATTGCGGCGCAGCGGCGGCCGCAGGAGACTGACCGTCAAGACGGCCACGGGCCGTAAGATATTGATTGTGCAGGGATTCACGGCGGTCTTCCTAGAGCCGTCCAGGCCGTTTCGGCTGCCGAGAGTGGCTGGATTAGCGGCCCCGCTGTGATACGATGCGCGCCCCCAAAAAGCCCCGTGGCTGCGGTGTCGTGCACCGCCTCAATGGCCCGACGCTTTCTACGGTGCGCCCGTAGCTCAGTTGGATAGAGTACCTGGCTACGAACCAGGTGGTCGGGAGT
>CAYUIT010000135.1:0-2330 GCA_964444835.1 uncultured Steroidobacteraceae bacterium
CGATCTACGAGGCGTATTGGATCACGGGCAAGATGACGATCCAGAACAAGAGCACGCGCCTCGGTGCGGCTGCCTACATGGTTGCCGCCGACAAGGTCGAGATCTACAAGTACTAACTACTTAGATCTCAACGTCGGTCGCCAATACGATCACTCCGCGGCTCGGCATGCGAAAGAATTCAGCGGCCTGGGCGCTCCGGCGCTGCATGTAAGCGAATAGCCTTGCCTTGAAGCCGGCGATGCCCGTGCGCTGCCGTGCACGGACCAAATGCCATCCCAAGAAATACGTGAGTTCGTCGTCGAGTTCGCGGAGCCCACGCTGGCGCGCGCTGCGCAACGCATTGCTGACATCGGGCGTTTCCATAAATCCGAACCGAGCGTGCACCGTGTAGACGTTCGGCAATACCGTCTCCACCCACGCGCGTTGACCAGCAAAGCGCGGCATGCGAACGATCTCCATGTTTAGCATGACGATGCGCTCGTGGTAGACGTGGTTGTGTTCTAGATTGCGCAGCAGCGCGGTAGGCACGTAGCCCGGATTGCTAACCAAAAACACGGCCGTACCGGGCACTCGAGCTGCCGATTCGATAAGCTTTGGAAGCTCCTCGAGGCGCACCGCGCGGCGTTGCAGCTCGGCGCGCAAACTGATGCGCCCATCGCGCCAGGTTACGAAGACGAAATACATGATGGCGGCGATGGTGAGTGGCACCCACCCGCCGCTTGGAATCTTGGTTGCGTTACCCAGCGCGAACGCGAGATCGACAACAAAAACGGCGCCGAACACAACCACGACGCGCCACAGCGCCCACTGCCAATGCAACCGCGCCACCATGGCGCCGAGCACGGTTGTTAGGAGCATCGTGCCGACGACGGCAGCCCCGTATGCGGCAGCCAATGCGCTCGACGTTCGGAATGCAAATACGAAGATCAATACGAACACCAGCATGAACGCGTTGACTGACGGGACATAGATCTGACCGCGTGCATGGGCCGAGGTTTGTAGCACCATCAAGCGCGGTAACAAATCCAATTGCACGGCTTGGCGAGCGACCGAGAACGCTCCGGATATTGTCGCCTGCGAGGCAATGATGGTTGCAGCCGTCGCGAGCACGATGAGCAGCGGCAAAAACGCGGCGGGCATGAGGGCGTAAAACGGCTGGGAGATGGCCACCGGGCTGTTGAGCAGGAGCGCTCCTTGGCCGAAATAGTTCAACAACAGTGCGGGCCAAACAATTGCGAACCACGACACTCGCACTGGAAATCGGCCGAAGTGGCCCATGTCGGCATAGAGAGCCTCGCCGCCGGTCACGCAAAGGAACACCGTTCCGAGGATCACCAACGCCACGAGCGGATGCGTCGCCAACATCGATAGCCCATAGCGCGGGTCGACCGCGAGCAGGACGCTAGGCGCCTTGATGATCGCGGCCGCACCCAGCACACCCAGCACCAGAAACCAGATGAGCATCACGGGACCGAACACTCGGCCGACGGATTCCGTACCGCGGCGCTGGATCGCGAACAGACCCACGATGATGCCCGCGGTAATTGGCAACACCAGCGTGTGGAAATTGGGATTCAGTAGTTCGAGCCCCTCAACCGCACTCAGCACCGAAATGGCCGGTGTGATCAACGCATCGCAAAAGAACAACGCCGTACCCATTACGCCAAGCGATACCGCCACTTTCAGCCAACGGTCCGTGCCCGATAGCTTCTGCTGAATGAGCGCGACGAGCGAGAGAATTCCGCCTTCGCCTGCGTTGTCAGCACGCAGGAGTAACAAGACGTACTTCAGTGAAACGAGAATCAGGAGACTCCAGAAAATCAGCGACAGCACACCGAGAATCTCGGCATGCGTGCTAGCGCCACC
Organism: uncultured Steroidobacteraceae bacterium; assembly: GCA_964444835.1. GTDB lineage: Bacteria > Pseudomonadota > Gammaproteobacteria > Steroidobacterales > Steroidobacteraceae > CADEED01. The sequence continues at coordinate 1,867 of CAYUIT010000135.1, forward strand.
GCCGGCAGCATTGAGTGCTTCCTTGAAGGCGTAGAGCGGGCTAGTACCGATATCGCCGTAGACGATACCCAGTGCGCCGACGACAGCAGTCGGCAACTTGTTGTTAGAGTCCATCGAATGCCCACCCTATGGGGCCAAACGCGCGCAGTTACGCTGCGGATCGCACATTCTAGTCACTCTCGAACTGCGCCGATACACCGAATGCCAATCGGTGCGACTGCCTACTGGTTTGCCGCCGACAAGGTCGAAATCGACCCATACTAACGACCTTTAGAATCGATAACGGAGTTTCAAGAGGAACTGGTCGGCGGTCGTAGCATCGGCGGCACGCGACGCCAAGCCGCCTAGCCCGCGCTCGCTGTCTTCGAACAAGAAGCCGCCGCGGCTGTAAACGAGGAACAGGTCGGATAGCGGCTGCAGTTCGTACCGATAGCGCAACTGGAAGCCGATTTCGCCTTGGCGGA
>CAYUIT010000136.1:0-2323 GCA_964444835.1 uncultured Steroidobacteraceae bacterium
GAGGCTGAGCCTTGGCATTGGGAGTTCAACCCGCCCGCGCGCGGGGCGGAACCGGAACTCGAGATTTCGGGGCCCCCTGTGCAAAAAACCCATACGCCTAACAGACTGGCGGGCACGTCGCACATCATGCCCGTGTCACTCGGCGGTCGCTGGCCCGCGAGCGCTGGCCTCTATGTGCCGCGTGCCGCACAGGCTGCCGCCGCGATCGATGTCATCGTCTACTTTCACGGGCACATCATTCCAGCTTGTCAGACGCAACCGGAGGTATTTCGCCAGCACGGCATGCGCTACTACTGGAGCACACCGCCATTTCGCTGTTTGCGCGAGGGCCTGGATGCGCAGAATGCGCCTGCCATCTTGTTAGCGCCGGTGCTGGCGCCCATGTTCGGTTCGCGCGGCATGGGAACGGAGGTCATGGGTGACTTTCAGCGTGCTAATCAACTCGATCGATTGGTCGAATTAGCGCTACGGACACTGCGTGCTCAAGGGGCAATATCCTCGGCAGTCCGGCTACGACACGTCGTGCTCGCGGGACACTCGGCGGGCGGGCGCCCGATGCTCGCGGCGTTGCGCGCGTCTAACAAGCTACGCGAGCGAATCCGGGCATGTTGGGGCTTCGAGTGTCTGTATTTTGGAACCTCGCCGTGGCGCGATTGGCTGCGTGAAAGCCCGAACCATCGCTTCGTGCACTACCGGCGTGCGAAAGTGATGCAAGCGGCGAGCGCCGCGCTCGCGCCCGAGCGTAACTTCGAGGACGTCGCCGATGGGCGCGCGCATTGCTCGATTGTCCGGCAGTACTGGGCTGCGGCGTTGCGCGGGCTCGGTGATCCAGCAGCGCACCTGAAACACGAGGCAGAAGCAGAGTCTTTCTTTCCTCAGTGGCCGGCCTTTCGCAAGCTGCGCGCCATGATGGAGCGGACGCCATACGTACCGGTCACCGGAGCGCCCGCGAGTAAGCAAGGCCTCAAGGGTAAGGCTGAAGTACTGGGCTACCAAGATCACGATGCGACTTTCGCGGCTGGAACCCTGTTGCACAATCGCGTGGTCGCCGTGGCCCGTGCTGCGGGAATGGATCCGGGTTTCCTGGCGGCCAACCTGGTTGCCGAAAGCTCACCGTCGACCTGGTCGCAAACTGCGGGGCGCGTCGCTTCGGAGAAGCTCGGTCTCGATGATTGGTTCGATCCTGCCACGGCGCGCTACATTCGAGCGGCGATCGCTGCCTCGCCGGGCATCGGCATTCGTTATGAAGATATTGCTGCGACCGGTCAGATGTGGGACACGAGCACGGAAAAGGCAGGCGGCGCTTCCAAGCCTCGCGGTGTGCTCGATGCCACGAAGGCGGTCGCTGCGGTTGCGATGTACATGAAGGGCCAGGACCTGATGCTGCAAAGAATCATTCAGAATAAGCGCGCCAAAAATCCCCACTTGCTCGGGAGCGTGTACGATCTGCCGCCCGAGAAGCGCTTCACCGTGCAGCGTCTGACGTTCAATGCGGGAATCGGTCGCGGCTTCAAGTTGTTCGACGAGTTGAGTCGGGGTGCTGACATTCCCCGCAAGGGCGGCATCACGCGCGACCCCAAGAATCCGCGTCGCACGGCGGTATTGCACATGGCGCGCGCGATTCACCTGAGCCAAGCGGTGTTCGGAAAATCGCCGCTCGAGTATTGGCCGAAACTCGAAGCTGAACGCCTAACAGAACCAACCCTGCGCGAGCCATGGTTGCCGTGAACGCGTAATCAGTGCTGTTAGGACACGTCAAAGTGTCGGAGTCGAACGGCTCCGGACTACTTAGGGCTTTACAATCTTCCTCGCGGCACGGACAGCGAGCGCAACAGTAATCAGTACCACTACGTATCCCGCGACACGATTCTCGTGATCGGAGTTTTGCACCACCAGCAATGCAATCAATCCGGCGATCAAGGGAACGCCGATGAGAGTAAACAGCGCCGCCCGACTAGAACTCGCTTTATCTGAAACCTTGGTGTCTTGCACGTGCTCAAGCTCCGTCGAAGCGGGGGTCATTAGTTGTTGGGAGTTTTCGCTATCAGAACGACGGCGAGCCTCTGCTCGATCTATCAACGCGGGAATACACAGAAACTGTACGACACCACAGACAACGCCTGCGATTCGCATGATCGACTCGCTGTGGACACCGCCAACTCCGAAATCCAACCAATGATTTAGCACGGCAAGCAAAAATGCTAACCATGCGCACACCGAAAGAGTCGGCGCGATCGGCGCAAGCCGGGAAAGCGGTGAGGCCTTTTCGACAAACCCAACTTCGTCGTGACTCAATTGGCGCGTTGACGAATCGCCAGTTCCA
>CAYUIT010000137.1:0-2128 GCA_964444835.1 uncultured Steroidobacteraceae bacterium
GCACGCTGCCGCTCACCGGCGTGCGTGTCGTCAATCGAATCATCACGGATCTCGGCGTCCTGGATGTCACACCGCAAGGCCTCGAGTTGATCGAGGTCGCACCCGGCGTCACTACAGCTGAGATTGAAAGCAAGACCGGCGTAGCGATTCGGTCGCGCTAACCGAGCGCGCCACTACCAGGCACTGCGCCAATATTTTATTTAACTATTGCGTTAACTATTATCGATATGAGACAATTTCACCCATTCTCGTCGGTGATCACTCTTCATCGCCATGAAACGCCTAGTACGCCCTGCTCTGGCCACGGTCGCTGGACTCGTCGTGTGGTTAGCAACCGCAACAATCGGCAACGTGTGCATACGCGCGCTACTGCCAAGCTATGCGGCGCAAGAAGCGACCATGAGTTTCACACTCACCGCCATGCTGAGCCGACTCGCGTTGGGCGGCATCGCATGCTGCGTCGCGGCTTATTGTGCGGCCTCGATAGCGAGTATCGACGCGACTCGCGCGCTGGGCGTCGTGCTGCTCGCGATCTTCGTGCCGGCCCATATCGCGCTGTGGTCGACCTTCCCAGGTTGGTATCACGCGGTTTTCCTGAGCAGCATCGTCCTCGTTAACTTTGTATGGCCGCGACACTGGCGCGTCGGCCGCTTGCACCCACTCGCCACATGAGGAGCCGATAGATGCCACTTCACCCCAGTCCGCCCGGTTGGCCACGCATGTCGAGCTGCGTGTTCTATCGTGATGCCGCAGCAGCCATCGACTGGCTGGTGCAAGCCTTCGGCTTCGAAGTTCGAATGCGTATCGAGGATGACGCCGGCGTCATCGTACACAGCGAGCTGGAGTATGGCGATGGCTTGGTACAAGTCGGTCAGCAAGGCACTAACAACGAGTCGCGCGCCTGGAAAAGCCGGATGCGGAGTCCGCTCGAGGTCCAAGGCAACAATACGCAAGCCGTTATGTTCTTCGTCGACGACTTGGAAACTCACTGCGCGCATGCCGCGCGACATGGCGCGCGGATCGTGGAACCACTGACCGTACACGATTACGGCGAGGAGTACTGGGTCGATCGCACGTATGCGGCGCTCGATTTGGAAGACCATCTTTGGTGGGTTGTACAGCGCTTGCGCACCGGAACCGCACCGTGACAGACCCTGATGCTGTCTTCGCGGCGCTCGCTGACAAAACTCGTCGCAGTATCGTCGAGGCCCTGGCGCATGGGCCGCGATCGCCCGGCGAATTGGCGAGCGAGCTTCGCATGTCGCCGCAAGCGCTCAGCCGGCACTTGCGACAATTGCGGCGTGCACGCCTCGTGCAATTCCAGGCAATCGATTCAGACGCGCGAGTTAAGCTCTACCAACTTGAGGCGCGCGCCCTCGCTCCGCTTCGCAGTTGGCTCGAGCGCGCCGAGCGCCTATGGAGCCGACAACTCGCTGCATTCAAAGACTATGCGGAGCGGCGGCACCCTTGAACTCCCCGCGCGGCGATTTCGTGACAGCGTCCGTTTCGGTACGGCTGCCGCGCGAACGCGTGTTCGAGTTGTTTACGTCGGAAATCGACCGCTGGTGGCGGCGCGGGCCGCAATTTCGCAATGCCGGTACAAGCCGCGGAATAGTACATATCGAGCCAGCCGTCGATGGTCGCGTTTTCGAGTCATGGACTGATGACGCCGGAGAACAGGTGTTCGAAATCGGCCGCGTTCAGGTTTGGCAGCCACCCGAGCGCTTCGAGTTCACGTGGCGGAATTCGGTGTTCACAAAAGACGAGCTCACGCTGGTCGAGGTGCACTTCCAACCAAGTGGTGGGTCCACGCTGGTGACAGTCGTGCATCGCGGTTGGGCGAATATCCGCGCAGATCATCCCGCGAGACATGGCGCTTCGGTCAGCGACTTCCAACGAACTCTCGGCCTCTGGTGGGGCGAGCAATTGCGCTCGCTTCGCAATCTCAGCTAACAAGAGCTGCAGCGCTCGCAATGCTGCGAGTCGCCCCTAGAGGCTCGCGGAATTGCTGACAACGGCCGCGATTTGACACCGCTCTTATGTGCTCAGAGTCACGCTTTGGCATGTGCGGCGTGTCGCATTCCTGCGTCGGCCGTGTGCTCCGTCACGATTTAATGGCCGCCGAATG
>CAYUIT010000138.1:0-2116 GCA_964444835.1 uncultured Steroidobacteraceae bacterium
GTTCGTGGGCCGAGTTATCTGAACGGCATGACGCTCATTGCGGTGCCAGTTCTCGAAAGTCGATGCAGACACTGTTGGCGTCGCGCCGGCATCGGCGAACGGCTTCTGGATCAGAAGCTCCGTCCGATCGCCGCGAGTGATAGGCCCGCTACCGACAATCAAATCGCTCGAGGCCAACGGCCAAGTCCCGATCGATGTACCGTGCTCGCGCATCCCTTGCACGCGGAAGCGATGGTCCGATCCAACACTTACAAGTCCGATACCCCATGGACTTCTAATGAGGAGCTGCTGCGCCCCGGAGTTGGTCACGTCTCCCACGGGTAGCAACGCATCATTCACACTATTAACGACCCAACCGTCGATGCGCTCGCCATTGGCAACGAAGGCACGCACCGCGAGTCGGACTCGATCAACGAGCTGCAAAACATACAATCCGCGATGCTGGCTAACGACCAACTCTTGCGGCATGTCGGGTTGCAAGCGGCACACATGCACACCGAAGCGCGGATCGCTCACGCGCAGAGTCCCTATCGAGCTGTCGGCACGATGCACGACCGCAGTGGAGAATGCGCCGCCGATGACCTTCACAAGAGCGAGCCCTTGTGTGCCGGCCAGCACGAGCTCGTCGACACCGTCCCCATCGGCGTCCAGAATCGCGATCACGCGATCCGCTTCCCGAAGTGTCCACGAACCCAAACTCGTTCCGAACGGCGCCATTGCAACATGTCGACCAGTGTCGAGTGCGAGAACGCCTAGCCCCCAAGGACTGGTGACCACGATCGCCTTGTGAGCACCCGCGCCGAAACGACCACAACCACGATAGCGATTGCTGACCGTATTCAGAACCCAGTCGCCGAGGCGCGCTCCGTTCGGGTGCACGCGCGCGGTCGGACTCCACGTCGACGACCACGATAGAGATACGATCCCGCTGCCGGTGAACATGAGTACATCGGGCGCCGCCGCGCCCGTGAAATGGTCGACAGCAACGATTCGACCGCGTGTCAACTCACTGTCCGGTTCGTAGCGCCACGTACCGAGAAATGTGCCGCGTCGGGCCGCAAACGGGCAACGAAAAGCGCTGCCGCTATACTTGAATAGACCGAGGCCCCAAGCGCTCGTGACGACGATCTCGCTCAGTCCGTCGCCGTCCAGATCGCCGACGCCGGCAATCCGATCCGAGAGCGGATTGAAGTTCCATCCATCTACCCAGCGTGCCGCCGGGTGCGATGCACGAACAGTCAACTCATCTCGAAAGCCGATTGCCGCGAGCGCACTCATGAGCGTGTATCCCGGATGCGACCACTGGCGCGCGCAAGCGCACTCACGCGCCATTCCTGTGCAAACGACGCCTCCAGCCGATCGCGCCACACACGCATCGAGTCCATGGTGGTCTCCTTCCTCTGGTCTCGCCATCCGTGGCGAGCGCAGCCGCAATACAGTGCGGCGCTGACGTTACACCGTTAGTTGTTAGCCGTAAGCCCCTTTTTAGGGGGGGCGCTCGCTGCATCTCGCGAGCCATTGAGTGCGCCTCGTCAAATCAAACCGACTGCACGACGCGCGAGGCGCCAATTGCAACGGTGCTCCACGGAACCATTGTTGCCATGATTGATCTTGATCGAAATCCGGTCACCCTCGCTGTAACCCGAAATTGTGCACAGCATGGCGCCGGCATGCAGCACGCGGGCCGGATCCGGCGCTTGCGATAACACCCGAGCCAATCACATTCAAGTCTGCCGTTCACCCGAGAGCTGCGCTCGAACTCGGTCGCAATTTCGCTTCTCGACTCGCTAGACTCATTGTCGCGAAGCGGAACGGCGCCCAGGCCCGAAGCTTAGCAAGGAACACGCTTGGTCCCGCAGTCGCACCGCCGCCGCACCGCGCGCTACACTTGCGTGCCATGGCTCGCGTGCACTCCAAAATCCAATATGCAGACCGTTGCGTCCAGCGCATTGCGCAGGGCGTCATCGGACTAACGATCATCGCGACGATCAGTGCCTGCGCGACCGGCGGTTTCTTCAAAGAGCCGCCGAAAAACGCTGCTCATGCGACGCTCGAGTTTGAACCCTACACCGGCGCGCTCGCAAAGCTATACCAACTGCAGAAAGTGCACCCGATG
>CAYUIT010000139.1:0-2111 GCA_964444835.1 uncultured Steroidobacteraceae bacterium
TGCCGAGCGGCGCCGAGGACACGTCCCGGCCCGTGTTGTATTCCGGGCAAACGCAGTTGCTCACGCCGGCTGGCGTGCTGCCGCTCGCGTTCGAGCTCGACGCAAAGTCGCTGCACGACGCTTGCGATCAATTCCCAAACGCTGTGAAAGTCGCGATCGAACAAGCGATCGACGAAGCGCGCGAGATGCGCCGCGAAGCCGCGTCACGGATCGTCGTGCCCGATGCCGGCGGAGTGCCGCCCGTGCCACCGGGCGGCGGTCGCATCAAGTTCTGAGCTAGTCAGCGGCGAGCGCGGCTTCGAAAAAGCGCGCGATCTGCGTGTAGGCGTGTCGCCCCGTCGTGGCTTGGCGAATCAAGCCGTGTTTGGCGCCAGGGTAGGTCATCACGTCGAACGGCTTTTGCAGATCTTGCAGCCGCTTCATCAGGCTCGTGCTGTTCGTGAACAGCACGTTGTCATCGGCCATACCGTGAATGAGTAGTAACGGCGCACGCAGGTTTTCCGCGTACTGCAGCACTCTACCTGCAGCGTAGCCGCGCGGATTGTCCGCGGGTGTCGACATGTACCGCTCGGTGTAGTGCGTGTCATACAAGTGCCAGTCGGTCACGGGCGCGCCGGACACGGCTGCCGCGAAATGCTCGGGCGCTTGCATGATGCACATCAGGGCCATGTAACCGCCGTAACTCCAGCCCCACACGCCCACACGTTTGGCATCGACGTACGGCAATGTGCGCAGGAATTCGACGCCCGTGACTTGATCGCGTACTTCCACGCTCCCCATCTTGCGGTGGAGCGCGGCTTCGAACTCGACACCGCGAAAGCCACTGCCGCGGTTGTCGAGCGCGAACACGACGTAGCCCTGTTGGACCCAATACTGGTGGATCAAGTTGCCCCACGCCTTCTGTACGCGCTGCACGCCGGGCCCCCCGTACACGTCGACGATCACAGGGTAGCGCTTGCCAGGTACGAGCGCCGTCGGCTTCATGAGCTTGTAGTGCAGTGTTTGCCCATCCTCGGCCTTCAACGTGCCGAACTCCGGTGTGACATGTTCGGCGACGTAAGGCGCATAGGGATGCGCAGCATCGAGCGCGTTCGCCACCAGCGTTGCGAGCGCATTACCGCGCCGATCGCGCAGCACGACGCTCGGTGGGTTGTTAGGTGTGGAGAACGTGTCGACGAAAACGGCGCCGTCCGTTGCCATTCGCACGCTATGCCAACCGCTGCCGCGAGTGATGGGCGTGGGCGCTGCCACGCGATCGAGCGATACGGCATAGAGTTGGCGCTCGATCGGCGTGGCGAGATTCGCCATCACGTAGACCGTGCGCGTGTTTTCGTCGAGTCCGCGAATCACGCGCTCGTACGAATCGCCCGCTAACATCCACTCGCCGCTCGTGAGCTGGCGCAGCAGATTGCCCTCAAGGTCATACAAGTACAAATGCTTGTAACCGCTGCGCACCGACGTCCACAGGAACTGGGGAGATTTCTTTAGGAACGTGAGATCGTCATGCAGCGGCACCCACGTGTCGCTGCGCTCGCTCAGGATCACGCGCGCTGCACCGGTGGCCGCATCGATCTTCAGCAACTCGAGCAAACGCTGATCGCGACTTTGCCGTTGGACTGCGACCGACCGACTGTCCGGCAGCCAGTTGACCCGCGGAATATAGATGTCCGTGTTCGCGCCGAGATCGAGCGGGATACGCGCGCCGCCCGCGACGGATGCGATGAACAGAGACACCAGTGCGTTGGCTGCGCCAGCTGCGGGATAGCGCTGCCGCACCACCTTGACGTTGTCCGCGTAGATCTCGAAGCGCTCGAGTTCTGCCACGGGCGTTTCGTCGACACGCGCGACGACGAGCCGTGTGTCGTCGGGCGACCACCAGTAACCCGTATCGCGATCCATTTCCTCCTGCGCGATGAACTCCGCCATGCCGAAGCTCACGAGCCCGCCACCTTCGGTGGTGATGGCGATTTCGCGTCCCGTCGCAAGCTCGATGATCCATAAATTCTGCTCGCGGACGAAACTCACGTACTTTCCGCCGGGCGAGAATTTCGCATCTGTTTCGTAGGACTCGCTGGTGGTGAGTCGGCGTACGGCCCGCGCTGCGGGTGCTC
>CAYUIT010000140.1:0-2107 GCA_964444835.1 uncultured Steroidobacteraceae bacterium
CGATCGCGATGGAAGAAAAGCTGCGCTTCGCGATCCGCGAAGGCGGCCGCACCGTCGGCGCCGGCATCGTCGCTTCGATCATCGAGTAATCGGTGATCTGGTCGACAAGATCAAAAGGGCCTCGCTGGAAACAGCGGGGCCTTTTCCGTTATGTATTACCTTATGCTCGTCACGCCTCAGCAGACCGATGTGATCCGAAGCTTCCGGCACGAGATGAGGCTGGCGGGATGCTAGGGTGCGTGTTTCGAGGTCGCTTGCTTTATCGAACACCTGTTTGGCTGGCGCCGCATTGATGGTGTGTATGAGTTGCCCGACGGACGCCCGATCTTTCTGCACTCATGGAACATCATGTCGGACGGCACTCTGGTGGATGGTACCGCGGATCAATTCGGGGAGGGCCGCGACGTCGCGGTCCATCCGTGCGGCAGCACTGAACACTTGCGATATAGAGATAGATACACCGCGGCTCACAACCCCTTGAAAACGCCCTGGCTCGCTACGCAGCCCTATATCGGTGTACCCGATCAGACTTTCTGGGGTGTCGAGGAAGCCCGCACAGCTCTGGCTCCAGGGTGGTGGCTATCGGAGCCTCAGCCCTACGTCGCATGGTTCAAGAGTGGCGCGACCATGTATCCGATGTTCAGGACAATGCGAGAGCGCTACCGCCAGCGTGGCTATGAAACTGCCAGTCCGGAATGAGGGGTATCAAGCCCGCTGCAGCAACTGCTCTTCGGCAAGCCGTAGAAGATCCGTCACCAGATAGCCGTTGATCGTAAGGCCCGTGAGATCGCATTCGGCGATCGATGTGCCGGCAAGGCTGGCGAATCGGATGGTGCTACCGTTGAGGTCGACATGGGTGAGGTTTGCTGCGTGCATCACCACATTTTCCATAACCGTGGCATTCATCGCCACGTTGCGGATCACCATCTGCTCGGCATTGGCATCGGTGATCAGGCTCCGTCCAAGGTCCACATTGCTGAACACGGCTTCCTTGAGCGAGACATCGCTGAAGCGGGCTTCCGACAGATCGGCATCGTCGAACTCGGAACCGGGCAGGGCGGCGTTGCTGATACGGATCATGGCTGTCCTCCGCGAGGGCTTAAGCGCAAGTATCAGCGAAAGCCGAGAACATGGCAAGCGGGCGCCCGGCGCGCCAGCTTGGGCCGCTAATGTCGGGAATCCCCTGACATTCTCCCTGCATGGCTTCCATGCACGTCAGCTACTTCTCGGCTTATTCTCGCTCGGTTAGTTCTGAAGCCATTGTGATTCCCCCCGGCCTGCCTTTGGTTGCGCCCCAAATTTCGGACGAACTGCCGATGGCTCGCTCACCTTTTGCTACCTGGTTGCTGCTTGCGCTGCCGCTCTGGTCCTGGACGGCTGCAGCCGAGGAAGGCCCATTTCTATGGAATGCCACGGGCTCTGCCGATGATCTTGGTATCCGCACCGGTATCGCCCTCGATATGCCCGGGCGACCTCGGCTCGGGGCCGAATCAAATCTCCGCCGCGCCACTCCCAGCAATTCGGGCACGTCTCATCCGCCCATGCGACTTTGGGGCGAGGTTGATCTGCGCAAGACTGCGGCAAGCCCGGCTTCGGTCGGCCTGACGGTCGATCTCGTGAGCGGTGCAGCTCGCGCAGCGCTCCGCCAGTCCCGCGCTCTCGTGGACGAGGGCCCGGCGACGCTCTCGCTCGACCGCGCACTGGAGGCGGGACGCCGCCGTGATGGCGACGCAGCGTTTGTCGCGCGCCAGAATCTCCGGATTTTTCTCAGCGGGATAGACACCACCGTGACCGGTGGTGTGGTGATGGACAGCGCAGCACCCTTTCATGCCGAACTGGCTGTCGAGAAGCGCCTGCCGCCCGGCATCAAGCTGCGCGCCGTCATTTCCGATATCGCGCACCAACCTGCAGCACGGTTCAACGCGCGGTTTGAGCGGCAGTGGTGAGCGATGCCATTGACCGCAATGTGAAAAGCAGAAAAAGGCACTTGCCAATCCGGCGCGCCCGCCTTAAAGGGTGCTCCATGCCTCGGGCGGGAGCGTTCCGGTCCGATGTAAGGCTTAGGGGTATAGCTCAGTTGGTAGAGCGGCGGTCTCCAAAACCGCAG
>CAYUIT010000141.1:0-1995 GCA_964444835.1 uncultured Steroidobacteraceae bacterium
AATCGGTGCGCACGATTGCAACCGTGCGCAGTGCCGCGGAGCTCGCGGACTATCCCGTCTCGTTGCCTGACGGTCGCACGATTCGGCTATCGTCGATCGCGGCTGTGCGCGACGGGTACTCCGATCCGCGGCAGGCGGCTTTGCTCGATGGCCGTCCGGTCGTCAGTTTTTCGGTTCTTCGCGCACGCGGTGCCAGCGAGCTCGACGTGGGCGAGGAAGTACGCAAAGTCGTTGCGGATCTGGGCAAGCAGCATCCGCGCGTGAAATTCATCGAGGTGACATCGTCGCTCGAGGAAACGGCCGCTTCTTACGATTCTTCGATGATGATGTTGCTCGAAGGGGCATTGTTAGCGGTCATCGTCGTCTTCATATTCCTGCGCGATTGGCGTGCCACGCTGGTCTCGGCGGCCGCGCTGCCGTTGTCGATCATTCCGACGTTCGCTGTCATCAGTTGGTTAGGGTTTTCGCTCAACTTCATCGTCTTGCTATCGCTGGCCGTCGTGGTCGGCGTGCTCGTCGACGATGCGATCGTCGAAGTTGAGAACATCGTCCGCCACCGGCGGATGGGTAAGCCACCGATTCAAGCCGCGCGCGATGCAGCAGATGAGATTGGAATCGCGGTGATCGCCACGTCCGTCACGCTGGCTGCGGTGTTCATTCCCACCGCGTTCATGCCCGGTGTGCCGGGCAAGTTTTTCCGCGAGTTTGGCTGGACGGCAGCAGTGGCCGTGCTGTTCTCGCTGTTAGTTGCGCGCTTGCTCACGCCGATGATGGCAGCCTATTTTTTGAAGGGTGGAGAGCTCCCGCAGCACGCGTCGCCCGCCTGGCTCGATCGCTATCTCGTGTGGGCTGACAAAGCCATCCGGCATCGGCGCATCACGCTCGCGCTCGCGACCATTTTGTTCTTTTTGTCGCTGGCGCTCGTGCCGTTCATTCCGGCGACCCTGCTACCGCAAGACGACCTGGGTCGTTCCCTGCTCAGAATCGAAGTGCCGCCGGGATCGCGGCTCGAAGACACCGTGCGCGTGACCGAGAACGCGCGCAAGCGGCTGCTCGACATGCCGGAACTCAAGGGCGTATTCACAACGGTAGGTGCACAGTCGCAAGGCGAGCACGGCGGCGCTTCGGTTCCGGAGGTGCGGCGCGCGTCGTTGACGCTGCGCTGGGTCGGGCGCGGCGAACGGGATCGCGATCAAGTGGAACTCGAGGGCGAAGTGCGCAAGCGCTTGGCCGATTTGCCCGGCGTTCGCGTCAGCTTCCAAGCTGACGGTCCGGGTAGCTCATTGCAGTTGTTAGTATCAGGCGCCAATCCGCAAACGCTTGCGGACGGCGCGCGTGTGATCGAACGGGGCTTGAAGCAGTTGCCGGGCATCGGCAACGTCACGTCGAGTGCGGCGCTGCTGCAGCCTGAAATCATCGTGACACCGGATCCGGCCAAGGCGGCCGATCTCGGCGTGTCGACGACCGATATTGCAGACGCGGCACGCGTGGCCACGAGCGGCGATTTCCGCCAGCGGCTCGCGAAGCTCAATCTGCCGGAGCGCCAGCTCCCGATTCGGGTGCAGCTCAGCCCAGAGGCACTCAATGATCCGGCGTTGCTGAAAGAGTTGCGTCTTCCGGGTCGGGACGGCCCGGTACCGCTCGGAGTGGTGGCGACCGTGGAGCAGAGCAGTGGGCCCGTGCAGATCGATCGCTACGATCGCGAACGCACGATCACCCTGACTGCCGAGTTGAACGGGCGGCCGCTCGGGGATGTGACGCGCGAGTTCGACAATCTGAATGTGGTTGCGAACGTGCCCGCTGGTGTGCGCGTGATCCCGGGTGGCGATAGTGAGATTTTCGTCGAGCTATTCACCGGCTTCTTGCTTGCGATGGGTATCGGCGTGCTGTGCGTGTATGCCGTGCTGCTGCTGTTGTTGAATAGCGCGACGCAGCCGCTGACGATCCTGTCTGCCGTGCCGCTCGCGGCTGGCGGTGCTTTCGGCGCGTTGTTGT
>CAYUIT010000142.1:0-1952 GCA_964444835.1 uncultured Steroidobacteraceae bacterium
CGCGAGCTGCTGAGGGGCTCGGAACGCCGTCTGATCTGGTACTGGTACCTGATCGGCGACAAGCGCGCGAAGAATTTTGTCGAGGCAAAGGCAATGGAAGTCGTCGTCTACCTGGCCGGGCGCCGCGACGGGGCGGTTATGGCAGTTTCAGCCGAATGCGATGCCGGCTGTGAATCCGCCCGGGCCTCGATGCACGAATTCGTCAGTCAGGTTGGAGCGCGTATCGAAGCTGTTGCGGGCGGAAGCGAGGACGCGCCGCAGGCCAAATGAGGCAATCGCGAGAAATGAGACCTGTAACTCAAGTGCAAGCGGTGTTCGGCGGCAGCAGGCGCGACTGGGTTGTTGCGCGTCGGGCTGCCGACGGGCACGATTGACGTGGCTGGCCGCCGGGTCGTTCCTGTCCCGCCAATGGCTTCATCCGCTCGCAACCTTCTCGTCATTCTTTCGTTCATTCCAGTCTTCAGGCTATGTCAGAAAAACCCGTTTACGTAACCCGGCCCTATCTGCCTCCCCTCGAGGAGCTCATTCCGTATCTGGAGAAAATCTGGGAACGGCGCGAGCTCACCAACAACGGCCCATTCCACCAGGAACTCGAGAAGGAGCTGTGCAAGCATCTCGGCGTCGGGCACTTGGCGCTCTTCTCGAATGGCACGATTGCGCTGGTGACGGCGCTGCAGGCGCTCAGGATCACGGGCGAGGTCATCACGACGCCTTACTCGTTCGTCGCAACCGCGCACTCGCTTCTGTGGAACGGGATCAAGCCCGTCTTCGTGGACATCGATCCGAAGACGCTGAATCTCGATCCTGCCAAGATCGAGGCGGCGATTACTCCGCAGACAACCGCGATCATGCCGGTCCACTGCTACGGCAACGCTTGCGATGTGCTGGCGATCCAGCAGATCGCCGAAAACTACAACCTGAAGGTCATATACGACGCGGCGCACGCGTTCGGCATCGACTTCGACGGCAAGAGCATCCTGGAGTATGGGGATCTCTCCGTGCTGAGCTTCCATGCCACCAAGGTGTTCAATACGTTCGAAGGCGGGGCGATCGCCTGTCGCAACTCGCGCTCCAAGATGCACATCGAGCATCTCAAGAATTTCGGTTTCGTCAACGAGACCACGGTCGTCGCGACCGGAATCAATGGAAAGATGAACGAGTTCTCCTCGGCGCTCGGGCTGCTCCAGCTCAAGCATGTTGGAACTGCCATCAGCAAGAGAGCGGCCATCGACGCCACGTATCGGCGTGAACTCGCCGGCGTGGAAGGCCTGTACTGTGTGCCGCGTGGAAAGCAGACGAGCGACAACTTCTCATACTTCCCGGTGCTCGTCGGGGAGAAGTATCCGCTCTCGAGGGATGAGCTCTACCACAAGCTGCGCAGCAAGGGCGTCAACGGGCGACGCTACTTCTACCCGCTGATCTCCGACTTTCCGATGTATCGCGGCCTCCCGTCGGCGCAGCCGGCGAACCTGCCGGTCGCGACACGCACGGCGAACCAGGTGATCTGTCTGCCGATCTATCCAGACCTGACGGAGTCGGATATCGCCCGCGTGGTCGAGGCGCTCGCATCGCCGCACTGATGTGACGCACGCGTGGGGTCGGCGTCGCAGATCGCAAGGTCACGCGATCAGGCGGCACCGAACATAACTCGATCGTTTCGATTGGCCCGAAGAATTGCGGTTGTTTTACGTGGCCCGTCGCGTTGACAAGGCTGGCGCCCCACTGCCATGCTCCGTCGAATAACACGTGGCATTCGTTACCAGCCGCTGGGAGATTTTCTTGTCTGGCATTGCAAAGGGCTCTACTCCGCAGGTACAGAACTCCGCTGCGTATGCGAGCGATACGGAGGTGATGGCCTACCGCGAACTTGCGAAGCGGCTGCGCGCCAGCACCATCCCCGACAACGAGATTCTCGGCAACCTCGAGCTTTTCCTCACGCGTGCCTCGCTGTC
>CAYUIT010000143.1:0-1936 GCA_964444835.1 uncultured Steroidobacteraceae bacterium
GGATAGTCCGCGAGCTCCGCGGCACTGCGCACGGTTGCAATCGTGCGCACCGATTGTTCTTGTCCACCTTGCGTCGTACGGCCGCCCGGGCGCTCCAGTTGGATTCGCGCCAACTGTTGCGAAACAGTGCTCGCCGACACGCCATACGCTTGCAACGCGCCCGGGTCGAGATCGACACGGACTTCGCGCTCGATGCCACCCGTGCGAGCGAAGCTGCCGACGCCCGGCACGCTGAATACGGCCTTCTTGACGGTATCGTCGACAAACCACGACAGCTCATCGGGTGCTAACGACTCGGATTGCACGGCGAATGCGAGCATCGTGGCGCCGATCACCGTTTGCCGGGCAACGACGGGCTCTTCGATGTCGCTCGGCATGTCTTGCCGTACGCGCGCGACTGCATCGCGCACTTCGTCGAGCGCGTCCGATAAGTTGCGCCCGAACTCGAACTCGATCCGCGTAATGGAGACGCCCTCGTTGACCGTCGAGGTCATGCGCCGAATGTCGGACAAGCTCGCGATCGAATCCTCGACGCGGCGCGTCACCTCCGTTTCGAGCTGAGTCGGTGTGGCGCCCGGATAATTGACCGTGACGTTGATGGTCGGAAACGCGATGTCGGGGAATTTCGATACGGGCAAGGCGTGAAAGCCGAACAAGCCCGCGATACAAAGCGCGACGAAAATCAGCGAAGCCGGCAGCGGGCGATCGATCGCCCACGAAGACAGGTTGATCATGCCGAGTCCTTTGCGACCGTCACGCGATCGCCTTCGGTCAGAAAGCCTGCGCCGTTCACGACGACCGACTCATTCGGCTCGAGGCCGGAGCGAACCTCGACGTCGTCGGCCGTCGCGACGCCAGTTTGGATGCGGCGCTCGCTGACACGATTGCCTTCACCTAATAGGAATACGTACGAAATGCCATCGCGTACCACGACCGCCATGCGCGGCACTGTCATGACCGACGCCTCGCCGAGCACCAAGTGCCCTTCTGCAAACATGCCCGCGCGCAGTGCGCCGGGCTCAGCGATATCGGCATACACCAAGCCCACGCGCGTACGCGGATCGAGTGACGGTGACACGCTGCGCACTTTCGCGATCACGGTATCGCCGTTTGGTGCTAACAACTGGACTTCGGCACCGATCTTCACACGCGCGAGATCGGCCCCCGATAGCTCGCCGCGCCACTCGAGTCGCCCTTGGCGAATCATGCGCAACAACTCGTTGCCGGGGGAGACGATCTGCCCGGGTTCGACCGCGCGCGCCGAGATGACACCGCTATCCGGCGCTTTCAACGTCGCGAAACTCAAGCGCAAGCGCGCAGCTTCGAGCTGCGCGATGGCCGACTGGCGCTGCGCTTCTGCCCGGGCCTCGCCCGCAATCAGCTCGTCCGCATTGCCTGCAGAGATCAGCTGCTGCTCCTTGAGCTTGCGGCCACGCGCCGCATTGGCTTGCGCCAGCACGAGCGCGGCATCCGCCTCGGCGAGCCGCGCGCGAGCTTGCGTGAGCTCGACCTGCAAGGTGCGCGCATCGAGTTCAATGAGAGTTTGACCGCGCTTCACTTGCGAACCCACATCGACGAGGATCCGCGCCACGCGCGTGCTCGCGATCTCGACACCCAAACTCATCTCTTGCCACGGCGCAATCGACCCCGACGCTGCGATCGAGCGCGTGATCGTCCGCTGCGCCGGCTTCGCCGTCGTGACCGTGAGCGCCGCCGGCGGCTCCGCTTGCGGCGACTCCTTGCGACCGCAGGCGACAAGCGCCCCTACGACGACGATGGCGAGAAACGACCGGGACCACGCGGAATTGAGCAATGACGAGTGCATGCGAATCGGGTACTGCAGCGTTGTACTGAACAGGGGGTTGTGGGTGTTATCAGGGTCCTGATAATATATCAGCATCCTGATACTCCGCCAGTACCCCGACTGCTGTCCACA
>CAYUIT010000144.1:0-1859 GCA_964444835.1 uncultured Steroidobacteraceae bacterium
CGCGAGACGCGCACCTACGGCCGCTCGCCGCGCGATGCGCCGATCATGGATGCCGACCCCATACGAATTGCGGTCGATTTCGACGGTACGGGGCGGGCAGCGTATGAGTTCACCGTGTCGCTGTCGGGCTCGGTGCGCGACGGCGTTTTCCTGAATCAGAACGAGTTCAGTCGTGAGTGGGATGGCACGTGGTTCCACGCCATCACGGAAGACGACAACGCGTGGTATCTCGAAGTGCTGATTCCTTGGTCCGTGGTGCCAGGCGCGCGGACACAGCAAGAAAAGCGCACGGTGGGCGTGTGGGTGGCGCGCTATCTGAAGCGCCTCGGCCAGGGCTTTGCGTATCCCGCCGTGCCAGCGTCGCGCGCCTCATTCGTATCCGAGTTCCACAAGATCGAGATGCCGCGCTATTCCTCGGGCGCGCTCGATTGGTTTCCGTACGCCTCGGTCACAGCGGATCGCTTCGCCGATTCCACGCGCGGCCGTGCCGGGCTCGATGTGTTGTGGAAGGGCGATGGCGGTGGTCAGTTGTCTGCCACGTTGAACCCGGATTTCGGCCAAGTCGAAGCGGACGATCTCGTCGTGAATTTCTCTGCGATCGAAGTTTTCGTTGCTGAGAAGCGGCCGTTCTTCACCGAGAATCAGCAACTGTTCGATTTGCGCACCACCACCGATGGGCGGCTCGTCAATACGCGCCGAATTGGCGCCGCGCCGGATGTCGGCACGGCTGGCAGTGCGGACATTCTCGCCGCCGCCAAATACACGACGACCCTGGGCAACACCGAGCTCGGCGCATTCACCGCAATCGAGGACGACAACAACGACGCCGACGGTCGGAGCTACTTCGTGGGCCGCGTGCGCCAGCGCGCCGAGCACGTGAGCTACGGCTATCTCGGCACACTGGTCGATCGTCCCGCGATCGATCGCCGCGCGCAGGTACATGCGTTCGATGTCGATTGGTTTGTTAGTGAAGGTTTGCGCTTGCGGGGCACCGCGCTCGGCAGCCTCATCGACGCGGTGGATGCACGCGACGGCGCCGGAGCTTTCGCCATACTCAATTACGATCGTGGTGCACGTGTTAGTAACGAGTCGTCGATCAGTTGGTTCGATAAAAATCTCGATATCAACGATCTGGGCTTTCTCGAGCGCGCCAACATGCAACGTATCCGCTCGGAGACGACGTGGTACCGGCGTGAGTTCCCCGCGAATTCTGCACGCGCACTTACGCAATGGACCGTCGAGCTCGAAGGGCGACGCGCCGATACCGGTGCCTGGTTGCCCGGCAGCCTCGAGCTCAATCACTTGGTGCGCTTCCGATACCCCACGACGCTCGAGGCATTCTGCGGCATACAGACACCCGGCATCGACGATCTGGTGACGCGGGGCGCGGGTCTCGTGAAGCTGCCGCAGCGGTTTGAGTGCGGCACAGAACTCACGCGGCAACCGCACGGCGGATTGCGCTACACGATCGGCGTATACGCTTTCCAAGACGGCGTGCGCGACGGCGTCACGCGCGAGACATTTCTGCAGCTGCGTCGCGTTCACACGCGCAACTTGAGCACCGAAGTGTCGCTCAACTACTGGAACTCGAACGATTGGTTCATTTGGCGCGCATCGACGCAACAGCTCGCAACCTTTCGCGCGGAGTTCATCACGCTGCAAGGCACGATCAATTGGTATCCCGGGCGCAAACAAGAGCTACGCGCGCGCTTGCAGTGGGCTGGCGTCGCGGCTGATGAGGGTCGTGAGTTGCTAGCCGGACCACGCGGCGACTTGTCGCTGAGCGGCGGGAGTGCGCCCGGGTTCCGCCAAGGCGAAATCGGCTTCCAGTTGCGCTATCGGTACGAACTGCAGCCGCT
>CAYUIT010000145.1:0-1833 GCA_964444835.1 uncultured Steroidobacteraceae bacterium
GCCGACAGCGCTTCACGCAGCGCAAGATTCTGCGCGAACCGCCCGCGATCGAGCCGAAACCCAATGTAATGAGTGGCGAGCGCAGGGCCGATGTGTACCTGAGAGCCGAAGTCCTTGCGCACTTCCGCCACGGCATCGGGCGGGATGTTGTAGGTCAGATGTATCTCGCCGGCGCGGTACCTGCGCAACTCAACGCGAGTATCGGAGTTAGGCGAGTATCGCACGCGTTCAATGGCGACGTTGGCCGCGTCCCAGTAGTTAGGATTCTTGGTGAGCTTGACGTCCTGACGCGGGATCCAATCGGTCAGCGTATACGCCGCATTCCACGGGCCTCTTTGCGGCGAGTCGCCACGCGTCGCTGCCGCGGGGCAGGTGCTCGGGTGCGAGAGTACCGCTGGCAGGTGTGGCATCGGCGACGCAAGCTCGATGACAACCGTTGCATCATCCGGCGCTGTCACGCCAAGCGTGTCGATCGCGGCCGCGCCCGCGGTAATCTCCTTCGCCCCGCGAATGGCACTTAGCATCTGCGCGTAAGAAGACGCGACCTTCGGATCCACGAGTTGCTGCAGACCGCGAACAAAGTCCTGAGCCGTTAACGGCTGACCGTTGGACCAACGAAGACTGGGCCGCAGCTTGAACACGTAGCGCAACGCTGCGCGATCGTAACTCCACGACTCGGCACTGCCAGCGGTCGCGTTGCCATTGCGGTCCACGCTCGTGAGGCCTTCACACAGATCGCGCAACACGGTGTGAGTTTCGATGGTGCGAGCAAGCCGCGGGTCAAAACTGTCAGGCTCACCGGCAAGCCCTCGAACGAGCTCGCGTTGCGGCGCAGCGGCCACTGGCGTCGGATCCGGCTTGGCGCATGCCACTAAAATCGACGTGGCAGCGAGGGCGAGAAGGGAGCGGAAGTTGATCTGCATGAGGGTTCAGCGCTCCCACAACAATGACACCATCGGAAGCCAACGATATCGCGTCGTAGAGCCGACTGCACGCAAGGTCGCAGGTCTCTGCAGGGTGACCACGGCGTCCATACAGCGCTGACACGCAGAATGCACTGGATGGACGTGCGGGCGCACGAACTGCAATGCTTTGCCGATGAGTTTTCAATGTCCAGTGTGTACCGGCACACACTACAAACCCGTCGTTGTTAATCGCCCGCGCGGTGGCCGCTACGTCACAGAGTTTTATGCGTGTAGCAACTGCTCGGTGATGTTTTTGCAGCCAGAGCGCTTCAGCGCGCGCCGCTCGCCGAAGGTCGTCAGTGTGGAATTTCGCAACCACTGGCAATCAGTGCCGAGCATCGACGGCGATCAAACCAAGCAAACCGGGTAGGTAGGACCACGAGCGGAGTACAATGGTGCCCACGAGGCGTCGCAATGAACTGGCAAGAGATTCGAAGCCACTACGATCCGGATCCCGAACGCCATGCCGTCGCTTGCGGCATGAACCATTGCCCGCGAGAGGTCTTCGAGCAGCTCTTTTGGGGGCACTCAGACGATGGACATATGGGCGACATCGTGCGCGCCGTCGACTGGTCGGCGGTCGAGTGGCAGGAAGAACTATTCTCGGGCGTCCTCATGCGCCAAGTGGCCGTACCGCGCCATGATCAGCACGGACTTGATGCGATGCGCAATGAGGTGTTCGTTGCGGGCCTCTCGGACGAGCGCGAGGCAGTCCTGGAGAGTTGGCGTATCCACAAGACATGGCTTTGCCCGCCGATCGTCGTGGAGGGCGCGGTCCTGCGCTCGAGCATCCGCTATGAACTCTTGGTGGGTGTCGCGCGCCTTGCAAACCTGTTGGGGTTGCTCGATCGCCAAGAGGTCGCGGAAG
>CAYUIT010000146.1:0-1791 GCA_964444835.1 uncultured Steroidobacteraceae bacterium
GAAACGACAGGTCCTCGATCTCAATCGCGCCCTTGCCGCTCGTGAGACGCGTGGGCGTCACGGAATACGGCTCAATCGGCGCGTTCATTACATCGCCCAGGCGCTCAACCGACAGCTTTGCCTGCTGGAACTGCTGCCAGAGCCCCACGAGCCTCAGCATTGGCTGCGAGACGCGGCTCGCGAACATCTGAAACGCCACCAGCATCCCAATAGTAAAACTTGCCGTCGTCATCACGATCCAGGCACCGATCGTGAGAATGAGTAACGTCAAGAACTGTTCAAGCGCCTGAGCGTAGGTCGAGTAAGTGTTGGCGAGTTGTTTGGTCCGAAACGTCGCATCGAGAAAGCTCGCCAAGTACTCGCGATAGCGTTCGCGCAGTTGCGGCTCGAGTTGCAGGCTCTTCACCGTCTCCATGCCCGCGACATACTCAGTGACGAACGCTTGATTGCGCGCGCCCAAGAGGAACTGCTCATTGAGCCGCTTCTGGAACATGGGTGCCACGAGGAGACTCAATGCCACGATCACCGCCAAGATGGCTAACACGATCAACGTCAGCTTCACACTGTAGAAGAACATGATGGCGACGAAGATGAGCAAAAATGGCAAATCCAGGATGAGCATCACGGCGGCCGAGGCCAAGAACTCACGGATCGTCTCAACACCTTGCAACCGTGCGGCAATGACACCCGTCGGCCGATGCTGAAAATACAGCGGTGGGAGCTTCAAGATATGCTCGAGCACGGCGGAGCCCAGCACCGCATCGACGCGGTTCCCCGTGTGCAACACGAGGTATTGCCGGATCCACGACAACACCGACGTGAACACGAGGAAGAGCGCCATCCCAACACCGAGCGCAATGAGTGTGCTCTCGGTGCGATGTACAACGACTTTATCGATGATCGCTTGCGTAAAGAGTGGCGTGCCGAGTGCCAGAAGTTGAATAACAAGCGAGGCAATCAGCACGTCGCGCCAAATGCGCTTATGGCGCAGAAGTTCTGGTACGAACCAGGCAAACCCGAAACGCGAGCCTGCAGCGGCCGGCTGATCGGGATCGATGGGTTGAGTGTGCGCGATGCGCACTTCCCACCCCGAGCCCGTGAGTTGCGGCGCGATTTCTGCCAACGGCACGAGCTTGGGCGTCGCATCGCCCGGCTCCGCGATCAGCGCTTCGCGCTCGTTGGCATTGAGCAGCAACACGAACGGGGACGCCTCGCCGCTCGTCGTGCGTTCGAGCACAAATGGAAACCCGAGCTTTGCGAGTGCAGCGGCTTTGACCTTACGGCGCGTCGCTTGCAGGCCGACTGCATCGCATGCACGCAGCAGCGCGTCGTCCCCGAGCGGCGGTGGGAATTGCGAGGCTAACAACTGTGTATCGCAGGGCCGCCGATGCACGGCGCATAAAGAGCTGACGAGCCAAACCAGTTGCTGCGGTGTCATGCGCGGTGCGATATCCCTATGCGGCGCGAAGAAACTGCGGAGATCACCTCAGGGAATGTACTGGTTTGTAATGGAAGGCCGCAACACGGACGCTGGCTCATGTGGCGTGGCGCTGCACAGCAAGAGCTCGCGTTGGAGAGCGTGGTGCGTCGCGATCAATTCTGTCGATTCAGGTACTTGCGGCACATAGCCGCTCGACCGCACGAATTTCGCCTGTCGCGGCGCTGCGCTTTCTCTCACCTGCGAGAAAAATATTGCGGCGACTCTCCGTCGCAGCCGGCGCGCCGTGCGCGATTACCCCGCGCGCTGCGCGTGCTGCCAGCCCAGCTCGGCTAGCGTTTCCACGTGGCGCG
>CAYUIT010000147.1:0-1767 GCA_964444835.1 uncultured Steroidobacteraceae bacterium
CGTCAGGGCCAAAGGCGACGTGCGGTCGAAGGCGGCGCAGCCTTCTTCCCAGCCCAAAAAGTCCTCGGTCGCATCAGGGCGGGCGGTGAGATTGAGGATCGTGCCTGCAGCGACAATGACGTTGCAGCTACCGCCGCTGGCACGGCAATCGATGCCGCTACCTGTGATCGTGCCGTTGCCGACTACATTGACACGGAAGCCGGGTGCATCCGGTGCACGGAAGTTGGCGGTGACGGTGCGATCGGCGGTCATCGTCACGATACAGATGCCGCCGTCGGTCTGGTCGCAACCTTGCCAGCCAAGGAAGTATGTGCTCGCGCCGGGATCGATGCGGAGTGTCACCGTAGTGTTCGCAAAGTAGTTAGCCGTGCAGGCTTGCGCGCCGGTACCGCAAGAAATGCCACTCGGCGCGCTGGTCACGACGCCGGGCGTAATAACGTTGCCTTGATCGACTGTTAGGCGATAGCGCGGCGTCGTCGGGACGGCGCCCTCTGGCGTCGCAACGCCTGCACATTGGCGCGCAAGGGCTGTCTCGCCGATAGTCTGCAGTGGCAACGTTGATGAACTTCGCTCGAGCGGATCGCGCCCCGAGGCTCGTAAAAAGAAGAATTGATCCGAGCTGAGTGACTGGAAGCCCCCGGCCGAGTAGTTGATTGGGAGCGTGTCGCTACGCTGTGCATTGCAGCCGGGCGCCACTTGCATGTCAGGGCCGAGCCGGAGTAGCCACGCCTCGGCGCGCTCGCCTAACGAATCCGAGCGCCCAGCGATGATGAAGCCACCGTCGGGCGTGGCGTCGAGCCCGTATGGGAACTCGTCCATCAAGCCCCCATAGACGCGGCTCCAGCGCGGTAAGCCATTCGCGTCGAGCCGGAGCGCGTGCAAGTTGTAGCGACCGCTCGCGCTGATGGCGGCATCGTTTGCGACGGCGCGAACCTCGATCGTCGGAGCAATGAGTAGGTAGCCGCCAGTTGCGGCAGGCACGATTCGCGCAACCTGCTTCGAGTCGCTGGCGACGGCCTCGTACACTTGCGACCACCCGATCGAACCATCGCTACCAAGCCGGGCCGCCCAAGGCGCAGCGACGGCAGCGCGCGTGGCGAGGCCGGCGACGACCAAAGAATCGTCGGGCAATGCGCGCAGGCTCGTTATGCGCAGGCTCGTCATGGGCTGACCGGCAACTTCCTGATTCAGCATTCGATGCCACTCAAACGTACCTGCACCGCTGAGACGCGCGATCCAAGGCTCATCGGGCACCGGGCGGACGGCAGGATTGTCTGTGGGATGCGTACCGCCCGCGACGATGAAGCCACCGTTACTGAGCCGCTGCACGCCGGCGACGTAATTTACGAACGACGCAGTTGCGTCGTTCCGCGGCATTGGGCTCACCGCTTCGGAAGTCCACAGCACGCTCCCAGTCCCGTCTAGCAGCACGACACGTGCGGCGCCGACTGCACCGCTCGCACCGCGGCGTGTTCCCGCGATCACGACTCGACCGTCGCCAGCATCTGCCAGCACTTCTTGAGATGCGCCGAACGGATTTGTTAGGTCGAAGTCGTCGAGTCGTGTTTGCCAAGCTACCGAGCCGTCGCGACGCAGCTTCAAGATAGCCGCACTCGCTGCAGTTCCCGTGCTCGCGCCACTCGTTGATGCGACTACGTAGCCGTCGGTGACCTCAACCAGATCGAAGCCCTGTTCGGCGCGCCGTTCGCTGGCGGCGCCGAACTCGCGCGTGGTCGTGAGCGAGTTGTACTCGTCTACAAAGTAGAA
>CAYUIT010000148.1:0-1758 GCA_964444835.1 uncultured Steroidobacteraceae bacterium
AGCGAATCTTCGCGGTTCTCAATCTCGATACGCAGGACGTCCATGGCGTGCTGGCTGCCGAAGTCGACACCTTCTTGTTGAACTGGTGCAGATTCAAGTCGGATAGTCGGCTGTTGTGTTCGTTCGGGAGTGCAGCGTACGAAGGAGGACGTCCGTACTGGGTGAGTCGTCTTGTTAGCGTCGATACAGACGGCAAGAAAAGCAAAGTACTCATCCAAAACGGTCGGGCTGGAGGTTCGCAGTTCCAGGATCGGATCCTGCATTGGTTGCCGGACGACCCGACTGAAGTTTTGATCGCGCTGGATGATGACGAGACCATGTTCCCGTCTGTATTTCGGCTCGACGTCGTGACAGGGCGGATGTCGCGTGTGCTCCGCGATCGCGAGCCGGTGATGTCTTGGCAGGCAGACCGTAAAGGTGTCGTGCGGTTTGGCCACGGGTACCGCGAAACGCGGCGCGTTTACGTGACACGCAAAAACGAGGACGATCCTTGGCAGGTTTTGTCGCGCTTCAATCTATTCGACGGCGAAGACTTTAGTCCGCTCGGCTTTGGTTTGTTGGACGACAGTCTGCTCATCGAAAGCATCCACAACGGGCGCACCGCCATCTTCGAAATGAACGTGGACGACAAGTCCGATAGGCAGCTCGTGTTCTCGCGGCCCGACGTCGACGTCGGAGGCACAATACGCTGGCCTACGGACGATCGAATCGTGGGCTTTTGGTACGAGACGGATCGAGTGCAGAAGCACTTCATCGAAGCGCGTGCGGCGTCGATTCAGCGCAGTATCGACGAGGCACTACCACGCTCCGAGATCAAGGTCATCGGTTCCTCCCGCGATGAGAAGCGACTGTTGATTCGCGCGACGTTCGATACCAAGCCGCACGATTACTACTTTCTCGACATTCCACAGCGCCAGCTTTTGTTGGTCAGTCGGAGCAACACTAAGCTCAAGCAAGAGCTAGCCGTGCATGAGCCGATCAGTATCCGCACAGAGGAAGGCTTGGTACTCCCAGGGTATTTGTCGGTGCCGCCCGGCGCAGCCCGCAAGAACCTCCCGCTCGTCGTCTATCCGCACGGAGGCCCGCACATTCGCGATAGTTGGGGCTACGATGAGGTCGTCCAATTCATGGCGAGCCGCGGATATGCAGTGTTGCAAGTGAATTTCCGTGGCTCGAGCGGCTACGGCAGCGATTGGTATGAGGCGGGCTTGCGTCGCTGGGGTACGGTCATGCACGAGGACATTTCGGCGGCTGTGCGCTGGGCGGTGAGGGAGGGTATCGCCGATCCGAAGCGTATGTGCATCGTCGGGTGGAGCTACGGCGGCTACGCGGCACTCGTGGGGGCCGTAAAAGAGCCCGATCTTTACCGCTGCGCTGTCAGCATCGCGGGGATCTCCGACATGCGCGCGCTGCAAGTTCAGGACAGTCGCTTCTATGGCGGACGGGCCGCAGCCCAGTACTGGTTGGGCAGCGAAGACGATGAGCTCAAGTTTGGTTCACCGATCAAGGGGATTGCGAGCATCCGTGTGCCCATTCTGCTCGTGCATGGCACCGCCGACATCCAAGTTGTGGTAGACCAGAGCAGCAACATGGCGCGCGCCTTGAAACGAGCTAACAAGCCGCACGAACTCGTCATCATCAAGGACGGCGATCATCCGCTATCTCGCGGCCCCTGGCGCCACAAACTGTTCTCGAAGCTTGAAGCGTTCTTGGGCGCACATCTGGGCGGCGCAGTTACGGGGCCCGCAAAGCCCTAAC
>CAYUIT010000149.1:0-1731 GCA_964444835.1 uncultured Steroidobacteraceae bacterium
ACAGCAGCGCCGGATCCGGCAGCTTGTTGCCGACGCGCTCGATCGCATCGAGGGCACGCGCCAGCCGGCCGCGCGGCGGTAGAGAGGATGTCGTCCCTGACTGATTCATGTATTTCTTCGCTCGAATCGGCGACGTCGGATAGCCGTCAGTCGGTCAAGCCTACCCGGCACCCGCTCCGCGGGTCCAGAGAGCCACGGATTGGCCTGCCAACTGTTCGGGTAGCTAGCTACAACCCTCGACAAGTGCTCGCCCAGACCAGTCGCCGAAGCCTAGAGACCGCGTCGACTACAGCGTCGGCACAGGGATTGAGGTCATCACTCGTTGCTACCTCGATCGCCGCGCGAACCTGCGACAGGCCGTGAGTAATTCAGTCCAAGGCGTCAAGACAAGCGCTAGCAGAGCACAGCCCGCAACCCACTTTTGGTAGAACGACCGCTCGGCCTCCAAGGTATTGAGTCCGTGTGAGACGCGCAAAACTTGAGCATCCGCAGCCGACAGGCCTACAACTACAAACTCGCGTCTTTGCAGGAACAACCTCTTGACGAATTGATGGCTCTTGCCTGGATCGAATCCCACGATTCGGTACGCTTTCCGTTCCTCAAGTATCTTCTTGATTGCATCAAACTCTGCTTTCGGCCATTCCTGCTCGTGCAGCAGTGCTTCACGACTGTCGGAAAGCAACAAGTAGATTCGTGTCGCGCCCTGACGTTGCCCGTATCGAACGTCGACTACGGAAACGCTTTCAACGAGCTTGAGTCGCAATAGGACGTCTGTCTTGCTGGGGGGCATCAACGCACAGAAGACAAAGGTCAGAAATACCCAAAGCACCGGCCAGCCCGCGTGACTTAGTCTGCCCACTTACGCCATCCGCGAAAATCTAGATCCGAGCCCGCGCGGAACGCCACGACGAAGCTCCCAGCGCAACAACCAGTGTGAGCAAAGCAAACAAGAACAGACTATCTCCAACGCTTGTCTGGCTTAACCTTATCGTTCACGGCTTGCTCGGTTGTTGCAATACCCGCGTCCGCCCACAGCTCCGCAGAAACCGCCGCTCGCTCTGCCACCGCCGATGGCACCGAACCAAGGCTATCCGGCAATGCATCGGGCGCTAGCTAACTTACGTTTCCACCGACACCGAACAGCGTAGAAACAACTACCTCGATCCCCCCGTCGGCTCGGCGGAAGCTGCTGACTCGGTGGCAGCCCCCGCATCGGCAGCACCAAAGCCCCAGTCGTCCGGATAGCGGCTGCTGCACGCGCAGTGCTGGCGCTGATCGAGAGTACCTTCAATCGGTTCGAGCGGGACTCCCTCAACATAGCTCCTTTCGCCGAAGCGCTAGCTTGCCGCGGAGTTCAGCCGGCTGCGCAGGTAACGCCAGCGCTGATGCCCGCCGTAGCTGCGCCGGAGCTCGCAACTTCAGCTGCGGCTATCGCAGCACGCCAAACCTGAGCTAGGCGCGGTAAGCCCACATGCCTAAACGGCGTAATGGCTGCCTCGCCTTGAGGATCTGCTTCGATCGGCGGATCGTTCGCGATGTATGCATGGAGATTGAGTCGTCATCAATCCCTAAGCACCTCGTACGCACAAGGCGCCGCACCGACTCCAGCCACTACGAACCGAAGCGCGACACGCGACCCCCGGTGCCCGGGCCGCGTTCGCGCTGGCCAGCGAATGGCGGGCGCCGAGCGCGGCCGTCGTCGCGAGGGCCTTACGCGCCAACCTCGATGCC
>CAYUIT010000150.1:0-1685 GCA_964444835.1 uncultured Steroidobacteraceae bacterium
ATGTCATGATGATGGGTGACCTCACATCGATCAGTCGTATCGCGGAAACCGGCGTGGCACGGGTCAGCTATGGCCCCGGACCATACTTGAGCGCGATGTCCGACCTCAAGGAACGGTTCGGCGCATTGACATAGCAACTTTCCGTAGGGCTGCAAGGCCAAGGGCGTTGGCACCACACCTCGGCGCGCGGGCACCAAAGTCAAAGCGCCAGGTACAACTTCGCGGTGCGCTGTCATCGACAAGCACGAAGGTCTGGGACACGCCACGTCGCCGGTGCTGGCTCGCGAACTTGCGCGGATAGTCGTTGACCGCGGGAACGCCGCAATCGATTCCGGCGCAGTCGTGGATCCCGGTATCGAGGCGCTGCTGCTCGATCAGCGCCCGCGCCTTCTCTTTCGCAGCCGTGCGGACGAACCCCGACATCGTGGTGCCCATCAGGGCTGCCGCTTCGGCAAACAGGTCCTTCTCGTCCCGGTCGAGCTCGAGATGGACTCGCATTAGGCTCTCCATGGAGTGGCGCGGAGGGAGAAATCGAACCCTCCACCGCCTCCAGCACTACCGCCGGTCAACCTAACTCGTCACCCGCGACCGCCGGCACCTTTGGCGCCGCGCGCAAGTAGCGCATCAGATCCTCCGGTTTGGCATTGACGGAGCGCTCCCGCAGGAACTCTGCCGTCGTGCGCAGCACGCCGACTTTCTCGGCCACCGCCGCAGCGATGAACTGATTGAGCGAAACGCCCTCTTCGCGCGCCAGCTCGGCCGCTGCCACCTTGATTGAGTTCGGCAGCTTCAGCGGATACGTGCTCTTGCTCATGGCTTCGCCAACTCCTTCGGAATTTGCGCGGGCGTCAATATCCGTACACCGAATCTCGCCGACGCAGGATCAAAATCCGTCACGTTGTGCGTCACGATGGCCTCGGCTTGGCCGTTTACGGCAGCCTCCAGCATCAGCTCGTCCGCAGGGTCCCGCAGCTGCGGACGCCACCGAAAGCTGATCTCCACTGCCTCGGCAGCGGCAGCCATGGCGCCAAGAAATCCCGCGACATCAGCCTCGTTGAGCCCTGTGGCCAGACGCTGCTCAGCACGCAACAGCACCGCCTCGTATTCCAGGAACACCGCGGTGGTCACGAGCGGCTTGATGCGTCGCTCCGCGACGGCGATCAGCACCTGATTACTGGCACCGAGCTGGCTTCGCAGTCCCGCTACCAGCACGGAGGTATCCAGAACTACGCGCACAGAAGAATTCTATGTGACATCGCATAGGATGTCTAGATTGAAATCAGCCGAGAGAGCTATTTCCGTGGGTCACAGGACGGGTAACTCAGCCAGACCGAAAGATCTATTTCTTTAGAATCAATAGCTTAGGTTTAGCATTCGAGTCCTCTCACGGCACCTTGGTACCGGGGGCCGCGGCTATCAGCTCGTTCACGCGTTGGTTGGGGTCACCCTGTTGCAGAACTCCAATCGAATGCTCGACGGCTCGATGGGGGACAGGTAGTCGTGGCACGCGGGAGCGCAGGTTCTGGAGTCGTGATCTTCGACCCAGCTTCCGCTCTCGCTGCGGTATCAGCAAGCAGCACGTCCGCGTACTCGCCTTCACCGTTGCGCAACACCGCATGGCTCACGAATCCGGGCTTTCCACGCCACCGCAAAGCTGCGGACGGCGCGACGGGAGGCAATGGATC
>CAYUIT010000151.1:0-1660 GCA_964444835.1 uncultured Steroidobacteraceae bacterium
GCGTGCCGCGATCGAACGTCGGAATGCCGTCGAGCAGCAGCAGCGTGTCGCGATCCGAGCCACCGTCGATGCGGATCGTGAACTCGCCTTCATCTGGCGAGTAGCCGATGTTCGCGCCGCGGATCAACCCGGACGCGAGTTCGCCGAAGTTCGTGAAGCCGCCGGTATCGATCTCGTCATCCGTGATCAGCTGCACCTGGATGCCGAACTTCGCGGCCTCGTAGGCCGTCTGCGACATCTGCTCGGTGACGCGCCGGCCTTCGATCTTGACCTCCTCGAGCGTGTCCGCCGCGACTTCACGGCTCGCTTCGGCGGCCGATTCGTTGTCCTGCGCATGCACCGGCAATGCCGCGACACAGAACGCGACGAGCGCTCCGCACACGAGGGCACGCGCCCCCGCATTCGTGATGAATCTCATTGCTGCTCACCCTGACTGTTTGTTGTTGGACTCTCGACAACACATCGGTTGTCGCGAGCGTCATTACAGACGCCGGATGTGGCAGCGGGCTGATCCTTTCTTGACGGTCTCTTGAAGATTCCGTTACGGCGCCGGCACGACGACCGGCTGCGTCCACGCCATCTCCCGATCGCCGGCCGCGAACGGATTCGGGTGCAGCCGCGACGACGTCACGCGCGCGCGGACATAGATCTCGTCACCCTTCACGCCATAGCGCGCACGGGTGCCCTTGACGCTCGCGAGCACCACGCCGATCTCCTCGCCATAGCGCTGCGACTGGCGACCCGGAGCATCCGCTGGCGCGGCGGCCGGCGACGCGCCACGCAGGTCGGCCCCGCGGCGCGTGCCGATGAATTCGATCACGTACTCCACGCCAGGCTCTGCGAGCACTTCGACTTCGAGTGACTTCGGACTCACGTCGAGGCGGGCCAGCGTGACGCCGGTGCTGTTGTAGAAATCGCCCCGCTTCATCGCAGCCGTGATCGTGTCCGGCGTCAGTCTCGGCGCACGCACCATGACCCAGCCGCGACCCGGGTTCACCCGCCTGAGACCCCACTGCGTGTACTCGTGCGCGTCGTCCGTCGCCACGCCATACATGACGCTCGCCCCGCGCTCGCCAAGGCGCCGCGCCAGCACGATGTCCCACATTCTCTCGGTGGATGGATGGAAGGCATCGCCATCGTTGCGAACGCCCGAATGGCCGTTGTAGACCTCGACGAAGCCGTCACCCGGCGCGTGTTCCAGCGCGATCAGGTCCTCCGCGGTGATGGCATAGAAGAAATTCGGATGGTTGACGTGCGCGAACATCGGGCGGCCGGCGCGTTTTCCCTGCTCGACGACCGCATCGATGTTCTTCTGCAGCATCTGGACGACGCTGTCGCCGCCCTGCGGGACGATCGAGCGTTCCAGGTTCACACCGTTCAGGTGCACCGGATGCTGGTGGTGGCGGTCCGTGATCTCCATGCCGCGGATGAAGACGAAACGGTTCCTCTCCTCGAACAGCGTCCGGAACTCATCGAGGGTCTTCAGCTTGACCTCGGTCACGCCGCCACGCTCGCGCGATTCGACCCATTCCTTGCCGAAGTCCGCGACGTACTTGGCGAGGGCAGTCCGCTTCGCGTCGGTATCGACGGGATACCACAGCTCGCCTTCCTGCATGCGGTTGTGGTCGCTGAGCACGAGGAAGTGATAGCCGCGATCGCG
>CAYUIT010000152.1:0-1524 GCA_964444835.1 uncultured Steroidobacteraceae bacterium
CGGAAGTCCTCGCCGCCGCGCTCGCGGCCGTCGCTGATCGTGCGGAAGATCATCTTGCCGGTGACGATGCGGACGATGTTGGCGTTGGGGCCGCTGTTCTCGGGGGGCGGGGTCTGGGCGAGGGCGCCGACGCTGGCGATCGACAGGCCGGCCAGGAGCGCAGTGAGCGTCGAGCGCATCGTCAAACTCCACTCATGAATGGGGACAGATTTATTTTCCCATTCTCGATCGCCGGAGAGCGGAAGGATAGATGCCTCCGCGAAATTGGATCTTTCCCCGGGCGGAAAATAGATCCGTCCCCATCCGCCGCCCGGCGCCGCGACGCGAGACCACCGCCTTCGGGATCTGGTTCATCGGCGCTGGAAAATAGATCTGATCTCAGGCCTGTCCCAACGTTACCTGAAAAGAATCAATTGGTTGGTGCCTGAGGGTGGATTTTCGGAAGCCGGAGTGAGCGCAAGTGCTGCGTCCAGCGGGGTTTTCTCGAATAGGTTCAGGCTGAGGATCTGTAGGATTTCGTAGAGGCTTCGCGAGAGGTTGAGCCGCTTGCGCACGATCGCGACGAGGACGTAGACGCTCACGGCGATCCAGATCTGCGTCTTTACGGCGTTCTCGGAGGTTCCGAAGAACGCCTTGATGCGCAGGTGTTGCTTGATCCATCGGAAGAAGAGCTCGACCTGCCAACGCGCCTTGTAGAGCGCGCAGATCTGCAGCGCGGGTAGCGCGGTGTGGTTCGTTAGGAAGCGCAGACGCTGGCCGCTTTCGGGATCCTGGTAGCGGATCGCACGGAGGCTCTCAGGATAGTCGAGCGCGGCCTTATGGCCTTGCAGTACCCAGGTCTGATCGCAGAACACGCCGGTGGTGCGATCGACGGGATGCGAGTAGCGACGCCGCGCGTCGATGTTCTTGCGGGCGCGAGTCACGAAGAAGCTGCCGGCCTGATGCAAACGGTACAGGCGTGCGTAGTCGGTGTAGCCGCGATCCATGACGTAGAAGGCTCCCGCTTCGGGGATCAACTGATCGAGGATCTTGACGTCGTGAAGCTTGCCGTCGCTGATGTGGATAAATGAAGGGATATTGCCGCGCAGGTCGAGCAGTGTGTGCAGCTTCACCGCGGCCTTGGTGGCGCGGAACGGTGCCCACGGGAACAGCGACAACGACAGATCTATGACTGTCGAGTCGAGCGCGTAGGCGGTGTTGGCGAGTTGCACGCCCAACGGCTCGTTGGCGTAGAGCTCGCGGGCGATGCCGATCAGGCGCTGCGCAAAGTCGGCGTAGATGCGCCAGTCGCGCATCGCGTTGGCGTTCGCGAGTGTGTTGCGCGAGACGCGGCCGCGGATGCCCATGTGATAGAGCTTCTCGGACTGCGATCGCAGGCACGCCTCAATGTCGCGCAGGCTCTCCCGATAGGTCAGCTGTGCGAAGGTCATGCACAGGAACTGGTCCATGCAGCTGAAGCTCTGGACCTTGCGGTTGCCGCCGTAACGCGCGACGCAGCGCTCGAACACCATCGGTGGCAGATGC
>CAYUIT010000153.1:0-1510 GCA_964444835.1 uncultured Steroidobacteraceae bacterium
TCGGAGGTTCAAATCCTCTCATCCCGACCAATCCAATCAATGAGTTAGCCACCATTCGGCCTTCTCCGGATGGGCCAAGTGGCACGCAAATCGGCGTCTGGCAGGGGCTGATCGTCGATCTTCGACGTCGCGCTCGGGATCGCATGCCCGAGCACGATCTCGTTCCACGGCACACCACGCTTGGCGAACTCCGTCGCCATCGTTGTGCCGGATCGTGTGCGCCGACACATCGGGCACGCCGGAACGCCCGCGATCTCTTCGTTTGCATATGCCCGCCGCAGCGCAGCTCGAGCCGTGTCTAAGATCCGTCGGATGTAGCCATCCGACAGACCTCGCTCGCGCAGCACCCGAACGATACGCTCCTGCTCCTTGCGCCCGAAATCCGCAACCGTGGCGGAGCCAACGAGTTGCCGCAGCAACTTCACCGCAGTGCAAGACGTCTGGCGGCTGCCTTTCGACGGAAGCTTCGACGCGTGCTCGTGCCAGTACCGATCGAGGACGGTCGTGAGCGTCACATCCGCGGGGTGATCTTCCTCCAGCGTCTCCGCGAGCGTGAAGCGCTCGGCGAGTTGCCGTTCCGCCTCTGCAAAATCATCAGCGCCCGTTGCCTGTCGTCGAGTCTGTCGTGCGTTGGGATCGAACCACATGATGTACCAGTTCGAGCGCCCGGTTCGCCCCGAGAGCCAGAACGCACCGAGTTGACCTTCTCGCCGCTTTCTCATCGCGGTTCGTCGCTGCGGCTCGAAAGGCAGCGATGCGGTGTGGGCGGGCTGCCAAGCACACCAAGCTTGAGATCCGCTCAAGGCCGTCTTCGACACTTGACGGCAGTCGGAACCGTCTCCCACCGACTGGAGAACACCGGCGTGGATCGCTAGCCGAAACGCGCTAACAATGCTGCATCAGTATGTCCAAGCGGCTGCAGGCCACCTCCAGCGCGCCAATACGATACTGCACCTATTTCCCCATCAACTGCGATCGGCGCTATCTTCCTAACTACACCCCGAAACACAGCGCCGAAGTGCCGCGACCCATCGTCTACCTCGGTAATCCCAAGCCACTCCAGTTCGTCTGTTTCGGCGCCGGCTTCCTCGTAAAGCTCACGTGCCGCCGCGCTGCGCGCGTTCTCACCTGTATCGATAAGACCGCCGGGCAGCTCCCAAAGCTGTCGGTAGCGGTTGAATACCAACATCACGCCGTCAGGAGCGTGCGCGATGACCACAGCAAACAGAAGTGAGTGGCCCCTGCTTGCCACATCAACTTCCTCCTCGCGATGGAATGCTACGAAGCGAGCTAGTGGCATGACCTCTGTCTAGTCCCCCTGACGTGCTCCCCGCGAATAGTACGGTGAGGGAGTAGAGTCCGCCCAGATGGTGATCTGGTCCGCCACTCCGTAGCACGTATATGGCCCCGTTCCCCACCCAATCTGGGCGGTCGGAGCCTCTCGGCCGGGCCAAGCCGACTGCGATTGCGGGTGGCGGGTTGCGGCGGCATCATCGGGGCATGGACTTTC